>JAPOTD010000052.1 GCA_026709365.1 Gammaproteobacteria bacterium
CAGGGACAACGCAGCGGGTTTGCACACCCACTCAGGGTCGGCTGAAGCATGTTTACAGGCAGGTCCGCAAAAGCGCTACGCTCGCTCGATCCAACCTTCGCCAGCTTGGCGTATAGGAGAGAGGCGGTGAGGGAAGCTGAGGAACGAGACCTCAGGCGCTTGATTCCCCCAAGGCCGTTTCATCACGCAGCAGCACGCCGGCGGCGGTGAGCCTGTCAGCCTCCTCCGGGGAGCGTCCCAGCCAGTCGGCCAGCACCGCCTTGTTGTGCTCGCCACGGTGGGGTGCCGGGCCGCGCACCCCGTGCCTGGCTTCGGAAAAGCGCCAGGGTGCCTGCACGACGGGGCGCTGTCCGCCGGCTCGGTCGTCCATCGGGCGGATCATGTCGTGGGCGGCGAGGGTCGGCTGCTCGGCGAGCTCGGCGCCTTCCCGGACCCGGCCCCAAGCTAGGTTCATTCGCGCCATGGTGGCCTCGACCGCCTCCCAGGTCTCAAGGCCGGCGAAGAAAGCCTGCATCCGCTCCCGGCGCAGGCGTATTTTCTCCGGCAGCGGCGTGGTCTTGCGGGCGGGGTCGGTCAGGCCGAATTCGTTGGCGAGCAGGCGCCACAGATAGCGGAAATCGGCGGAGACCAGAATCCAGCCGGCGCCGCTTTCCCAGGTTTCGCTGGTTAGGGGCCCGGTCGCCTCGGAGTCCTCCAAGTCGTAGTTAAGCTGGTCGTCCGTGGCAACCGTGGCGTCGATCATGGCGATGTCGATGTGTTGGCCGGCCCCGGATCGCTGGCGTGCGATGATGGCGGCAAGCAGCCCGACCAAGCCGTGCAGGGAGGCGTTGGTGTCCGCCACCGACAGCGGCAGGTCACGGTAGGGCATGCGGCTGCGGCGGGCTTGGCGGGCCAGCAGCCCTGCCTCGGCGTGAATGATGGGCGCGTAGGCGGGCCGGTGGGATTCCGGGCCGCCCTGTCCGAAGCCGGATATCGAAAGCATGACCAGCCGCGGATTGACGGCGCGCAGCGTCTCGTAGCCCAAGCCCAGCCTCGGCATCACGTCCGGGCGGAAGTTCTCGATCAGGATGTCGGCTTGGGCGGCTAGGTCGAGGGCCAGCTGCCGGCCGTCGTCGGTTCGCAGATCGATGCAGATGTCGCGCTTGCCGGCGTTCTGCTGGTGGTAGTAGCCGGGAAGGTTGCCGACCACCCGTCCCCAGAGCCTTGTGACGTCGCCATCCGGGGGTTCGACCTTCACCACATCGGCGCCGAGGTCGCACAGCAGGCGGCCGGCAAAGGGCCCGGCCAGCACACGGGAGAAGTCCAGCACCCTTAGATGGGCTAGCGGGTAGCCCGCCAACGGTTCGTTTGCCAAATCAGCCTCCGTGCCTGCTTTGTTGTTGCCGGGCGGCGCTCGGTTTGGGCACTGCCCCCTCATCCCAATCTCCCTGCGCTGCAAGTGGCATGGGCGTTGCGCGCCAGCGTTGCGACCGTCACGCGACCGTCAGGTCGGTTAGTGGCTCAGTTTGACTTTGTCTAGGCTTGAGCGGCTGGCGCTCTGACGCGCGTCACTGCGAGGGCAAGATGCCCTCACTCCGGGGGGGAGGTGCCCGCTTCAGTTGAGTCCCCCGGAGCGAGGGCGTCCCGCCCTCGACCGAATCACCACGACGTGATTCAAACTGAGCCACTGCCGATTGGAAGCCTGTTCATCGTCAATGTCCACCAAGCCAAGTCGCGCAGGGTCGCTGAGCCAACGCCCCTATGTTACCGTTTGCGTTTGAGGAAGGAAGCCATTCCACATGACCCCTCTTGCAGCAATTCTCGTTCATGCCTATAAACATGCTTCAGCTAATACCGAGTGGGTGTGCAAACCCACTGCGTTGTCCCGGCGGTGGGTTTCCAATCGAGGGCGGGACGCCCTCGCTCCGGGAATCCGCTGGGCTCGGGCGACGACCCTTGGAGCGAGGGCGTCCCGCCCTCGAAATGAGCTAGGGAACACCGTCCAACTTCGTTGGCTGAAGCTGGTTTTGAGGCATGTTCTCGTGTTGATTGGTGGCTGCTTAGCCGGTCGGTTGCCCTGACGTTGGAAGTGCCCTCCATCAACCAAATTAGGAGGGCAAGATGCCCGCTCCGGCAATCCCGCTCCGGGCCTAACGAACCGACCCGAATCGAAGGTGCGCGTTCGCGCCCTCGGTTGGGAAACCCTGGCCAGGCTTGATCCAAAATGAGAAATGCTGCCCCTCTTGTCGGCGCTGCCCTTGGCCGCTTTGGCGGCGCCCTTCGGGATCTCGCGCCCATCATTGCGGTGATCGTCTTTTTCCAGGTTGTCGTGCTGCAGCAGCCCTTCCCGGAAGTCGGCCGGGTTCTGGTCGGGCTGGCTTGCGTGGTGGCGGGCCTGGCGATGTTCATTCAGGGCCTGGAGATGGGGTTGTTCCCGCTCGGCGAGGCGATGGCGCAGGCTTTTGCGCGCAAGGGCAGCCTGCTGGCTTTGTTCGCCTTCGCCTTCGGCCTGGGCTTCGGCACCACCGTTGCGGAGCCGGCGTTGATTGCCGTCGCCGCCGAAGCCGCCAGCGTGGCCGCCGAAGCCGGGTTCATTCCCGTTGATGAGGCCGCTCAACAGGACTACGCCCTCAACTTGCGCATGGTGGTGGCGGTGTCCGTGGGCGCGGCAATCGTGCTCGGCGTGCTGCGCATCATCAAGGGCTGGCCCATCCACCACTTCATCATCTCCGGATACGTTTTGGTCACCGTCATGACCGCCTTCGCGCCGGACGAGATCATCGGCGTCGCCTATGACTCCGGCGGCGTGACCACCAGCACCATCACCGTTCCCTTGGTCACCGCCTTGGGCGTGGGCCTTGCCCAATCGATCCGCGGCCGCAACCCCATGGTTGACGGATTCGGCCTGATCGCCTTTGCCAGCCTCACGCCGATGATCTTCGTGCTCCTGTACGGGATGGTCGCCTGATGGGGGACTTCCTTGCCGTGCTCGGCGATACGGTGTGGACCACGACGTTCGACGTGGCCCCGATACTGGCCATCCTGATCGTCTTTCAAACCCTGGTGCTGCGCCGCAACGTGCCCGACTTGCGCCGCATCGTGGTGGGCTTTGCGTTGGTGCTGATGGGTTTGGCGCTGTTCCTGATTGGCTTGCAGGAGGCGTTGTTCCCCATCGGCGAGACCATGGCCCGGCAACTCACCGCCCCGGAGACGATCGGCGCTGAACGCTTGGCGGACGGCGTGGATTGGTCGGACTATCTGTTGGTCTATGCCTTCGCCGCGGCGATCGGCTTTTCAACCACGATCGCGGAGCCGTCGTTGATTGCGGTGGCGCTGAAGGCGGAGACGGTTTCCGGGGGCGCAGTGCGCGCCTGGGGCCTGCGCATCGCCGTGGCAGCGGGGGTTGCCGTCGGCGTGGCGCTCGGCTGCTTGCGCATCGTCACCGGCACGCCGCTGCCCTGGTACATCATCGCCGCCTACGTGGTGGTCATCGCCCAGACCTTCGCGTCCAGCCGCTCCATCATACCCTTGGCCTACGACAGCGGCGGGGTGACCACTTCGACGGTCACGGTGCCGGTGGTCGCGGCCTTGGGGCTGGGCTTGGCGGCCACCGTGCCGGGGCGCAGCCCCCTGATCGACGGGTTCGGCTTGATCGCCTTCGCCAGCGTCTTTCCGATCATGTCGGTGTTGGGCTACTCTATGATCACGTCCCGCATCAACCGTCGGCGCGCCGCCGCGTCCGGGGAGTCTCGCCCATGAAGCTGAAGCTCATTGCCGCCTTGGCCGGAGAGGACCGGACCGAAGCGCTGGTCGCGGCGGCCCGGCAGGCGGGCGCCACCGGCGTCACCATAGTCGGCAGCGCCCGCGGCGAGGGACTGGAGCCGGCCAAGACCTTTCTGGGCCTGGACTTCAACGCGCCCTGCGACCTGCTCCTGTTCCTGGTGGTGGAAACCCGGGCGCGGGAGATTCTGGAGCACCTGTGCCAAGCAGGCCGGTTTGACGAGGAGCCGGGGGCCGGCATCGCCTTTCAGCTCAACATCGAGGATGCCGTCGGCCTCGGCAGCCAGATGCAGATCATTCTTGACGAAGCGCAGGAGGCCTTATGAGCGGCGACGTGGCAGTGCGGGTGGCGGATCTCATGTCGGCGGATGTGTGCAGCGTCGATGGGCGCGCCACCGTGGCCGAGGCGATGGCGCTGATGCGCCGCCACAGCATCAGCTCGCTGGTGGTGGACCGCCGCGACGGCGATGATGAATTCGGCCTGCTGGTCGTCTCGGACATCGCCGCCCAGGTGATTGCGGCCAACCGGGCGCCGGAGCGGGTGCATGTCTATGAAGTCATGTCCAAGCCGGTGCTCACGCTGCCGTCGGACATGCTGGCGCGCTACGCCACCCGGCTGCTGGTTCGCCTTGGCCTGTCCCGGGCGATCGTGGTCGATCAGGGCCGCAATTTGCTCGGCATGGCCACCCTGCGCGACCTGGTGCTGGCGGAGGACGGTTAGGGAGCGCTGGGTCGATGCCGCACCTGATCGTCGAGTACTCGGCCAACCTTGAATCCCGTTTGGGGCTTGAGGCCCTGATGGCCACTCTGCGCGACGTTGCCGTTGCCGGCGGCGTCTTCCCCTTGGCCGGCATTCGGGTGCGCGCCGCGCCGCGGGACCATTACCTGATCGCCGACGGAGACCCGGCCCACGGCTTCGTCCATGTCATGGCGCGGGTTGGCAAAGGCCGCGGGGAGGCGGTGCGCCGCGCGCAGGCCCAAGCGCTGTTCGATGCGCTACGCGCCCACTTGGAGCCCTTTCGCCGCGATTGGGCTGGGGGGCTGGCGCTGTCGTTGGAGATGGTGGAAATCGATCCGGTCGGCAGCCTCAAGCTGAACAACCTGCACGAACGGCTGTCCGCATGAAAGCGCCCGCGCAAGGACCAACCCGACGATGCCCCGGACCGATGGGAGATCGGTCGCCGGGCGCGGCAGGCTGCTCACGAGGCAGCTTTGTTGTGCGAACAGTTGGGCGGACGGGAACGCTGGTCGCCGCCGCAGCGTTGGCGATGGCGGCTGCGCAAGTTGGGGCTGCCGCCACAATCGACGCCTGGGAGCTGATTTCCCCCACCCACCTCGACTGGCGGGAACGGCCCCATCGCCGCGCCATCGCGGAGGATCTGCTGGTGCGGCTGAATCTGTTGGCGGACGTCATTCCGCCGCTCTCTCCGCAGCAGCAAGCCCAAGTGGCCAACGAGATGACTGAACTGCAGCGCACGGATCCCGGCGCCGACACCCGGCGGCGCAGCCGCCTGTACATGTCGCGCCGCTATCAGCACTTCCGCCTGCTCGAACTGCTTGACGACACCCGGCGCAACCTCCAATGCGTCATCGCCGCTGGCCGCGTCAGCGAGGAGATGCGTTGCTGGAGCCTGGCCAGCGTCAATTTTGGGGACGAGGCGAAGCTCGACCTCGCCCTCTCCATGCTGCGCAGCGCCCGGCTGATCCCCAAGGACGGCGCCATGCCGGTGAAGGCCCAGGATCCGTCCGTTTGGTATGGCGAGTACGGCCGGGGCATCCTCAAGCACATCCTGGCGCCCTACCTCGCCGAGCGGTCGGTGGAGCAGCCGATCGCCAACTAACGGCTGTGCTTGAATCTGGTCTTCGTTAGGTGTAAACCGAAACCATGCGCTCACTTTTCCATTCACGCCAAGCCGCGCCGTGCCGAACCGCGCTGACAGTGGCTTGCCTCCTTTGCGCTGCATGCCTAAGCGCTGCGGCGTCGGCTAGGGAGACGGTGCTGCTCAACACGTCCCCTGCCCGCGATTGCTACAAAGCGGCGGCTGACCGCGGCACGTCCATGGACATCGAAACCTGCACCTTGGCCATTGAGCATCAGATGCTGGTGCCGGACGACTTGGCGGCGACCTATTCCAACCGGGGCATCCTGCACGTGCGCAGCGGGGATTTGGCGGCCGGCCTGAAGGACCACGACCGAGCGGTGGCCTTGGCGCCGGAAATGGCCAGCGTATATATCAACCGCTCCAACGCCTTCGTGGTGGCCAAGCGCTACCGCGACGCGATGGCGGATCTGGAGCGGGCCATCGCCAACGCCGGCGAACACTTACCGGTCGCCTACTACAACCGGGCGCTGATGTTCAATCGTCTGGGCGACCGCCAAGCCGCCCGTGCCGATGCGGAGCGGGCGGCGGAACTGGCGCCGGAAACGCTGGCCTATCGGGAGTTCATCCAAGCCCTGGCGCAGCAATGACTCGAACCGGCGCCCGGGCGGGCGCCGGGCGCCAACCTGGCCTGCGTGGCGGCTTTGTCTGGATTGCGTGTGACGGCTTTGTCCCGCGTATAAGGAGCCAAACCCAATGAACGGCAACTTTGCCGCCGATCTGCAAGCCGTTTTCGCATCCCACGGGCAGCGGCCCGCCCTGCGCATGGCCGATGGCGAAATCTGGACATACACCCATTTGGCGGAGCGAACTGCCCGCTTGGCCACGGTGCTCGCCCAAGTCGGCGTGGCGCCCGGCGACAGGGTGCTGGCCCAGGTCGGCAAGACGCCCGAGGCCGTGGCCCTGTACTTGGCAACGCTGCAAGCGGGCGGGGTCTATGTGCCGCTCAATGCCGCCTACACCGCCGCTGAGGTGGCGTACTTTCTTGCCGATGCGCAGCCCCGGCTGTTCGTGCGGGACCCGGCGAGCGCTGACGTGGCGGGTGGGCACGGCGGCTGGGCCGTGCTGACGTTGGGGGCTGGCGGCGGCAGCCTCGTGCAGGCCATGAGTGCCGCAAAGTCATGCCATGACGTAGCCGAACGCAATGGCGATGACCTGGCCGCCTTGGTGTACACCTCCGGCACCACGGGCCGCTCCAAGGGCGCGATGCTGACCCATGACAACATCCGCTCCAATGCCGTGGCCCTGCGCCGGTGCTGGGGCTGGCGGGACGACGACGTGCTGCTGCACGCCTTGCCGCTGTTCCATGTGCATGGCCTGTTCATCGCCCTGCACTGCGCCCTGCTGGGCGGCACCCCGACGATCTTCCTGCCCCGTTTCGATGTGGGCGCGGTCAAGCGGCACCTGCCCGAGTCCACGGTGATGATGGGGGTGCCGACCTTCTACACCCGCCTGCTGGAGGATGCGGACTTCGACCGCCGCCACTGCGGTGGCGTGCGGGTGTTCATCAGCGGCTCCGCGCCGCTGATGCCGGCCACCTTTGACGCTTGGCAGGCCCGAACCGGGCACCGCATTCTGGAGCGCTACGGCATGTCGGAGACCATCATCAACACCTCCAACCCGCTGCATGGCGAGCGCGTTGCCGGCAGTGTCGGCTTCGCCTTGCCCGGCGTGTCGGTCCGGGTCACCGGGGAGGCGGGCGAGCCGCTGCCGCCGGGCGAAGTGGGCGACATCGAGGTGCGTGGCGAGAACGTCTTCAAGGGCTATTGGCGCCAGCCGGACAAGACCGCCGAGGAGTTCCGCCCCGATGGCCACTTCATCACCGGCGACTTGGGCGTCATGGACGCCGAAGGCCGGCTGTCCATCGTCGGGCGGGCGCGGGATCTGATCATTTCCGGTGGCTACAACGTCTATCCCAAGGAAGTGGAATCGGTCATCGACGAACTCGACGCGGTGGCTGAATCCGCCGTCATCGGCGTACATCACCCGGATTTCGGCGAGGGCGTGGTGGCCGTGATCGTGCCATCGGGCGAACCGGTCTCCGCCGGTCAGGTCGCCGCCTTCCTTGAAGGTCGCCTCGCCCGCTTCAAGCAACCCAAGCAGGTGGTCAACGTCGAGGCGCTGCCCCGCAACAGCATGGGCAAAGTGCAGAAGAACCGGCTGCGGGAGGAGTTTTCCGGGTTGTTCCCCTCCACTTCCCGGGCGATTTGAAATGGCACCCGTGTTGGAGGAGGGGCAAGGTGCGCTCGGCGAGTCCCCGATGCCAGCGGCACAGTGGCCGGCACTGCAAGAAGTGCTGGGGACCGAATTGCTGGCCACTCTGGTCGGGATATCCGCATCGAGTGTGCAGTGGTATCTAGCGGATGCCCGCGCCACACCCGATGCAGTCGCCCTCCGGCTCCACTTCCTTGCCTTGGTCGTCTCGGACCTCGCCGGCGCATACAACGACATTGGCGTTCGGCGCTGGTTCGGGCGCGCTCGGAAACGGCTCGGCGGAAGCTCGTCGGCTCAGCTTCTCGACGGCGGCTGGTGGCCCGACGACGACGGTCCGAATCGAGTGCGCGAGCTCGCAGCCAGCCTTGCGGACTCGCCGGTGACATGATCGCCTATCGACACGCAGATCCCCGGTTTGCCTTCCTGCGCGAACACACTCCTCAAACGGCAGGGCGTTGGAACGTCCAGAACGAGTTGACCCACTACCTTTGCGACACGCCGGATGGCGCATGGGCGGAGTTCCTCCGGCATGAGGAAATCCTCGATGTGGAAGACCTCCGGACCATCCGGCGTGATCTGTGGGCTGTCGAGATCGGCGAAGAACCGGGCGCTCAGCCGCAACTGCCATCGCAAACGCTGGTGGGCGCTCCCTCCACTTGGCCCGACTGCCAACGTGAAGCGGCGCGTCTGCGAAACCAAGGCGAGACGGGGATCACGGCTCCTTCGGCTGCGCTAAACCCTGGGGCAGCGCATGGTTGGCGAGTGGAGGGCGGGCTTCGGCAGGACCCTCCCAGGGACGGCAAGGTCTTCGCCCTTTTCGGGCCTAGGCCGGATCTCGTCGGTTGGGTCGCCTCCGCTTCCGGCCATCCAAGCGAGAATCTTCTACCCCTTGTGCGCCACTATTAGATCCCGATGGTGACACCTGAGTTATTCCTTGGTTGACTTCAGAACCCGGCTGACGATGACGAGTCCATTGGCCGAAGCTATCTCAGTGGTCGCTACGGGCAGTGCATGACCTCAATCCTGCCGACTTCGATTTGACCATTTTGGGTCAATAAGCCCAACCTGTTGAAAATCAAGACGGCTTGTCTTAGGATTCAAGACGAAGCGTCCATGTATCCAGCGGGGCCTGTGTGGTGCGAGTTGAACAGAGGCAAGAGCAAGGGAACTCCATGCGTAAAGATCCGTCATCAGCGTCCGATTCCTCAGCTGGTCTCGTTCGGCAAGCTGTGGACTTGTTGGCCCAACGGTATGGTTACCCCCCGTCGTGGTTCCCGTCTCGATGGCGCCAGATAGAAACCGACTACGGAGTCCGGATTTCGGTTTGCACGGAGGAAGGGGCGCCGTTTCTTATTGGGCTCGTGGCAACTAGTGCCATCGGCGACCGAGTACGGCTGCTCAAGGAGGCGTTTGACGAGGCGAGAATTTGCAGTTCGGGCGTGGTACTGGAGAGTGGCCACCTCACGGCATATCGATATCGTTCCAAGGACTCGGACCTGATCACGGTGGACGCTCTTGAGTCTTACAAGTCCCTAGAGCATGGTGCGAAGCCCTTGCTCTACACGCAACCCGGAGATGAGCATCCTCTGGGCACGCTTCCGATCGCACCGCTCACGGACTCTTTGGAGTCCGTGTTTTTCGATGCTCACTCCCACATCCGCGATATCGATGGCTTACACGCTGACCAAGCTCTAGACGAACTCTGCAAAATCCTCTACACGAAGCTCTTTGATGAAGAGCAAACATCGCCCGGAGAGCCGTTGCGTACGCAATTCTCGATTTACGGGAATACGTCAGAGTTGTCGACTTCACTCCGTGAGATGTACGCAGCTGCCAACGAGTACGATAGTCGCGTCTATAGCCTTCGCATACCGGGTTACAAACGGTCCCGAGGCGTGTTCGATGATCCTATAAAGCTGTCCGCGCCGGCGCTAGCCCAACTTGTTGAGAGACTGCAAGCGTATGACATATCGAACACCGCAATGGATATCAAGGGACGCGCATTTCAGAAGGTATTTCTGCCTGCTCTAAGAGCTGGTATGGGACAGTACTTCACTCCCCGAAACGTAGTTCGTTTTATCGTACGGGTTTTGGCACCAAGTGCAAACCAGCTAATACTTGATCCGTTCTGCGGATCCGGTCACTTCCTGACCGAGGCACTGGACCATGTTCGGAGCAATCACAAGACCAAAGCGGCCGACGAATTCGCCTATCACAAGTTACACGGGATCGAGAAAAGCGAGCGCATGGTTCGTGTGGCGATGACGGATATGCGTTTACACGGTGACGGGCATGCTAATATCCGATGTACGGACGCTCTGCTTCCATTCTCAAACTACCACGATATCGAACGGGAGTCATTCGACCTAGTGCTAACGAATCCTCCGTTCGGTTCGGTTTTGGGCATTGATGCATTGAACGCGCTAGCCGACTTTGAACTGGCTCGAAGCCGAAAGAAGGTGCCACTGGAACTCTTGGGGCTGGAACGGTCTTTGGCGTTTCTCCGTCCTGGCGGCGTGCTGGCTATCGTGCTACCGGAAAGCATATTCGTCAACGCGTCAGCAGAATTCGTCCGGGACTGGATCACCACCAAGGCCGAAGTGCGGGCAGTCGTCAGTCTCCCTATCGAGACATTCTCTCCCTTTGGTGCAAATATCAAGACGAGTATATTATTTTGCGAAAAGTACCGGAACGCTCATGGGGCTGAACGCGAAGTGTTTTGCGGAGTACTAGAGAATATCGGACATGACGCTTCCGGGCGTGCGGTCGAGGGTGCCGACTACGAGCCGCTAGCCGTCGCGCTTGCGGAATGGCTCAGTTAAACGGAGGCAGTATATGAAATTCAACTTGGTCCCGCCTGCAAAGTTCTATGGCAGCAATCGATGGAACGCTAGTTTCTTCCTCGCGGAATCTGCGGGGTACAGAGTGTGCGAGGGCTTTCGGATGGTGGTGCTGGGCGAGCTCTGCAGCGAGCGGCGGGAGTTCTTGTTTCCCGGCAACTTCCCAGAACGGAAGTTTAACTATGTCGGGCTTGAAAATATCTCGCAGGCTACGCGGATGCTGGTTGGGTTCGCACCAAAAGTGGGTGCGGAGGTCAAATCGCGCTCGAAGATTTTCCATAAGGGCGATATCTTGTACGGGCGGCTGAGACCTAGCCTGAACAAGTGTCTGTTGGTCGACGGGATGCTGTCCGAGGGGATTTGCTCGACGGAATTACTGGTCCTTGTTGGGAACGAGGATGTCGTTCTCTCGGAATACCTCTGCGAACTGATGGTTTCGACCGAAGTCAGCCGCCAGATCCAATGCCTCGTAGCTGGAGCCGCTCTCCCAAGGGTTCAGGTGAAGGATTTGCTCAGAATTGAAGTGCCGATTCCTGATCGGGACGTGCAGGAGAAAGTTGTGTCGCAAGTTCGTTCCGCAAGACAGGAGCTCGTACAGCATATCCGGCGTGTGAGGGAGTTGCCCGTTGAGATTGGAGGCGCGTTTTCGGACTTTGCGTTTCGAGGAGCCAGTTTCGCGATCAATCCGACCGCAGGCGATGGACAAACTGACTGGGTTAATCCACTGCCGGATTCCGCTAGAGGCGGCCAGCAGCAGTTACGATTACGTG
>JAPOTD010000044.1 GCA_026709365.1 Gammaproteobacteria bacterium
CAGTAACGAAAGTGGTGCGGCTACCGCCAGTGACGATGCAGAATCCTGTTCTTTCGGTATCGCCCACGTAGGTCTTGATCTGCTCGTAGGGCACGCCCAGGGTCTCCGCCGCCATCAGGCCCATGGAGGCCCTAGAGCCGCCGATGTCGGGGCTGCCTTCCATGACGATCACGGTACCGTCCTCGTTGATGCGCACCTCCGCGCTCGACTGCATGCCGATGTTGAACCAGAAGCCCGCAGCCACCCCGCGCCCGGCACCTTCCGGCACCGGCTTGGTGTAGTTGGGGTGTTTTTTGGCCGCCTCGATGCAGGCCTTGAAGCCGATGGCCGGGAACTTCGGCCCATAAGGGGCTTGGGTGCCCTCATCGGCGGCATTGACCATGCGCAAATCCAAGGGATCCATGCCGATCTGGCGGGCGATGTCATCCAAGGCCACCTCGAAGGCGTGCATGGCCTGGGGAGCGCCCGGCGCCCGGTAGGCCGCCACCTTGGGCTTGTTCACCAGCACGTCGTTGGCTTCAACCAGGAAGTTCTCGATCGCGTAGGGCGCAAAGATCGACATGGCGCCGGGCATGATGGGCCCGCCCGCAAAGGCCCCGGCCTCATAGGCCAGCCATGCCTTGGCGGCGGTGATCCTGCCGTCCTTTTGCGCGCCCACCTTCACCCGGCAGACGCTGCCGGAGGTGGGGCCGGTGGCGCGGAACACCTCCTCCCGGGACATGACCATCTTCACTGGCCGGCCTGCCTGCTTGGACAGCACCACGGCGACCGGCTCCAGGTAAACCACGGTCTTGCCGCCGAAGCCGCCGCCGATTTCGGAGGCGATGAACTTCAGGTCGCCGATTTTCCAGTTAAGGATCTTCGAGGTCATGGCGCGGAACTCAAAATGGCCCTGGGTGCAGCACCAGACGGTGGCCTTGCCCTCCTCGTTGACCGTCGCCGTGCAGGCGTGGGGCTCAATGTAGCCTTGATGAGCCATGGGGATGCGGTACTCGCCCTCCACCACAACGTCGGCCTGCTCGAAGCCCGCCTCCAAGTCGCCTCGAGTCAAGGCCATCACCGAAGCGATGTTGCTCGGCTTGTCTGGCTTTTCGGGCAGGTTCTTGGTGAAGCAGTTCTCATCGAGCAGGGTGGCATCCGGGGCCATGGCCTCCAGCACGTCGAGCACCGGCGGCAGCGGCTCGTACTCCACTTCGATGGCCTGCAGGGCCCGCTCCGCCACCTCCACGCTGGTGGCCGCGACTGCCGCCACCGCATGACCGTGGTACAGGGCCTTGTCACGGGCCATGACGTTGCGGGCGACATCGGCCACGTCGCCGCCGCCCTCGCCGCCGACCTCGCCGCTTGCCACCTTGGGGAAGTCGGCGCCGGACACTGCGGCATGGACGCCATCCATGGCCAAGGCCTTGGATACGTCAACGCTCGTGATGCGGGCGTGGGCGTGGGGGCTGCGCAGCACCCTGCCGTGCAGCATGTTGGGCAGGTTCTGGTCAGCGCCGAACTGCGCCCTGCCGGTGACCTTATCCACCCCGTCCGGGCGCACCGGGCGGGTTCCCACATATCGATAATCTACGGCCTCAGCCATTTGCGATCTCCTGTTGGACGTATGAATTTCAGTTCAATCATGCCTCGTGGGCGAGTTCTTGGGCGGCGTCCTGCACCGCTCTAACGATCTTGTCGTAGCCCGTGCAGGCGCTGCACTTCCTCATCATGCTTCGTGGGCCAACTCCTGGGCGGCGTCCTGCACCGCCCTAACGATCTTGTCGTAGCCCGTGCAGCGGCACAGGTTGCCGGCGAGCCAATAGCGGATGGTGCGCTCGTCGGGGTTCGGGTTGCGGTCCAGCAGGGCCTTGGCAGCGACGATGAAGCCGGGGGTGCAAACGCCGCACTGCAGCGCCGCATGCTCGAGAAACTTCTGCTGAATCGGGTGCAGGCCGTCGCCCTCGGCGATGCCTTCAATGGTGGTGATCTCGGCCCCTTCCGCCTCCGCAGCCAGCATCAGGCAGGAGCAGACCAAGCGGCCATCGACGATCACCGAGCAGGCACCGCAGTCGCCAGTGCCGCAGCCTTCCTTGGTGCCGAGCTTGCCGACCTCGTCGCGCAGCGCGTCGAGCAGGGACTGCTGCGGCGAGCCGAGAAAATCGACCTGATCGCCGTTGATGGTGGTGCGGATGTGCATTTTGCTCATGGGGTGGTTCTCCTAAGCGGCCAAGGCGCGGTCGCGGGCGATGGCCCCGGCGCGCCGGCAAAGGACGGCGACGACCTTGCGCCGGTACTCAACGGTGCCGCGCTTGTCGGTGATGGGGGAGGCGGCTGCCGAACAGGCGGCGCCGGCAGCGGCCAGCGCCTCATCATCCACGGCGGTGCCGACCAGCGCGGCGGCGGCCTCGGGCACCAGCAGCGGCGTCGGGGCGACGGCGCCGATGCCCACTCGGGCCGCCGTGCAGGTGCCGCTGCCGTCGAGCGTGACGCTGACGCCGGCGCCGGCCACGGCGATGTCCATTTCCGTGCGGGGTATGAAGCGCAGGTAGGCATCACCCGTGTTGGCGGGCGGACGCGGGAACTTAAGGCCAAGCAGGAACTCATCGCCAGTCATGACGTTGGTGCCCACGCCGGTGCAGAACGCCTCCACCGGAACTTCCCGCTCACCGCCGCTGCCGACGATGACGCAAACGCCGCGGTCGGCAATCATGGCGGGAATGGTGTCGGCGGCGGGCGACGAGTTGCAAAGGTTGCCGCCCAGGGAGGCACGGCCCTGAATCTGGGTGGAGCCGATGAGGTCAGCCGCCTCGATCAAGCCCGGCAGCAGGGATTTCAGTTCCTGGTTCTCGTTCAGGACGGCACTGGGAATGGCCGCGCCGATGTATATCCCGTCGCTGCCGATGTCCAGGCGGTTGGTCTCCGCAATCTTCTTCACGTCAACGATGGTGCGCGGCGCCTTGTCCAAGCCGCGCAGCTGGACCAGCAGATCGGTGCCGCCCGCCAGAACCTGGGCGCGACGCCCGCTGTTGGCATGGTCATGCAGAACGCCGACGGCATCAGCGACGTTGCTCGGGGCCACGTAGGCAAATTCGCCCATGAATCCTCCCTGTCAGATTTCAGATTTTGCCTTCCGGTGAGCGGCGTCGAGCGCTGCGGCTCTCCGGGGGGCGCAATGTATCACAGAATCAAAAGAGAAAAGGCGCGACCTCCCGGTCTCAGCGGACCTTCGGTCCGCGTTGGCGGGACATTGCGGATCGAGAACATCCTCGCGTGGCACTGAACCCAAGGGATTCGTCCTGAGCGGCGCGTCAACGGCGCTATACTTCGGTCTTCGCAAACGTCCCGGAGGCCCCTATGCAGCGTGAGTCCATGGAATTCGACGTGGTGATCGTCGGGGCTGGGCCGGCCGGGCTGTCGGCGGCCATCCGCCTGATGCAGCTTGGCGAAGAGGCTGGCGAGGAGGTCTCCGTCTGCCTCGTCGAAAAGGGCAGCGAGGTCGGCGCGCACATTCTCTCCGGGGCCATTCTGTCGCCCAAGTCCCTCAACGAGCTGCTGCCGGATTGGCCATCCACGGGCGCCCCGGTGACCACGCCGGTCACCAGCGACGAGTACTGCATGCTGACCAGCGCCAAGTCCCGCATCGCCCTGCCCCGCCTGATCATCCCGCGCCCCATTCACAACGACGGCAACTACGCCATATCGCTGGGCAACCTGTGCCGCTGGCTGGGGGAGCAGGCGGAGGAAATGGGCGTCAACGTCTTCCCCGGCTTTGCCGCGAGCGAAGTGCTCTACAACGACGACGGCAGCGTCAAGGGAGTCGCCACCGGCGACATGGGCATCGGCAAGGACGGCGCGCCCAAGGACACCCACGAACCGGGCTACGAACTGCACGCCAAGTACACCCTGCTCGCCGAAGGCTGCCGGGGCCACCTCGGCAAGCAGCTCATGGCCAAGTTCGGGCTGCGCGGCAGCAGCGGCACCCAGCACTACGCCATCGGCATCAAGGAACTGTGGGACATCGACCCCGCCAAGCACCAGCCCGGGCGCATCCTGCACACCCTAGGCTGGCCGTTGGGCCGGCTGGCCGGCGCCACCGGGGGCGGCTTCCTCTACCACCTTGACGGCAACCAGGTCTCCCTCGGCCTAATCGTGGACCTGTGCTACGCCAACCCGCACTTAAGCCCCTTCGACGAGATGCAGCGCTGGAAGCACCATCCGCTGATCGCCGGCCAGCTCGAAGGCGGCACCCGCGTCTCCTACGGCGCACGGGCCATCGTCAAGGGCGGCCTGCAGGCGCTGCCCAAGCTGACCGTGCCGGGCGCTGCCCTGATCGGCGACGACGCCGGCTTCCTCAACGTGCTCAAGGTCAAGGGCAGCCACACGGCGATGAAGTCCGGCATGCTCGGCGCCGAAGCGGTGTTCGCCGCCCTGCAGCGCGGCGAGGCGGGCACGGAAGTCGATCTGCAGCAACGCTTCGAGGCGTCCTGGCTGCATGATGAGCTGCACTCGTCGCGCAACGCCGGGCCGGCCTGGCACAAGCTCGGCATCTTCTTCGGCTCCGCCTACTCCTTCGCCGAGCAGCTCGTCGGCGGCAAGGCCCCGTGGACGCTGCAGGATCCGGTGCCCGACCACGCCACCCTCAAACCCGCCGACGAGGCGCCGAAAATCGACTACCCGAAGCCGGACGGCAAGCTGTCGTTCGACAAGCTCTCCAGCGTGTTCCTGTCCAACACCAACCACGAGGAGGACCAGCCCTGCCACCTGACGCTGGCCGACCCTGAGGCGCCGATCCGCGACAACCTGCCCAAGTTCGATGAACCGGCGCAGCGCTACTGCCCGGCGGGCGTGTACGAGGTGGTGCGGGAGAATGGCGCGCCGCGCTTCCAGATCAACGCCCAGAACTGCGTCCACTGCAAGACCTGCGACATCAAGGATCCGGCTCAGAACATCAATTGGGTGGCGCCGGAAGGGGCCGGCGGGCCGAACTACCCCAACATGTAGCTCATTCGCTCGCACCCAAATCGAAGCGGGCGCCAGCCGAACGCAGCCACAGGTGGCCATCCGCCTCCTCGGCAAGGTCGATCAACTGATAGTAGGGCGACCTGGCGACCAAGGCGTTCAGCCCGTCGCGCACGTGGATGTAAGGCCGGGGGCCCTGCGGACCCTCGCGCAGCCAGAACGGGTGTTCGGCATCAAGGCGCACCACGTCATCGGTCTGGGTGCGCAGCAGGATTTCCCGGCCATCGCCCTGCCCCGCGCATTCGCACTCAACGGCCAGCAACGGCACGTCCTCAACGATGATCCTCAGCTTCTCGTGGGGCGTCACCAGAAAGTGGCTGCCACCCTCATTGCGCAGAATGCCGGCGAACAAGCGCACCAGGGACGCCCGCTCGAAGTGCCTCCCCTCATGGTGCCATACGCCTTCGCGGTCGATGCGGATGTCGATTTCGCCCTCGCGTTCGGGATGCCACTGCGCCACCGGCGGCAGGCGCCGATCAGCCTGCAACTGCAGCAGCTCGGCCAACGGCGGGAGCGTCTCGGCCGGGGCCGAACGCGCTGAAATCCCGCTGCCGCCTCGAACGCCGACGCTCACCCGCCGATGAACTTCATCACCGTGACCTCGCCGCGGAAGCTGACGCTCTGCTTGTCGCCCAAGGCTCGGGTCAGCAGCTGCCGCAGGCGGGCCAGGGCTTGCGGGCGCGGCAGCTCCAGCACCGGGCGCAGATCGTGGCGGCGGGCGTTGGAAAGGCAGCCGTACAGGTAGCCGTCGGAGGACAGGCGCAGGCGGGTGCAGGTGCTGCAGAACGGTTCGCTCTCGTTGGCGATGATGCCGAACACGCCCCGCCCCGGCACCTCAAAGCGGGCCGCAGTGGAGTCAAAAGGCGCATCGGTGCGCGTGAACTCGTGACGCTGCCCGATGGCTTCCAGAATTTCGTCCATCCCGTAGAAGTCCTGGAGGTACTGATTGCCCGCCCGCAGGTGGCCCATCTTCATCAGCTCAATGAAGCGCAGCTCGATGCCGCGCTCGAAACAGTAGTCGAGCATCGGCAGAATCTGGTTGGCGTTCTTGGTGCGCATCGGCACCATGTTGACCTTGACCCGAATGTCGGCCTTGAGCATGCGCTCGATGCCTTGCAGCACCGTGGCGAGGTCGCCGCTGCGGGCGATGGCCCGAAAGCCGTTGGCGTCCAAGGTGTCCAAGCTGACGTTGATGCGGCGCACGCCCGCGTCGATGATCAAGCCCGCCTTGCGCGGCAGCAACTGGCCGTTGGTGGTGAGGGACACGTCCTGGAGCGGCAGCGCCATGACCAATGGCAGCAGCGCGTCGAACTTTGGCGAAAGCAGCGGCTCGCCGCCGGTGATGCGCAGCTTCTCAATGCCGCCTGCCTCAATAAGCAGTTCCACCGCTTGGCTCATCTCCGCCGCACTCAACTCGCGGACCGCGGCTTGCAGGCGCTTGCCGTCGGGCACGCAGTAGGTGCAGGCGTAATTACAGGCTGCGGTCAGGCTGATGCGCAGGTTGCGGAAGCGGCGGCCGTGGGCGTCAACGATCACTGGCAAGCTCCTTGGCCAACCCCCAGCGGGACGTCGCCGATCCGGCCTTCCTGCGGGGCCACTCCCTCCAGGCCGCCGGAATGCGCCCGCTTGAAGCGCGATGCCTCGGGCCAAGCGCATCCCGTCCGCGATTGGGCTGCCGGAAAGCGATTTGGATTAAGGAGTTTGGGAAGTTGTTCCATGGCGGGACGCAGCCGCGTTTCCGATTCGATCCATGCCTTAGTATGCCTGTTCCCGCACGTCAGGGGAAAACACGGCTTTTCCTGATCAAGCCCCAGCCTGCAGGGCGCAAGCCAGCCGATCGGCAAACCGGCTCACCCAGAACACCCGATTGGAGCCCTTGACCAACACCCGGTCCCCAGGCCGAATGCCGCCAACCAACTCCTCAAGCAACGCATCGTCAGCCCTCTCCCGCCAAACCCAACGCTGGGACTCAGCCAACTCGGCATAGAGCGCCCGCATGCCCGCCCCCACCGCCACGACTTGGTCAACATGGCCACAAGCCTCAGCAAGCCCGCTGTGGTAGGCATCGCTCTCATCCCCAAGCTCCAACATCTCCCCCAGCACGGCAATGGTTCGCCCCCGACCGTTGCGCAGCCCCACAAGCGCCGCCCGCATGCTGGCCGGATTGGCGTTGTAGCTGTCATCCACCACCACCGCCCGTCCGCAAGGCCGCTCGGTGCCGCGCCCGCCGGGGATCAGGCTGTCCGGCAAGTCAACAGCCGCATCAGGCCCCTGGCCAAGCGCCTTGAGCACGCATAACACCGCCGCCAACGACAGCGCCCGATGATGCCCGCCACCGGGCACGCGAGCCTCGATGCGCCGCCCGTCCACCTCATAGGCAGCATGGCCTTCCTCGCAGCCAAGCAGGCGGCAATCCGCGCCCTTGCCTTCGCCAAACGTGAGCGTGCGCAGCCCATCCGGCAGCCCAGCCTTGCCCAAGGACTGCTCGAGCACCAATACGCCTCCATCCCTCAACCCTCTGCAAATGGAGAGTTTTTCCGTCCGAATGGCATTCAGGTCAGCAAAGAACTCCCGATGGGCGGGATGCACGTTGAGCACTAGGGCCACGGTGGGCGAAACCAGCCGGGAGAGCGTTTCAATCTCGCCGGGATGGTTGGTGCCAACCTCAAGCACGGCGCGCTCGGTCCCGGCTGGCGCGGACGCCAAGGACAGCGGCACACCGAGATGGTTGTTCAAGCTGCCCGCCGTGGTGAAGGCATCCAGCGCCGCCCCCAACAGGGTCTTGACCGTCGTCTTGCCGCTGCTGCCCGTGACCGCGACCACGTCCCCGCCCAAGGCCCGCCGCCGGGCGCGGGCCAGCGCCCAAAGGCCGTCAAGGCTGTCGTCAACGCGCAGCAAGGGACCGTCGGCGCCAACGTCCCGGTGTACCAAGGCCGCGGCGGCACCCCGCTCAAAGGCGTCGGCCACGTAGTCGTGGCCATCCCGCTCGGAGCGGCTGGCGGCATGAAAGCGAGGTCCGGGATCGCCAGCGAGGGCGATGAACAGCTCGCCGGGCTGAATGCGGCGGGAGTCGATGCCCAGGCCGGTGACGTCGGGGCCGTCCTGCTGCGGCAGGCCGAGGGCTTGGCACAGTTCAGGCCAGCGCCAGAGGGGCTGCGTTTCCAATCTTCGGTATCCAACTGGCTCTAGGGATTGGGTCGAACGGGGATTATATGCGCGACCTCAGCGCGTCGCTTACGGGTTATACTCCCGACCTGCCCGCACGGCGGGCAGTCCCGGAGAGGTGGCCGAGCGGCTGAAGGCGCTCCCCTGCTAAGGGAGTATGGGTTAATAGCTCATCGAGGGTTCGAATCCCTCCCTCTCCGCCATTAATCATTGAAAATCAACAAGTTATACAAATTTGTCCCTAATTTGTCCCTAACTTTTCAGTGAAGAAAATTGGGGGGCAAGATGCTCGTCACTTCTCACCCACCTAAATGATGCCACAAAAGAAGCCGTGCCAGCGCCCCAGGGCACCTCAGCTAGCCCCTTTGGGGGTGTCACCGCCTACAGATATCGCCGGGCCTCGGTAGCGGCCAGTTGCTTGGTGTAGCGAATCACCTGCGACTCCGTCCTCCACCGGCCTTGCCGCGCCACCGTCTGGGCGGGCGCTCCGTTGCGGGTCATGCGCATGGCCATGCCGACGCGGCCCGAATGCCCGGTGTAGCCCTCGCCAAGCCCCGCCGCCTTGGCCGTGGCGGCGATTCGGTTGCGGATGGTTTGGGGGGCGGGGGGCTGCTGGCCGCGCACGGCGAACATGGGCGCGTCATCCGTTGGCCATCCCGGCAGGCGGCGCAAACGCCCCGCGTCATCGCAAGCCGCCTGCGTAACGAACGTCAACGCGGCCTCGGAGCGCCGCAAGCCCGCATCCGCCATCACGGATGCCAGCGCCAAGTCGAACGCGGCCCAAGCGGTTCGGTAGGCTCGGCTTGTGTTGGGCGAAAGGGACGCCTTAAGTGCGCCGGCAAGCCGGTTCGTGACGGCTTGGGGCATTGCGGCTTGGGGTTGCGCGAGCGCGGCTTGAGGGTTCATTCGGCGGCCTTCGAAAGCATGTTAACGGCAACTATCGCAAATTACTTTGGAGCGCAAATGCCGTGTTTTTGTCGGGTTCCCTTTGGACTCTCAGCGCCCCGACGGGGCTTGGGAACGGCTTGCCCGTGACGCACTCAGGGATGCGGTAGGCCAGCCCCTGGAATCTCGGAGCGGTGGCGTTCGGCGGACGGGAAGGGTAGGCTTGGCGCAGGGCGGTGGGTTGCTGCCGTCGCCTAGCCACACGAACTCAGGCGCTCTGAGAGTGTGGCCCTCGGCAGGGAATCGGGGGATAGACCCGAAAGCCCTACCGGAGGCATGGCATGATGCTTTGCAACCACCAGCCCATTATGGGCAGTGCCATGCGCGAGCACAAGTCCAGTACCTGAGCGTGCTGGCCAGTGAGTTCGAGCGGCTGGATGTCGCTGACGGGCAGCGCGTTCGCGCGCACGGCCAAGAGTCAACGCCCGTGTACGAGGATCGCATGGGTCCGTCAAGGGTCCATTTCGGCGGCAGCAACAATGGCGGGGAGGAGCTTCGCACTTATTCGAGATGGGATGCGCGAGATGGCGGATGGGATTCGAGCGGCCGCGCAAGCCGATGTGCTGCGCACTGGCGAAATCATGGCGAACCCCAACAACTATCCGGAGTTGTTCGAAGCCTATGAGGATGCGCGAACCATGGAGGTTTACCCGTCGGGCAGCGGCGAGGACGATCAAATGGCAATTGAGAGCGTTCGCAAAAGAACATCGGGGCCCGTCCTTGAGGTCAATGAAATGGCCATGGTTGATTTGGAGAATGTCCAAAACGACGCCAACGCGGTGCTCCGCCGACTGGGCCGCATCCTGCGGTGAGACGCAAGCCAAGGAGGCGCAATGAAGCACTTGGCACGCAATGAACTCGAGGCGGGCCTCGCCCACGTTCGGGCATCGCCAAGCGATGGCGGCCTCCTTGAGATGCTCGTGCGTCGGCCCCGCACCGACGAGCGGGAGGTTCTCGAAGTCGGCACGCTCGACGTGGAGGCGGGACTGGTGGGCGACAAGTGGCGCAACAGCGGCCGGGGCAAGGATTCAGCCGAGCACTTGGACATGCAGCTCACCCTGATGAACGCCAGGGTCGCTGCGTTGGTGGCCGGCAGCCGGGAGCGCTGGCCCTTGGCCGGCGACCAGCTTTACGTCGATCTTGATCTCAGCCACGATAACCTGCCGCCGGGCACGCGCCTGACCGTCGGCGAAGCCGTGGTCGAGGTGACCGCCCTCCCCCACACCGGCTGCCGGAAGTTCTCCGCCCGGTTCGGGGCGGACGCCATTCGGTTCGTCAACTCCAAGCAGGGGCGGCGGCTCAACCTGCGCGGCATCAACGCGAGGGTAGTCGAGTCAGGCATCATCCGCGTTGGCGACATCGCCCGGAAAAGCCAGCCATAGACCACCCGCTGTTGGGCAAGGCGGTCCGCGCAGCCCGTCAAGGATGCCCGCGAACGGATGCAGTTGGGCAAGTGGACCGGTCAGCGGGATTCATCAACGGCGCAGGCGCCGCACACTCCCTTGATTTCGACGACGGCGTCATCCGGCCGGAACCCGTGCTGGTCGGCAATCTGGGACAGCAGCGTCGCAAACCCCCTCGACTCGACCTCATCCACGTGGCCGCAGGCCGAGCACAGCAGGAACTGGCTTTCATGGGGATGGTCCGGATGGTCACAGGGCAGGTAGGTTTGGGCGGACTGCAGCCGATGCACGAGGCCGTTGCGCATGAGGAAGTCCAAGTGCCGGTAAACGCTCAGCGGGGCGATCTTGCGCCCTTGGCGCCGTTCCAGCAACGCGATGAGTTCGTAGGCGGAAACCGGCCGACCGCAGGCCAGCATCTCCGCATAGGCCGCTGATCGGGCCGGCGTCAACCGCTCGCCCCTCTCCGCGCAACGCACTTCGGCAAGCCTCCGCCACTTCTGCGCAAGCGGTGCTGAAATTGCCGACTGTCTAGCCAAATCCAGACTCCCCCGGGAACCGGCGACTACCCCGCTGGCAACGCTCAAGCTTCATCAGCTTCAACCAAGCGGACGTGAAGCCCAAGCCTACTCCGTTGCCGCATCCAGTGCCATAAGTGCGCAGAGCACAGCAGTGCGCCGCCGACAACCGTGATCCGCTCCTCATAGGCCGACACGGCCTCAACAAACGCTGCCAGCAACAGCAAACCGAGGCCGGTCAACGCCGCACCGACGAAGAGCAGGTTGCCCTCCTCGGACAGCGTCTTCCAAATCACCCGCAAGCTCAACGGAACGGCGGCAACGGCCAAGATGCGATGCGTCAGCTCGCTTTCGGCTGCCTGGACAGCCAGCGGCATCAGCGTGACCAGCAGAGGCAGGGCTAGGCAGTGCAGCAGGCACAGCATCGAGAGTCCCGCCGCGTAGAGATCAAGGCGGGCAGTCCTGTGCCCGTCAGGAGAGCACAGTGGAACGCTGGATGGATTCATGGAATTCGAACGGTCCGGGAGAGCAGCCCTTGAGCCACGCCTTTTGGGCCGCATTCTCCCGCTGAAAGACGGATACGTTATAACTTACTCGGAGTCCGCCTGCAATCTGGCCGTTGCATCTCATCTGGCGGTTGCAAGGGTGCTGCCAGGATGTTCCCGGCAAAGGTGCCCGGTACGCTCCTAAGGCGGGGCACTTGGGCTGGCCTTCGCGCGGAGCGAGCGCGGCGACGCGGCGCGCCAGTCCCCACATATAATCCCGCTTCCTTTTGCGGACAAGGACGTTAGGAACGCTGGCCATGATCAACGTGCCGGCATGCATTGTCGGATGCGGCCCCATCGGGCTTGCGGGCGCCCTGCTGCTCTCCAGATTCGGCATCGACACCCTGCTCATCGAGAGGCGCAGCGCGGTCAACACCCATCCCCGCTCCAGGTTCGTGGACACCAACACCATGGAACTCATGCGGTTTCTGGGCTTGGAGAAGGCGATCGAGGAAACCGGGCTGGGGCCGGACTGGACGGCTTGCAACCGCTGGTTGAACGCGCTGACGGGGGACCAGATCGCGGCGATTCCCTGCCCTACCTTCCATACGGTGCCGCGAAGCACCAGCCCCACAATGCCGGTCATGACCTGCCAAGACTACGTGGAGAACGTGCTGCTGGACGAAATCCGCTGCGATGCCCGCATCGAACTGCGCTACCGAACCGAAGCCGTCGAAATCAACCAGGATGAGCAGGGCGTCACGGTGGAAATCCGGGATCTGGTCTCCGGCGAGCGGAGCACCGTCCGCGCCGACTACCTGCTGGGCACCGACGGCCCGCACAGCTTCGTGCGCAAGGCCATCGGCAGCGCGCTGGAGGCGGCGCCACTGAACAACTACTCCCAGGACGTGATCTTCGACGCCGACCTGTCCGAGCACGTCAAAGGACGCAAGGCAGCCCTGCTGTACAACGCAACGCCCAGCGGCGTGCTGGTGTTTCAGCCGTTGAACGGCATCACCCGGTGGCGATGCCAGATTTTCAAGGCGGACGGGGAGCCATTGCCGGAAGCGGAGACTATTGGCCGCATAAGGGAAGCGATAGGCGACAGCGAGGTGCCCTTGCGCATCACCAGCACCGGCATCTGGCGGCCGACGCCAGGCTGCGTGGACCGCCTCAGCAAGGGCCGGGTGTTTCTGGCCGGGGACGCAGCGCACGTTGCGGTGCCCACCGGCGGCATGGGCAACAACATCGGCTTTGCCGGAATCCGCAATCTCGCTTGGAAGATGGCCTATGTGCTGAAGGGCGTAGCCCCCGCTTGGGTTCTCGACACCTATCAAGCGGAACACCGGCCGCTCGCCTTGGAACGCATCGCCACCGGGGTCGAGACGACGGCGTTCATGCGCAAGATCTTCACTGCCCACTATGCCGGAAAGGATCCATCGGAGGGGGTGCGCGAAACCCGGCAGTACGGCGACTACGACGGGGTGCTGCTCGGCTTCGAGCTGAAGTCGCCGCTGATCGCCAAGAACGCGGAACCGCCGCCGGCCGTGGAGAATCCCACCATGGACTTCGTTCCGGCGTTGCGGGCGGGCCGCCGGGCTCCACACGTGTGGATCGGCGAACGGCAAGGCCAATCCATTCTCGACTGGTTCGGCACGCAGTACGTTCTGGTCGGCGGCGCTGCCGTTGCGGCGCGACGTTGGCGCAACGCAGTCAGCCGGGTGGCGGACGGGGCTGGATTTCCGGTGCGCTGGGAGCGGCTGCCCGTGATGGAGGCGGCGCCCTACCGTCCCGGAGGCTTGGCGCTGGTCCGCCCGGATGGGATCATTGCCGATTGCTGGAACGACGCGGACGTACGCGACGGCGACGTGGAGGCCCGCCTGCGCAGGCAGCTTCCGTTGCAGCCCGCCTGACCGGCGATCAGAGCCCGCCAGCCATTGATCCAATCCACCCACCTGCTCTTCGACCGCGATTGGGACCGTGCGGGTTCGGAAAGCATCGGAACCTGACCCACGCAACGGCAGCCCCGAGTTTCGCGCCAGCGAAACTCGACCATGCCGCCGCAGGCGGCACGAGTGGCCCAATCCATCCGGCCCCGCTATGCTCACGCCCCGGACAACCGCTTGGAGGAGAACCGCGTGAGCCAAGACCCCTATCTGCTGATCACCGCCGACACCCACGCCGGGGGGAGCCACGCGCAGTACCGCGAGTATCTGGATCCCGGCTACCGGGGGCGGTTCGACGAGTGGCGCGGCGGCTACCGCAATCCCTCCCAGGAGCACTACGGCAGGAAGAAGATGCGCAACTGGGACTACGAGATCCGCACCCGCGACCAGAACAGCCAAGGCGTGGTCGGCGAGGTGGTGTTCCCGAACACCGTGCCGCCCTTCTACACCAAGAGCGTGGTCACCGCCCAGCCGCCCGCGCCGGACCGCTTTGAGCTGGCCCTAGCCGGCATCCGCGCCCACAACCGCTGGCTTAAGGACTTCTGCGCGGAGGATCCCGACCGCCGCGCCGGCATCGGCCTGATCCTGCCGAACGACCTGGACGAAGCCGTCAAGGACATCGAGTTCATTGCCAAGGCGGGGCTGCGCGGCGGCGTGCTGCTGCCGCTCATCCCGCCCGACTGCACTTGGCTGAAGCCGCTCCACGACCCAGCCTGGGACAAGGTGCTGGCCGCCATTCAGGACCACGACCTGGTCATCAACCAGCACTCCGGCCAGGGTTCGCCGGACTACGGCGCCGGCCCCGTGCCGGAGGCGCTCTGGATTTCCGAAGTCACCTTCTACTGCCAAGCGGGATGGCGCCACCTGCTGATGAGCGGCGCCTACGAGAAGTTCCCCAAGCTCAAGTACATCCTCACCGAATCCGGCTGCGCCTGGGTGGGACCGGCGCTTGCGCAGCTCGACCGCATCCACATGGGCTTCAAGGCCGGCGCCATCGGCGAGATGGACTACGCCGGCATGGAATGGGTGCTGAAGGACCGCCCCAGCGAGTACGCGGCGCGCAATTGCCACTACGGCGCGAGCTTCCCCAGCAGCGCCGATCTGGAAGGCATCGATGCGGTCGGCGAGGACCGGGTGCTCTGGGGCAACGACTACCCCCACTTCGAGGGCACCTTCCCCTACAACCTGGAGTCGCTGCGCCTGACGTTCGGCGATCTGCCGGACGCGCGCCGCCGCAAGATCCTCGGCCTGAACGCTGCCCGGCTCTACAACTTCGACGTGGACAAGCTTGCGCCCTTGGCCCAGGAATTCGGCCCGACGCCGGAGCAGGTGGAGACGCCGCTGCCCAAGGCGCAGATCCCCGCCGATTCGATGTGCTACCTGTTCACCAACGCGCTCTACGGAGCCTAGCCGTGGCCATGCCGAGCGGCATCGGCATCATCGACACGATGATCGGGTTCCCGGCCGAGGACTTCAAGCAGTACGATTTCATCCGCGAGCAGTTGAAGGACGGCTCCAAGGACTTCGACTTCCCCGTGGAGTACATGTTCAAGCACGTCCCCAAGTCGCTGTACGGCGCTGCCGATCCCATCGCCGTCACGCTGCACGAGATGGACCGCTTCGGCGTTGAAGTCGGCGTGATCGGCGTCGGCAACGAAGTGAGCCGCCAAGCCCTGAACGCCCATCCGGACCGCTTCGTCGGGCAGGGGTTCGTGGACCCGAATCGCGGCATGGACGGCATTCGCGACATGGTGCGCGAGCACGAGGCGCTCGGGGTTGGTTCCTTCTCCGCCTTCAACGCAGGGTACAACCCGCAAGTCGGCATCGCCGACCCGCTGATGTATCCCATCTACGCCAAGTGCGTGGAGCTCGCAGCACCCATCTTCGTCTGCGCCGGCGTGCCGGGGCCGCGCTTTCCCATGTGGCCGCAGGAGGTGCGCCTGATCGACCAAGTGATGTACGACTTTCCGGAACTGGTGTTGGTCACCCGCCACGGCTGCGAGCCCTGGGAGGACCTCGCGGTCAAGCTCATGCTCAAGTGGCCGAATCTCCACTACTCCACCACCGCGTTCGCCCCGAAGCACTATCCCCAAGCCATCATCGACTACGCCAACACCCGCGGCGCGGACAAGATCATCTACGGCGGCTACTTCCCGATGGGCCTGTCCCTGGAGCGCATCATGGCCGACATGCCGAAACTGCCGCTCAAGGAAGACGTATGGCCAAAATTCCTGCGCGAGAACGCCAGAAAGGTCCTGAACCTCCGCTAGCGGACAAGCTTTCCCGGATCACTCAACGCAAAACGCCAACCACGACAAGGAGCGCACCCATGCTGACCCTGCACTTCGCCCCCAACTCCCGCGCCGGACGCATCGTCTGGCTGCTTGAGGAGCTGGGCCTCGACTACGAACTCAACCGCATGGACTTCCATCCCAAGGACTTGAAGTCCAGCGAGCACCGCTCCCGGCATCCCCTGGGCCGCGTGCCGGTGCTGGATGACGGCGACGTGCGCATCTACGAGTCCGGCGCCATCGTCGAGTACGTCGTCGCCCGGCACACGGACGGCGCCCTGAAGCCACCCGTCAATTCGCCGCTGTTCCCCGCCTACCTGCAGTGGTTCCACTACTGCGAGGGCATGGTGATGCCGCCGGTCAACACCATCGTGGTGCAGACCATCCTGCTGCCCCCGGAGCGCCGCAACGAGGAGGCCTTGGGGCAGGCCCAGCGTCTGCTGACCAAGGCGCTGGCGCCGGTCGATGAGCAGCTTGAGGGCAAGGACTACCTGATCGGCGGCTTCTCCGCCGCTGACGTCATGCTCGGCCACGCCTGCTTCATGAGCCGCCGCCTGGGCTGCGTCACCGACGAGATGGCCCACTTGCAGGCCTACATCGATCGCGTCGAGCAACGGCCAGCCTTTCAGAAGGCGATGGGTTCGTAGCTCAGGGACTCAGCCGGTAGGTCACCCGCGCCGCCGCCACCTCCTCACCGTCGGCACTGCGCACGCAGACGTCGCCCACGCAGACGGAACCGCCGCGGCGGCGCACCTTGGCTTCGGCAATCAGGTCCGTTTCCGCCGCCAGCTTGAGGAAGTGGACCGTGAAGTCCACCGTGGCGCCCCAAGCGCCTTGGGTTAGCGCGGGATGGGACCAGAAGGCCGCGGTGGCGGCGATGTCGATCAGGGCGCTGATGGCACCGCCGTGAATGCGGCCCACGCCCAGCGCTTCTCGGTACGGCAGTCGAACGGTAGCCTGATCCTCGGCGCTGTGCGTCAATTCCACGCCCAGCAGGCCCGAGAAGCCGTCGTTGACGACGGCCTGCGCATGGTCGAAGGCCAACGTCAGCGCTCCAAGGCCGCGTTCCAAGCCGCAACGCGATCCTCAAAGGCGTCGAGCAGCGGGGCGACTTCGCCCAAAACCTTGATGCCGCTGATCGAGTCGCCTTGCTGGATGCCGTCCACCACCGCCTGGTCCTCGCCGTCCAGCACCTCGCCGAAGATCGTGTGGGCGTCGTCCAGCCAAGCGGTCGGCACATGGGTGATGAAGAACTGCGAGCCGTTGGTGCCGGGCCCGGCATTGGCCATCGACAACCGTCCGGGGCGGTCATGGCGCAACTCATCGCTGAACTCGTCCTCGAACTGATAGCCGGGGCCGCCCCCGCCCGACCCCTTTGGACAGCCGCCTTGGATCATGAACCGTTCAATCACGCGATGGAAATTGAGCCCGTCGTAAAAGCCCCGGCGGCTGAGGTTGACGAAATTGGCGACCGTCACCGGCGCCTGTTCGGGAAACAGCCGCAGTCGGATGGCGCCCTTGCTGGTGGTGATGGTGGCTTGAATGGACATAGGCGCTCCTCCCGGCTCGTCAGGTTGTGGGTATGAGGTGGGAAAGTGGAAAGGCGCCATCCTGCCTCTTTGGCTAGGAAATTGCGAGCAGACGCACCCGCTGCGCGGGTGCGTTGGAGTTTCGCTGACGCGAAACTCCGCACTGGTTGCGTAGGCCAGGTTCCGAAATGTTTCTGAGCCTGCACAGCAGGCGCGACCTGACGGTCGCTGCGCGCCCGCTGCGCGGGTGCGTTGGAGTTTCGCTGACGCGAAACTCCGCACTGGTTGCGTAGGCCAGGTTCCGAAATGTTTCTGAGCCTGCACAGCAGGCGCGACCTGACGGTCGCTGCGCGCCCGCTGCGCGGGTGCGTTGGAGTTTCGCTGACGCGAAACTCCGCACTGGTTGCGTGGGCTAGTTTCCGATATGTTTCTGAGCCTGCACAGCAACGCCTGAAACATTCACAATAGTGGCCAACTCGGCCCAAAGTGGAGCGCCTCGTCATGAACTCTCTGCACAAAGCGATCACCGATCGCATCGATTCGCTGGCCGACACGCTGCTTGAGGTCTCCCACGCCATTCATGCCCGACCGGAACTCGCCTTTGAGGAGTTCCACGCCTGCGAATTGCTATCCCGCACGCTCAAGGACCACGATCTGCCGACGCAAACCGGAGTGTTCACGTTGGACACGGCCTTTGAAGCCGGGCTCAATGCGGAAAGCCTTGGGCCGACCGTGGCGCTGCTCGCCGAATACGATGCGCTGCCGGGCATCGGCCATGCCTGCGGCCACAACTTAATCGCCACGGCGGCGCTCGGCGCGACCCTCGGGCTGCAAGCCGTGCAGGAGCAGTTGCCGGGACGGGTCCGCCTGATTGGAACCCCTGCTGAGGAAAAGGGCGGCGGCAAGGAACTGATGGCCCGCGCCGGCGCATTCGAGGCCGTCGATGCCGCAATGATGATCCATCCGGCGGGATTGAATCTGGCGACCATGCCCTGCATCTGCGTCGCCGAGGTCGAGGTGATCTACCACGGCCGCTCCGCCCACGCCTCGGTTTCGCCGCACCGCGGCATCAACGCCTTGGACGGACTGCTGCTGGCCTACCAATCGATTTCCAACCTGCGCCAACACATTCGCGACGGGGAACGCATACACGGCATCATCACTGAGGGCGGACAGGCGCCCAACATCGTGCCGGAGCGCGCCGTCGGAGACTTCTATGTGCGGGCGGCCGACGAAACGGCGCTCGCCAACTTGAAGCCTCGGGTTCAGGCTTGCTTTGAAGCCGGCGCCAAGGGCAGCGGCTGCAAGGTCGAAATCAACTGGGCCAAGGTGGATTACTTGGATCTCAACACCAATTGGCCGCTGGCGGATGTATTCCAAAAACACGGGGAATGCCTCGGACGGGAGTTCCTGGATTGGGAGGAGTTGGGCGGTGCGGGCAGCACCGACATGGGCAACGTAAGCCACCGCGTGCCCGCCATTCATCCGCTGCTGGCGGCGGCACCCCGCGACGTGGTCATCCACAACCCGGAGTTCGCCAAGTGGGCCGGGTCGGCAATGGGCGATGCCGCGGCGCTGGACGGCGCCAAACTGCTGGCGATGACCGCTGCCGATTTCCTGACGGACGGCGAACTGCGCAGGGCCAGTGCCGAGGCATTCCACATCGCCAAGGGTCTTGCCTAGGAGCCTGCGCCGCAGGAATTCACGGCTGCACGTCAGTTCCCCATCGCTGCTTTGTGCGTTCGGCTTCACCGAACGGGGCTGAATCTCCTCTCAAATCGTCGGTCCAAGGGGGCCGATAGGAACCGTCGGCAAAGGCCGTGACGCCAAGCGCACCGCTGAAAGCCACCAAAAAATGCACCTGTCAAACATCGGGGTGCTTTCGGCAAAAGACAGCGGGGCACGGCTGGCGCATTCTGGAATCGCCAATCCGCTGGAACAGTCATCAGGAGGGGGGAACCATGAAAACTGCCATCGGACCCTTTGGATCGATCCCGTTTGCCGTTGCCGCCCTGCTGCACCCAACCCCACCCGCATTCGCGCAAGGAAGCCAACAAGTCGAGACCGACCGGGCGCGCGTCATCGAGGTCATCACGGTGACGGCCCGAAAAAAGGCGGAGAGCATCCAGGACACGCCGTTGGCCGTCAGCGCTCTGTCCGGAGAGCAGTTGCAGGACAGCGGCATCGATTCGTTTGATCGGGTGCTCGACATCGTGCCGAACGCCGGTCAAGCGGGCGGCATAGCCGGCTCCATCCAAGGGCTGATCAGCATTCGGGGCATTTCGACCCTTGTGCGCTTCGTCGGCCTCGAAACCGGCGTCGGGTACTACATCGACGGCGTGTACGCGGGGCGCCCGGAAAACTTCAACCAAGACCTGATCGACATCGAGCGAATTGAGGTTCTGCGCGGCCCGCAAGGCACCTTGTTCGGTAAAAACACCATCGCTGGCGCCGTCAACATCATCACTCGAAACCCAAGCGAGGAACTGCAGGGCGTCCTGGAGGCCCAATACGGAAACTACGATCATCGACGGCTGCGAACCCACATATCCGGCCCCTTGTCAGACAAGCTGTCGGCGTCGCTTTCCGCCGGCTACACGGAGCGCGACGGATTCGTGAAGCACCTGTCCGGCGGGCAGGACCTTGAAAACGCCGACCTTGGGTCATTCCGCGGCAAATTGCGCTTTCAACCCACCGCTGGAACCGATTTCACTCTGGCGGCGGATGGCCTGATCGACCGGGGAGAGCCGGTGCTGTTCGAGGTATCGGATTTTGCTTTTTTTTCCGACCCTTCCACAGCCACCCACCACACGACCAACAACGACCAGCCCAACTTCGTGCATCGGGACGTCTGGGGCGTTTCGTTGACCGGCGACATTGACACGGGGGCAGGCACGCTCACTTCCATCCTGTCCTACCGCAAGTCCTCCTTTGACGCCAGCCTGGACGATGACAAACACGCGGTGCGCGTGTTCGTAGATGTGTTCGGCCAAGACTCCGACGTGTTCTCCGCTGAGGCACGGCACGCCGGCCGGTTCTCCGCCCGATCCGACTACATCGCGGGCCTCTACTACTACCACCAGGAGTCCCGCGGCTACGGAGACTTCGCGCTGGGGGACTTTCTGACCGGGGTGCCGGGTTTCGAGGTGCCCATCACGCTAAACAGCTCGGTTGACTCGGAAAGCGTCGCGCTGTTCTTCAACACGAATCATGCGCTGACCGATCGTTTGCAACTGGAGGTCGGGGGACGGTGGGTTTCGGAGTCGAAGACCGGCGCCCACCTGCAAAACGACCAAACAGGCCTCTTCGGCGATACCGACTACTCGCGTTCGCGAACCGATCGGGACTTTGCGCCTTCCGTTTCGCTGGCATACGACTTCAACAGCGCGGCCACCGGTTACCTGCGCTTCGCCCAAGGCTTCAAGAGCGCGGGCTTCAACGTTGACTTCGTCGGTCCCAACGCCCAGTTGGAAGTCGCCCCTGAGTTCGCAACCTCCTATGAGGCAGGGATCAAATCAAGCCTCCTTGACCAGCGGATCAGGTTGGATCTGGCGGCATTCCATACGAAGTACAAGGACTTGCAGCTCACTCAGATTGTAGGTGGCGGCGTGAGCCTGGCCAACGCCGCAGTGGCGAAGATCTGGGGTTTGGAAGCGGAGGCAACGGCATTGGTCGGTCAGTACGTCGATCTCCGGGCCAGCCTGGGCTACTTGGATGCGACCTACGACGACTTTCCCGGATGCCAGGCGCCTGGGGCCAGCGCACCCGATCTCATCGTCGAAAACTGCGCTGGAAGACACTTGAACCTAGCGCCGGAGTGGACGGCAGCGCTCGCCATTCAATTCAGGTATCCCATCGACCGCGTCGGCGAACTCGTGCTGCAAGGCGATTGGAATCACCGCAGCCGCGTTTACTTTGAGCCGCAAAACGATCCGAGGCTCAGCGGCAAAGCAAGGGATCTAGTTAGCTTGCGGGCAGGGCTGGACATGGACGGTTGGGCGATTTACGTCTGGGCGCAAAACCTGACCGATGAAGTCTATGTCAACTTTGCGGACGACCGCAGCGTGATCGGCGCCAACACAACCCAAGCGTTCGGGCATCCCAGAACCTACGGCGCGACCCTGCGGCTGACGCTGTGAGGCTGGGGTTGTCCGCATCGGTTTGGCGATGCGGGTTCCCCAGAACCATGCGCCCTAGCCTAACTGGCATCCCGGCAAACGGCGCGCCTTCCGGATGGAACCGATTTTGACCGCCACCGCCTACATTCACACGCGCCTGGGCAGGACGGCCTACATGGCATCCGGGAGCATCGGCCCCCCGCTGCTCTTCGTCCACGGCAACTCCTGCTGCAAGGAGGCCTTTGCAAAGCAATTCGACAACTCGGCCCTGCGGCGTCACCGGCTGCTCGCCGTTGACCTGCCGGGCCACGGGAACTCGGACGACGTGAGCGATTGCCCAGCCGACGCAACCCTGGCGAATTTCGCGCGTTGGCTGCAGGAGCTCATTCAAGATCTCGGCCTCGGCAGGCCAGTGGTGGTTGGCTGGTCGCTGGGCGGACACATTGCCATTGAGGGGCTCGGACAGGGCATGGCGCTTGCCGGCTTGGTGCTTTGCGGCACACCGCCAGCGGGGCCCGGCGCCGGAGAGATGGAAGAGGCCTTCATGCCCAGTCCAGAGATGGCAATGACCGGCAAGGCGGCATTCACCGAAGCCGAGGCCATCCGGTACTGCGATAGCCTGTACGGAGGCGCGGACCTGCAAAACACGGGGCTGGCCAAAGCCGTGCGGCGAGCTCAGGGCGCCGTCCGGGAAAGCTTGCTGGAAAATTACCAACAACCCGGCGCCTGCCACTCTCAACGCGCCGTCGTGGCCGACAATGCCTGCCCAATCGCCGTAATCCAAGGCGGCGCGGACGCCTTCGTAAACAGAGCCTATTTTGAAACTCTCCAGTGGCGCAATCTATGGCGCGACCGGGTGCAGTTCATCGAAACAGCGGGCCATGCGCCTTTTTTCGAGCGGCCGGACGCCTTCAATGCAACGCTTCTGGAGTTTCTTGGAGACCTCGGCTACCGTGCTTGACCATGCAAGCGCTCGACGAATCCAGCCGTGACTTCACTTGGGCGTCATTCGACGAGTTGTGCTCGGCCCTGGTTCCAAATTCCCATCCACAAGTGATTCGAATCGAGACCACCGGCGATGCGGTGTGTCACTCCATGTCGGATGCCGAAGATCTCGCGGAAGGCTCCATCGACTATTACCAAGTCGGCAACGTGATGCGCATCGTTGTGATGGACTGCGCGTTCGAGCACAGCCGCACGGTGCATGTGTTCGATCCCGGCTGGATCCGCTTCAATTTCAGCTTGCATCTCAACATCGACATGCGCATCGACCAGGTCGGGCCGGTCTCGGCGGACAGCCCGTCCTGGCGAATCATCCACTTGCCTGCCGGCGTCAAGACGGTCGAGCGCTTCAGGGGCGGCGAGAAGCTGCGCTGGGCGACGGTCTGCGTCCGCCCGGAGCGCGTCGCTGAATTGTGCGGCGTCAACATGGACGATCTGCCCTGCCCCTTGGGATCGCTGTCCGGCGGGTCCGAAGACCTGCGAATCTACCGCTCGTTTGAGTTGACCAATAAGCTGGCGCGCTTGACGTCCGAAGTCCTGAACACTCGTTTCAAGGACGCGATTCGGGTCAACTTCGTGGTCAACAAGGCCACGGAACTGATCCTGCTGGCGCTCAATCACGTGATTTACCTCTCCGACACCGAGTCATTTCCCTTGTCGCTTGGTCCAAAGGACATTCAAAAGGTCAAGCAGGCGCGCCATTTGGTGATAGAGAATCTGGCGGACGTGCCGAGCGTCAGGGATGTGAGCCGTGCCGTTGGGCTCAACCGCAACAAGCTTTATTACGGGTTTCGGAACCAGTTCGGCATGACCATTTCCGAATTCGTGAAGGCGCAACGGCTGGCGGAGGGCTACCGGCTAATCACGGAAACCGAAATGCCCATAGCGCAAATCGCCTACCGCGTCGGCTTTTTGCATCAATGCAACTTCTCCACCGCAGTCAAGGCCAGCTATGGGCTTGCGCCCACGCAATTGCGCAACCGTGCCACGACCGAATCAGCCTAGTCGCCCGAATGCGTGTGGAGCTTCGCGCAGCGAAACTCCATCCGCGCCCGCTCCGCGGGTGCGCAGGCTTCCTGCTGATCGACGCAATCTGCAATAATCGCAGTTGGCATTGTCGGCGACGAGGAGAGGAGGACACCATGAGCCGCGCCCAACTGATCGAGATGGCTGAGCACAACCTCAGGCACGCTAGGGCCGGAACCATTGAGCAGGCCAAAGCCATCCTCAAGGTGCCCGCCGACCACTACCACGACGAAGGCCGTTGGCGGCTGGAGATGGAACGGGTGTTCAAGCGGATGCCGCTGATGCTTGCCGCCAGCGCCGAAATTCCCAACCCGGGCGACTACAAGGCCATGGATGCGGTGGATGTCCCGGTGCTCATCAGCCGCGGCGAGGACGGTCGGGCGCGCGCCTTCATCAACATGTGCCGCCACCGGGGCTCGCAGATCATGCAGACCGGCACCGGCAACGCCAAGCGCTTCACCTGCCCCTACCACGCTTGGTCCTACGATCAGCGCGGCACCCTCATCGGGGTTTACTCGGAGCGGGACTTCGGCGAGGTGGACCGTTCCTGCAACAGCCTGGTCGAGCTTCCGGCGGCGGAGAGGGCGGGGCTGGTCTGGGTGATGATCAATCCCAACGCCAGTCTCGACATCGACGCCTTCCTGTCCGGCTACGACCAACTCCTCGACCACTTCGATTTCGCCGCTTGGCACTTCTTTGAGAGCCGCACCCTCAAGGGCCCCAACTGGAAGGTCGCCTACGACGGCTACCTCGACCTCTACCACCTGCCCATCCTGCACAAGGACACCTTCGGCGCCGACTACCCCAACCAAGCGCTCTACTACGCTTGGGGGCCGCACCAGCGGGTCAGCTCGCCGGACCCGTCGCTCGGCGAATACGAGAGCCTGTCCGATGCCAGCGACGCCCATCTGATGTCCGGGGTCTGGACCATCTTCCCCCACGTCTCCATCGCCAGCTTCGATGGCGGCGGCCGGGGCGTGATGATTTCCCAACTGTTCCCCGGCGAGACGCCGCTTGCGTCCTACACCGTGCAGAACTACCTGATGGAGAAGCCGCCAGCGGACGAGGCGACGGCCCAAGCCGCCCGCGAGCAGTTCAAGTTCCTCGAACACGTGGTGCAGGAGGAGGACTACGCCACTGGCCTGCGCCAGCAGAAGGCGCTGTTGACCGGCGCCATGCCCCACGTTCAGTTCGGGCGCAACGAAGGCGGCGGGCAGCGTTTCCATGCTTGGGTGGATCGGCTGATCGAAACCGACGACCAAGCCCTGCCCGCGCTGTTCCAGAACGGCCGCGCGACCGACGGGGTGAGCTCATGAACGCACTGAAAGCCACCCTTGTGCTAGCCGCCGCCAGCGCTGTGGCGGCTTGCGGCCAGCCGCAGGAGCGGCCCGAAGCAGCGGCCGGACCCGCGGTGCCTGAGACAGCCGAAGCCTCGGCAGCGGCACCTGAGATCGAATCGAACCCCAACCGCAATCCCTACTTCGGCGACCTGCACGTCCACACCGTTTACTCCTTCGATGCGTTCCTGTTCGGCACCCGGGCCACTCCGGACGACGCCTACGCCTTCGCCAGGGGCGGCGCGCTGAACCACGCAGCGGGCTTTGAAATGAAGATGAGGAAGCCACTGGACTTCCAAGCGGTGACTGATCACGCCACTTATTTGGGCATGCTGCCGGCCATGTTCGACGAGACCACCGAACTCAGCCAGCGGCCGATTGCCGCCGAACTGCGCGGCGCCCAAACGCCGGCGGAGCTCGGCGCCGCCTTCGCCAGCCTGCTGCCCCGCATCGGCGGCAACTTGGCGGAGCCCGACGACCTCCTGGACCTGGACGTGGTGGCCAGCGCTTGGAGCAAAATCGTTGAGTCTGCCGAGCGCCACAACGCGCCCGGCGAGTTCACCACCTTCATCGGCTACGAATACACCACTTCCGGCCCGGAATTCGAGAACCTGCACCGCAACGTCATTTTCCGCGGCAGCAAGGCGCCCGACATGCCGTTCAGCCGACTGGACTCCCTCAATCCCGAGGATCTCTGGGACTGGCTCGACAGCCAACGGGACCAAGGCTTTGAAGCCTTGGCCATTCCGCACAACTCCAACGGCTCCGACGGCTGGATGTTCGAGCTGGCCAACCAAGCCGGCGAACCCATCGATGCCGCTTACGCCGAGCAGCGCATGCGCAACGAGCCACTGGTGGAGATCACCCAGGTCAAGGGCACCTCGGACACCCACCCCCTGCTTTCGCCCAACGACGAATGGGCCGACTTCGAGATCATGCCGGTGCGGGTGGCCAGCCCCTTGCCGAGCCAACCGCAAGGCGGCTACGTGCGGGAGGCTTGGCTGAACGGCTTGGCGATGGAGGAGGCCGAGGGCTTGAACCCGTACCGCTTCGGCGTGATCGGCTCCTCCGACACCCACAATGCCGCCGGCTCCTTCGAGGAGGACAACTACTGGAGCAAGACCGGCCTGCTGGACGCCACGCCGCAAATGCGCGGCTCCGTGCCCTTGGACGAAGGGGCTACGGCGGACAGCGTCTTTGCCTTGGGCGGGGACGACAATGCCGTCGGGCCAGGCGACGCCCCATTAGGGGAGCAGGCCGCGGGGAGCGGTCCGACCTACGCCAACGCCTTCGCCCAATACTGGGGCGCTTCCGGCTTGGCCGGGGTCTGGGCGGAGAGCAACACCCGAAAGGCCATCTACGATGCCTTCCGGCGCAAGGAGGCCTTCGCCACCAGCGGACCGCACATTCCCGTGCGCTTCTTCGCCGGCTACGGCATCGACGAAGCCCTGCTGGAGGCCGAGGACGTCATCGCCGCCGCCTATGCCGCAGGCGTGCCCATGGGCGGCGACCTGATCGCCGATGGCGATGCCGCGCCCGGATTCTTTGTCTGGGCCATGCGCGACAGCGACGCGGCCCCCTTGCAGCGCCTGCAAGTGATCAAGGGCTGGGTGGCGGATGGCCAAGCCAACGAGCGGGTCTTCGACGTGGCCTGCTCCGACCGCGGCGCGGTTGATCCCGAAACCCACCGCTGCCCCGACAACGGCGCGGCGGTGGACCTGACCACCTGCGCCATCAGCGATGACAAGGGCGCAGCGGAACTCTCAGCGCTATGGCAGGATCCCACCTTCACCCCCGGCCAGCGCACCTTCTATTACGCGCGTGTGCTGGAAAACCCCAAGTGCCGCTGGTCCACTTGGGACGCCGTTCGGGCGGGCGTGGCGCCGCGTGAGGATCTGCACGCCACCATTCAGGACCGAGCCTGGTCATCGCCGATCTGGTACTTGCCGTGACTTCGACGCAGGGCTGCCTCGGCTTTAGGGCGTCCCGCCCTCGCCAAGGGTCATGTGCTTCGGTGCGAGGGCGTCCCGCCCTCGAGCCGGGGAACCCGCCCGGATAGACAGGCGTTTTGCCAACCGGAAACGCCACCGCAAACCGCTTGCTTCGCACCCTCAACAACACATTGGAAGCATCCCATGCGCTCAATCGCCATCATCACGACCACGCTGCTGCTGGCCGCCTGCCAACCCGGCCAGGAAGCGGAGAAGCCGCCGGAGTCCACCTACGACGTGGGGATTCGCTGGACCAGCTACGGCATCCCCCACGTCAAGGCGACCGACTGGGGTTCGCTGGGCTACGGCTTTGCCTACGCCACCGCCACCGACGCCATCTGCGTGATCGCCCGCGACGTGCTCATGGTCAACGGCGAGCTGTCCAAGCACCATGGGCCTGAAGACGGGCACTTCAGCAGCGACGTCTTCCACAAGGGCATCCTCACCCAGGACAAGGTGACGGCGTACAACCAAGCACAGAGCGCCCGCGACCAAGCCTTCGCTGACGGCTATGTGGCCGGCTACAACCGCTACCTGCGCGACCACGCCAACGCGCTGCCGGCGAGCTGCGCAGGCGCGCCTTGGGTTGCTGAGATCGACGCCGACGACCTCACCCGCCTGACCCTTGGGGTGGGCATACGCTACGGCTTGGGCCGCTTCGGCGAGGAAATCAGCCAAGCAGCGCCCCCGGAGTCATCGGCAGACGAAGAGGCAGGCGCTGACGACCTCGCCAGCCGCCCCATTGCCTGGCGCCTGCCGGAGGGCATCGGCAGCAACGGGGTGGCGATCGGCTCGGAATTGAGCGCCTCGGGGCGCGGCATCCTGCTGGGCAATCCCCACTATCCGTGGCACGGCGCCTCCCGCTTCCACCTCATTCACACCACCATTCCGGGCGAAGTCGATGTGATGGGCGTCAGCCTGCTCAACACCAGTCGGGTGATCATCGGCTTCAACAAGGACATGGCTTGGACGCACACCGTCTCAACAGCCCTGCGCTTCACGCTCCACCAATTGGATCTCAACCCGGACAACCCGCTGCAGTATCGCTACGACGGGGCCTACCGCGACATTGAAGCGAGGGTCGTTGCAGTGGAAGTGGCAACCGGGGACGGCGTCGAGACCCAGGAGCAAACCATTTACCTCACCCACTACGGTCCCCTGCTGGAGAACGACCTGCTGCCTTGGTCCGCCAGCCACGCCTACGCCCTGCGCGATGCGGTGATCGACAACTACGTCACCGCCGAAACCTACGACGCCATGAGCAAGGCGGCTTCGACTGCGGACTTGGAGGCGGCCATCAGCCGCCAAGGCGTGTTCTGGGTCAACACCATTGCCGCCGACCGGCACGGCAACGCCTTCTACGCCGACATCAGCGGCACGCCCAACGTGGACGCCGACTTGCTGGACGCGTGCCGACTTTCCTTGGAAGGCGCACCGGAGCGGCTGGTCATTCTGGACGGCAGCCGCACCGAATGCGAGTGGCGCGAGGACGAGCGCAGCCGAGTGCCGGGCGCCCTGCCGCCCGAGGAGATGCCGCGCCTGACCCGCGCCGACTACGTCACCAATTCCAACGACAGTTATTGGCTGAGCAACCCGGATGGCCCGTTGGAAGGCTATTCGCCCGTAATCGGTCCGGAGCGAACCGCCCGGTCATTGCGCACCCGGGCCGGCCTGCACATGCTCGGCGAATTGATCGAGCGGGGCGGCGGCATCGCCCCGGACGACATCCAAGCCCTGCTCGACAACAACCGCCACTACGGCGCTGAGCTGCTGCTCGACGACGTGCTCAGGGTGTGCGGTGACCAAGCCGACTTGGCCCCCGCCTGCGAGGCCCTCTCCGCTTGGAACCGAACCATGAACGTCGATGCCCAAGGCGGCCACGTTTGGCGGGAGTTCTGGAACCTCGCCCGCCACATCGACGACCTCTGGGCCGTGCCGTTCGACGCCGAAGATCCGGTCGCCACGCCAAGGGGCATCAACCTCGAAAGCGCCGCCGTCCGCCAAGCGGTGGCCGACGCCCTGCGCGACGCCGCCAACACGCTGGCCGAGGTCAACATACCACTGAACGCCCGGCTCGGCGACATCCAGTACGCACCACGCAACGGCCGCAACATCCCGATCCCCGGCGGCGACGGCGCCGCCGGCATGTTCAGCATGATCGTCACCAAGTTGAACGGCGAGAAGGGCTACACGCCCATCATCCACGGCAACAGCTACATCCAGGTCATCAGTTGGGACGCCGAAGGCAACCTCGACCCGCGGGCCATGCTCACCTACTCCCAATCACCGGAGCCGGACTCGCCCCACTACAGCGACCTGACGGAGATCCATGCCCAAGGCGGCTGGATCCGCCTACCCTTCACTGATGCGGACATCGAGGCCGATCCGAACTTGCGCACCCTCAATCTGACGGAGTGAGATCAATGTGCGTTTAGTCAGCTTGGAAGGATATCTTCCAAACGTCCGTAGCCTGCCTCGCCATCCATTGCTGGTGAGCGCGGATTTTCTCGACGGTCCAAGCCTCGAACTCCTCCGCCACCCGACGGGTGACGGCAAATCCGCTGCGCCGGTAAACCTCGCGCTTGCCGCTGTAGGCGGTGTTGCCCAATTCCCGATTCAGTGCCGCCTCCAATAGCGTCTGGTTGCCCAGCCGGTGGGTTAATTCGTCGCGATGCCGTTCATCAAACTGCTCCCAGCCTGCGTCGGGGCGCTCGGGCAAAACATGCTCAATGTTGTAGGCATCGCTTTCAAAATCAAACTCGCGGCCCGACAGCTTTCGCTCCAGCCGGAGCAAAATGAAGCGGATCACCTTGCGGCTGCGGCGGACATTGAGCGTTTTTTCGGCGAACGCGGTTCGGAATGGACCGTCTTCCGGATAAACCGGCCGCAGGGCCTCAATCGCAGCAGATGGCTCGCTGATTTCCCCGTTCGCAATGCGGCGGGCGATTCGGTTGTACACCGCTTCCTGCTCGTTGCTTTGGCGCTGGCAGATCAGGTTGTAGCGGAAGGAAACCACCGCGATGGCCTTCAGAAACCGTGCAAAGCCCGTTCGGTCGCTTTCCGCAAACCGATCAAACGCCGCCAGCAAGACCGCGAACGGCTGGCGCACCCCGAACAACCCAAGCTGCCAAAGACAGTCGCGTTCCGCCGATGCCCAGCCGCCTGGGTCGGGATTGCGCAATTGGGCGTACACTCGGGCCTGCCGGTCGAGATCCCGGACCAAGTCAAACGCTGCTGCCCTGCCATTGACGGTGGCCCGTATGGTCTTGAACAGCTCGGCCTTGCGCACTAGGGGATTTCGACTGTTCCAAAAAGTGCGCAGGAACTCAGGGAAGCTCTCGCTGCCCAGCAGTCCGATAATGCCTTCCCAACGCTCCTCCAGAACTGTGATTTCGGTTTCATGGGCGCCATCCCGAGCAACCGCCGAAAACAGGAAGTTCTTCAGCAGGTCGGTGGACGACAAGCGCACTCCACGCGCATTGAGCGTCTCGAAGACGGTAAAGGCGTTCAACTCATCCGTGACCGTGATGACGGCGAACAGCAGCTTGTCCACAACGTCGTCCACGAATCGGGCAACTGCGGTGCCATCGCCGCCGACGTGGGATTGCAAGCGTTCACCAAACCAGAGGAACGCTCTGCGCAGCAAGCGCTCAGATGCGTTCAAGCCCTGCCGGGGCAACGGTTCGAGCGGCACGAGGTAGCTTTGATAGTAGCGGTCGTTGTGGCGATTGAGCGTCAACTTGGAGCGTGGCACCAAGGTGACCGGATCGAGATAGCCGATGTAGCTGCCGCGCAACTGCTCGGCGCGTCGGTTTTCGGGGTCTTGCTGGTTTTCTGAATCCGCCAAGCCCTTCAAGTGCGATATGGCCGCCAGCACCAAAAGGCTCAGGGTCGTCATGCGCTGTTGGCCGTCGATGATCTCGAAGTCCCTGTTGTCCGCCGATTGCAGCACCAAGTAACCCATGTAGTGGGCTGGCTGCGAGCCTTCGTCGGCCAACGCCACGATGTCCTGCCACAGGTCATCCCATTCGTCCGGCCCCCAGGAGTAGTCGCGCTGGAACGCGGGCACCCGGTAGCTCAGTCCGTTGCCCATGAGTTGCCGAAAAGTGCTGTTGGCCGTGTTGAAGTTCATGTTGGCGATCCAGAGCTCAGCCCTGCCCTTCCCAGTACGGCGCCCGCAGCCTGCGCTTGTTGATCTTGCCCATGGTGTTGCGGCCCAAGGTGTCCACCCAATCGAAGGTGCGCGGGCACTTGTAGTGGGACAGGCGCTCGCGGCACCAAGCGATCACGGCCGCTCCGGAGGGTGCGGTTTCCGGGTCTTGGGGGATGGCCAGGGCTTTGAGCTCCTCGCCCATTTCCGGGTGGGGAATGCCGATGCAGGCCACGTCGAGGACGGCGTCGTGCTCGATCAGCACCTGCTCCGCCTCGGCGGGATAGATGTTGACGCCTCCGGACACCACCATGTCGCTGAAGCGGTCGGTGATATAGACGTAGCCGTCCTCGTCCATGTAGGCGATCTCGCCTAGGGTGAACACGCCCGGCGCGATGTGGGCGGCGGCGGACTTCTCCGGGTCGTTATGGTAGATGACGCCGCGTCCGGTGGCGTCCTTGAAGAACAGGCGCCCCTCGGTGTTGGGCGGCAGCGGGTTGTCGTGGTCGTCCAGGATCATCGCCTCGAAGGGCGGCATCGCCCTGCCCACCGAACCGGGATGCGCCAGCCACTCCTCGGAGGTGATAGCGCAGGTGGTGCCCACCTCACTGGCGCCGTAGGCGTCCGTGAACACTGGCCCCCACCACTCGATCATCGCCCGCTTCACGTCCACCGGGCACTTGGCGCCGGTGTGCGCGACCCGAATCAGCGACGAAACGTCGTAGCGGGCCTTGACGTCATCCGGCAGGGCCAGCAGGCGCACGAAGTGGGTGGGCACCATCACTGTGTTGCCGATCCTGTGGTCCTGAATCGCCTTGAGGGTCCGCTCCGCATCGAACCGCCCCAGAATGACACAGGGCACGCCGGCGGCCAGGGAACGGGCACCGGACAGCGGGCCGGTGTGGTACATGGGACCGACCACCAGATGGGTGCCGGCCTCAGCCACCGGCGCGGCGGCCAAGTTGGCAATGTGCTCCGTGACCGTGTCGCCGCCGGCGAACATGGTTGGAGGCAGCTCGGTGCCCTTGGGCCGCCCGGTGGTGCCGGAGGTGTAGAGCAGGTTCGGGCGCGGCGGTAAATGTCCCGGCGGCTCTTCGGCGGATTGGGCGGCGAGCCAGCCATCCCAGGACGTCACGCCCGGTTCATCGCACCAGCCGACAACGCTGATGACCTCGCTCGCCGCCGCGGCGGCAACGCCCCGTTCGGCGGTCTCCGGGCCGACGAACAGCAGGCGGGCGCCCGAGTCGTTGAGGATGTAGGCCACTTCATCGGCGGTGAGGTGGAAGTTGACCGGCACCACCGAGGCGCCTCCGATCAGGCCGCCAAGATTGGCCAAGCCGGTTTCGACGGCGTTTTCGGCAAAGACGGCGATCCGGCGGCCGGGCCCCAGATCCAAGCTCTGCAAGCCGTTGGCCACCCGATTGAGGACATCGTCCAATTGCGTCCAGTCCAGAGCCTTGCGCCCGTCGCGAACCGCCACCTCGCCGGGTCGCCGCCCTCCCAATTGCCGCGCAAAAGTCGTCACTTCTCCTCCCTTTGACCCGTTTCCGCCGATGCCGTCCGCACGTTCCTTCGGCGCATCCGGCGCAAGGATGCCATCGGGATGCTCCACCCCGAGCCTGCCGGGTTTCGCCCCAGCGAAACTCAAATCGGGCTTTGGCGCTCAAGGGCCAAAGCCCGCGTTGTAAAAGCTGCCGCAAATGAGAGAATACGCCGCTTGACGCGCTTCGGCCCTCGACTCGATTTCATCATACCAATCCGGAAGTCGAAGGTTCGACATTTTGGCTTGGCGTCTGGGGGCAAGGCCGCGCACCTTCACGAGCATTGACGGGAGAGAACCTTGAGCAGCGAAATCACCGACGACATCCTGCTGGACATCCACCGGCGCATGGTGCGCATCCGCACCTTCGAGGAGCGGGCCGGCAAAATGATGGAGGACGGCAAGATTCCCGGCGCCCTGCATCTCTACGTCGGCCAGGAGGCCGTCGCCAGCGGCGTGATGGTGCATCTCTCCGATCAGGACTACATCACCAGCACCCACCGGGGGCACGGCCACCTGATCGCCAAGGGCGGCGAGTTCACCTACATGTTCGCCGAGCTCTACGGCAAGGCCACCGGCTACTGCAAGGGCAAGGGCGGCAGCATGCACATCTCCAACCTCGACCTCGGCATGCTCGGCGCCAACGGCATCGTCGGCGGCGGCCCGCCCATCGCCATGGGAGCAGCCTTCTCCTGCAAGTTCCGCAAGACCAGCAACGTCTCCATCAGCTTCTTCGGCGACGGCGCCAGCAATGAGGGGGCGTTCCACGAAGCCGCCAACATGGCGGCGCTGTACAAGCTGCCTTGCGTGTTCGTCTGCGAGAACAACGGCTACGGCGAGTACACGCCCCAGGCCAACCACCAAGCCATCGTCGATGTCGCCGACCGGGCGCCGGGCTACGGCATGCCGGGCGTGGTGGTGGATGGCATGGACCCCATCGCCGTCCATGAGGCGGCCGGCGAGGCCATCGCCCGGGCGCGGGAGGGCGGTGGACCGACCCTGCTGGAGTGCAAGACCTACCGCTACTACGACCATGTGGGCGTGCGCGGCATGGGCTTGAGCTACCGCACCGACGAGGAGGTGGAGCAGTGGCGGCTCAAGGACCCGATCGTCAACTTTGAGGCGCGGCTTGCCGAGCAGGGGGTGCTCACGCCGGAAGCGGCCGAAGCCGTCCATGAGGCGGCGCGCAAGGACGTGGACGCCGGCATCGAGTTCGCCGAGGCCAGCCCCAACCCCGACCCGGCCGCCGTCACCGAGGACGTTTACGCCTAACCCAAGGAGCCCCGCAATGGCCGAACCCCAACCCAAACCCAGGGAACTCGCCTACGTCGCCGCCATCGCCGAGGGCGTGCGCACGGTGATGCAGGAGCAGCCGGACGCCTTCGTGGCCGGCGAGGACGTCGCCGAGGCCGGCGGCGTCTATGGTTACTACAACGGCATCCTGAAGGAATTCGGCCCGGAACGGGTGTTCGACACGCCGATTTCCGAAGAGGGCATCGTCGGCCTCGGGGTTGGGGCCGCCGCCACCGGCTGCCGCCCGATCATCGACGTGATGTTCATGGACTTCATGGGCGAGTGCATGGATGAGATCGCCAACCAGCTCGCCAAGATGCGCTACATGTTCGGCGGGCGGGCCACGCTGCCGGTCACCATTCTCAGCATGGCTGGCGCCGGCGCCAGCCTCGCCGCCCAGCACAGCCAGAGCCTCGAGGCTTGGATCTGCCACCTGCCCGGCCTGAAGGTGGTGATGGCCTGCACCCCCTACGACGCCAAGGGGCTGATCATCAGCGCCGCGCGCGATGACAACCCGGTGATCGTGGTGCTCAACAAGATGTCGCTGGCCATGATGGGGCCGGTGCCGGAGGAGCCCTACACCGTGCCGATCGGCGAGGCCAACGTGGTGCGCGGCGGCTCGAACTACACGATCATCAGCTTCGGACGCATGGTGCATGAGGCGCTTGCCGCAGCGACGCAACTCGAAGAGCTCGGCATCGATGCCGAAGTGATCGACTTGCGCAGCCTCCAACCCTTGGACAGCGCTGCCGTCGTGGCCTCGGTGAGGAAGACCCATCGGGCGATGGTCGTGCATGAGGCGGTGCGCTTCGGCGGCTTCGGCGGTGAAATTGCCGCGCAGATCCAGGAGCAGGCGTTTGACTACCTTGACGCGCCGGTGGCGCGGGTGGGCGCTCCGTTCAGCCCGGTGCCCTTCAGCCCGGTGCTGGAAGCCAACTACGTGCCCAACGCCGATCGCATTGTCGCCGAAGCCAAGCAACAGCTCGGGCTCTAGCGGCGACCACCCACGCTGTCCGGGTTAAGCGCCCAGCAAGCCATGAGCCTGTTCGGCGTGGTCGCCAACCCGGCCTCGGGCAAGGACGTGCGCCGCCTGGTGGCCCGCGCCTCCGTCTTCGACAACCAGGAAAAGCAGGCCATCGTTGAGCGTGTGCTGATCGGTGCCGAAGCCGCCGGGGCCAGCGCCTTCGCCTATCTCAACGATCCCAACGGCATCGTCGCCAGCGCCGTTCGCGAAAACCGCCGTCTGTGCGCCAAGCCGCTGGACGCCACCCAAACCAGAACGGCGCTGGACACCATCACCGCAGCCCGGGCGCTTAGGGACCTGGGTTGTTCGGTGGTCATCACGCTAGGGGGTGACGGCACCAATCGAGCCGTTGCGCTGGGCTGGCCCGATGCGCCGCTGATTCCGCTGTCCACTGGCACCAACAACGTCTTTCCGCGCATGACGGAGGCCACCTTGGCGGGAGCCGCTGCTGGACTGATCGCCTCCGGCCAAATCGAATTGCGCGAGGTCGCCGCCCAGCAAAAGGCCACTCATGTGGCGGTGGCCGATGAGCGCCCGGACCTGGCCCTCATTGATGCGGTGCTGAGCCGGGAGCGCTTCGTCGGCGCCCGCGCCCTGTTGCATCCGGAGCAGCTCGACACCGCCCTGCTCACCCGCGCCGAGCCGGCTGCGGTGGGCATCGCCGCCATCGGCGGCCTGCTGCATCCCCTGTCCGAGGATGCCGACGAGGGGCTGCTGCTGCGCTTCGGTCCGGGCGGCGAGCGGGTGCGGGCGCCCATCGCGCCAGGGCTCTACAAGACCGTGGAGGTGGCGGAATGCCGGGCTGTCCAGACGGACGAGCGCGTTGCCGCCAAAGGCCCGGGTGTGCTGGCCTTCGACGGCGAACGGGACCGCTCGCTCAAGCCGGACCAGCCGATTGAGATGCGAGTGGCACGAACCGGGCCTTGGGTGGTGGACATCCGCCAGACCCTCGAATTGGCGGCCCGCAAAGGATTGTTTAGGATGGAGGCGCCCGGCGCGCGGCGCAAAACGGCAGGCCACGAAATGGCAGGCCACAACAGGAGAGCGTAAGTTGCCCAAGGAAATCTATCTGGTGAAGGTCGGCATGAACATGACCGAGGGAGTGGTGGAGGAGTGGTACATCGCCGACGGCGCCACCGTGGACAAGGGTGAGCTGCTCTACCGCTTGGAAACCGAAAAGGTCAACCTCGACGTGGACGCCGAGACCGGCGGCATCGTCAAGCACGTGGCGGGCGAAGGGGTGACCATGAAGCCGGGTGACGTGGTCGGCTACATCTACGCCGCCGACGAGGCGATTCCCGACGCACTGCCGCAAGCACAAGCAACGATGGAATCGGTGGCCGAAAGCGTCTCCGCTGCCCCCTCGCCCGCACCGTCAGCTGCCTCAAGCACCATCGGCGGCCGCATTCTCTCCTCACCAGCCGCGCGCAGGCTGGCGGGCGAACTGAACGTCGATGTCGCCGCCTTGCACGGCAGCGGGCCGGGCGGGCGCATCGTCGAGGCCGATGTCCAGGCCGCCGCCGATGCCACCCAGCCCACGGCGTCCTCGCCGTCCCTATCAACGGCGCCCTCGCCGTCCTCCCCGATGGCCCGCAAACTCGCCCGGGAGCTCGGCATCGATCTGGCCCGGCTGCGCGGCACCGGGCCGGGTGGCCGAATCACCAAGCAGGACGTGGAACGAGCCGCCGCCGGAGATTCAGCGACCGCTTCGGCACCCGCCTTCGCCAGCGGCGAGGATCGCGTCGTGCCGGTGCGGGGCATGCGCAAGACCATCGCCGCTCGCATGTTCGAGAGCCTGCGCTCGTCCGCCCAGCTCACCATGGACATGGACGCCAACATGGACGACGCGGTGAAGCTGCGCAACCAGTTGGTGGACGAGTGGCGGGACGAAGGGGTGCGCCCCACCTACACCGACCTGGTGATTCGCGCCGCTGCCAAGGCGCTGGAGCGGCATCCGCTGATGAACAGCGTCTTTGGCGAGACGGCAATGACCCTGCGCGGCGACATCAACGTCGGCATGGCCGTGGCCTTGGAGGAAGGTCTGATCGTGCCCGTGGTGCGCCACGCCAATCGGCTGAGCATGAAGGAACTGGCCGTTGAGAGCGGGCGGCTCGCCAAGGCCGCACGCGACGGGGCGCTGACCCCGGACGACCTCCAGGACGGCACCTTCACCGTCTCCGCCCTCGGCATGTTCGGCGTCGATGCCTTCACGCCGATCATCAACGCGCCCCAATCGGGCATTCTGGGCGTCAACCGCCTGCGCGATGACCTGAAGTGGGTGGGTGAGGCGCCAACCAAGACCCAAGTGATGCGCCTCTCCCTGACCTGGGACCACCGCGCCTTGGACGGCGCCCCCGCCGCCGAGTTCCTGGCCGCAGTCCGCGACCTGCTTGAGGCGCCCTTCCGGCTACTGGTGTGAACGAGCGCCCTGCCCGCTAAGTCGCGTGGAGCGAGCGGTCTAGCGCACTGGCAAATCCATCTCCGCAAACAGCTTGGCGCGGGCGGCCCCCGTGGGCCTGGCAACCGCTTCCGCCACCGTGCGCTGGTCCAGGTGCGGAGCGAACCATGCCATGAACTCGTGCATGAAACGGCGCATGAAGGTCCCGCGCCGGAAGCCGATGTGGGTGACTGAGGGCGCAAACAGGTGCGAGCCATCCACCGTCACCAAGCCCCGGTCAACCGCCGGGTCGAAGGCCATTGACGCAATGATGCCGATGCCAAAGCCAAGGCGCACGTAGGTCTTTATGACGTCGGTATCGGTGGCGGTGAAGGCTACGTTCGGCTTGAGGCCCTGGGCCTGGAAGGCTTGGTCAAGCACCGAGCGGCCCGTGAAGCCAAACACGTAAGTAGCCAAGGGCTCCGCCGCCACATCGGCCAAGGTCAGTTCACGCCGCGCGCCGATCCGCGCCAATCGGTGGCCCTCAGGCACGATGATGTCCCGGTACCAACGATAGCAGGGCAGCATGATGAGGTTCTTGAACAGTTCCAAGCCCTCGGTGGCAATGACGAAGTCCACCTCACCGGCCGCGGCCAGCTCGACCAGTTGGGCGGGCGAGCCTTGGTGCATCCGCAGCGCCACCTCGGGGTAGGCTTCGCGGAACTTGCGCACCACGGGCGGCAGCGCGTAGCGGGCTTGGGTGTGGGTGGTGGCGATGGACAGCAGGCCGGTTCGCTCGTCCCGGTACTCATCAGCCACCCGCTTGATGCTATCGACTTGGCGAATCACCTCGCCGGCCCGCTCGAGAATGACCTTGCCGATGGGGGTGACATCGACGAGCTGCTTGCCTTGGCGGGCAAAGATCTCGACGCCCAGTTCGTCTTCCAGCAAACGAATCTGCTTGCTGATGCCGGGCTGGGCGGTGAACAGGCTTTCAGCCGTTAGGGATACGTTCAGGCCATGTTGGGCGACTTCCCAAACATAGCGCAGTTGCTGCAGTTTCATGGAACCGCAGTTTAAGCCCAACAATCAGATTTTGGAATAAAGGCAGCGTTCGTTATAACAAAAAGTCTTTACGGCGATGGGTTTTGCGGTGTGTTGGTGACCCCGCTCGGCACATGGCCTGCGGGAGTGTGGGGAGCGGCGGCTTCGCAATGCCGGGTTTGGTCATCAAAGAACACGTCCGCAGCAAATGCCTTGAGGAACTCCGACTTGGCCATGCCGCCAAGAAACAGCGACTCATCCAACCGGATGTTCCAAGCCCGCAGCGTGCGAATGACCCGTTCGTGGGCCGGCGCCTCCCGGGCGGTGACCAGCGCGGTGCGGATGGGGCAATCCTGGTCAAACTCCTGCTGCAAGTCGTGCAGCGCCTTGAGAAAAGACTTGAATGGACCGCCCGGCAGGGGCTTGCCCGCTTCCGCAGCTTCCGCCGCGCTGAAGGCCTCCAGCCCTTGGGCTTGGTAGATTTGCTCGGCCTCATCGGAGAAAAGCACCGCGTCGCCGTCGAAGGCCATGCGCAGCTCGCCCGCCTCGGACCGTTCGCGGCTGCTGCCGCCCAGCAGCAGATTGGCGGCCGCCACGCCCTGCTCCAAGGCTTGGCGAACGTCCGCCCCGTGGGTGCTGAGAAACAGGTCGCAGCCGAAGGCCCGCACGTAGCGGTACGGACTGTCGCCGCCGCAGAACGCAGCCTTGGTGACATCGAGCTCGTGGTGCTCGATGGAATTGAAGATGCGCAGCCCGGTGTCCGCCGAATTGCGCGAGAGCAATATGATCTCAACTCTCTTTTTTTTCTTTAATTTGTTGAGTTTCAATAATTTCTTTACGAAATAGAAGCCTTCGCCCGGATCAAGCGGCTTGTCTTCGTTGTCGATTTGGAAGCGCCGGTAGGCTTCTAGGCCATCGGCTTCATACACCGCGTTGCTGTCCCGGAGATCGAACAGCGCCCGGGAGGATATGGCGACGGTCAGGGGGCGTGGGTTCATGCGTCGAGATCGGGAATGAGTTGACTTTCCAGTTTGGCGATCACGTCCTTGAGCTTGAGCTTGCGCTTCTTCAACCGCTGCACCCGCATGGCGTCGTGGTGGCCGGTGGCGATGAGGTGGTGAATCACTTCATCAAGGTCGCGATGCTCAATGCGCAGCTCCTCCAGCCACTTGGTGAGTTCGGCGCTGTCCATGAACGGCTAAGCAGCCCTGCAATTGATCGCTCGGCCACCATGATACCCTACAGACCCGAGGACAGCCCCTGTTTAGCCGCATGATTCCCTTGATGCTTGGTTTGATCGCCGCCACTGCCTTGGTGGTGCTGCTTCGGCTGCTGTGGCTTTCGGCCCCGGTCAAGAAAAGCACCCTCGCCATCACCTTGGCCACATTGGCCTTGGTGGCCGCGCTGGCAGTGCTCGCCGCTACCGGGCGCCTGCACTGGCTGGCCGCCGCGGCTGCTGCCCTGCTGCCCTTCCTGCGCCGCAGCGCCGGCTTGATGGTGCGCTTCTTTCCGATCCTTGGGCGTCTGCTTGCGGCCTTCAGGCAACGGCGACCGGGCGCGGCGCAGCCCGCCGCCGGCGCCATGACCCGCCAGGAAGCCCTAAGCGTTCTGGGACTTAAGGCCAATGCGACCAAGCAGGAGGTCATCGAAGCGCACCGGCGGCTAATGGCCAGGAACCATCCGGACAAGGGCGGCTCGACATTCATCGCCCAGCAACTCAATGAAGCCAAGCGAGTGCTGATTGGCTAGGGCACCATCAGGCCGCGAGCCTCCTCCTCCAAGCTCAGCAGCCGGCGCACCCAGTTGTCCAGCAGCCTGAACTGCTCATCCCCAACGCCAAACGCCCGGCTGACCTCCTTGAGCAGGCACTCCTCCTCCACTTCAAAGGCGCCATCGGCGTAACTGAGCCGAAGCAAGTTAAGCAGGACGATAATCCGCGACTTGCGGGTATTGAAGGTGGTGTCAATGCCTTCGAGCGCCAAGTACTCCGCCTCGAGCGCGGGGTTCAGCTCCATCTCGCGCTTGAACTCATCGAGCATGCCCTCCTCGTTGGGATCAAGCAGGCCGTCGGACACCACCACGTTGTGGGCAAGCCCGAAGAGGGCTTCGCGCTGCTCGACCGATAGCGCCGACAACCACATGGCGCACCCTCAACTGCCGGCGATGATCCGCAGATTGTCGAACAGGCTGGCAAACATGATGAGCACGCACAGCCAACCCCAGCCGATGATGGCCTTCATGAACCAGCTTTGGTTGATGAAGTCCTCAATCAAATACCACATCGATCAGCCTCCCTGCATCGGTTCGCGGCGATTTGCGCAACGGCGTCCCCAAACGTCGGGGCCACGTTATTCTAGACGAATTTTCAGCCTGTAGAATGGTTCGATGCCCATTCACTTCACGCGGCTTTCACCGGAACTTGCGGCCGCAGCCCTCAGCGCGCCAGTCATCACGCCCAACGAGCGGCTGGCCCGGGAAGTCAACGCGGCCTGCAACCAGCGGCAGATTGATCTGGGTCGCAGGGCTTGGCCGAAGCCGCGTGCCATCAGCTTGCGGCGTTACCTGCGCACCGGCTTCGACGCCGCCGAGGCGGATGCGGAACTGCTGTCCGAAGAGGCGGAACTGCTGCTCTGGCGGGATGCGGCACCCGGCAAAACCGGCCACTTGGCCGAGTGGGCCGCCGAGGCTTGGGCGTTGGCGCTGGCCTACCGCATCGACCGCAAAGCGCCTGAGTTCGGCCAGACGGCGAACAGCCGCCTTTTCCAACGCTGGGCGAAGCGCTTTGACGCGGAACTCAAGGCGAAGCGCTGGATCACTGGCGCGCAACTGGCCGATTTGATGCCAGCTCGAAGTGAGGCCGTGCATCTGCTGGCATTCGAGCGTATGGAGCCTCAAGCCGCGGACCATCTCGCACGGGTGGAGCTGGCAGGCGGCAGCGTTCGCAAGCACGCTCCCGCCCCAGTTCCAGCCGCTGACGAGCGCCGCGTTCGGCTGAACAGCCGGGCCGAGGAGATCAGCGCGGCTGCCCAGTGGGCGCGCCAGACGCTCATGGCAGACGGACAGGCGCGCATTGGGGTGGTCTTCCCCTACCTGACCGACGCCTATCACGCCATCGACCACGCTTTCGGGACGGAATTTGCCGACGCACCGGACGCCTTCGACCTGTCCGGCGGCCTGCCCTTGTCCCAGCAGCCGGTCTGGCAGGCCGCCGACGCGCTGCTCGAGCATCTGGTCCAGCCTCCGGAGGAGGCGTTGGAGGCGCCGGCGCGCGCACCGTTTCTTGAACTTCCCGAAGACCTCGACGACCTGTTGCCAAGATCACCGGGCTGGGCGAACGGGGAAAAGCCCTTCGCCCATTGGGTAGCGGCGTTCGGCGACATCCTCCAGCGCGCCCGCTGGGGTGCCGAGGCAGGCAGCCGACAGTTCCAAGCCTTAAGGAACCTCATGGACTGCCTTGATCGATACTGCGGATTCACCCAAAGTCCCGGCATCGACGCAACCCGAGGGCTGCAAACCTTGCGGGATCTGCTGGACACCCAAGTCTTTGCGCCGCAACGGCGACCGGCGCCGATTCAGGTGTTGGGCTATCTCGAAACCACCGGAATGTCGTTCACCCACCTATGGGTGGCGGGCTTGTCGGATTCGGCGTGGCCGCAGGCCCCGTCGCCAAATCCGCTCATTCCCCTGCAGCTGCAGCGGGTGGCCGGCGTACCTCGCTTGGACCACGACAGCGAACGCGACTTCGCCGAACAGCGGCTGGCCCACTGGCGCACCGCCTGCGGGGCCTTCATCGCCAGTTGGTCCGAGGAGGATGCGGATGGGCAGCAGGATTGCAGCCCTCTGATCAAGCCGCTGCCTGAAGCCGCCGTCGACGCTCTGCTGGCCCACCACCGCACGAGACGGCACCCCGACCTGGCTGAGTTGCCGCCCTTAGACCAATTGGAGCCTGCTTCCGAGGATCGGGCCTCCAACTGCGAAGGGGACATTCAAGCGGGCACCTCCCTGATTCAGGACCAAGCCCATTGCCCCTTTCGAGCTTGGGCGATTCATCGCCTCAAGCTGCGCACCAAGCGGGAGGAGGAGACCTTCGCCGACGCCCTCACCCGAGGAGAGCTGGTGCATGATGCCTTCTTTCGCCTGTACCGGAACAGCCAAGCGCCATTTTCGGCAGCGAATGTCCGCGCCGCCGTCGAAGGTGCCGTGGGAAAGTTCCTGGCCGGGATGCCTGCCCCGTTTCAAGCCTTGGAATGCGAGCGAATCACGGCAATCATCAGGGCATGGCTCGACCTTGAGGCCGGGCATCCGACGTTCACCGTCATCGGCTTGGAGCAGGAAACCCAACTGACCCTGCCCGGCGCCCAATTCAGGATGCGCATTGATCGAGTCAACGAGGATCCAGACTCCGGCCACAAGGTCGTCATCGACTACAAGACCGGTGCCGTCTCCTCGGTCAACCAGATGGTCGGCGAGCGCCTGGTGGCGCCGCAACTGCCGATGTACGCGCTGACGGATGCGCGCATCAAGGCAGTGCTGGTAGCGCAGGTCGGCGACGAGGAGGTGCGGCTGCAGGGCTGGAGCGACGGCAGCATCCCGCTCGGCAAGACCCCGCGCGAAGGTTGGGAGGCCCTGCGCGAACGCTGGCGCGAGCAGGTGCAGTTGTTGATCGATGAGTTCCGCAGCGGCGATGCGCGGGTTCATCCCCACAACCCAGGCAATGCGCAAAGCCCGACGGGCTGCCGACACTGCCACCTGCTCAGCCTGTGCCGCCGGGACGCCTTCGAGGCGGCGTCCTGATGTCGCCGCGAAAGGGAACGGCACCGCTTGACCAAGGCGTACGCGAGGCAGCGATTCGTCCCGAGGACTCCTGCATCGTCCAAGCTCCGGCCGGTTCCGGCAAGACCGCGCTGCTGGTCACGCGGTTCGTGCGGCTGCTGGCCGGCGTCGAAGCGCCTGAGCAGCTGCTGGCCATCACCTTCACCCGCAAGGCCGCAGCGGAAATGCGCAGGCGGGTGATTGAGGCACTGGACGAGGAGCGGGGAGCCGATGAGCCGATCCGGGCGGCGCTGGGACGGTATCTGGAGGAAGTTCGCAAACGCAACCAATCGCTGGGTTGGGATCTCGCCAACAACCCGGCGCGCCTGCAGATCAAGACAATCGACAGCTTCGCCATGTCCCTGGCCGGTCGGCTGCCGCTGGCGTCGGGCCTCGGCCGCGGCAGCCAGCCCGTCGAGGAGGCGGCTGAACTGCACGACAAGGCCGCCCGCCGGCTGCTCAACCGCCTGTTCAACAATGATCCGCTCAGCAGCGACATCGCCCACTTCCTGCAACTGAACGACAACGATGCCGGCAGTGCCCGCCGCCTGCTGGCGGAGATGCTCAGCCGCCGGGACCAATGGCTCGACTGCGTGCGGGCAGTCGCGGCAACGGCGCACCAAGCCGGACGCGAGGCCGCCCAAGCCGCGTTGACCCAAAGCATCCACAAGCTCGTTGAACGCATGGTCCGCGAAACCGCGTCAAGGGTGCCGGAAGCGCTGCGGGATGAACTCGAATGGATGGTCGCCTTCGCCCGGAACAATGGCTGCGAACCCGAACTGCCGCCCTCGCTGTGGCCCGCCGCCAGCAGCCTGTGCATGACCCGCGCAGGCGCGTTTCGCAAGTCGCTCACCAAGCGCGAGGGCTTCCCCGCCGACAGGAAGGGGGAAAAGGAGCGGGCGATGGCGGCCATCGAGGCGCTCAAGCCGCAGGTGTCGCAAGCGCAATTCGCCAGATTGTCGAAGCTGCCGGAACCGAGCCTGACCGAGGGCCAAACCGACGACCTGCTGGCCGTCTGTGCGGTATTGATCCGAGCGGTGACCGACCTCTCCGACATCATGCGCGAGGCCGGGCGAACTGACTTCACCGAACTCAACCTTGCCGCCCGCAAGGCGTTGCGGTCCAGCGACGGCGGGCCGACCGAACTAGCCTTGGCCTTGGACTACAGGATTCGCCACATACTGATCGACGAGTTCCAGGACACCTCCACCTCGCAGTTTGAGCTGTTTGAGCTGCTGGTGGAGGGCTGGAGCGGAGAGGACGGCAGCAGCAGCTTGTTTGCCGTTGGCGATCCCATGCAATCGATCTACCGCTTCCGGGACGCCGACGTCACCCTGTTCGACCGCGCCCGAGGTCGAGGCATCAACCAAGTGCCCCTCAACGCGCTGGAGCTGGCGGCCAACTTCCGGTCCCAACCGGCGCTCGTGAACTGGGTGAACCGCAACTTTACCGACGTCATGGGCGCGCGCAATGACCCGCTCACCGGCCAAGTGCCGTTCAACGAATCCCAAGCCCACCAAGACCCCCAAACCAATGCCGAACCCGGGCCGGCCATCCAGCTGTTCGACTACCGCAGCCAGGAGGCGGCGGCGCTGGTCGAGCGCATCCGGCAAATCAAAAGCCAAGAACCCGAAGACTCCATCGCCATCCTAGTGCGCAGCCGCAGCCACCTGCCCGACATCCTCGCCGCCCTGCGGGCTGCGCGGATCAAATGGCAGGCCACCGACATCGATCCCCTTGCGGCGACGCCGGCGGTCACCGATCTGCTGTCGCTGGCCAGCGCCATGGCGGATGCGGAGGATAAATTGGCTTGGCTCAGCGTCCTGCGCGCCCCTTGGGTGGGACTGGACCTACCGGATCTGGAGGGCGCCGCCGAGCTTGGGGCCTTCACCCCGGACCGGCTGCGGGAGCTGGCCCGAAGCCGCCTGACCGCGACTGGCGCGCGTCGTCTGGAGCGGCTTTTGGACGCCCTTTCCGGTTGGCTCCCGCAACGTCACGAACGCCCGCCGCGATCCAGCCTGGAAGGCGTCTGGCTCGAATGCGGCGGCGCTGCCGCCTACGGAAGCGCGGCGGCCATCGACCACGCCGAACAGCTGTTCGAGCTGGTCGATCAACTCGGAGCCGACGGCTGGGATGCGGAACAGTTGCGCCGCCGGGCCGAGCGGCTATTCGCCGCCGACCATGACCCGGCGCAGCTGGAGGTGCTGACCATCCACAAGGCCAAGGGCTTGGAGTGGGATCACGTGCTGCTGCCTCGCCTGGACGGCACCACCCAAGGCGATGCATCCCCTCTGCTGCGTTGGCGGCTGCAACGCAACGATGAGTCAGGCGATGACCTGCTGATGGCGGTGAAGGGCTCGGGGCGACTCTACGACTGGCTCGGCGGGGAGGAGAAGCTGCGCGAGGCCAACGAGCGGCGACGTCTGCTGTACGTCGCCTGCACCCGCGCCAAGCGCAGCCTCACGCTCACGGCGGCCAAGTGGAGGTCGTCGTTGGAGCGCAGCAACACAACGTCCTGGAAGCCGCCATCCGCCTCGCTGCTAGCGCTGCTCTGGGACGAGGCGCAGATCGAGGCTGCGAGCCTCCCCACTGGTCCAGAGCCGGAAGCATCCCTGGGGGGGGGCCCCGCCGGGAAGCCCGAACAGCCGAAACGGCTCCTTCGCCTCCCGGAGGGCTTCACCTGGCAGCCACCGCCCCGCGAACCGCTGCGTCTGCCCCAAGCCACCGCCGAGTCGCCAGAGCTTGACCCGGACAGCGCCGGCGGGCGGCGGGAGGTGATCTTCGGCGAGCTGATCCACGAGTGGCTGCGCCGCTTAAGCGAAGGGCCGCTGCCGAAGGACGTCGGTGCCTGGACGTCCCGGCAGCGCCCCCATTGGCAGCGGCAACTGCGGGCCGCTGGGCTGCCGGAAGCGGACTTGGAAGCCTGCATCGCCGAAGCCATGCGCGAGTTCAGCGCCGTTCTCGGTGATGACACCGGCCGTTGGCTGCTCGGCCCCCGACAGGAGGCAGCCTCCGAATACGGCATCACGGGCATCATCGACGGCGCCTTGGTGTCCGTGCGCCTGGACCGCACCTTTGAAGACGATGGCCGACGCTGGATCATCGACTACAAGACCGGCCCAACCGCCGGCGACGAGGCATCCGTCAGCGCGCTCGCCGACCGCTACCGACCGCAGCTCGCCCGCTACCGGGCCTTGGGCGAAGGCCTGTTCGACAAGCCGATCCAGACGGCGCTGTACTTGACCGCCATTCCAAGGCTTGTTGGCGTTTAACAGCCACTTCTGGCATCTTTCGCTGCTCTGAACCCCGCTTTTTCCTTGCTTTTTTTAAGTCATACTTTAGATTTACAAGGATGATTCCCCGTCGAGCTCGCCTAAACGTGCAAACCGCATTGCGCCGCCAAGCCGCCGTGGCGCTGATTGGCGCCCGTCAGGTCGGCAAGACGACCTTGGCGCTCGATATCGCTGAACGCGCCCAAGGACTGTATCTTGACTTGGAATCCCGGGCCGACCGGCAGCGGCTGGCGGAACCCGCCTGTTTCTGGCCGAACATGAAGACCGGCTGGTCGTCCTTGATGAGATTCACCGTGCGCCCGGCTTGTTTCCGGAGTTGCGGGGCATCCGGTGGCGGGGGCCAGTTGGGAAGGCTTCGTGGTCGAAAACCTGCTGGCCACCGCGCCGCTCGGCACGGGAGCCAGTTTTTATCGAACCCAAGCGGGCGCGGAAGTCGATCTGCTGCTTGAATTGCCCGGCCAAGCCGCGCCTTGGGCGATTGAAATCAAGCTGGGCTTGGCACCCTCCCTAAGCCGCGGATTCCAAAACGCCAAGCGGGACATCCTTCCCGCAAAGTCCTTTGTCGTCTATTCCGGCACCGAGCGCTACCCGCTGGCCGCCGACGTTGAAGCCATCGGCCTGCGGGAGTTGGCCGGGCTGTTAGCCGGTCACTAAGCCGGGAAACAAGGTCGGAGAAGCCGGAAACAAGCCGGAAACAGTCCGAAATAAGTTGTTGCCATCACTTCAAAACCCTGTACCATTCGCCGCCATGCTGAAAGACAGAACATTTTTCTGGGTTCGCTACTTTGGTCGCTTCACCGTGGCCTAGCCCCCTTTTGTCAATCGCATGAACGGAAGGTGGCCAAACCGGGCGCCTTCCCAGGAAGGCCCCGCCAAGGAATGAGCGGGGTTTTTTTTGCCCGGAAGGATAGCTGGTGTCCTGTCCCGCAAATAAGTGTGATTATTCGTGGCCGTTTCGGCCCCCGGCTTCGTTGCTCCGCCTTGTGTGGGGCCTGCCACACGGCGTTGTCGCGCCTCGCCGGGAACCGAAACGGCCTAGCGCCTAAAACCCGCTTATTTGCGGGACAGGACACTAGCAGGCGAGGAGGCTTGAACCGTGACTGAATTGGAAAACATCAACGTGGAGCGGCTGCAAGTGCTGATGACCCCGGAACGGCTCAAGCGCGCGTGGCCGCTCTCGAAGGCGGCGCTGGCCAGCGTGGCAAAGGCGCGCAGGGCAATCAACGGCGTGCTGAACCGAGATGATCCCCGGCTGCTCGTGGTGGTTGGCCCCTGCTCGATTCACGATGCGCGCGCCGCCAAGGACTACGGGGATCGCTTGGCGGCGCTGAACCATGAAGTGGAGGACACCCTGCTGCTGGTGATGCGCGCCTACTTCGAGAAGCCGCGCACCACCGTCGGCTGGAAGGGCCTGATCAACGATCCCTACCTGGACGACTCCTTTCGGGTGGCTGACGGCCTGCAAATCGCCCGCCGCCTGCTGCTTGAACTCGCCGAACTCGGGCTGCCGCTGAGCACCGAAGCGCTGGATCCGATCACCCCGCAGTACCTTCAGGACCTGATCAGCTGGTCGGCCATCGGCGCGCGCACCTCGGAATCCCAAACCCATCGGGAAATGGCATCGGGCCTCAGTTCGGCGGTCGGCTTCAAGAACGGCACCGACGGCTCACTCGATGCCGCCATCAATGCCTTGGCCTCGGTGGCCGAGCCGCACCGCTTCCTCGGCATCAATCCAGCCGGCCAAGTGGCCGTCATCGAGACCCGGGGCAACCCCAACGCCCACATGGTGCTGCGCGGCGGCGCCAACGGCCCCAACTACGACCGCAACAGCGTGTACGCCTGCGAAGCGGCGATGCGCGGCGCCGGGCTCCGGCCCACCATCATGGTGGATTGCAGCCACGCCAACTCCGGGAAGGACCCAGCCGCTCAACCCGCGGTCGCCCGCGCGGTGCTCGGCCAAGTTCGGGAAGGCAGCCGATCGATCGTCGGCATCATGCTGGAGAGCCACATCCACAGCGGCAGCCAGCGCATTCCCGACAACTTGGACGAGTTGCGCTACGGCGTCTCGGTCACCGACGGCTGCATCGACTGGCCCACCACCGAGGCGCTGCTTCGGGAAGCCGCCGATGCCTTAAGGCCGGCCCTCAGCCGCCGGGTGGCCTAGCGATAGTAGGCATTCTCCGTGACGCTGTGGTCGGTGACGTCGCGAATTGCGGAGAGGTCCGGAATCTGCGCCAAAAGGGTGCTCTCGACGCTCTGCTTGAGGGTGATATCCACTGCGGCGCAGCCTTGGCAGCCGCCGCCAAACTGCAGCACGGCGGTGTTGTCCTCCAGCAGCTCCACCAGGCTGACCATGCCGCCGTGGGCCGCCAGCCCCGGATTGATCTCGTTGTAGAGCACGTAGTTGATGCGGTCCTCCAAGGGCGAGTTCTCATCGACGCTGGGCACCCGGGCGTTGGGCGCCTTGATGGTGAGCTGGCCCCCCATGCGGTCTTCCTGAAAATCCACCACCGCATCCGCCAAGTAGCTTTCGCTGCGCGCCTCGATCCAAGCCCGAAAGCCGTCGTACTGGTAGGGCATGTCGTCGTCCTGGGCCTCGCCGGGGCGGCAGTAGGCGATGCAGGTCTCCGCATGGGGGGTGCCCGGCTGGGCGACGAACACCCGGATGCCCACGTCGTCATCGGCCTGCTTGGCCAGCAGTTCCTGCAAGTACGCCTGCGCCTTTTCGGAGATGTCGATCATGTCAATTCCCTACCTGTGCAGCCAAGTATGGTAAACGCTGAGGCCCGCCGGGCCAAGGCGCGCCCGCGAAGCGGGCGCGTTGGAGTTTCGCTGGCGCGAAACTCCGCGCACTCGTCGCGCAGGTCGGATTCCGAGATGTTTCTTAAGCCCGCACAGGCGAGGCGAATCTCTGCCGGCAGGGAGAAGCCCGCAGCGCACACCCACTCCCACAACGTGAATCCCATTCAGGTTGGCAATTTGAAATCCGGCTCGCTCGATGACGGCATCCGCCTATACTTGCTTCGCAACTCGGCTTGCTGGCCGCAAGGCAAACTCACGACTCCGCCACCCTCAACCATGTCCCAATCACCACTGCAGACGCTGCTGAGCGAGCGCATCCTAGTGCTCGACGGCGCCTACGGCACCCTGCTGCAGGAGCAGGGCTTGGGCGAGGAGGACTATCGGGGCGAGCGGCTGCGCGGCCACCAATTGGCCCTCAAGGGCAACCATGACGCGCTCAGCCTGACCCAGCCCCACTTGATTGCCGAAGCCCACCGGCGCTACCTGGAGGCTGGGGCGGACATCATCAAGACCAACTCCTTCACCGCAACGGCCATCTCCCAAGCCGACTACGGGCTGGCGGAGCAGGCCGTGGCCATGAACCGGGCCGCAGCGGAAATCGCCTGCCGGGAAGCGCGGGCCTACGCCACCGAGGAGCGGCCCCGCTTCGTGGCGGGCGTGCTCGGCCCCACCAACGTCACCGCCAGCCTGTCGCCAAACGTCAACGACCCGGGGCAGCGGGACGTGACGTTCACGCAACTGTTCGCCGACTACGAGGCGGCTGCGGATGCCCTGATCGGCGGCGGCGTTGACTTGGTCCTGATCGAGACGGTCTTCGACACCCTGAACGCCAAGGCGGCGGTGGCGGCGGCGCGAGCCGCCATGGCTCGGCAGCGGCGCGAGTTGCCACTCATCATCTCCGGCACCATCACTGACGCCAGCGGGCGCACGCTGTCCGGCCAAACCGCGGAGGCCTTCTGGCATTCGCTGGCCCATGCACGGCCGGCTGCCATCGGCTTCAACTGCGCCTTGGGCGCTGAGCAGTTGCGGCCCTACGTCGAGCGCTTGGGGAAGGTGGCGGACGTGCCCATCAGCGTCCATCCGAACGCCGGGCTGCCGAACGCCTTCGGCGGCTACGACCAGACGCCCGGCAAAATGGCGGCGGCCCTCGGCGAGTTCGCGCGCAGCGGCTTCGTCAACATCGTGGGCGGCTGCTGCGGCACCGGGCCGGACCACATCCAGGCCATCCGCGACGCCGTCGCCTCCCAAGCGCCGCGGGCTATTCCAACGGCCAAGCCAGGACTCAAGGCGTCCGGATTGGAGCCGTTGACGGTCAATGAGGAGTCGCTGTTCGTCAATGTCGGCGAGCGCACCAACGTCACCGGCTCCGCCCGCTTCGCCCGCCTGATTCGCGACGACGACTTTGAAGCGGCCGTCGAAGTGGCCCGCCAGCAGGTCGAGGCCGGCGCCCAGGTGATCGACGTCAACATGGACGAGGGCATGCTCGACTCCGAGGCCGCCATGGTGCGCTTCCTGAACCTGATCGCCGCCGAGCCGGACATCGCCAAGGTGCCGGTGATGATCGATTCAAGCCGCTGGGAGGTCATCGAGGCCGGCCTGGAATGCGTGCAGGGCAAGTCCGTGGTCAACTCCATAAGCCTGAAGGAGGGCGAGCCGGCTTTCCTGGAGGCGGCTCGCCGCTGCCAAGCCCACGGCGCGGCGGTCATCGTCATGGCGTTCGACGAGTCCGGGCAGGCCGACACCCTGGAGCGCAAGATCGAGATCTGCACCCGCAGCTACCGAATCCTCGTCGAGCAGGCGGGCTTCGATCCGGAGGACATCATCTTCGATCCCAACATCTTCGCCATCGGCACGGGGATCGACGAGCACCGCAACTACGCCGTGGACTTCATCGAAGCCTGCCGCTGGATTCGCGCCAACCTGCCCGGGGCCAAGACCTCCGGCGGAGTCAGCAACGTCTCCTTCGCCTTTCGCGGCAACAACCCGGTGCGCGAAGCCATCCACAGCGTGTTCCTCTACCACGCCATCGAAGCGGGCCTGACCATGGGCATCGTCAACGCCGGCCAACTCGGCATCTACGCCGACCTCCCCGCCGAGCTGCGGGAGCGGGTCGAGGATCTGGTGCTGAACCGCCGCCCGGACGCCACGGAGCGCCTGCTGGAGATCGCCGAGCGCTACGGCGGCCGTGCCACGGCAGCCGCCGCCGAGAACGCTGAATGGCGTGCGCTGCCGGTTGGGCGGCGGCTCGGACACGCCCTGGTCAACGGCATCACCAAGCACATCATCGAGGACACCGAGGAGGCCCGGCTCGCTGCCGCCAGGCCCATCGAGGTCATTGAAGGCCCGTTGATGGACGGCATGAACCGAGTCGGCGACCTGTTCGGCTCCGGCAAGATGTTTCTTCCGCAGGTGGTCAAGAGCGCCCGGGTGATGAAGCAGGCGGTGGCCCACCTGACGCCCTTCATCGAAGCGGCGAAGGACGCCCGAGCGAGCGCCAAGGGCGTCATCGTCATGGCCACCGTGAAGGGTGACGTCCACGACATCGGCAAGAACATCGTCGGCGTGGTGCTGCAATGCAACAACTTTGAGGTCCACGACCTCGGCGTGATGGCGCCCGCCGAGCGGATACTGGCCAAGGCGCAGGAAGTTGACGCGGACCTGATCGGCCTGTCCGGCCTGATCACCCCCTCCCTGGACGAAATGACCCATGTGGCCGGGGAAATGCAGCGGCTCGGGTTTCGGGTGCCGCTGCTGATCGGCGGCGCCACCACCTCCAAGGCCCACACCGCCGTGAAGATCGAGCCGCAGTACGGCAACGCGCCGGTCGCCTACGTGCCCGACGCCTCCCGTGCGGTGCAGGTTGCCGCGCAGTTGGCGTCCCGAGGGGCGCAGAGCGAACTGGCCGCGAACTTGCGTGGGGATTACGCGGCCATCCGCAAGCGCAACGTCCTGCGGCAGCGCAAGGTCGAACTGCTGAGCCTTGAGGCGGCGCGCGGCAACAAGCTGCAGCTGGACTGGACCGGCTTCACGCCGCCGACGCCCGCCCGCCTCGGCATCACCGCCACCCGCTTCAGCATCGACGGGCTGACGCCCTTCATCGACTGGACCCCGTTCTTCATGACTTGGGAGCTGGCCGGAAAGTACCCGGCCATTCTGGACGACGACAAGGTGGGCGAAAGCGCCCGCAGCCTGTTCGCGGACGCCCAGGAGATGTTGGCTGGGTTGGCGCGACGCGAAGCGCTGAAGATCCGGGCGGTCACCGGCATCTGGCCTTGCCGGCGGGAGGGCGAGGACGACATTCGCCTGTTCGCCGACGAAGCGCACGGCACCAGCCTCGCCGTCGTCCATCATCTGCGCCAACAGCGGCTGCTGCCGGAAGGCAAGCCGAATCTCTGCCTCGCGGATTTCGTCTCGCCGGAACGCGATTACCTGGGCGGCTTCGCCGTCACCGCCGGCCTTGGCATTGACGAGGCGCTCAGCGCCCACAAGGATGACGACTATGCCTCCATCCTGATCAAGGCCTTGGCCGACCGGCTGGCCGAAGCCGCCGCGGAACGCCTGCACGAACAGGTGCGCCGCGACTCCTGGGGCTACGCAGCCGCGGAACGGCTGGGCAATGCCGAGCTGATCGCGGAGCGCTACCAGGGCATCCGCCCCGCGCCCGGCTATCCCGCCTGCCCCGACCACACCGAAAAGGGCACGCTGTTCGAACTGCTCGGCGTCCAGGAAGCCACCGGCATCGAGTTGACCGAAAGCTACGCCATGCACCCGGCCGCATCGGTGTCCGGCTGGTACTTCGCCCACCCCGAAAGCCGCTACTTCGGCGTCGGCAAGATTGACGACGACCAAGTGCGGGATTACGCGCAACGCAAGGGGCTCCGCGTCGAGGAAACCCGCCGCTGGCTGGCGCCCAACCTAACCCGCAGCGACTAGTCGCCTTCGGCCTTCCAAAAAACCGGATCCGGATTCCAACAGGCGTTTCGCGCCGGCGAAACTCCCATGCGAACCTTTCCGTGCAAACCCTTGCACGCAAACCCGGGGATCGCACCGCCCCAGCGCTGTTTCGGTTCTATGCATAGGCGCAATCGCGCTTTCAGCCCGGCGGCCAGTGGTGATAGCGTTGCCGGTCGCTTGTCACCATGCAGAAACCGATGTACCGCTACGACACCTTCGATCAGCAGTTCGTTGACGAACGGGTGGCCCACTTTCGCAGCCAAACCAAGCGCTACCTGGCGGGCGAACTCAGCGACGATGAGTTCCTGCAGCTGCGCCTGCGCAACGGCCTCTACATTCAGCGCTTGGCGCCCATGCTGCGGGTGGCGGTGCCCTACGGCACCCTGTCCAGCCGCCAGCTGCGCATGCTCGCCCACATCGCCCGGCACTACGATCGCGGCTACGGCCACCTCAGCACCCGCCAGAACATGCAGTTCAACTGGCCGGAATTGGCTGAAGTGCCGGACATTCTGGCCGACCTCGCCACCGTGCAGATGCACGCCATACAGACCAGCGGCAACTGCATCCGCAACGTCACCACCGATGAGTTTGCCGGGGTAGCGGCGGATGAGGCGGTCGATCCCCGCCCCTATTGCGAGCTGATCCGCCAATGGTCCACCTCGCACCCCGAATTCGACTGGCTGCCGCGCAAGTTCAAGATCGCCATGAGCGGCGCCGACGACGATCGGGCGGCGGTCAACGTCCACGACATCGGCTTGCTGGCGCGGCGGCGCGGCGGCGAAACCGTTTTCGACGTCCTGGCCGGCGGCGGCCTCGGCCGCACCCCGGTCATCGGCTCGCTGATCCGGGAGGCGCTGCCGGTCCGCCATCTGCTCACCTACCTCGAAGCGATCATGCGGGTGTACAACCGCTACGGCCGCCGCGACAACAAGTACAAGGCGCGCATCAAGATATTGGTTCGGGCCATGACCGCCGAGGGCTTCAAAGCCCGGGTCGATGAGGAGTGGTCGCACCTCAAGGGCTCCCCCAGCACCCTGACCGAAGATCAGGTGGCGGGCATGGAAGCCCACTTCGCACCGCCCGCCTATGTCGAACGGCCCGGCGCCGCTGCCGCCTTGGCAGCGGATCGGCTCAAGGATGCGGACTTCGCCCGCTGGGTGCGGCAGAACGTCTCGCCGCACAAGCAAGCCGGCTACGCGATCGCCACCCTCTCCACGAAGGAGACGGGCAGCCCGCCAGGCGACGTCTCCGACCGCCAAATGGAAGCGGTGGCCGATTGGGCGGACGCCTACGGCTGCGGCGAGATCCGCATCTCCCACCAGCAGAACTTCGTCCTGCCGGACATCGGCCAAGACCAGCTTTACACACTCTGGCAGGCGGCGCGAGCCGAGCGGCTCGCCGCGCCCAACCGGGGGCTCGCCACCGACATCATCTGCTGCCCCGGCGGCGACTACTGCTCCCTGGCCAACGCCAAGTCCATTCCGGTGGCGGAGGCCATTCAAGCCGAGCTGGAGGACTACGACTACCTGCATGACCTGGGCGAGCTCGACATCAACATCTCCGGCTGCATGAATGCCTGCGGCCATCACCACGTCGGCCACATCGGCATTCTCGGCGTGGACAAGAAGGGCCGCGAGCACTACCAAATCGCCATCGGCGGCCATGCGGGCAACGACGCCTCGGTGGGCCAGATCATCGGGCCATCGTTCTTTCGCGACGACGTTCCCCGAGTGGTCCGCCGCATCCTCGACGTTTACCTCGCCGAGCGGGTGGAAAACGAAAGCTTCCTGCACTGCGTTCGACGCATCGGCGTTGAGCCCTTCAAGGTAGAGGTCTATGCCAAAGCTGCTTAGATTGAATGACGACGCCAACGGCACCGGGAACGGAGCTGCCGCCGGCGCGGCGGCGCAACTTGAGCCGGCGGGCCAATGGACGCCGGAATCCGGCAAGGGCCTCAAGCTCAGCGTGGATCAGGAGATCGAGGAGCGGTTTCTGGCCGCGCCGCTGATCGGCATCGAGTTTCCAACCTTCAGTGACGGCCGGGGGCTCTCCCTAGCGTTCCTGCTGCGCAGCCGCCACGGCTACCAAGGCGACTTGGTCGCCACCGGCGCGGTGCAGGCCGACATCCTGCACTACATGCGCCGCTGCGGCTTCACGGCCGCGTTGCTGCCGGGCGGCGAGGCCCCCGACGCACAAACCCTTGCACCCCATTCGGATTACTATCAGGCTTGCGCCACCGAGCCTGAGCCTGGCCGCTTCCGAATAGGGGGAGGACCATCGAACATTCCGACATAGCCGCGTCATTTTTCCTGATCTTCGCCGGGGCAGCGGTGCTGGCCACCGTCGCTCTCTACAGCCGGCAACCCCTGCTGGTCGCCTACATCGCCATCGGCTGCCTGCTCGGCCCGCACGGAATGTCGGTGGTGAGCGATGCCCAACTGCTTGCCGAGATCGCCGAGTTCGGCATCATATTCCTGCTCTTCCTGATCGGCTTGGACATGCAGCCGTCCACGCTCAGGACCATGCTGGGCAAGTCGCTGGCGACCGCGCTGGGCACCTCGGCGGCGTTCTTCGCAATCGGCTTTGGGCTGACGCTGGCCTTTGGCTTCAGCATGGCCGAGGCGTTGGTCGCCGGCGTGGCGGTGACCTTTTCGAGCACCATTCTGGGGGTCAAGCTGCTGCCCACCACGGCGCTGCACCACCGGCACATCGGCGAGGTGGTGGTCGGCCTGCTGCTGATACAGGATGTGCTGGCGATCGTTGCCTTAGTGCTGGTGGCGGGCTACGGCGGAAGCCTGGAGGCGACCCTGACAAGCCTCGGCACCATCGTTGTCGCCCTGCCAGCGTTGGCCGGGGCCGCCTTCCTGGCGGTGCGCATGGTGCTGCTGCCGCTGATCGCCCGTTTCGACGCCTTCCACGAGTTCATCTTCCTGCTGGCGATCGGCTGGTGCTTCAGCATCGCCTTCGCCGCCAGCACCGCCGGACTCTCGATGGAAATCGGCGCCTTCATCGCCGGAGTCACCTTGGCGATTCATCCCATCTCCCAATACATCGCCGAGAGCCTGCGCCCGATTCGAGACTTCTTCCTAGTGCTGTTCTTCTTCTCCGTGGGGGCGGCGCTGGACATCGGCGCGGCGCTGCAAATGGCCGTTCCCATCGTCCTGCTGGCGGGCCTGCTGATTGCGTTGAAGCCCCCCACATTCGCCTATCTGCTGCGCTGGCAGGGAGAGTCCAAGGCCGATGCGTGGGAAACGGGCTTTCGGCTGGGGCAGGCGTCGGAATTCTCCCTGCTGCTGAGCTACGTCGCCGTCGGCGCCGGCCTGATCGGCGCCAATGCGGCCTACCTCATCCAGGGCACGACCATCCTCACCCTGATCGCCTCAAGCTACCTGGTCGTCTTCCGCTTCCCCACTCCCATCGCCATGAGCGCCGAGCTGCGGCGCGACTAGGGATTAGCCTTGACCCAATGCGCCTGGACGTCATCGCCAGCCCCCCTTGCCGGGAAGCCACTGGACGAGTTGCTTCAGGCCACCTTCGATCTCGCCAAGCACCCGCTCCAAGGGCTTCTTGTGCTCAACCCAGCGCACCTCAAAGACATCCGCCTCCCCGCAGCACCGCATCAGGTACTCATCGCTGGTGGCGATTTCATCGACTAGGTTCAACTCGATGGCCCGTCGTCCGTACCATGCCTCGCCGGTGGCCACCTTCTCCAACTCAACGCCGGGGCGCTGCTCGTTGACGAACTCCTGAAAGAGCACGTGCAAGTCCTCCAACTCCTCGGTGAACTTACGGCGCCCCTCGTCGGTGTTCTCGCCGAGCATGGTCAGGGTGCGCTTGTAGCGTCCGGCGGTGATCACCTCCACGTCCACATCATTCTTCTTCAGCAGGCGATGGACATTGGGAATCTCCGCCACCACGCCGATGGAGCCCACCACCGCGAAGGGCGCCGCGATGACCTTGTTCGCCACCGCCGCCATCAGGTAGCCGCCACTGGCCGCCACCTGGTCCACGGCCACCACCAGATTCAGGCCATGCTGGCGCACGCGCTGCAGCTGCGATGCCGCCAGTCCGTAGCCATGCACCCGGCCACCGAAGCTCTTGACCCGCACCACCACCTCATCGCCGGCGCTGGCCTTGGTGAGCACGGCGTTGATCTCGTGGCGGAGGTGGGAAACCTTGGTGGCGTCCATGTCGCCCTCAAAGGTCAGCGCGTAAACGCGGCTCTTGCCCGCCACGCCCGCTTCACCGCCGCCAGCATCGCTTTTGGCTGCCGTTTGGGGCGCGTCCAAGCTTTGCGGCACCGGTGCCTGGAGCCGCGATTCCGGGTCGGATTGTTCCTGGGCGGGCGCTGACTCCGGTTCCGGCGCGGCTTGATGGCCGCCACCATAGCCCTTGGCCGGCCGGTGCGCCTGCTTGGCCTCCTTCCGGACCTGGCGCCGCGCCTTTCTGGACTCCTGGCGCACCGCCTTGCGATACTGCTTGCGGCTGAGCATGGCCTGCTCAAGGCCGTGCCGAAGATCGTCAAGGTAGTCGTTGAGCCGAATCACCTCCAGAGCGCCCCTAGGCGCATGACGGCGGCGGGCGCTGAACGTCGCCATGGCGCTGAGCACCACCAGAACGGCGGCAACAACGGTGGCCGCCTGAGCCAGGAAAACCAAGTAGTCGTATAGATAGGTCATGTGCGCTCAGCCGTGGAAAAGCGCCCTACTTTACTGGCAGAGCGCTCTCCAGGCCACCGAAAGGCGCGCGGGCTGTTGGCGCCGGGCTCAGAAGCTAATCGGAAACTGACTCATGCGACGGCAGCGGAGTTTCGCGCCAGCGAAACCACAACGCGAACCAAAGGTTCGCGCGGGTGTGCGGGCCCAGAAACATATCGGAAACTAGCCTGAGTTGTGAGCGCGGAGTTTCGCGCAGCGAAACTCCATCCGCGACCGTCAGGTCGCGCGGGTTGCCGACAACCGACAACTCCACCAAACTACGCACGCCAAACGCCACGCCCCCCGGCTCGGACACACAGGCCGCAAGCCGCCTAGGGGACAAGGAAAATCAAGGGGAAAGCCATCAACACCGCAACCGCCTTCTGGCAAAACTTTCTCGGCCACACGCCGCGCTGGTACAAGCTGACCATGGTCACCTTTCTGGTCATCAACCCGATCCTCCTGCTCATCGCCGGGCCCTTCGTCACGGGCTGGGTTTTGGTGCTCGAGTTCATCTTCACCTTGGCCATGGCGCTCAGCTGCTATCCGCTGCAGCCCGGCGGCCTGCTCGCGATGCAGGCGCTGTTGCTGGGCATGACCTCGCCGGAAACCCTGCGCATGGAGGTGTTCAGCAACTTCCCGGTCATCCTGCTGTTGATGTTCATGGTGGCCGGCATTTTCTTCATGAAGGAGCTGCTGCTGTTCACCTTCACCAAGATACTGCTCGGCATCCGCTCCAAGACCCTGCTCGCCCTGCTGTTTTCGGCGGTGGCCGCGGTCCTGTCGGCGTTCCTCGATGCGCTGACCGTGACAGCGGTGATCATCAGCGTTGCCGTCGGCTTCTACGGCGTCTATCACAAGGTGGCGTCGGGCAAGGCGTTTCACGACGAGGACCACGAACACGGCGACGACCAAGAAGTTCATGACCATCATCGCGAGCACTTGGAGCAGTTCCGCGCCTTTCTGCGCACCCTGCTGATGCATGGGGCGGTTGGCACGGCGCTCGGCGGCGTCTGCACCACCGTCGGCGAACCGCAGAACCTGCTCATCGCCAACAAGCTCGGCTGGGAGTTCATTGAGTTCTTCATCAAAATGGCGCCGGTGACCATGCCGGTCCTAGCGGTCGGGCTGGTTAGCTGCGTCCTGCTCGAAAGACTCAAGCTGTTTGGCTACGGCATCGAAATGCCCGACAGCGTGCGGCACATATTGGAGAGCTACGACACCTCGGAATCCAAGAAGCGCACCGCCCGAGACAAGGCCCGGCTCATCATCCAAGCCATCGCCGGCCTGCTGCTGGTCTTCGCGCTGGCCTTCCACGTGGCGGAGGTGGGCTTCATCGGGCTGATGGTCATCGTCATTCAAACGGCCTTCAACGGCGTTGTTCGGGAGCATCAACTCGGCAAGGCATTCGAGGAGGCGCTGCCGTTCACGGCCCTGCTGGTCGTGTTCTTCGCCATCGTTGCGGTGATCCACGACCAGCACCTCTTCCAGCCGATCATCGAGTACGTGCTGAGCCTCGACCAATCGGTGCAGCCGGGCATGTTCTACATCGCCAACGGCGTGCTGTCGGCGATGAGCGACAACGTGTTCGTGGCCACGGTTTACATCAACGAAATCAGGGCGGCGTTCGACGCCGGCAACATCGACCGGGCGCACTTCGAACTGATGGCGGTGGCGATCAACACCGGCACCAACATTCCCAGCATCGCCACGCCCAACGGCCAAGCCGCGTTCCTGTTCCTGCTGACCTCCTCAGTGGCGCCGCTGATCCGGCTGTCCTACCTGCGCATGGTGCTGATGGCGCTGCCCTACACCGTGACGATGGGCTTGACCGGTTGGCTGGCCGTCCACTTCCTCCTCGCATGAAAGAGGTCGTCGGGAGCGGGCAGGGCAACGCCCAGCAGCGCATCCGCGCCGTCTCCGAGTGGCTGTCAGGGCGCATCATCGGCCAGGAGGCGCTCATCGAGCGGCTGCTGATGGCCCTGCTGTGCGGTGGCCACCTGCTCGTGGAAGGCGCGCCGGGCTTGGCCAAGACCCGCGCCATCAAGGAACTGGCCAGCGTCGTCGCCGGGGACTTTCACCGCATTCAGTTCACGCCGGACCTGCTGCCCAGCGACGTGACCGGCACCGAGGTGTACCGGCCGGAGGACGGCTCGTTCAGCTTTCAGCCCGGCCCGGTGTTCCACAACCTGCTGCTCGCCGACGAAATCAACCGGGCGCCAGCCAAGGTCCAATCCGCCCTCCTTGAGGCAATGGCCGAGCACCAAGTGAGCTTTGGCCGCGAGACCTTTCCGCTGCCGGACCTGTTCCTGGTCATGGCCACCCAGAACCCGATCGAGCAGGAGGGCACCTATCCGCTGCCGGAAGCCCAGCTGGACCGCTTCCTGATGCACGTCAAGGTCGATTATCCCAACGCGGCGTCGGAGACGGAGATCCTCAAGCTGGCGCGCGCCGAGGCAGCATCGGCAACGGCGAACGCCCAGCCCCTGGTCCTAGTGGACGAGCCGACGGTGTTCAGCGCCCGCCAAGCGCTGCTTGCCCTGCACATGGCGGAGCCCGTTGAACGCTACATCATCGCCTTGACCACGGGCTCCCGAAACCCGGCCGGCGAGTTGGCCGAGTGGCTGGAGTACGGGGCGAGCCCCCGCGGCACCATCGCCCTGGATCAATGCAGCCGAGCGTTGGCCTGGCTTGAAGGCCGCGACTTCGTCACCCCGGATGACGTCCAAGCCGTGGCGCATGACGTCCTGCGCCACCGCCTCATCCTGTCCTTCGAGGCCGAAGCCCGAGGCGTCAGCACCGACGACGCCGTGGACGCCCTGCTCAACCAAGTCGCGGTGCCCTGACCCACCGATCCCTTTGCGCCGCCGCCATGAACGCTCCGGCCCTCAGAGGCACCTATGTCGAACTAAGCGACCTGCTCGCCCTGCGCCACCGCCGTCCCCCGACGGAGCGGCCAGCCAGCCTGCGCCGCGGCCACCAAGCCGGCTCGCGTCTGTCGAAGCT
>JAPOTD010000092.1 GCA_026709365.1 Gammaproteobacteria bacterium
CCGCTGCGTTGTCCCTGCGGATTTCCAATCGAGGTCGGGACGCCCTCGCTCCGGGAATCCGCTTGGTTCGGGCAACGACCCACGGAGCGAGGGCGTCCCGCCCTCGACCGAATCACGATGACGTAAATCAAACTGAGCCAATGCTCGATTCGCCCCAGCACAGGCCGACTGACGGTTATGGCCTCATTGGCACAGTCTTTGCTTAGTTGTTTTTTGCTTAGTTGTTTTACTGAACGTCGTCCCCACTAAGTACTCAGCCCAAGGCAGGGGCGTAAACCAACCACCCAACCAAGGAGACCCGCACCATGAACTACGAATTGACGAACCACATAGAAGGCGCACTGGCCGTGGCGATGGACAGCAGCGCCCTCTTCGAGCAGTACGATCCCCTGCCGACCGCCAACGATCCCATCTACGGGCCGATGGAGGAGGCTGCGCCGGAACACGACAACCTCTACCTGACACCGCTGTAGCACACCCTTAGGCGTCAGAACCGGCGCACCGCTGCGGAGCCAAGCTGCGCACCTTCAATGCCAATTGATGGTGCGCGGCACTATGGCCCATTGGTCGCTCAGCGATGCCTTGGCCTCGCTTCACGGCTCCAGGGTTGCGGTCACACTCGCGGCTGGAGCAACGATCAGGCACTAACGGCCGAAAAGTCAGGCAGCATTCCTCCCACCCCGTCTCATCGCCCATCCGACGACAGATTGGTCAGGTGCCCGGTGGGGCTTTGGAGCAGGCTCTGAACCAAGATGCCCGGATCGGCGGCCACGGAAAGCCGCCACTTGCCCCTGCCGTCCCCCAGCGGATGCCGGCGCCAATAGCCGATGTAATGCTCATTCAGCCATTCGTTTTCACCAAGCTCCAAGTCTCGCATGAAAGACGGCGAGACCAGCCCGGCTTCCAGTTCCGCCGAGTCCAGCGTGAGCGCCGAGCGTGCGGGGACGGTGATCGACGCCGCGCCCCGGTTCGGCGGCGCCCCGCCCGTGTCGTCGGCCCCCACCACTGACACCTCAACCCACTGCGGCGTCGGGTTAACCAAACGCAGCCGGCTCACCTGCCGGTGGTTGCTGCCGGGGTTGAGGAACGGCACCCAGTGGCGCCCCGCCCGGAAAGCCGCGACATCGTGAACCGCCGTCAGGAAGCCGTCCTGGGAGCGGACGTAGGCCAGAACGCCGATGTCCAGGTCGCTGGCCAGCTCAAGCCGCCAGTCGCCCTCCCCGGCGCCCGCGCTGCCCGAAAGGCCCTTGGCCGCGTTGCCGAACTCCAAATCCGCGGAGTTGAAGTGCGCCGCCGCGCCCGCATCCAGGGACAGCTCAAGCTGCTCGTGCAGGGTTCCCGCATCGTCAAAGGCGTCGATGCGCACCGTGCCGGTGCGGTTGGAGCGGTTCAGCACCCGCACGAAACCCTCCCGGCCGTTCGCCTCCGCCTGCGAGGCGGCGGGAAGCAGCGGCACGTGATGCCTGCCGCCCACATCCGGCGGCTGCGGCCCCGAAGAGAGGTTGGTCAAGTGGCCCGTGGCCACGCTCTCCAGCAGGCTCATCGCCACGATCGGCGCTTCGGACTCGACCTCCAGGCGCCACTTGCCCTCGCCGTCGCCGAGCGCGCCCTCCAGTTCCATGCCGCCGGACTCCAGCAGCACCGCATCGAGCTCCCGGGAGGCTCCCGCCGCAACCGTGAAGCGCACCGGGCCGCCCGGCGACGCACCCGCATCGTCAACGCCCCGCAGGGTCACCAACGCCGCCTCCCGGCCCGGGTTGACCACCCGCAGCCGGCTCGCCTGCCGGTCGTTGCTCGCCGGGTTGAACGTGGCGATCCGGCGCACCCTCCCCTGCGCCGGTGCGGCATCGTGCAGCGCGGTCACGAAGCCGTCCGCAGCGCGCGCATAGGCCAGCGCCTCAATGTCGAGGTCCGTCTCGAACTCCAGGCGCCAGTCGCCCTCGCCCGTGCCGACGCCCTCGGTAAGGCCCTTGGCCTCGTTGCCATCCTCCAAGTCGCCGGAGTTGAAGTGGACGGCCCCGTGCGCCCGCAGCGGCAGCGAAACCGGACCGCGCCGCGCGCCCGCATCGTCAATCGCCGTGATGCGGACGGTGCCCGCCCGCTCCGAGTGGCTGACCAGCCGCACGAACCCCTCGCGATCAGGGCTTGAGCCCGACAGGAACAGCGGCACCGAGGGTGCGCGCACCGTCACCGAGAAGCGCCGGGTCATGGTCTCGCCGTCCGGCGCCGTCGCCGTGACCGTCACCTCCGCGCTTCCCGCCGCCTCGGGCGTGACGGTGAGTTCGCCGTCCTCGACGGAGACCGCCGCCACGGCGCCGTCGCTGGACTGCGCCGCGTACTCCGCAAAGCCGAGGAAGCGGGAGAACACGCCCGCGAGGTCGATGCTCTCCGGGCCGCGGCCGAGCGTCAGGGAACGGTCCTCGATGCCCCAAAGCACCAGCGGCGGCCCTGGCTCCACCCGGATGCCGGAGTAGCCATAACGGTAATCGATGGTGAACTGAAGGTTAAGAAAATTGATAACAGGGCCCCCTTGGTCCTCATCGCCCGCCTGGCCTGGCCATCGTATGCCGTCAACGCGCACGGTCACCGGGCCGTCGCCATCCGGTGAGACCGAGGTGCCGACGGAGTGCGCCAAGCCAGCGCCGATGTGCTGCCGTTCCGGCGGCGCACTGCCCATGTCTGACAGCGAGCCACCCGAGACGGATAGCTGCCCGTCCACGGGAAAGGGCGCTTCCGGAGACAGATGCAGCCTGACAGCGGCCGGTCGGCCGCGACCCAACGCCCCTTGCCCAGGCAGAAGCACCGGGGTCGGCGCGAACACGAACGGCGCCCCCGGGTTGCCCTCCAGATGCAACCCCAGCAAATCCTGGCCGGCGAACGTGCCCGGAGGAATGCGCCACAGCCCGTTCCTATCCAAGTCCAGAACCAGAAGATTCGACATGCCGTCCAGCACGCCCGGCCCCAGTGAAGTAACCCCGGCGCCCACCGCGTAAAGCCACTGAAGGCTGTCGAGACCGTCGAACGTGCCCGCGCGAAGCGCGCCCAAGCGGTTCCATCGCAGAGAGAGGATCTCCAATGCCCCAAGATCCCCAAACAGGCCGGGCGGCAGGTTCCGCAACTGGTTGTCTTGGAGGTTCAGCTCCTTGAGGCCGTGCAGCCCCGAGAAGGTGCCCAGCTCAAAAGCTGTGAGCCGGTTGGTCCAGAGGCTCAAATCCTCAAGCTCGCCCAAGCCCTCGAACAGGGTCGCTGGCAGCTCCGTCAACTGATTTTCCCCTAGATCGATCTGCTTCAACTGGGTTAAGTCCGCAAAAAGACGGGCTGGCAGCGTGCCCAGCCGGTTCCGCGGCAGGACTAGGCGATGCAGTTCCGTCAGGCCGTCCAACGCCCCCGGCGCTACCGACCGAAGCCCATTTTGTGGGAGGAACAGAGCCTGCAGCCTCGGCAGGCCGCCGACCACGCCTGCCTCCAAATGTCCCGCCTCGTGCCCTTCGATCACCAGCAGCCGCAAGCTGTCCAGGCCCGAGAACGCACCCGGCTCGAACCTCGTGACCTGCGGACGTACGCCATCCGCATCAAAATTTCCTGGGCTGTTAATCCACAATTCGAGCAGGCCGGGCATCCCCGCAAAGGTTCCCGTCCGAAACAAGCCGATTCGGTGCCCGTCGATTTCCAGCTTCCGCAAGCCCGGCAGGCCGTGGAAGGCGCCGGGCGCAATGCTTGTCAAGGTAGGCTCCCTAGCGGTCCAGTTGCTGATCCTCAGGAACCTGAGCCCCGTCAGCCCGGAGAAGAGTTCCGGGGGCAGGCGATCCACGGAGTGGAACCTCAAATCGACCAAGCCGCTCAGCCCATCGAGATCGCCGGGCCGCAATCCCCAGTCGTCGGGCCCCAGTCCCCATCGCTTTGACCAATCAAAGCCCCGATGGGCACGGCTTACATAGTTCGCGGAACGGTTGAATGCACGGATGGCCGCCAAGTTCTCCTCATTGAAAAGCCCCCGCGGCGTATAGTGTTCGCAGCCCCACTGGCTGTAGTCGTTTCCCGGGTGCAGGCGCTCCAGTTGGTTCGCGACGTAGGGCCAGATGGTGCGCTTGCAAAGCGGCGTGATCGGCCGGGAGCCGGCTTGGTGGCGCTTGTGCAGGCCTCCCCCGGCCAGCACCTCCACCGGCCGGCCCCAGTGGGGGTTCCGGCCGACGGCAACCTCGATCTCGCCGCCGCCAACCCCTTCGGTCGGGGAGACCGACGACACCCACTCGCCGCCAACCGCCGTCCAGGCGCAGTCCGCCCCCGTCTCCAGCCGCAGCCGGTACGTGCCCCCCTCCGGCGGCAGTTCCCCATCGTCGCCGGACAGCGCGTAGCGGCAGGGGTCGGCGTCCGCCCGCGCGCGGACGTTGGCGATTACGCCGCGCAGCTCGTTCAGGTGCCGCACCGCGTCCGCCGGCCCGTCCTCTTCGGAAGAGGGCTCGTCGCCCGACACGCCGAGCTTCAGGCTCGGGTACAACGGATGGCTCAGGTCCGGGTTCGAGAACGCCAGCACGAAGCCCCCCGAACCATGGCCTGAGCGCTGCGACATGATCGTCCCGTGCATCCAGGCGGGCGGCACCTGGTAGCGAAACCCGTGGCTGTAGGGAAACGGGTCGTTGCTAGTGTCATCGTGGCGGTCGTGGAACAGCCCCATGTTGTGCCCGAGTTCATGGGCGACAACGGTGCCGTCCCCGGAGAACGCCACCGAGAACCCATTTGCCTCCATGCTTTCCTTGGAGGCGTCAGGGTTGGCATAGGCTATGCCTAGAAGGGAGTAATGGTCGCCGACCGCTTGGTGCCCCGGGCCGCCAAGATGCAGCAGCACAAAGTCCGCCGCGTGCCGGTTGCGCAGGGCATGCACCTCGTCCATGTAGCCGTCATCCGGCCCCGACAGGTGATCAATGGCCTCACGCATCGGCACGGTGGAATAGGAGGTATTGGATCCGGTGTTCCTGAGATAAAAGGTCTCCAGGAACCGATCGTAGTCCACCTCCACAGCGGCGGCGAGCTCGACCCGAAGGTCCACGCCGCTGGCCGCGTAGGCCTCGTTCGCCGTGGCGATGTCCAAGTCGATCAAAGCCAGCATCGGCGCGTAGCCGCCCTCAATCTCGCGCACGAACGACGGGTACGCCACGAGCAAGTCAACAACGCCATCGTCATCGCCAGCCGCCGACTTGGCGGCGGAGAGAGCCGGTGTCCCCGCCTCAGCCCCATCCAGATTGGCGGTTGCTTGCGCTCCATGCGCCACCTCTTCGACTTGCGCAACGCCGACGGGCCGAAACATGGCGGGCGAACGACCAGTCGGGGCCAGACTGGCCCCGCGGCCAGCGCGCGAAGCGGTCGAGCACCCCAGCGGCTGCGCCCGCAGCGGCTCCACCACCTGAACGGCACCCGCCGTGCGGATCGACCAAGCGCCTTGGGGCGTGTAAACGCGGCCCACCACCATGCCGCCGTTGACCACCAGCACCGTGCGCCCGAACGGCACATCGTCCAGCGGGCCGGACAGGGTGTAGCCCGACGCCGTGGGCGAGCTCCGCTCGATCGTCGCCTGGTGCTCCACGCCGTTTAGGAGGTTCAGCCGCAGCTTGCCCGGGCGCCCGGTCGAGACCGCCTCGTGCAGCGCGTCCAAGCGTCCGCGATCCACCCGCGCGATGCGGGCATGCCCGATGCCAGCTTGCTGGCCGATCGCTGCTCCCGCAGCGGTCCCTTCAGCCGGGCCGACGACCGGCGCGCGCGGCTCCGTCGTGAACAGCGACGCCAAGTCCGGCTGCGCCACCACGGCTGAAGGTAGGAGCAAAGCCCACGCCATTGGCACCAGCTGCAAACGGAAGACTCCCAACGGTGCCCGGAGCCGTTCCTTGACGCTCATCTGCCGCCTCCGCATGTCACTTCACCACCACCGGCAGCCGCAGCTCGCCCGCATCGGTCTGAACGATCGCCGCCGCCGTGCCGGCACCCACGCCGGTGAGCCGAATCTGGGGTGAGGCCACGCTGACGCCAACCACCTTCGCATCCCCGGAGCGGGCCGTGATGGCACCGTCCTCGCCCCAGACGATGTGCAGCTCGCCGCCAAGCGGCACCTCGAACGGCACAGCCTCACCGCCGCCGCCCTGCGCCCCGCTGGCCCCTTGGGCTCCACTGGCACCTTGCGCACTGGCGGCTCCAATGGTCCCTGCGTAGATGGTGGCAGTGTCCGTTTCGGGGCCACGCGATGGGGTTGCCGAGTCCGTCACCGAAACTTCCTTTTGGTAGGTGCTTCTGATGGAAAATACATAGATCGTCGTGGCGCTGTCAGCCGTGCGGCCTTCCCATCTAAACCTGTAGGGAGGGACACCGCCCGTCGCGGAGGCCGAGACCTCCGCCGTGTAGAAGGATATCGGACCCAAGGGCGGTGATATGTACGAATGGACAGCCGTGTAGGGCCCGCCCGCATCGGGTTTCAGCGTCGTAGGGCATTCCGTCTCCTTTGTCGTGTCCTGCGTCATCGTGAACTTGGCGATGGGGTCGCAGTCCCAGCCGGTGCTGGAACTCACCTTCGGATTGACAGCAGAATATTGAATGAGCTGATACGAACAGGTGCTCGAGCAGTCGATGCCGTTGTCGGCATCGGTCACTCTGCCCGCACCAGCCGGGCTGACGATCACGGTCAGTGTGAGTAGCTTCTTGCAAACGCCGTTGGCCTTCGCATAGCCGTCCTTGCACTTGCAGGTGAGTTCCTGGTCCACCAAGACGAGATCCCCGGTTTTTTTGTCGCAGTTCGGGGGCGGCGCCGGATCCTCGCAGGCCTCGGTCACGCCGACGTTGCTGCACGTCCACTTGTTAACGGGAGGCTTGAGGCTGTCCGCCGCCTGCTTCGCAGTTCCGGTAGTGCAGGACATCTCGAGCGCTCCACACTGTGGCGGTGGAGGGAGCTTGGCGCAGTTCGCCGTAACCGTCTTGTCCGACTTCATGTCGAACGAATCTTCGGTCAGAGTGCAACTGTAATCCGGCTTGGCCGCCACCATCAGGGTGACCTTCTTGCCGCGCACCACGTCCTCGGAGCAGCTGTCGGTGCAGCTGAAGCTTCCGTCCCGAGTGTCGGTGGTGCGCACGGTGCCCTTCCCGGATGGAACGACTTTAACTTCCAGCTTATGCACCCGATCGCAATTGGCCGTCACTTCCTTTTTCGAGTTCATGACGAACGAGGTTTCGGTCAGGCCGCAACTGTAGTCCGGCATGGCCTCCACCATCAGGATGACCTTCTTGTCATGCACCACGTCCTCGGAGCAGCTGTCGGTGCAGCTGAAGCTTCCGTCCCGAGTGTCGGTGGTGCGCACGGTGCCCTTCCCGGATGGAACGACTTTAACTTCCAGCTTATGCACCCGATCGCAATTCCCGTTGGTATCACGAACCTCTTTGTCCCCGCACTCGGGGATGCAGGCCTCCCCGACCTTCTCGTAGCCGTCCTTGCAGAAAAGGCAGGTCGGGGAGTCCGACGCCTTCTCCGTGTCCTCGGTACACAAGTGGTAGCTGACGGCATGGATCGGCAGGGAGCAGGATTGGGAACGCCCGCCGTATTCGCAGCGCCAGTCGCTCCGCCCATCGGTGCCGAGGCACGACCAGCGCTTCTTGCCATCGATGCCCAAGCAACGCCACCGGTAGGCCTCATTGGTCGAGGTGAGAACACGCCTGGCGCCCCCCGCGCACGCGTTCAGCGACGTGCCGCACACGCCGTCCTCCCGGACGACGTCGGCGGGTGTGCTCCGGTTAGGGGTGCCGCTCGTGCAAGCCTGGGCCTCGGTAGCCGCGCAAAGGCCATCTACTTTCGGCGTTCGGGACAGGCCGACCGACTGCACTCCGGGGGTCAGGCAGGCGTTCTCGGAAGCGCCGCAGCCGAGGTCCACCGTGCAGGCCGATCCCGCCTGCTCAATCCAAGACCCGTCGTCGCACTTGAAGGACGCCACGCCCCGGGTCGGGTCGTCAGAGTCCCTTGCAGGCTTCAGATCGCCGCTGGAAGCCGCCGCAACGGATCCGGTGCAGGTCAGCCCGCCGGCGGTCCAGCTGCGCCCGCCCTGCTGGCAGCCGTCCTTGACCCTGGCGCAGGTCCGCGAGTTGGCGCCGCCATCGATGCCGTCGCAGCGCCACCGGTGGTGGCTGTCGGAGTCCGCGACCGCGCTTCGGTTCAGCGTCCCCGCCGCGCAGGAGTCCACAGCCGCCTCGTCGCACCGGCCGTCCACCGCGACGGACGCGAACGTGACGCTCACCGCGCGGTCGGCGTCCAGCGTCACGGAGCAGCTGGCCGACGCCTCCGAGGCGCAGGCGCCGCCCCAGCTGCCGAGCCGGTGGCCCCCGTCGGCGCTGGCGCTCAGGGCGACCGCGGTGCCGTCGGCCAGCGTCTCCGCGCAGTCGCTGCCGCAGTCGATCACCGTCGCGGCGCCGACCTTGCCCAGCACCTTGCCGTTGGCGGGCCTCGCCACCGTCAGCGTGCGGGCGGCGACGAAGCGCGCGCCGACGGCGCTGTCGGTGCCCAGCACCACCACGCAGCCCGCCGTGCCGGAGCAGGCGCCGGTCCAGCCGCCAAACAGGTGGCCGCTGTCCGCCTGGGCGGCCAGCGTCACCTTCGTGCCGCTGGCCAAGGTCGCCGCGCAGAGCGTCCGGTTCCCGGAGCCGCAGTCGATCACCGTCCGCTGGGCGCCGCCGCTGCCGGTCGTGCCCGTGACGTAGCCGTTGGCCGGGGCAGTCACCGACAGCTTCGGATCCGCATCCACGATGCTGACCGCCGTTGCGACCGCCGTGATCGGGCTGCCGTCGCTGGCCGTGGCCGTCACCGCGACAGTCTCCGGGCCCTCGCGCGCGGCATCCGCCACCGGCTTCAGGGTGAACGACCCGGTCCCGCTGCGCTCGCCGCCCGCGATCCCGATCGTGAAGCCGTCCACCGCCTCGAAGTCGTCGCCCGCCGTGGCGGTGCCGCCCGCCACCGACACGGCCACCGTCTTCGCCGCCGCCGACAGCGCCGTGCCCGTGAGCCGCGCCGTCACCCTGATCCCAACCGGCCCGCCGTCCTCGGCGACGCTGGCGGGCGCCGCCTCCAGGATCACCTTGGGGCGCCAGTTGACGGTCAGCCATTGCGTCGCCGTGCCGGTTCGGCCGTCAAGCGCGTGGGTCGCCCGGAACCCGAACGTCCGCGGCCCGGGGGCGGATGAGGACACGACCCGCGTCACCTTGGCACCGCCCGCCAGCGCGAGGCCGTCCGCCAGCACCGTGACGGCGCCCTCCCCGTCCCGTTCGAGCCAAGCGCCGGTGAGCGTGCCATCGGCCGCGCCCGCCGACGCGCTCAACGTCACCGCCACGGTTGCGTTGCCGTCCGCGATCTCCGGCTTCAGGGCGTCGGCGGCCAGCGACGCCGTCGGCAGGGTGTTCCCCTTGGCGGCCGCCGACCAGGCGCCGACGCCCTCGTCGTTGGCGGCGCGCACCCGCACTTCGTGGGCGGCACCTGCCGACAGCCCGGAAAGCGTGGCCGTCCTTGCCGTTCCCGACAGCTGCGCATCGGTCCAGCCCGCCTCGCCGATGGCCCGGTAGTGCAGTTCGTAGCCGGTGATCGGCGGCCCCGTACTGTCCGGCTCGGCCCAAGCCGCCGCCAGCGTCGTGGCTGTGGGCGTCAGCGTCGGCGCGGCGGGCGCCGACGGCGGCTCGGCCACGTCCGTGAGGTTCACGGTGACGGCGATGGCGGCGTCCGCGGATGCGTCGGACGCGCCCGACCCATCCTTGCCGTCGCCCACCTCCACCGTGACGGAGCGGACCGGTGCCACCTCGAAATCCAGGTCCGCGCCGACGCCCACCCGGAGCTGGCCGCTGGACGCATCCACCGCGAACAGCGCCGCATGGGCGCCGCCCAGCGTATAGGTCAATGGATCGCCCTCCGGGTCCGTGGCGGCAATTGGCGCCCCGACCGCCGTGCCCGGCGCCGCGTTCTCCGCCACGGAGCGGACCGCCGCCGCCCCCGCGTCGAACGCCGGGCCGCCGTTGGCGGCGTCGTCGTCATTGATGGTCACCACCAGCGAGGCCGGCGCGGCCAGGCTCACCCCGTCGGGGAGCGCACCGAACCCGAGCGTCACCTTCTCGCTGACCACGTCGGCGTCCTGGAGCGCCGCGAACGTGAAGGTCAGCTCCAGCGCGACCAGGACGAACTCGGCCTTGCGGCCGACCAGGCCGTCGAGCCGGAACGCGCCCGCGCCGCCGATGGTGGTCACCGGCGCCGACACCGCCCGGTCGGCGGCGCTGTCCAAGCGCACCGTCACCAGCAGCGACTCGCCCTCGTTCACGGTCGCGGCGGCCGCGCCGTAGGATGCCCGCAGCCGCTTGCGGGACTGCACCCGGGCCGTCCGGGACCACTTGCCCATGCCCAGCGCGTTCTCCGCGCGCACCCGAACCTGACGCGCCAGCCCGTTGATGGACGCCTCGGCGGCGCAGGTGCCCATGGCGCAGCCCCCGTAGGGATGCGTCCGCCAGCGGCCGGAGCCCTGCAGCCGGTAGTCCACGTCATAGCCGGTGATCGGCGAGCCGCCGTCGTGCGGCGCCTCCCACGCCACCTCGACCGCCCGGCCGGTCAGGTGGGCCGCCGGCTCCTCAACGCGGTCCGGCGCGCCCCAAGTGCGCCCGCGGCCCGGCTCGGACCACTTGCCGGGGTGGACGGCCCCGCCCGTCCGGTTCACCGCCCGCACCTGGACCTCATGCCAAGTGCCGGTCGGCAGCCCGGAGATCGAGCGCGTCATGGCCGAGGCCTCGCCGGAACCCGCCTGGGCGCCGGTGGGCGCCGTCCAAGCGCCGCCGTCGGCCCGGTAGCGGTACTGGTACTCCGCAATCGGATGCGACACGTCGTTGGAGTCCGTCCAGGCCACCCGCGTCCAGGTGGCGTCCAGCCTTGATGCGCCGTCCACCGCGTGGGGGGCCACGGCCGGCGCGCCCATGCGCGGCGGCAGCCGCGCGTCGAGCCCGGTGCGGCCCCGGCCCTCCGGGGACCAGGGCCCCTTGTCGCCGCCGGTGATGAGGACGCGCGCAGCCACCGCGTAGGCCGTGTCCGCGGCAAGGCCCTTGAGCGTCGCCGAAGTGCCCGCC
>JAPOTD010000104.1 GCA_026709365.1 Gammaproteobacteria bacterium
GACCCGGACAACGAACGGGTCGCCGCTATGGCCCTTGACCCAACGCCACTGCACGTCATGCGGGGCGACGGCGGCGTCAAGGCGGCGCCAAAGATCCTGGTTCTTGACCGGCTTGCGGTTCGCCGTGCGCCAACCGTTGGCGCGCCAGCCCGCGATCCACGCGGTGATGCCTTGGCGCACGTATTGCGAATCCGTGGTCAGCCGCACTTGGCTGGCCACCTTGAGTTGCTCAAGCCCCACGATGGCCGCCATCAGCTCCATGCGGTTGTTGGTGGTGTCGGGCTCGGCCCCGGACAGTAGCTTCTCCGCATTTTGGTGGCGCAGCAAGGCCGCCCAGCCTCCCGGCCCCGGATTGCCCAAGCAGGAGCCGTCCGTGTAGATCTCAACCACGGCAGTGGCGACCGCGCGCCCAGGTGCGCGGATAGCTGGCGGCGGCGAGCTTGCGGCCCCGCAATGGCCGGGTCGGCCCCGCGAAGCTTGCACCCTGCGACTGCTTCACCGCCGAGGCCAACAGAACCGCGCCCAAGGGGGGGCGGGCATCGCCGATCCAACCCGCGAGGCGCTTGCCGCCGACCGGAAGGCTCCGGGCGATGTTCACCGGTGCGCCGAAGCCCAAGTACTCCGCAGGCTGGTCAAGCTGCAGGCCGAGCAGCGCCAACCAATCGAAAAGCCGCAGCGGGTTGACGAACCTCACATCCGAAAACACGTCCGCCCGGAAGCGGCCGTAGAGGCGGCGCAGACCCCAGGCGCTGAAGCTGTTGAACGCGCAAATGCCGATGCGGCCCCCGGGAGCGACGACCCGGCCCACCTCGCGCAGCGCCCGGCGCGGATCGCCTGCAAGCTCCAAACTGTGGTGCAAGACGAATCCGTCCACGCTGTTGTTCGGCAAGGGCAGCGCTTCCAGGCGACTGGCGAAAGTGGCCATGCCCAGCTCATCGCGGGCTTTCGATCGACCGTTGGAGAGGTAGAGGCAGCGGCGCGCCATGCAGCGCTTGACGCCGCGCGCCGACTCTGAGAAGGGGCCGGACCAAACCAGCACATCGCCATGCAGCCGCCGCACCATTTCATCCAAGCGCGGCTGCTCCTCCGCCAGCAGACGCTCCCCAAACTTGGTGCGGGACCAATCCACGGCCGGCGATTTCACTGCACCGGCCGGCAATCAGTCCGACGGGGCAATGCGCCGCGAGATGTCGGCATCGGCCAAATAGCCTTGGTAGAGGGCCTCGTAGTCCAGGGTTTCGCTGCGGGTGACGAACAGCTCGCGCAAGCCGTCCAATTCCGAGTCCGCCAAGGCGGAGACATCGCCTTCGACCACTCGGGTGACGGTGACAATGGCCTTGCCCCCGGCGCCCAGGGCGGCTGCGCCAACGCTCTTGCCGCCTGCTTCGGGCCGGCTCAAGGCGAAGGCGGCCTCGGCCACCTCGGGGGGCGGGCGCGGATCGGTTCGGCCCGCCGCCTCCAGGGTCTGCCATGCCAAGCCGTGCTCATCGGCCACTGCGGCCACGCCATCACCCGCCCGCACCCTAGCCAATGCGGCATCAAAGGCTTCGGCCAGCCGGGCTTGGGCTGTCCGTTCGACGAGCAGGGCCTCGATTTGCGGGCGCACCTCGTCCAAGGCCTTGAGTACGGAAGCATGGTGCTCGTCCACTCGGGCGACGACGGCGCGGTTGGCGCCGTACTCAAGGGCGGCGGTGTTGTTCCCGTCAAGCAGCACATCGGCCGCAAAGAGGGCCTCGCGGATGTCCGCATTGGCAAAGACCGCATCCCCGATGGTGCGGCTGATGCCCTCGACCCGCTGGACTTCGAGGCCAAGGGCCTCAGCCACGGCTGTGAGGGAGTCGTTGTTCTCGAAGGCGAGGCTGTCCAGTTCGCGCATCCGCTCAGTGAACAACGCCTCCGCCGCAGCTCGGCGCAGGCGTTCCTCGAGGATCGCCCGGCGTTCCGAAAACGCCGGAAACTCGACGGCTTCAATGCCGTCCAGCCGGATCAGGTGATAGCCGAAGGCCGACTTGACGGGCACTGAGAGCTCGCCGACCTCCAAGGCCCACAAAGCCGCTTCAAAATCTGGATCGAATATGCCCTGGCCCACGGCGCCAAGGTCACCGCCGAGTTGGGCGGAGCCGGGATCCTCGGAGTAGGTTTGCGCCAATTCCGCAAAGGACTCCCCGGCGGCGATGCGCCCGCTGATGTCCTCCAGCAGCGCAATGGCCTGCGCCTCGGTGCGCTCGTCGCCGAAGCGCAGCAGAATGTGCGAGCTTCGGCGCTGCTCATTGGCTTCCGCTGCCGCCTTGTCCGCCGCGTGCTCCCGCTCAAGATCGGCCTCGGTGACTTCGATGGCGGGATCGTCCAGCATCTGATCCCAAGCCAACTCGACGTAGGCGGCATCCACGGTCTCCTCGGTCATCAACTCCGTCCGGTGCTCCTCGTAGTAGGTCTCGACCTGGGCGGCATCCACCGCCACGCCCTCGCCGAAGTGGGTGACGGTGAACGGCAGCCATGCAAGATCCCGCTTTTGGTCCATCAGGCGCGCGAACGAGCGCGTCTCCCAGTCCGTGGCGAACACCGAATCGGAGATGGCGAGCCGCAGCTGGTCGCTGCTCATCTGCTTGGCGAGCGCCGCCATGTAATCGGTCGGGGTGAAGCCCATGGCCGAGAGGCCGCGGCGATAGAGGTCGCTGTTGAACTGCCCATCGATCTGAAAGCCGGGATCGGCAACCACCGCGGCATTGACTCGGGACGGGGCTGCCGCCAAGTCCAGATCCTCGACAATCTGCTCCAGCAAAGTGCGGGTGACCAGCCGCTCCAAGGCCCTTGACTGCACTTGCAGCGGATCAAGGTCGGCGGATTCGCTGCCCTCCATCAACAGGAAACGCTTTTCCCGCTCCGTCTCCTGCAGCAGGGCCCCTTGGGTGATGTCGTCCCCATTGACGCTGGCCACGGCCGGGTCGCCGGGCGCGAAGACGTTGAAGGCGCCAAAACCGAAGAAGGCCAGCGCAAAGACCAGCACGGCAACAATGATCTTGAAGCCGGTGCTTTGGGTTTGGTCGCGAAGTCTCTGCAGCATGACGAGCGAAACTATGCGCTAAGCGCACCCCAATGGGACTTGGAGCAACGGGACTTGGAGTGGCCCCAAGCGAACGCCGGAGGCGCCCCGCGTTTAGTTCAGGGCATCTTTGAGCGCCTTGCCGGGCTTGAAGGCGGCGGCCCGGGAGGCGGCGATGTCGATGTTCTCGCCAGTTTGGGGGTTGCGCCCCTTGCGCGCCGCCCGCTCCCGCACCAGGAATGTGCCGAAACCGACCAGGGACACCGGTTCAGATTGCTTGAGCGCCCCGGTGATGGAGTCAAGCGCTGCGTCAACCGCACGGCCGGCGTCAGCCTTGGACAGATCCGCTGCGTTGGCAACCTGATCAATGAGTTCTGATTTATTCACTGTGCTTGTGCTCCCATGAGTTGAGTGTGTCAACGAAGCCGAAAAGCCGACACTTGCCAGCACACGGCCACATCCATCGCCTGAGCGCCAGCGTGAGCCGCATTGCGCCTCATTCCGGCGAGCCAACAGAAACGCGAATCTTATACCAGCGCCTTGAAGTCCCTGCAAGATTTCTCGGCCTTTTTCCTCGGCCCTTTTGACTGACGTCCGCTTTTGCTTGGCCTTCCTTGGCAAACCACCGTTCTCATTTCCCGCCGGCAAGGCGCATCCAACGTCAATGCGGGTCAGCGGCAAGATCGGGCTCCAAGGCAGCCGTCGCGGGCGGCATCGCCTCGCTGGTCAGCGACAGGGGCGAAACCGAATGGGATTCCAGTGCCAAGTCAAGCACTTGGTCCATCCACTGCACCGGATGGATGTTCAGGCCTGACTTGACGCCGTCCGGAATTTCCTTGAGGTCGCGTTCGTTTTCCGCCGGGATGACGACCTCCCGGATGCCGCCCCGATGGGCCGCCAGCAGTTTCTCCTTGAGCCCGCCGATGCGCAGCAGCCGCCCGCGCAGGGTGATCTCGCCGGTCATGGCAACGCTGGCCTTCACCGGCGAGCCGGTCGCCACGGACACCAATGCCGCGCACATGCCGATGCCGGCGCTGGGACCGTCCTTGGGCGTGGCCCCTTCGGGCACATGCACGTGCAGATCGTACTTTTGGTGGAAGTCGCCGGGCACGCCGAGGGATTCGCTGCGGCTGCGCACGAAGGTCAGCGCCGCCTGAATGCTCTCCTGCATGACATCGCCCAAGGAGCCGGTGCGGGTCTGGCGCCCTTTGCCGGGCACCGCCACGGCTTCAATGTTAAGCAGCTCACCGCCCGCTTCCGTCCAGGCCAAGCCCGTGGCGACGCCCACCCGGCTGTGCTCCTCGGCCAGTCCGTAGGTGAACTTGCGCACCCCGTTGTAGCGCTCCAAATCGGCCGCCCCGATGGCGATGCCGCCGCCGTCGCCGCTCGCGACCTGTTGCCGAACCACCTTGCGGGCGAGCTTGGCCAACTCCCGTTCCAAGCCGCGCACCCCCGCCTCGCGGGTGTAGTGGCGGATCAGGTGGATCAGGGCATCGTCGTCAACCCCAAGCTCCCTGGACGCCAGCCCCGCCGCCGCCATTTGCTTGGGCAGCAGGAAGCGCCGGGCGATGTTGAGCTTCTCCTCCTCCATGTAGCCGGGCAGCCGGATCACCTCCATGCGGTCCAGCAGCGGCGCCGGAATGGCCAGGGAATTGGACGTGCAGATGAAGAAGACATCGGAGAGGTCGTAGTCCACCTCCAGATAGTGGTCGTTGAAGCGATTGTTTTGCTCCGGATCCAGCACTTCGAGCAGGGCGCTGGCCGGATCGCCTCGATAGTCCGTGCCCAGCTTATCGACTTCATCGAGCAGGACGAGCGGATTGCGCACCCCCACCTTGGCCATCTTCTGCAGCAGCTTGCCCGGCAGGGAGCCGATGTAGGTGCGGCGGTGGCCGCGGATCTCGGCCTCGTCGCGCACCCCGCCCAATGCCATGCGGGCGAAGCGGCGGCCGGTGGCTCGGGCGATGCTCTCGCCGAGCGAGGTCTTGCCCACGCCGGGCGGGCCCACCAAGCAGAGGATCGGCCCTTGGGTCCGCTTGGTGCGCGCCTGAACGGCAAGGCACTCCAAAACCCGCTCCTTGACCTCCTCGAGCCCGTAGTGATCCTCATTCAGGACGCGCTCGGCGCGCGCCATGTCGCGGGCCAAGCGGCTGCGCCTTCTCCAGGGAATGCGAACCATCCAGTCGAGGTAGGTCCGCACCACCGTGCCTTCCGCCGACATCGGCGGCATCTGCTTGAGCTTGCCGAGTTCGGCAAGGGCCTTCTCCCGGGCCTCCTTGGGCAGGCGGGCTTGTTCGATCGACTTGGCCAAGGCCTCGAATTCGTCCGGCGACTCCTGGCTCTTGCCCAGTTCCTTCTGAATCGCCTTCATTTGCTCGTTGAGGTAGTACTCGCGCTGGCTTTTTTCCATCTGCTGGTTGACGCGCCCGCGGATCGCCTTGTCCAGCTCGCCTTGACCGACCTGACCGGCCATCAGGCCCGTCAGCAGTTCCGCTCTTCTGCCGAGGTCAAGCTCCTCGAGCAGGGCCTGCTTGCGTTGCGCGGGGACATCGACTTGCGCCGCCACGGCGTCGAGCAGCCGACTCAAGTCCGTCAGGCTCGACAACGAAGCCAAGACCTCCTGGGGGACTTTGCGGCTGTCCTGCGCGTAGCGCTCGAACTCGGACAACGCCGCGCGACGAAGCGCCTCGGCCTGGGCCTGCTCCAACCCCGCATCCGCCAGCGGAACGGCCGCCGCCGTGACATGGGTGCCGGTGAAGTCAAGCCGCTCGATCCTGGCCCGGGCCCGGCCCTCAACGAGAATCTTCACAGTTGCGCCGGGCGGCGACTTGAGCGACTGCAGCACGGTCGCCAAGGTGCCCACCGCATGCAGATCGGAGGCTTGCGCCGGCTCGCTGCCGGCCTCCCGCTTGGCCACGAGCAGCACTTGCTGATCGCCGCCCACGGCTGCCTCAATGGCCTTGATGGAGCTTTCCGTGCCCACCAGCAAGGGCTGCACGCCATGCGGATAGACCACCATGTCGCGCAACGGCAGGACGGGAATGGCTTTGACGACCTTCACGGGCGGCAAGGGGTTCGGCGGGCTTTAAGGCCCTGCCCTACTCCTCTTGGGCGACCTTGGCCTGCTCCTTGTTCTCGTACATCAGCATCGGCTCGCTTTCGCCGTTGATTACGCTTTCGTCGATGATGACCTTGGCGACCGAGTCCGATGAGGGCAGGTCGTACATGGTTTCGAGCAGCACGGACTCCAGTATGGAGCGCAGGCCGCGGGCGCCGGTCTTGCGCTCCATGGCCCTGCGCGCGATGGCCTGCAGGGCGTCCTCTCGGAAGTCCACTTCGACGTTCTCCATCTCGAACAGCTTGCCATACTGCTTGGTCAGCGAATTGCGCGGCTCCGTCAAAATGCGCACCAAGGCGTCGGCATCGAGTTCATCGATTGTGGCCACCACCGGCAGCCTGCCGACGAATTCGGGGATGAGGCCGTAGCGGATCAGGTCCTCCGGCTCCACTTGGCGAAGGGTTTCGCCAATTTGCCCGCGCGACTCCTCGCCCTTGACCTCGGCGCTGAAGCCAATGCCGGACTTGTCCGAGCGGTCGAGAATGATCTTGTCCAAGCCGGAGAACGCGCCTCCGCAGATGAACAGGATGTTGCTGGTATCGACCTGCAGAAACTCCTGCTGCGGGTGCTTGCGCCCCCCTTGCGGCGGCACGGAGGCGACCGTTCCCTCAATGAGCTTCAACAGCGCCTGCTGCACCCCCTCCCCGGAAACGTCCCGAGTGATCGAGGGGTTGTCGGACTTGCGCGAGATCTTGTCGATCTCGTCGATGTAAACGATGCCGACCTGGGCTCGCTCCACCTCGTAGTCGCACTTCTGCAGCAGCTTTTGAATGATGTTCTCAACGTCCTCGCCCACGTAGCCCGCCTCCGTGAGGGTGGTTGCGTCGGCGATGGTGAAGGGCACGTCAAGCAGCCGGGCCAGCGTTTCGGCGAGCAGCGTCTTGCCGCAACCCGTAGGGCCGATCAGCAGGATGTTGGACTTGGACAGCTCCACGTCATCCTTCTTGCCCGTGTAGTTCAGGCGCTTGTAATGGTTGTACACCGAGACTGCCAGAACCTTCTTGGCGTGGTCCTGGCCAATGACGTACTCATCGAGAATGTTGTTGATCTCCGCCGGGATGGGCAGCTTGCTGCTCTCGCCGCCTTGGCTGGCGTCCGAAGCCTCCTCGCGAATGATGTCGTTGCACAGTTCCACGCACTCATCGCAGATGAACACCGAGGGTCCGGCGATGAGCTTGCGCACTTCGTGCTGGCTTTTGCCGCAAAAGGAGCAATACAGAAGCTTGCCCGCGTCGTCGCCGCGGCCGCCTTTTTCCGCCATGGTTACCTCGTCTTCTCCACCGCCCGCGACCTGCCGCCCTGAACGCCGTGGCCCTGCCGGGAGGGGCTGGGCCATTGGCCGTTCGAGCAGAAGCGGCAATGGGTCGGAAGCGTTTCTGAAAGCGTCGTCAAGTGCGTTGCCAACTATGTTTCATGCCAACTGGCTTTGCAAGCGTCCCTTGGCCTGCGGCCAAGGGACGTTGGAGTTTCGCTGCGCGAGGCTCCGCGCTTGGCTCATTGCCCAACGGCCTTGGCCAGTTGCCGACGGGGCTGCTGCACGAGATCGACCAAGCCATAGGCCTCCGCCTCGCCGGCGTTCATCCAAAAGTCCCGGTCGGAATCAGCGCGAATGCGTTCGATCGGCTGCCCGGTGTGCTCAGCGAGCAGTCCGTTCAGCCGCTCCCGCATCGCGAGTATCTCGTTGGCCTGTATTTCGATGTCGGCGGCCACCCCGCGCATGCCGCCGACTGCCGGCTGATGGAGCATCATCCGTGAATTGGGCAGGGCAAAGCGCTTGCCCGGCTGGCCGGCTGCGAGCAGAAAGGCGCCCATGCTGGCCGCCTGGCCGATGCATAGGGTGCTGACGTCGCAGCGGACGAACTGCATGGTGTCGTAGATCGCCATCCCGGAGGTCACGGCGCCGCCCGGGGAATTGATGTAGAGGTGGATGTCCTTGTCCGGGTTCTCAGACTCCAGAAACAGAATCTGGGCGATGACCAGGTTGGCCACCTGGTCCTCGACTGGGCCGACCATGAAGATGATGCGGTCCTTGAGCAGGCGCGAGTAGATGTCATAGGACCGCTCGCCGCGGGGGGATTGCTCCACCACCATGGGAACCAAGCCGAGGCTGGCGATCTCCGGGACGCTGCCTTGTTGGGTCATTGCGTTCTCCTGTTGCGATTCAGGCGGCGGTGCCCGGGGTTCCTACGGTGGTGCCGTCCGCTGCGCCGGCGCCGCCATCCCGCCCGCCAGCGGGAGCTGCCGGCGACTCCTCCTTCAGCGGCAAGGCTTGGCCGGCCACGATTTCCTGATAGGTGCTTTTTAGCACACTTGCCTTGGCCTGTTCCAAGACGAAGGCGACCAACTGCCTCTCGGCCACCCGCTCCTCAATGCGATCCAAGTAGCTCTCGTCCTGGTAGATGGAGCGGGCCACCGCCTCCGGCTCCGCATAGGACGCCGCGATGCGCTCAACCTCGGCGCGGACGGCTTGGCCATCGAGTTCGAGAGCGTGGGCCTTGCGAATCTGACGGGTCACCAAGCCGACGGCGACCTCCTTCTCCACCTGGTCCCGGAACAGCTCGTCTGGCAACGACGATGGATCCAAGCGGCGGCGGCCCGAGGGCGCAATCTGGCTCAGCATCGCCTCCTTGCGGGCCTGAATCTGCCGGTCCACCAGCGCCGGCGGCAACTGAACGCTGTGCAGGCGATGCAGTTCGTCCATCACCTGCGTGACGACGAGATGCTGAATTCGATCCTCCATTTCCCGCTGCATGTTGCCCGTCACTTCCTCCCGGAAAGCAGGCAGGCCACCTTCCTTGACGCCCATGGATTCGAAGAAGGCCTCATCAAGATCAGGCAGCCGCGGCTCCTCCACGAGCTTCACGGTGGCCTCGAAGCGAACCGTGCGCCCGCGCAGCGCCTCGTTCGGATGGTCGTCCGCGAAGGCGGCGTCAAACGAGGTCGCCGCACCCGCTTCAAGGCCGGTCAGGGCCTTGTCGAAGTCCTCGCCCAGCTGACCCGCGCCCAACACCAGCTGCGCGTCCTTGCCGCTGCCGCCGTCGAACGCCTCGCCGTCAAGGCGGCCCTCGAAGTCCACCTGCACCCGGTCGCCCTCGGTGGCCACCCGTTCAACGGCGTGCCAGGTGCGCTGCTGCTCGCGCAGGCTTTCAAGCATGGAATCCACGTCGGCATCGGTGATCTCAGCCTGGGGCCGCTGCACTTCAACTGCGGCCAGATCAGCGAGCTCGACCTCCGGCAGGACTTCAAAGCTGGCGGTGAACTCAAGGTCCGCACCGGGCTCAAGCTGAACCGCCTCCAAGCGGGGAACGCTCACGGGCACGAGCGACTCCTGCGCCACGGCCTCCTCATAGCTGGCGCGCATGGCCTCGTCCGCGGCATCCGCCCGCACCGCGGACCCAAACCGGCGCCGGACCTCCTTCAAAGGCACCTTGCCGGGCCGGAAGCCCGGCAGGCGAACGCTGCCCTTCAAGTCGAGCAGCTTGCCGACGACACGATCCTCAAACTCCTGCGAGGGAACGACAATGGTGAGCCGACGTTCCACGCCGGAGACAACTTCCAGTGATACTTGCATAGAGCTTAAGACGTTCCCGCAAATCGCATGGGGTGGACGATGGGACTTGAACCCACGACCGCCGGGATCACAACCCGGAGCTCTACCAACTGAGCTACGCCCACCATTAACCCGTCCGCAGTTGCCCGTTCGCAGCCGTTCGGCAACCGCCCGGCCACGCCCGCCGGATTGCGGCAGGAACTTGACGTGTGGCGCGCCCGGAAGGACTCGAACCTTCAACCGCCTGCTTAGAAGGCAGATGCTCTATCCAGTTGAGCTACGAGCGCAACGAAGCAAGGCGGCAATGGTCGGGGTAGAGAGATTTGAACTCCCGACATCCTGCTCCCAAAGCAGGCGCGCTACCAGACTGCGCCATACCCCGTGAACTGCCCGAACCGAAATGGCGGGCGGATGATACTGCCCGGCATGGGGAGCGTCAAACCGCCTCTCGCCCAGGGGGCGAGAGGCGGTTTGATGCACGAAACTCCGCGCTCATTGCGCAGGTCACGTTCGAGTCATGGCCATCGTTCGCCACCGGGTGGCTTTAGCGAAAACTCTCGTTCAATCGTTCAAGAGCCGCCTCGCCCGGGCACAGGTCGGCCTCGGTCAGGGCGTTCAAGGGGGTTTCCACCGTGCCCAGCATGTCGTGGCAATCCGCGGCGTCGGGTTCCACGTAGAGCAGGCCGGTGGCCACTTCGCCCCGCTCCTGCTTGCGCTGCACGTACTCCAGGGCGCCGATGCGGTCGTGGACGTCAAAATCCTTGGCCACCTTGGACAGCCGCAGGATGGAACCGTCCGGCATGGGCACGTCCTCGGTGGTGCCCGGGTCGTAGTCGGCGGTGATTTCCGCCTGCGCCGGCAGGAAGTCCGCCTCCACCAACCGTTCGCTGTGGCCGCGCACGTAGTCGAAGCTCTTGGTGGAGCCGTTGTGGTTGTTGAAGGCCACGCACGGCGAGATCACGTCGAGGAACGCCATGCCCGGATGCGCCAGCGCCGCCTTGATCAGCGGCACCAGCTGCTTCTTGTCGCCGGAGAAGCTGCGGGCCACGAACCCGGCGCCAATCTGCAGCGCCATGCTCACCAGATCGATGGGCTCATAGAGGTTGGGCACCCCCTTCTTGCTGGTCGAGCCGCGGTCGTTGGTGGCGGAGAACTGGCCCTTGGTCAGCCCGTAGGTGCCGTTGTTGTCAACGATGTAAACCATGTTGATGCGGCGGCGAACGATGTGCGCGAACTGGCCCAAGCCGATGGAGGCGCTGTCGCCGTCGCCGGAGACGCCCACGCAGTAGAGCGACCGGTTGGCCAGGTTGGCGCCGGTGGCCACCGACGGCATGCGGCCATGCACCGAATTGAAGCCGTGGGACTTGCCCAGGAAGTAGCTCGGCGTCTTCGAGGAGCAGCCGATGCCGGAGACCTTGGCGAAACGGTGCGGCGGCAGGGAGAGCTCGGCGCAGGCGGCGGCAATGGCGGCGCTGACCGAGTCATGCCCGCAACCGGCGCAGAGCGTGGAGACGGCGCCCTCGTAGTCGCGGCGGGTGAGGCCGAGGTCGTTGACCGGCAGCTGCGGATGGCGGATGCGCGGCTTGACCACGAAGGTCACGAGCCCACCTCCGTGAGGCGCGGCAGCCGCTCGGCTTGGTAGTACATAAGCACTTGGTCGCGAATCGTGTCGGCGGAGATCGACAGGCCGGCATAGTACCGAACCGAGACGAGCTTGGCCGGTTCGGCCACCCCTTCGTTGATCAGCAGCGAGCGCATCTGCGCGTCTCGGTTCTGATCGACCACGAACACGCGCTCGTGGCGGCCAATGAAGTCGAACACCTCCTTGCCAAACGGGAAGCCGCGCACGCGAAGGCGATCCAAGGCGATGCCCTGCGCTTGGAGCAGCTCCAGCGCCTCGGTCATGGGCATGGCGCTGGTTCCGTAGTAGAGAATGCCGTTGCGGCGGCCGGCGTCGGCGATCTCGGCCTGCGGCGTCAGTTCGGCAGCGGTGGCCCACTTGCGTTCCAGCCGCTCCATGTTGCGCTGGTAGGCTTCCGGGCTTTCCGTGTAGCGGGCGTGCTCGTCGCGCGAGGTGCCGCGCGTGAAGAACGCGCCCCGCTCCGGATGCGCGCCCGGCAGCGTGCGCTGGCCGATGCCGTCGCCGTCCACGTCGAGGTAGCGGCCGAACTCGCCGGCGGCGTCCAGCGCCGCCGCGTCAAGCACCTTGCCCCGGTCGTAGCGCCGCCCGTCGCTCCACTCGAAGGGCTCGGAGACGTTGTCGTTCATCCCCAGCTCCAGGTCGCTCATGACGATGATCGGCGTTTGCAGCCGATCCGCCAGATCCAGCGCCTCGGCGGCAAAGTCGAAGCACTCCTTGGGCGACGACGGGAACAGCAGCACGTGTCGGGTGTCGCCGTGGGAGGCGTAGGCCGCCGCGGTCAGGTCGCTTTGCTGGGTGCGGGTGGGCATCCCGGTGGAGGGGCCGGCCCGCTGGATGTCGAAGATCACGGCCGGAATCTCCGCGAAGTAGGCCAGCCCCAGAAATTCCGACATCAGCGAAATGCCGGGGCCGCTGGTGGCGGTGAAGGCGCGGGCGCCGTTCCAGCCGGCGCCGATGACGATGCCAATGGCGGACAGCTCGTCCTCGGCTTGGATGACGGCGAACTTGTTGGCGCCGGTGGCCTCGTCCTTGCGCAAGGCGTTGGCGTGCCGCTCAAAGGACTCCGCCACCGAGGTGGACGGCGTGATCGGATACCACGCGCAGACCGTGGCCCCCCCGTAGAGCGCGCCGAGGGCGGCGGCGGTGTTGCCGTCGATGAGAATCTTCTCGCCGTTGGCGCTTGAGCGCCGCACTTGGTATTCGATGGGGCCGCCTAAGTAGTCCAGGGCGTAGCGGCGGCCGATCTCCAGGGCATGGATGTTGGGCGCAATCAAGTCGTCCTTGCCCCGGTACTGCTTGGCCACCATGCCGGTGATGACCTCGAACTCGATGTTCAGCAGCGCCGAGAGCGCGCCCAGATAGACGATGTTCTTGAACAGCCCCCGCTGCTTCAGGTCGCTGAACTCGGGCAGCAGCAGGGCGGCGATGGGCATGCCGACCTCGTTGACGTCGCTGCGCCTGAGATGCGCGGCCAAGGGCTTTGAGCTGTCGTGGAACAGGTAGCCGCCCGGCTTGATGTCGGCGATGTCCTCCGCATAGGTCTCGGCGTTCATGGCCACCATGATGTCCACGCCCTCGCGGCGGCCGAGGTGGCCCCGCTCGCTCACGCGCACCTCGAACCAGGTGGGCAGCCCCTGGATGTTGGAGGGGAAGATGTTGCGCGCCGCCACCGGGATGCCCATGCGGAACAGCGCCTTGGCGAACATGCCGTTGGCGCTCGCCGAGCCCGAGCCGTTGACGTTGGCGAAGCGGATGACGAAGTCGTTGTAGGTGACGTTCATTGGGCGTAGGAGCCTAGCTGCGGGATGTGGACCACGGAGCGCTGCATGTCCCAGGCGTTGGTCGGACAGCGCTCCGCGCACAGGCCGCAGTGCAGGCAGACGTCCTCGTCCTTGACCATCACCCGGCCCGTGGGCAGGTGGCCGGAAACGTAGAGGTCCTGCTCGCCATTGGCGGCCGGGGCCATCAGCCGCTGACGCAGCTCCGGCTCCTCGCCGTTTTCGGTGAACGAAATGCAGTCCATGGGGCAGATGTCAACGCAGGCGTCGCATTCGATGCACAGCCGGTCCGTGAAGACCGTCTGCACGTCGCAGTTGAGGCAGCGCTGCGCCTCCTTGGCCGCCAAGCGCTTGTCGAAGCCGAGCTCCACCTCGATCTTGATGTTGCCCAAGGCCTGGCGCTTGTCCGCGTGGGGCACCGGATGGCGCGCCGCCGGGTCGTGCTCGCTGTCGTAGCTCCACTCGTGGATGCCCATCTTGGTGCTGATCAGGTTGACGCCCTCCGGGGGGCGGTCGGCCTTTAGGTCCTTGCCTTGGCAGAACAGGTGAATGGAGATGGCGGCTTGGTGGGCGTGGGCCGCCGCCCAGATGATGTTCTCCGGTCCGAAGGCCGAGTCGCCGCCGAAGAAGACCTTGGGATGGGTGGACTGCAGGGTGGCCTCATCGAGCACCGGGCAATCCCACTTGTCGAACGCGATGCCCAAGTCGCGTTCAATCCACGGGCAGTGGTTCTCCTGGCCAATGGCCATGAGGATGTGGTCGGCCGACAGGAACACGTCATCCTCGCCGCTCGGTTCGTAGCGCAGCCGCCCGTCGTCGCCCTCGACCGGCTTGACGCAGCCGAACAGGACGCCGGTCAGCTTGCCGTTCTCGTGCGTGAACGCCTTGGGCGGCCGGTTGTTGATGATGGGGATGCCTTCGCGCATGGCATCCTCCTTCTCCCAGTCCGAAGCCTTCATCACCTCGAAGGCGGAGCGCACCACCACCGTGACGCTGTCCGCGCCGAGCCGCTTGGAGGTGCGGCAGCAGTCCATGGCGGTGTTGCCGCCGCCCATGACGATGACGTTGCCGGCGATGGAATCGACGTGGCCGAAGGCGACGCTGGACAGCCAATCGATGCCGATGGAGATGTGCTGGTCCACCTCGTCTCGGCCCGGCAGCTTGAGGTCCCTTCCCCGAGGCGCGCCGGTGCCGACGAAGTAGGCGTCAAAGTCCATCTCCAGCATCGCCTTCATGCTGGTGATCTCGTGGCCGAAATGGCATTCGACGCCCATGTCGAGGATCAGGTCCACCTCCTCCTCCAGCACGTCCGCCGGCAGGCGGAAGGCCGGTATCTGGCTGCGCATCATGCCGCCGCCCGCGGGATCCCGCTCGAACAGATGCACCTCGTAGCCGAGCGGCAGCAGGTCCCGCGCCACCGCCAACGAGGCCGGGCCAGCCCCCAGCAGCGCGATGCGCTTGCCGTTGCCGACGGTGGGCACCCGGGGCAGGTACGGGCCGATGTCGCCCTTGTGGTCGGCCGCCACCCGCTTCAGCCGGCAGATGGCGACCGGCTTCTCCTCGGTGCGCACCCGCCGGCAGGCGGGCTCGCAGGGCCGGTCGCAGGTGCGGCCGAGAATGCCGGGAAAGACGTTGCTGTCCCAGTTGAGCATGTAGGCTTCGGTGTAGCGCTCTTCGGCGATCAGGCGGATGTACTCGGGCACGGGGGTGTGCGCCGGGCAGGCCCACTGGCAGTCCACCACCTTGTGGAAGTAGTTGGGATCCTGAATGTTGGTGGGCTTCATGGCATCAACGGGCCGCGCCGACGGGGGAGGGTTCACGGCACCGCATGGGCCGCTCGTTTCGAAACGGGCGCACTGTACCCTTTTGCGAATCAATTTGGAAGCCGCGTAATGCCCCGCAACTCCTTGATTTCGTTGGTGGGCTGCGGCACAATGCCGAGCATCGCGCAATCAGCCGCCAGTCAGGGCAGCAACTCGACCGAATGCTGGGCGCAGACAGCAGCGAAATCGCGTCGGTTGAAGGTGAGCATCGCCGCTATTGGAATGTTGACGTCTCCAATGATGGCTTGAAGGATGGCATCGACGAGACTCACTGGCTCTCCGCGCTGGGAAGATGCCACTGCCCGTCCGTAGGCCCGACTCCGATAAGACGAATCATCAACCAGCAACGTATCCCGGCTCGACACCAAGGCATCGAAGCGGGTCATGACGTCTCTTCTTCGGGCAAAGCGAGTGTTCATCGTCTCATAGAGCACTGGCCAAGGCATGACTACAACGAGCGCCTCCAACCACTCCTGCATCTTCAAAGCGTCCGCGTGACGATCCTCGCGTTCATCGTACAGTGCGAAGAAGAAGCCCGTATCAACCAACAAGCTTCTGTTGGAGGGACTCATGGTTCACCCAGATCTTCCGCCGATTCGCCATTGGCGCCATGGCCCTCCCACGGCGCAGTCTTGCGACGCCCCTTCAAGTAGGCGCCCTTCATTCGGTCCTTCTCCTTGAAAATGACGTAAAACCTCGATCTTTTATCTAGGGAAACAGCTCCGCCAATGTCACTCATCAGTGACTCCGTCAGGTCGCCCTGAAAGTCGTATTTGAAAAATGCGACGCTGGAACCGCATTCCTTGGCTTGGTGATCATCCAACCATGCGTAGAGGCCCTCATAGTCGCCTTGAACGCCAAGGTCATAGGACAACCAGATCGACTTCGTTTGCTGGGCCACGGGATTCTCCTAAATTCCATCGTTCACTGCCGGTAATTTTACGCTCAATCCGAGAGGGTTGACGCACTCCATGCCTTGAAACCGAAAAAGCGGTGATCGCCCACGCCCCTTATGGGCAATGTCTTGCTTCAACGCGGCACGGCACTGATTCCAGTCGGCACACGAGGCACGGCCGCCGATCACCGGCCGGGACCACATGGCCATCGGAGGTACGGCGTGCGGCCTGTCCGCAGCCGAACCGGATTGCAGTGCTGTGCGGGCTCAGAAACGCTTCGGAACCTGACCCACGCAACGGTAGCGGAGTTTCGCGCCAGCGAAACTCCATCCGCGACTTTCAGGTCGTGCGGGCTAGGAGAACCTTCATTTAGTGGCTAGAATGCCCGCCCCGTGCGCGCTGCGGACTTTTCCGGGCTGTGTTCCATGACCTCGCCCTCCCTTGAAGCCCTCCCGGCCGACGCGTTGGCCGTCAAGCCCGGCGAACGCCTGTCGTGGGCCGGTTTGGGGGACGGGGCGGCCAGCTACTTCGCGGCCAAGGCGGGGGCGGCGCATGCGGGGCTGGCGCTGATCGCCACCAACAATGCGGCGGCGGCGGTTCGTTGCCTTGAGGAGGTGCGCTTCTACGCGCCGCCGGGCACGGACATCCTGCACTTTCCGGCTTGGGAGACGCTGCCCTACGACGCCTTTTCGCCGCATCAGGACATCATTTCCGAGCGGCTCGCCACCCTGCGCCGACTGCCAGCCATGAAGCGCGGGATCCTGGTGGTGCCGGCGGCGACGCTCATGCAGCGGCTGCCGCCGCGCGCCTTCATCGACGGCCAAGCCCTTTCGCTCAAGGTCGGGGAGCGCTTCGACCTGCACGCCGAGCGCAAGCGGCTGCAGGCGGCGGGCTACCTGGCGGTGGATGCGGTGGCCCGCCGCGGCGAGTTCGCGGTTCGGGGCTCGCTGATGGACATCTTTCCCATGGGGCTGGCCAACCCGGTGCGCATCGACCTCCTCGACGTGGAGATCGACACCTTGCGCACCTTCAACGTCGAGACCCAGATGACCATCGAGCAGGTACCCGGCATCGACCTGCTGCCCGCCAAGGAGTTCCCGTTCGACGCCGCCAGCATCGCCCGCTTTCGCAACAACTGGCATGACGCCTTTGATGTGGACGTGCGCCGCTGCAGCGTTTACCAGGACGTCTCCACTGGCCTGTCGCCGAATGGCGTGGAGTACTACCTGCCGCTCTTCTTCGAACGCGCCGGCCTCGCCACCCTGTTCGACTACCTGCCGGCCAACACGCTCATTCTGCAGCAGGCGGGGATGGCCGAGGCGGTGGAGCAGTTCTGGAGCCTCGTGCGGGGCCGCCATCAGAGCCTGGCGCACGACATCGAACGACCCGTGCTGGCGCCCGAGGCGCTCTATCTGGATCCGGAGGCGTTCAACCGGCGCCTCAACCGGCAGCCGAGAATCGCCTTGGGGCCGGACTTCAAGCATCGCGCGCAATTCGACTGCCCGCCCCTGCCGCCGCTTGAGGCCAACGCCCGATTGAAGGCGCCTGCGCAGGCCCTGCTCGACTTCGTTGCGGACCATCGCGACGCCCGGATTCTGTTCACCGCCGAGAGCGCGGGCCGACGCACCCTGTTTGCGGAGTTCCTCGCCCATGCCGGCATCCCCACCCAGGACTGCGCGGATTGGGCGGACTTTTGCGGCAGCGAGCGTCAATTCGGCCTGGCCATCGCGCCCATTGACCGGGGCCTGCGGCTGAAGGGCGCCATCGTCATCACCGAAAGCCAGATATTCGGCCATCGGCCCGCGGCCGAGCGCGCCGCCGGCACCCGCACGGTGGACCCCGAGCAGGTGATCCGCAACCTCACCGAACTGTCGATCGGCTCCCCGGTGGTTCACGAGGAGCACGGCATCGGCCGCTACCGGGGCCTGCAGACGCTGGACATCGACGGCGCCCAAAGCGAATTCCTCACCTTGGAGTACGCCGAGGGCGCCAAGCTCTACGTGCCGGTCACCTCGCTGCACCTCATTTCCCGCTATGCCGGGGCGGAGGAGGAGTCGGCGCCGCTGCACCGTCTGGGCTCCGACCAGTGGGAGAAGGTGCGCCGCAAGGCCGCGGAGAAGGCGGTTGACGTGGCCGCGGAGCTGCTTGACCTGTCCGCCCGGCGGGCCGCCCGCACCGCGCCCGCGCTGCGTTGCGAGGCGGCGGATTACGGGCGCTTCGCCCGCCAGTTTCCCTTCGAGCTGACCGCCGACCAAGCCAAGGCCATCGATGCGGTGCTGGCGGACATCGGCTCGGAGAGGTCCACCGACCGGCTGATCTGCGGCGACGTGGGTTTCGGCAAGACCGAAGTCGCCATGCGAGCGGCCTTCGTGGCGGTGCAAAGCGGTCGCCAAGTGGCTGTGCTTACGCCCACCACCTTGCTGGCGCAGCAGCACTTCGACACCTTCCAGGACCGCTTCGCCGACTGGCCGGTTCACATAGAAGCGGTCTCCCGGCTGCGCAGCGCCGGGGAGGTCAAGGACATCGGCAAGCGCCTTTCCGGTGGCCAGCTCGACATTCTGATCGGCACCCACCGGCTGCTCGGCGCCGGGCTGGACTTCAGGAACCTCGGCCTGATCGTCATCGACGAGGAGCACCGGTTCGGGGTCCGCCAGAAGGAGCGCCTGCGGGCCCTGCGGGCCGAAGTGGACGTGGTCACCCTCACCGCCACACCCATACCGCGCACCTTGAACCTGGCCTTGGGGGGCTTGCGCGACCTGTCGATCATCGCCACCCCGCCGGCCAAGCGGCTGTCCATCAACACCTTCGTGCATGAGAAGCGCAACCACCTCATTCGCGAAGCGCTGAACCGGGAGCTGATGCGCGGCGGCCAGGCCTTCTACATACATAACCAAGTGCGCACCATCCATCAAGCCGCCGACGCGGTGCAGGCGCTGGTCCCCGAGGCCCGGGTCGGCGTCGGCCACGGCCAGATGGGCAAGCGGCAGATCGAGACGGTGATGAGCGACTTCCACCACCGCCGGGTCAACGTGCTGGTCTGCACCACCATCATCGAAAACGGCATCGACATCCCCAACGCCAACACCATCATCATCGAGCGCGCCGACAAGTTCGGCCTGGCCCAACTGCACCAGCTGCGCGGGCGGGTGGGCCGCTCCCACCGGCAAGCCTACGCCTACCTGCTGACGCCGCACCCGACTGCCATGACGCCGGACGCCGCCAAGCGGCTGCAGGCGATCGAGGCGGCCGGCGAGTTGGGGGTCGGCTTCACGCTGGCCACCCAGGATCTGGAGATTCGCGGCGCCGGCGAACTGCTTGGCGCCGAGCAGTCCGGGCAGATCGAATCCGTGGGGTTCAGCCTCTACATGGAGATGCTCGACCGCGCCGTCAAGGCAATCCAGGCGGGCAACCCGCCGGACATGGCGCAGCCCTTCACCCCGGTCAGCCGGGAGGTCAACCTGCACTGCGGCACGCTGATCCCCGAGGACTACCTGCCCGACGTCCACCTCCGGCTGATCATGTACAAGCGCATCAGCGCCGCCGCCAGCCAAGGCCAACTCGACGAGCTGCGCGCCGAGATGATCGACCGCTTCGGACGCCTGCCGCCACCGCTCGCCCAGCTGTTCCAAGTGACCGCCCTGAAGCTCAGGCTCACGCCGCTGGGCATCAGCCGATTCGAACTCGGCGAGCGCGGCGGCAAGGTCGAGTTCAGCGACGCCACCCCGGTCAGTCCCGCAAGCGTCATCGCCTTGGTGCAACGCAGCCCATCCACCTATCGGCTGACCGGCGGCGCGGTGCTGCGCATCGCCCGCGACCTGCCGGACTTGGCGGCCCGCTTCGCGTTCGCCGATGAGCTGCTGGCGGCGCTGGCGCCGGAGATGCCAATCGTCAACGCCGCGGCGGCCGGCGGATGAAGCGCAATCGCTGGGGGCTGGCCGCGCTGACCGCTTTGGTCGCCATTGCCGCGGCCAACGGGGCCGACGCCAAGGTCGAGGATCCCAACGACTTGATCCAAGGGCGCTGGTACGCCACTGAGGTGATCATCTTTGCGCGCGAGGAGCCCGCTGATCCGGGACCGGAGGCATTGCTTCGGGAGGGCGGGCGGAGCTGGCCCGCCAGGACGCGCGCCTTCGCCGAGCCGATGCCTTGGCGCATCGCCGGCCTCGATCCCTTGACCCGCGCCTGCCTTGAGTTCCCCCGCCTGGACTTGGTGTCGGCGGCGACAACGCCCCAGCTGGACGCCACAGCACCCGGCGACACGGCCCCGCCGGAGCCGGTCGCCCTAGGTCCGCCGCCGGACATTGAGCCCAGCTTGGCGCCGCACCCTCTGCTGGACCTGCTCCAAGCCGCCGCCCGGCAGCAGGTGGATTGGCGCCGCGACAGCTATCGCTGGCTGCCGGGGCGAACCCATGTGCTCAACGCCCAGGCCAGGCGCATCGGCAGCGTCCAAGGGCTGAACGTCATCTGGCATGGACGTTGGATGCAGCCGGTGCCGAGCCGGTCCAAGAGCGAACCCCTGATGCTGGCCGTGCCGGCCACGGCGGACCACGGACGGGTCTCGGGAACGCTGGCGGTGACCCTCGGCCGCTTTCTCCACTTCAACGCCACGCTTTGGCTGGAGGAGCCCGACGATGGCCAAGACGGCCTGGTTCCGTTCATGCAGCTCAGCGAGGCCCGAACCATGCGTCTTGAGGAACTGCACTACCTGGACCACCCGAGGCTGGGCGTTCTGGTGCGCATCAACCGGGTGCCCCCGTCGCCTGCCTTGGTCCGGGCACTGCGGACTTGGGAGGCATCAGTCAACGGTTAATCCGCGCGATCAACCAACAGCGCCTCAAGCAGCCGCATGACGGCGGCAAAACCGCGTTCGGCGGCGCGCTCAAAGCCCGCCATGTCAATCCGCCCCGGGTCATCGCCCCGACCAGCGGCGGCATTGACGACGATGCACAGGCCGGCCAAGGGCAGCCCGAGTTCCCGGGCCAAGCCCGCCTCCGGCATCCCGGTCATGCCCACCAGCGTGCAGCCGTCCCGGTCCAAGCGGTCTATTTCAGCAGCGGATTCGAGCCGCGGCCCTTGGGTTGCGCCATAGACGCCGCCCAGGGCCAGGTCAACGCCGGCCTGCCGGGCGGCCGTCGCCAAGGCGCGGTTGAGCCCGTCGTCATAGGGACGGGTGAAGTCAACGTGGGTGGCGCCGGTTGCATCGAAGGTATGCTCCCGGCCCCAGGTGTAGTCGATGACTTGATGGGGAGCGGCCAAATCCCCGGGGCGCAGCGCCGGGTCGATGCCGCCCACGGCATAAACGGCAATCAGGCGCTGGGCGCCCAGTTTCCTGAGCAGCCAGAGGTTGGCCCGGTAATTGATGGCGTGCGGGGCGAGGCGGCGCGGCTCGCCGTGGCGATAGCACACCACAAGCCCGTGGCCTTGCACCTGGCCTTTGAAGAAGCCGTCCGAGGCGGGGCCGTAGGGAGTGTCGAGCCCGCCGCTGCGCTCAAAGCCGCCCGGCAGGGAAACCTCGCCGGAGCCAATGATGAGGCCGGTGGCCACTATCCGCCATCCTCCAGATCCTTGGGCACCGCACGGATGTCCGGCAGGTTGCGCCAATAGCCCTTGTAGTCCATGCCGCAGCCGATCAGGTACCGGTCGGGGCATTGCAGGGCGGCGAAGTCCACCTCCACGGCCCGGTTGCCGGGCACGTCCTTGCGGCAGAGCACCGTGGACCAAACCTTGGCGGCGCCCGCCGTTGCCGCCCACTCGCACACCTTGGCCAAGGTGTCGCCCTGATCGAGCACGTCATCGACGATCAGCACCTGCCGCCCGGTCAGGCTGTGCCTGGGCAAGGCGATCCACTCCAACGCGCCGCCCGCCGTTGCCTGTCCGTAGCGCACCACATGCAGGTAGCCCAGTTCAAGCGGAAACGGCAGCCGGTCGAGCAGCCTGCCGCAGTAGGGCAGCCCGCCGTGCATCACGCACAGCACGAGCGGGTTCAAGTCCTTCAAGGCCAAGCTGATGCGCACCGCAGTCTGGTCCACCGCCCGGCTCACCGCCTGGGCATCGACGATGATCTCCGAACGCCGCCATGCGGCCAGCACCTCCTCAGGCGCCGCGATCAAGGCGTCGGCCCGGTCAGGCGCATGATTTGGGTCGGGAAGGCGATCTCCGCCTCGTGGGCCCGAATGACCCGCGCGATCCTGAACAGCACGTCCTGCTTGACGGCGTGGAACGTCTGCCAGTCCGTTGTCTTGGTGAAGGTGTACACAAAAAAGTCCAAGGAGGAGGCGCCGAAGGTCACGAAGTTGACCATCAAGGTGCGTTGCTGGTCAATGTCGGGATGCTCGCGCAGCATCGCCTCCACATCGGCGACGATGGCCGGCAGCGCGGCGAGGTCGTCGTAGCGCAGGCCGATGGTCTCGTAAATGCGCCGATTCAGCATCCTGGAAGGATTCTCCACCGTCAGCTTGGCGAAGGTGGCGTTGGGAACGTACAGGGGCCGCTGGTCGAAGGTGCGAATGCGCGTCAGGCGCCAGCCGATGTCCTCCACGGTGCCCTCGATGTCCTGGTCGGGCGAGCGGATCCAATCGCCCACGGAGAACGGACGGTCCAGAAAAATCATCAGGGCACCGAAGAAGTTGGCCAGCATGTCCCGCGCCGCGAAGCCGACGGCAAGGCCACCCAAGCCGCCGAAGGCAAGCACGCTGGCGATGGAGAAGCCGAAGGCCTGCATGGCCAGCAAAACCGCGGTGACGAAGACCACGATGCGCAGTATCTTGGCGATGGCAGCCGCGGTGGCCACGTCCATGTGCCCCTCGCCGGGGGCGGCGTGAATGACTTGGGCCTCAACCTCGCGGATGAAGCGCACCGCAAACCAGGCCAGCACCCAGACCACCGCCACCTCGCGCAGCCGATGCACCTCGTCAACCAAGCCGGCTTCGAACGCGCCGTCGGCGAGTTCCAGCGCCCAGGAGGCGCCCAATACCCAAACGAACCAGCCGAACGGCTTGCCGATGGCGGCGAACAGGGCGTCGTCGTAGCGATTGCGCGTGGTGTGCGAACGCCGCCTTAGGTGCGCCAGGATCCGCTGGCCGATGTAGTGGACGAGCGCGGCTGCGCCTAGGACGGCGAACGAGCGCACCGTCAGCGCATAGTCGGAAACCCGGGCCAGAAGACTGTCGATCAGTTCCATCTCAAGCAAAATTCTAACCGGGATGTGTGGGCTTGTGCGGGCTTAAGAAACACATCGAACCTGACTCACGCAACCGATGCGGAGTTTCGCGTCAGCGAAACCCCAACGCACCCGCGGAGCGGGTGCGCGGGCTCAGAAAATATCGAAGCCTGACCCATGCAAAAGGTGCGGAGTTTCGCGCAGCGAAACTCCAACCGCCTCTCGCCCTCTGGGCGAGAGGCGCGTTGACTTGATTGCGGCGAGCGCGTACAACAGGGCCATGACTTACTGCGTGGCCGCCGCCGTTGACGCGGGCTTGGTGTTCGTATCGGATTCGCGCACCAACGCCGGCGTGGACCAAATCAGCACCTACAGCAAGATGCACCGGTTTCATTTGGGCCGGAACCGCTTTTTCGTCGTTTTGAGCGCCGGCAACCTGGCCACCACCCAAGGAGTGCTGGCGGAAATCGAGCGGGACATCGAAGAGTCGGCGCGCCGAGGCCTGAACCATGCGGAGAATCTGAACCAGGCGGCCGAGTACATCGGCGCGCTGTCCGTGGCCGAGCAGAACAAGCACCAGCAGACCCGTCAGGACAAGGACTTCGTGCCGGAAGCCTCCTTCATTCTCGGTGGCCAGATCGGCGAGGACGCTCCCGGCATCGTCCACATCTACCCTGAGGGCAACTTTGTCCGCGCCAGCGCGGCCACGCCCTATCTGCAGATCGGCGAGGTGAAGTACGGACGGCCCATTCTCGACCGCATCATTGACCGGTCCACCCCGTTGAACGCCGCCCTGATGTGCGCCTTGGTCTCCATGGACTCGACCATGCGCAGCAGCGCGGCAGTCGGCCCGCCGATCGAGTACCTCATCCAGCCCGTCGGCGTTTTCGGCCTAGGGCTGTACAACAGCTTGGCGGAGGACGATGAGTACCTTGTTGAGTTGAGGCGATCCTGGGCGACGAACGTGCGCGCGGCGTTTGACGCCCTGCCCGAGGCGCCGGGCATTGGCGAAGCGCCTGCCATCGTCGCCCGCATCGGCACGCCTTAACCTTCAAAAAAGTGTGTCCGTAGCCCGTTGATGCGATTGGACTTCTACATCTTGCAGGATGTGGAGCGCCAGGCCATGCTGCGCTTCGCCTGCCGATTGGCTGCAAAAGCCGTGGGCGCTGGCAAGCTGATCTACGTCCAGGCGCAAAGCGGCGCGCAAGCCGAGGAGTTTGACGATCTGCTCTGGTGCTGCCCGCCGAACCGGATGATTCCCCATGGCGTGGCTGGCCAGTCAGCTGCCGAAGGCGCGCCGGTGGTCGTGGGCAGTGCCCCGGAACTGGCGCAGGATGCGGATTGGGCCGCCCAGGGACTGCTGATCAACCTGTCCGATGCGGCGCCTGCCTTCATGGACCGTTTCGAGCGGGCCGCGGAGATCGTCGTTGGCGAGAACCGAGCGTCCGGACGGGCTCGCTACCGTCTCTACCGCGACCGCGGCTACGCCCTATCCACCCACGAGATGGACGACTGGGAGGGGACATGAGCCCGCAGCCACCCGCAGCCCGGCGCGCCGATGGCGAAGGAGCCGCCAGCCCGGTGCCGGGCCGTCCCCGCTTGTTCCGGAAATGCCCAGGGCGGAGGGTTTGAGTGGAGGCAAGCTTCAATCCCCACGCCATCGAGACGGCCATCTACCAAGGCTGGGAGGCGGCGGGCCACTTTGCGCCGAAGGCCTCGGGGCGAGGCTACTGCATCGTCATTCCGCCACCCAACGTCACCGGCAGCCTGCACATGGGACATGCCTTCCAGCACACCCTGATGGATGCGCTGATCCGCCATCAACGGATGCGGGGCCGCGCCGCGCTTTGGCAGATGGGCACCGACCATGCGGGCATCTCCACCCAAATGCTGGTGGAGCGGCAACTGAACGCCGAGGGCAAGACCCGCCACGAACTCGGCCGCGACCGTTTCATCGAGCGGGTTTGGCAATGGAAGGGAGAGTCCGGCGGCAACATCTCCCAGCAGCTGCGGCGCATGGGCTCCTCCCTCGACTGGTCGCGGGAGCGCTTCACGTTGGACGCCGGATTCTCCCGGGCCGTCATGGAGGTCTTTGTCCGGCTGCATGAGGAGGGCCTCATCTACCGCGGCCAGCGGCTGGTGAACTGGGATCCCGCTCTGGGCACCGCCATCTCCGACCTGGAGGTGATCAACGTGGAGGAGCAGGGCAGCCTTTGGCACTTTCGCTACCCGCTTTGCGGCGGCGCCCGCACCGCCGACGGCAAGGACCACTTGGTGGTGGCAACCACCCGCCCGGAGACCATGCTCGGCGACACCGCGGTGGCGGTGCATCCGCAAGACGAGCGTTTCCGCGCCCTGATCGGCCAACGGGCGCACCTGCCCTTGGTGGGCCGGGAGTTGCCGATCATCGCCGACGAGGCCGTGGATCCGGCCTTTGGCTCCGGCTGCGTCAAGATCACCCCCGCCCACGACTTCAACGACTACGAAATGGGGTTGCGGCACGGCTTGGCGATGATCAACGTGCTTACCGCCGAGGCGGCCATCAACGACAGCGCCCCGGCCGCCTACCGGGGCTTGGACCGCCTTGCGGCGCGGCAGCGCATCGTCGCCGACCTGGACGCCTTGGGCCTGCTTGAACAGGTGCAGGCGCACAGCCTCATGGCGCCTCGGGGCGACCGCTCGGAGGCAATCATCGAACCCCGGCTCACCGATCAGTGGTTCGTGCGCATTGCCCCGCTGGCGGAGCCGGCCATCAAGGCCGTGCGGGAGGGCCGGGTTGAGTTCGTCCCCAAGCAGTACGAGAACACCTACTTCGCTTGGATGCGCGACATCAAGGACTGGTGCATCAGCCGCCAGCAGTGGTGGGGCCATCGCATCCCGGCCTGGTACGGCCCGGACGGCGCCATCCACGTGGGCCAGGACGAGGCCGACGCCCGCCGTCGCGCAGGCCTGGCGGCGGACGTGCCGCTCCGGCAGGAGGAGGACGTGCTGGAGACCTGGTTCTCCTCCGCGCTGTGGAGCTTCGCCACCCTGGGCTGGCCGGAACGCACCCAAGCGCTGGCGCGCTTCCACCCGACCGACGTGCTGGTGACCGGCCACGACATCATCTTCTTTTGGGTGGCCCGCATGATCATGATGGCGCTCAAGTTCACCGGCGAAGTGCCGTTCCGGCAGGTTTACATCCACGGCTTGGTGTGTGATGCGGAGGGCCGCAAGATGTCCAAGACCAAGGGCAACGGCTTGGATCCCCTGGACCTGATCGACGGCATCGGCTTGGAGGCGCTGGTGGCCAAGCGCACCGGCAACCTCACCCAGCCACACTTGGCGCCGGGCATTGAGAAGGCCACGCGGCGGGACTATCCCAACGGCATTCCGTCCTACGGCACCGATGCGCTGCGCTTCACCTTCTGCGCCTTGGCCTCCACGGGCCGCGACGTGCGCTTCGACCTCGCCCGCACCGAGGGCTACCGCAACTTCTGTAACAAGCTCTGGAACGCGGCGCGGTTCGTGTTGATGAATACCGAAGGCAAGAACCTTTCGGCGGCCGGGAAGCCGGGCCTGCCCGACCGCTGGATACGCTCCCGCGCCCGGCGGATGGTCGCCCGCGCCTCCGAGGCGCTGGATGCCTATCGATTCGATCTGTACGCCGGCGCGATCCACGAGTTCGCTTGGCGCGAATACTGCGACTGGTATCTGGAACTGGCCAAGCCCCTGCTCTGGGACGAGGGCGCGGACCCCGACCGCCAGGCGGCCACCCGGCGCACTCTGCTGGAGGTGCTGGAGCTGCTGCTGCGCGCCGCCCATCCGGTGATGCCGTTCATCACCGAGGCGATTTGGCGCGAAGTGGCCCCGTTGCTGGACATCGACGGCGACACCATCATGCTGCGCCCGTTCCCCGAAGCCGATGACCTGTCCGCCGACCTGGAGGCCGACGCCGCCATCGACTGGCTCAAGGCGGTGGTTGCGGCCTTGCGCAACATCCGCGGCGAGGCGGGCATCAAGCCCGGCCAAACCGTGCGGGTGCTGCTTGCGGGCGGCGGCGCCCGGGACCGGGAGCTGGCGGCGCTGTCGGGTGCGTTGGTGCAGCGCCTGGCCAAGGTCGAATCCATCGACTGGCTGGCCGAAGCCGAGGCGGCGCCCGGCAGCGCCTTGGGCCTCGTGGGCGAGCTGCGCATCCTGGTGCCTTTGGCCGACCTGATTGACTTGGATGCCGAGCGCAACCGGCTGCGGAAGGCCATCGACCGCAAGCGAGGCGAGCTCAACCGCTTGGGGACCAAGCTCGCCAATGAGAAATTCATCGCCAACGCGCCGCCGCAGGTGGTCGAGCAGGAACGCCTCAAGGCCAACGAAGCGGAGGCTCGGCTGCAGGTGTTGGAGGCCCAAGCAGCCTCGTTGGGGTAGTTCCTAAGCCTGATCTTCTGAGGGCAAGGCGTTTCGCAACGCGGACCGCAGCCTTGCGGGTTGAACCCGACTTGCATGAGTGTGCGCAATGTGATGCATCCAGATCAGGCGTTCGCCCAAACCGTCAGCCTGAGCTCGTCGCCGAAAAGCTCGTAATTGGGCGTCCGCCCGGAATGGGCCTTGCCGCGCTCCAGTATCTTGCGCACGCCCTCGCCTCGGGATTCAAGGAAGACATCCCCGGTGCGCCTGCTGCGGATTCGGGACAGGAAGCTGACCAAGAGCTGATTGCGGGTGTGGGTACGGTAGGCCATGTCCTGCAAGGTGATCGTGTTCGGCAGGCCGCCTGGGCTGTACAGCTCCAAGCGGTCCGCGAATAGGAACAGCCTTATCTTGGAGCCGGAAAGGGCGTAGTCCCGATGGGCGGCGGCGTTCACGACCGCCTCGTCCAGCACGTCAATGTCGTAGGGCGGGTCGGCGCTCGATCGTTCGCTGGAACGCCCATGGCCCATGAAATGGGCTGCAAAGGCGATTGCGCCGTCTATCTGTTCGGCGAGTCGGCCGCTGAACTGCTCGGCGTGAACCAACTCCTCGGAGGAGAGCGCCGTGCCGCCGTACTGCGCCGCCTCGATGAACGCTGAGGGGAGGTGTCGAGTCGGCTCCCGGCCAAAGACCAGCAGCCCGGCGACCGTGGGGCGGTCCTCGCCTTGCTCGTCCCGGTGCGTGACGCCGGTGTTGCGCAGCAAATCCAGCCAGGGAATGGTGGGCGAGCGGCCAAAGTGGGCCTCCAGGCGGTGGCGGTCCAAGTCCGCCACCGAGGCGGCGTGGGCGGTTGTTCGTCAAAGACGTAGCTGCGTCCCCGTTCTTGGAACAGGCGCGCCAATTCGGGCGGGTGGAGGTCTCGCTTGGTTGACCCGATGCGCAGGTAGTAGCGGCCGCCCACGGTTCGACGCACGTACAGGCCTCGGGGCACGTCCACCACCAGGATGGTCCGCTGGTTTCCGGCAGCGTTCTCAAGGGCTTGCCGACGGATGGTTGGGCGGATCGGCGGCTCGCAGTTTTGCGCGGCGATATTGGCAATCCAAGCCTCGACCGCCTCGCGGCGGGACTTGGGAATGCCCTCGATGCTGCCGTCGTCGCCAATGCCCAGGAACAGCGCCCCGCCGGCCGCGTTGGCGAAGGCCACCAACTCCCCGACCATTGACTCGGCTGCCGGATCGACCACGCCGTGCCGCCCGAATCTGAGCGTCTTGAATTCGGACACGCCATCCTCGCCGGCGCGCAGCTGATTGAGGATTTGATCTTGGGCTTCAAACATAGGCGGGCTCGCTTTGGGGACATTCTAAGGCAATGCCACCGGCACGGAACGCCATGAGGCATCTGGGCTCCATGTGCGGGCTCAGATGCACATCGGAGTCTGGCCCCAACGACGCGCGCGGAGTTTCGCGCAGCGAAACTACCACGAGCCTTGGCCCCAAGGGCCAATGCTCGCACTATCGACAGCCACGGGCATTGTCGGCACACTACCGTCCGGACAGCACGACAACACGAGGAGGAAAACCGAGATGACGGATCAATCACCGACCAACCCGTTCGGCTTGCCGGGGTTTGACCTTGGCGAGATGATGCAGCGGCTGCAGCCGCCCGGCGTCGATCTCGGCGCCGTCATGGAACGGGGAGCTAAGGACATCGAGGCGCTGCGACAAGCCAACCAAGCGATGGTGGACGGCTTCGCGGCGCTCGCCCAGAAGCAGGGCGAGATCTTCCAACGCACCCTGGAGGCCTGGCGCGACGCCGCTGCCGAAGGCCGCGTGGCTTCGCCGCAGGAGGGCTTCGAGGCGGCGCTCGGCAACATGCGCGAGTTGGCTGAGATTGCGGCCCAGTCGCAAGCCCAAGCGGCGGAGATCATTCGCGAGCGCATGGAGGCGAACTTGGCGGGCCTGCTCAATCCGCAGGACGGCGGCAAGGCGGGAGACTAAGCCCGTCCATGGAGCAGCTCAGCGGCCAGGACGCCTCCTTCCTGTACTTTGAGACCCCGGCGGCCCCCATGCACATCGGGTCGGTGGCGCTCTACGATCAGTCCAGCGCACCCGGCGGACGGGTGCGTTTTCGCGACCTCGTTGACAACGTGCGCAAGCGCCTGCACTTGGCCAGGTGCTTCCGCCGCCGGGTGGTGGAAGTGCCCCTGCAGCTCGACCACCCCTACTGGCTGGAAGATCGGCACTTCGATCTCGAATACCATGTGCGCCACATCGCCCTGCCGCCGCCGGGGGACTGGCGCCAGCTTTGCCGGCAGGCGGCCCGCCTGCACTCCCATCCCTTGGATCGCTCCCATCCGCTCTGGGAGATGACCGTCATCAGCGGCCTCAAGAACATCGAGGGCGTGCCCGAGACGGCCTTTGCGCTGCTGCTGAAAGTCCACCACGCCGCCATTGACGGCGCCTCAGGCGCCGCCTTGACCGAGGTGATTCATGACGAGTCGCCCAAGCCGTCCCAAGTGCCGTTGCCGGACCGGATTTGGGTCGGGCAGCCGGAGCCTTCGGCACCGGAGCTGATGGCGCGGACCTTCGGCAACAACGTGCTGCAGCCGTTCCGCTTTGCGGAGGTGCTGTCGCGAACCGTTCCGGCCATGCAACGGGTGTCCGCGTCGCTCCGCAATGCCGATCTGGCGGGCCACGCGGCCAGTCGAATGAACGTGCCGCGCACCCGATTCAACGCGTCGGTGACCGCCCATCGGGTCATGGATGGCCGCTGCTATGCCTTGGAGGCGATGCGCCGCATCAAGCGGGCGGTGGATGGCGCCACCATCAACGATGCGGTGCTCACCGTGATCGGCGGGGCCCTGCGCCGCTACCTGCAGGCCCGGGACGAGCTGCCGGACAGGAGCCTGTCAGCCATGGCGCCCATTAACGTGCGCAGCGCCGATGAATCCGCGGCCGAGGGCAATCGGGTGGCGGCCATGACCGCAAGCCTCGGCACCGAGATTGACGATCCGTTGCAACGCCTTGCAGCGGTGCGCGACGGCACCCGCCAAAGCAAGGCGTTGACCGATGCCATCGGCGCCCGCCTGATGACGGACTACTCGCGCTTCATCCCCGCCCAGCTGGCGTCCTTGGCGGCGCGCCTGTACACCAGCTACGGCATGGCGGAGCGCGCCCTGCCGGCCTTCAACTGCGTGGTCAGCAATGTGCCGGGTCCGCAGCAGCCGCTCTACATGTCGGGCGCCAAACTGCTGCGCACCCATGGCCTAGGCCCCTTGTTCGACGGCATGGGCCTGATCTTTCCGGTGTTCAGCCACGACGGCGGCATCACCCTCTCGTTCACCTCATGCCGGGAGATGCTGCCGGACCCTGAGCGGCTGGCGGAGGCGCTCGACGAGTCGTTTCATGCCCTCGAATCGGCAACCGCATAGGAGCCTGCAATGCTGCAGCAGCTAAGCGCCCAGGACGCCTCCTTCATCTATCAGGAAACCCCGGCCACGCCGATGCACATGGCCTCGGTGGCCATCCTGGACCCGTCAACGTCCCCTTACGGGCCACTGACCCTGGAGACGGTGATCGGCTTCTTCGATGAGCGCCTGCACCTGATGCCGACGGCTCGCCGAAGGCTGGTCAACGTGCCCTTCGGCTTGGACCATCCCTATTGGATCGAGGATGCGGGCTTCGATCTGGAATACCACATCCGCGAGGTCGGCCTGCCCGCCCCCCAGGATTGGCCGGCGCTCTACACGCTGGCGGCGCGCATTCTCAGCCGTCCGCTGGACATGAGCCGTCCGCCTTGGGAGGTTTGCCTCATCCACGGCTTGGACGCGCTCGAGGGCGTGCCGACGGGCTGCGTCGGCTTGCTGTTCAAGACCCATCATTGCGCCATTGACGGCGCCTCCGGCATGGAGATGACCTTGGCCTTGGCCGACTTGGCCCCGGAGATGGCGACGGTGGCCGCGCCGTCCAAGCCGTGGCAGGCCGACCCGGTGCCCGATGACGGCGAACTGCTGTTCCGCACTTGGGGCAACGCGCTGCTGCGGCCGCTGCAGTTGGCGGAGTTCATGGCCAAGGCGGCCTCCGCAACGCCGACGTTGCCGAGTGCCATGCGCCAGGAGCTGCCGCAGGCCACGCCAGTGCCCAGGACCCGCTTCAACGCCCCGGTCAGCGCCCATCGCGTGGTCGGCTTTGAACGCTTTCCCTTGGACGACGTGCGGGCGGTGAAGAATGAAGTCGTCGGCGCGACGGTGAACGATGTGGCGCTGACCCTCTGCGGCGGCGCCCTGCGGCGCTATCTGCAGGAGAAGATCGAGCTGCCCGATGATTCGCTGCTGGCCATGGCGCCCATCAGCGTGCGCAGGCCCGCGGCGGAGTACGGGCAGGGCAATGCGGTGTCGGCCATGTTCGTCACCATCGGCACCCACATCGAAGACCCGGTGCAGCGCCTTGCCCATGTGCGCGACGCGACCTCGGCCGCCAAGCAGATGGCCAACGCGGTCGGCGCTGACGCCCTGCTGCGCTACAACGAGTTCATGCCGGCGGCGGTGTCCAACCTCGCCCAACGCCTGACCGCTGAGTTCGCCCGCGCCAATCAGGCGGCGCCGGCCTTCAACTGCTCCATCACCAATGTGCCCGGCCCCCAAGTGCCGCTCCACACCATGGGCTGCCGAACCGTGACCACCATCGGCTACGGCCCGGTCACGCACAACATGGGGCTCATCATGCCCATCCTCAGCTACTGCGGCGAGTTCATCATCAGCTTCACCTCGTGCCGGGACATGATCCCGGACCCGGATTTCTTCATGGCCTGCATCCGGCACAGCTTCGAGGAGACCCGCACCGCCGCCTTGGGCGCCGGCGCTGCGGCCGACGCCAAGGTGGCGGCCATCGCCAAGAACTACGCCCACATGGCCGAAGCGGCGCTGGCGGAGGTGCGCGCCGCCCGCGCCAAGGCGTCCGGCGGCTGAATCGGCCTTCGACTTGCGCAAGTTGTCCACGGCGGCTGGCCCTGATACGGCACTGGCCCCTTGGTAAGTCCTTGGCGCCGTTGACGGTCGGGCAGCGGCTGCCGATCGTGATAAGCCATACCCCCGCACCAAACGCCACCCGAGGCAGGTCGGGACCGCCACACACCTAACCCACGCAGAGTCCTCGCTGAAAGGGCAAGCCTAGCGTTCCGCTGCCGATCGATGAACGCCTCGAACTCCCGCCTCGTACACGCTACGTGACGGCCCCTGCGAGTCGCGCCCACTTGCAACGTTCCATGGAGCCCGGAACCCCGATCCACTCGGACCGATCGGATTGGACGTCGTCTCGATCCTTGGAGTGGCGGGAAACTCCATTACTACCCGACTGTTGACATAGGTTAGTAAATGATTACGATTCTCATTAACGTTATTTGTCGATCTGTGGAGGAAAAGCACGATGTCCGAAATGCCGTTGAATTCATCATGCGGGGAGATGGCCGGAGCGCTTGCCGCAACGAGCCTTTCCGCCGGTGCCGAGCTGTTTGTCTGGAGTGTGCGCGAGTGGCTGGCGGCGGCTCGCGAACGGCAGTGCGTCAAGCGCAACCTGATCCCCCGATACCACGCCGTGGAATGCGTTGACGCCATTTTGCCGCTCGACGAGATGATGTGCCTGCTGGCGGTCTCAGCGCTGCGCCCGATCCACATACGGCATTGCGGCTGCAGTGCGCTCAGCGCCGATGAAATGCGGCTGGTCCAATGCCTGCGGGCGGTGCAGCGCGGCGACGACGAACTGGCCCGGCAGCACCTTGCCGGTCTGCTGCCGGGGCCCTTCAACCGGACGTTTCTGCGCCCGGCTCGGCAGTACGCTTCGGCGATTTGCAGTGCCGATCTCAAGTTTACCGGCGCCCGGCACCTGATGGTGGTTGAGGGCGCCGACCGATGAACGCGCGCATCCAAAGTCGGGTTGAGCGCAACCTCAAGATCCTTGGCTGGCTGGTCGGCATCGCCGCTGTGCTCGCCGCCTACTCGCTGAGCTGGCTGCTCGTGCTCTGACTGCCGCAGTTTGGTCCTCTTCTTTTGGTTCTGTGACTGTTTGAATCAACACCCGCATAGTGCTTGACGGGAGGGACTTCTTTGTGATTTTCTGTACAGTGAAAACTATAGGTGCCTATAGGCAGCATGGCCCAGTTCCGATCGACAGCGGAGGTCGCCGGACTCGCCGGTGTGCATCGCGACACGCTGTTGCGTTGGCTGCGCAACGGGAATGTGCCCGAGCCGCGCCGGGATGGGCGCGGCTGGCGGATGTTCTCCGCCCGCGACATCGCGGCCATTGTCAGCTATGCCAGTGGCGGGGAGAATGAGAGGGAGGAAGATCCGACCATTGCCCGTCTCAAGACGCTTGAATGGGATTTCGCAACCGCCAAAACAGGCTACCTGACCCACAGTCTGCACCCCTATCCGGCAAAGTTCATTCCCCAGATACCCAATGCGCTGATTCAGGAGCTGTCAGCGGTCGGCGACACGGTGGCAGACATATTCTGCGGCAGCGGCACGACCTTGCTTGAGTCCGTGCTGCTTAAGCGGCATGCCGTGGGCATTGACGCCAACCCGCTCGCTGCGTTGATCAGTAAGGCAAAAATCACGCCACTCGACGCAGCGGGCGTCGAAGCGCTTGAACGGCATTGCCACGCCTGCCGCCAAGTGGCGGAGTCGATTGAGCCGAACGTGGGCGACCTATTCCATGACGGCAGGCCATTTGGCTCCAGCGGATGGCGACCCGCGGCGGAGATTTGCTCGTTCTGGTTTGAACCGCATGTCGTGGAGGAGCTTGCGGAACTGAGGCGGCTCATCAACGAAGTGCCCGGGGAGGCCGAGCGGCACTTGGGCATGGTGACATTGGCAGCAATCGTTGTTGCGGTTTCCAAACAGGATTCGGATACGCGGTATGTTCGCCGCGATAAGACCATCGCGCCAGGCGACACCATCCGCCGCTATCTATCCCAACTTCAATCCGCGATGGTTGCGGTGCATGATATCAACGCTTTGATTGATGATCGGTTTCGTTGCCGTATCTTCAATACCAACGTTCTTGACGGCCCGGATGTGGGAGCTCTTGATTTGGTCGTGACCTCTCCGCCTTATCCCAATGCGTACAGCTACCACCTCTATCATAGGAGCCGATTGGCTTGGTTGGATTTTGATCCTGAGCCGTTCAAGCGGGTCGAAATGGGCAGCCACCGGAAGTACAGCGCCAAGGGGCGCAACCGAGCCACCCCGGACACGTTTGCGCAGGAATTCGCCACGATTTTCCAGTGGCTTCGGGGGTGCCTGCGGGAGCGCGGATATGTCAGTCTGGTAGTTGGCGATTCGACACTCAACGGTAAACGCATTGACAACGCTTCGCTGATTGCTGACGCGGGTGCGACTGCGGGATTCCGTGAGGTGGCTCGAATCGGGCGAAACATCGCGCCGACCCGCAAGGCGTTCAATCCGCGCATCGGGAAGATCAAGTCAGAGAATATCCTTGTTCTCCGCAAGAGGTAGGAATATGAACCACCTTACCTGCAAGATCAAAAACTATATTCAGCCGTTCGAACGGCGTCTCGCCCTTGATGAGTTGCGGGCTTTGGCACCGGGAACGGTGCATCCTACCGATGGTGATGAAGCGACCGCTTCCATGTTTTCGTTGACAGGAGCCGTGAACGCGAGCGCACTGCGGGATACGCTGGCATATTGGCGTTCCGTCGGCCCGGAACCAGAGGGTTTGACGAAGCAGGTCCGTGGCGAGGCGACGTTGGCGGTGGCGCGCAATGGCATGGCGCTCGGTGACTTGGTCAATGGCGCTGGACGACGGACGCTGCTCAAGCCGCCTCGCAAACGCTGTTTGCGCTACGCTACCCATGGATTGCATGAATACCGGGGCAAGTTCTTCCCGCAACTTGTGCGTGCCTTGATTAACGCCGCTTCCGTTCCGGAGGGCGGCATCGTCATTGACCCCATGTGTGGCAGCGGCACGACGCTCGTTGAGGCACGGCTAGCGGGCCGCTACGCCTACGGATTGGACATCAATCCGCTGTCCGTCTTTGTTGCGAACGTCAAGTGCCGTTCCCTCGCGCTTTCGCCGAAGTCCTTGGCTGCGGCCTACGAGAGCCTGCACAGGTCGCTTGATGGCATCGTAGCGCGAGGGCAGCACTGCTACTTTAATTCCCTGCCGGAGCGGGACCAAGATTACCTTTGCCGTTGGTTTGCACCCCGCGCTTTAGACGAACTTGACTGCGTCCAACAAGCCATCGGCAAACTGCGCACTCCAGCTCTGAGAGATTACTATGCCGTAGCTCTAAGCAACATACTTCGCGGCGTTTCTTGGCAGAAGGATGACGATCTTCGGGTTCGCAGGCAAATGAATGAACTGCCGGCCGGTGCAGTCATCGAGCGGTTTCTCAACGAGGCACTGCGCTCGACCAAGGTTGTTGGGGCCTTCATTGCGGAGCGCGGCAGGGCGGGGCTGGGAGCCTACGTCATGCAGGAGGGCGATGCGCGGTTTGCTGCCGACACTATGCCTCAATTGACCGGAAGGGCAGATGCGATCATTACCTCGCCACCCTACGCGACTGCGCTGCCTTACATCGATACGGATAGGCTCAGCCTAGCTTATCTTGGACTACTACCGCGAGGCGACCACCGCAGGCGGGATTTCCTGATGATCGGTAACCGAGAAGTGACAGAGCGCCGCCGGCTAGCCTATTGGTCGTTCTACGATACCAATCGAGCCTTGCTACCGAAGGCCACGGGCGCACTGGTCGATCGAATTCACGAATTGAATAGTACCCATGAAGTTGGATTTCGGCGGCGCAACCTGCCCGCGCTGCTGTCCAAGTACTTCTTTGATATGCGGGAAGTCTTGGGGCAGATGTTCATGCTGCTTCGCCAGGGCGGAAGCGCTTTCATGGTGATCGGCAACAACCGCACGACCGCCGGTGGTGAACTGGTGGAAATCAACACGGCAGATCACTTGACGGCAATTGCCGAGGGTGTGGGCTTTCGCAAAGAGGACGATGTGCCGATGGAAATGCTGTCTTCACGTGACATCTACCGGAAGAACGCCATGCCCTCGGAGCGCATTGTCGCACTACGCAAGCTCTGAACTGGAGGTTTAGAAGTACCCGTATCGTTTGCGGGAACGACCACGGACAACGCCGGTGCAGTGAATGAGGTGTCTCGCGTGTTGCCTAGTTCCGTTCGGAATGATCTCGACGTAGTACTCAAAGTCCAAGCTTGGTTCGGCCTTCTCGATCAACAATAGATCGCCGACATGTCCCGCATCCCGCAGCGCAGCGCTGCGGAGGCGGAAGTCGTGTTTGTCCGGCCAGGTCATCATGTTGATGGAAACCGATTTCCCGGCGAAGCGTATGGGAACGTTTGTCCGGTCCAACTTTCCCGTCTTTTCGGGGTCCGTTCTGAACCCGTCCGGCCAATTCCAAAAGTTGGGGTTGGCGTTCCGGGCGGAGAGCGGGATGAAGATCTCCGGCGAGCGCTTGGATGTGCTTGGAGAAGTTTGCCCGACGCCAACGTCGGTTTGCTGCAACGTCATAGCGAATCGGTTGCGCCCGGCAAACCCCTGTCCCTTTGTGGTTTGAGCGCCTTGTGCAACGTTATTCTTACTCTCAGCCGGTGAATACAAGGCGCCCGCCGCCACCGGAGCGCGATGTTCACTCAGCGCCGAAAATAGGATACTGGCAATCTCTAGGTCGACGTCGCTGGCCGATCCTTTGGACATGCCGCCCTTCGTTGGCGAGGTTGCCTCCATCAGAACAAGCCGGGATTTTCTCAGCGTTCGCAGAAGGTCTTCATCCAACACCTGCGCGGTGCCCTGCTCAAGTCGTGACCATTGGTCCAGCCCGTACTCCACGGAATCAAGCGTATTGGCGTGTTCGTCTTTTGTGAGATCGAGGTTAAGGCGAATTGAGGCTTCGTAGTTGGTAAACAAGCCGCCTTCCGTGAGATTGCCGGATCCAGTGATAACTTCGGCAGCGTTTTCGGACTTGAATACGTACACCTTGGGGTGAAAGGTGTGGACCAGCCTATTGTGGAATACGATTATCCGACCGTTTGGCTGCACGGCGGCGAGCAGGTCGCGCAGTCCTTCGTAAGAAGTGCCATTGTGATCGATGCCAACGATGACTTCGACTTGACGAGACTGCGCGAAGCTAGCCAGCGGGCCAGCGATATGCTTTACACCCGAGCGCTTGACGAAGGCGACAGCAGCCCGGAAGTGTGTCCACTCGCGCTCGAAGTTGGCAATCAGACAGTCGCCGAGCCGATTGGCCGTAGCGGGTTGGCGCAGATATTCCATTGATTGAGGATGGACCTTGCTCATCAGTACGACCGCGGCAGCCCCAGCACATGCTCGGTGACGTAGTTCAGGATCATCTCCTGGGAAATCGGCGCGATGCGCATCAGCCGGGCCTCGCGCCAGTAGCGCTCCACTTGGTACTCCTTGGCGTAGCCAAAGCCGCCGTGGGTCTGCATGGCTTGGTCGGCGGCTTGGAAGGCGGCGTCCGCCGCTAGCCACTTGGCCATGTTGGCCTCGGCGCCGCAGGGTTGGCCGTTGTCGAGCAGCCAGCTGGCCTTGCGGATCATCAGTTCAGCGGCGTCCAGCCGAATGCGGGCCTCGCCGAGCGGGAACGACACGCCTTGGTTCTGGCCGATGGGCCGGTTGAAGACGACGCGCTCGTTGGCGTAGTCCACGGCCCGCCGCAGCGCCGCCCGGCCGATGCCTAGGGCTTCCGACGCCACTAGGATTCGTTCGGCGTTCAGGCCGTCGAGCAGGTAGCGGAAGCCCTTGCCCTCCTCGCCCACCCGGTCGGTCACCGCCACGGGCAGATCGTCATAGACCACTTCGCAGGAGGCCACCGCGTTGCGGCCAGTCTTGGGAATCGGCGAGATGGTCACTTCGGGGCGCTGCAGTTCGGCGAGCAGCAGCGTCAAGCCGTCGGTGCGACGCGCGGCCTGCGCCCCGGGCGTGGTGCGCACCAGCAGCAGCACGCGTTCCGAATCGAGCGCCTTGGTGGTCCAAACCTTGCGGCCCTTGACCAGGTAGTGGTCGCCATCCCGCCGCGCCGCGGTCTTCAGCGAGGCGGTGTCGGTGCCCGCATCCGGCTCCGTGACGCCGAAGGCGACGTGCAGGTCGCCGCTCACCACCCGGGGCAGGTAGCGCTGCTTCATCGCCTCGCTGCCGTGCTTCACCACCGGATGCATGCCGAATATGGAGAGGTGCAGGCTGCTGCAGCCGTTCATGGCGGCCCCGGAGGCGGCGACCTCCTCGAGCACGATGCTGGCTTCGGTGATGCCGCGTCCGCTGCCGCCGTAGGCCTCCGGGATGGCTATGCCGACGAAGCCGGCATCCGCCATGGCGTTGTGGAAGTCCCAGGGAAACTCGTGGGCTTCGTCCTTCTCGGACCAGTACTCGTCGGGAAAGTCCGCGCAGAGCTTGCGGACGCTGTCGCGGATCAACTGGTGCTCCTCGGTGCCCGAAAACTCCATCGCCCGCTCCAGTCTTTGCAGGCGATGAAGTTTACCCGATGTGCGGGCTCAGAAAGCATCGGGAACCTGACCCACGCAACGGCAGCGGAGTTTCGCGCCAGCGATACTCCAACGAACCTTGGCCCCTGGCCAAGGTTCGCCGACTTGGCAAGCGGGCACCGGATGGCTACTGTTTCGCCTTCGCATTGACCAGCATGGGGCCAACCATTGAAAACCTTGCCATTGAACACCGAACGGATGCTCGCCCGCAGCGATGCGGGCATCGGCTGGATGATTTTCAACAATCCGGCCCGTCACAACGCGCTGTCGCTGGAGATGTGGCAGGGCATCGCCGACATCTTGGACGCCTTTGCCGAAGACGATGACGTGCGGGTGGCCATCATGCGCGGCGCCGGCGGCAAGGCATTCGTCTCGGGTGCGGACATCTCCGAATTCGACCGCCAGCGGGCCAACGCCGCCCAGAAGGCTGCCTACGATCAGGTGGCGGGCCGCGCCAACCACGCTCTGGCCACCTTCCCCAAGCCCTTGGTCGGGCTCATCGAGGGCTACTGCATCGGCGGTGGCTTGGCGACCGCGTTGGCCGCCGACGTGCGCTTCGCCACACCGGACTCCAAGTTCGGCATCCCCGCCGCCCGCTTAGGCTTAGGCTACGCCTACGACGGCCTCGCCAAGCTGGCCCGCTTGGCCGGTCCCGCCCAAGCCCGGGACATCCTGCTCTCCGCCCGCTTCATGACCGCCAGTGAAGCGGCGGCGATGGGCATGGTCAACTTCATTCACGAACGCGACCGCATCGAGGCGGAAGCCATCGCCTACGCCCGCCAGATCGCCGGCAACGCGCCGCTCTCCGTCAAGGCCGCCAAGGCGGCGCTTGACGCTTGGGAGCGCGGCGGCCGGCCGGATGAGGTGGCGGCGGCCGACGCCTTGGTGGATGCCTGCTTCGACAGCGAGGACTACGAGGAGGGACGGCGGGCGTTTGCGGAGAAGCGCAAGCCGGCGTTTCGGGGTGTTTGAGTGTCGGAGGGCGCATGGTGAGGTCGGATGAGCTTGGCTTGGAGAATTGACTTGTGAGTAACTTCGATGCATGCGGAAGATGGTGGAAGTCGTGGGAATAGATCTGCTACCCAAAGTCCTGCGCCAAAACTACGAAGTTCACGAGCGGAAACATGCGTGCGCGATTTTGCACGAAGACTTCCCGGACGAATGGAAAGACATCGTCTCGCTGCTGCGTCAGTTTGAACTGCGCAGGAGTTGGATTACCGCAAGGGGTGGCCGGAAGTCCAAGGTTGCCAGCAGCATTGACGAGTATCTCTATGGCCTCGGCTGGGAGGAGAAGGCATTTTCGACCCAAGTGGTGGTCGATGGAAACCCCGTCGATGCACCCACCCATAAGGTGGATTGCTTCCGCAACGGGGTTGCGCTGGAAATCGAGTGGAACAACAAGGATCCCTTCTACGACCGGGATTTGAACAACTTTCGGCTGCTTTTCGACCTGCGAGCCATCAGCGTTGGCGTCATCATAACGCGTTGCGACGAACTGCAAGACCTATTCGATGATCTGGGCCGAGGCAAGTCCTACGGCTCATCCACCACTCACATGAGCAAGCTATTGCCGCGGATTGATGGCGGGAGCGGGGGTGGCTGCCCTATACTTGTGTTTGGCATTACCAAGAAGCTCTATCGGGAGAAAGAATGACCGCCCCCGTTGATGACCTGCTTCACTGCACGGCGGGACGAAAATTCTCGACGGTGCTTGCCGACCCGCCTTGGCGCTTCCACAACAAGACCGGCAAGATGGCCCCGGAGCACAAGCGCTTGTCCCGTTACTCGACGCTTTCCTTTGAAGAGATCGGCGTTTTGCCAGTCGAGTCCTTGGTTACCGAAACCGCCCACCTGTATCTTTGGGTTCCCAACGCCCTGCTGGCCTATGGCCTTGATACGCTGCGGCAATGGGGGTTCGAGTACAAGACCAATCTCATCTGGTACAAAGTCCGCAAGGATGGCGGGCCGGACCGAAGGGGGGTTGGCTTTTACTTTCGCAATGTCACGGAAGTCATTCTGTTTGGCGTACGCGGCAAAAATGCCCGCACTTTGGATCAAGGCAGGCGACAGGAGAACATCATCGTCTCGCGCAAACGGGAGCATAGCCGCAAGCCCGACGAGCAGTACGACTTGATTGAGGCCTGCAGCCCGGGGCCATACCTCGAGTTGTTCGCCCGCGGCCCGCGGCCGGGCTGGTTTGCTTGGGGAAATCAGTCCGCTGAATATGAACCGGATTGGGCCACTTATGCGAACCATTCCCAAGCGCATGTTCACTCCAACCGCGGCGCCGCCCAAGGCGAACTGCTGGATTTGGGCGCCTGACGGCGGGCAGCCTCGTTCGCCTTGCGCCTCACTCGCTGCGGAGTGGTAGCATTTCTCCGTGCGCTCCATTCGCTGAGCGCGGCAACTACTTCAAACCAAAGCGGATAGAACAACATGCAGCTTCCCGACGCCGTGACTGCTTGCGCACTGATCATCGGCAATGAAATTCTCTCCGGGCGCACGCCGGACACCAACCTGAACCACTTGGCAGTGACGCTGGGCGGCTGGGGCATTCAGCTGCGCGAGGCCCGGGTGATACCGGATGTCGAGGCGGAGATCGTCACGGCGGTGAACGAGGCGCGGCGGCGCTTCAACTACGTGTTCACCACTGGCGGCATCGGCCCCACCCATGACGACATCACCGCCGAGAGCATCGCCAAGGCGTTTGGCGTGCCCTTGAAGACCCATCCTGAGATTGCCGCTCTCATCCAGCGGCGCCCAGCGCCGGCCGATGTCATGGCGTCGCGCATGCTCATGGCGCGGGTTCCGGAAGGGGCGGTGCTGGTCGATAACGCCACCGGTGGCCCGCCCGGATTTCGGGTGGAGAACGTGATCGTCATGGCCGGCATCCCGGCGGTCATGCGGGCCATGCTGTCCACCTTGGAAGGCAAGCTGGATCGCGGGCCGGTCATTGAGTCGCGCACCGTGATGGCCTATCTGGGCGAAAGCCGGATCGCCGCCGGACTGGGGGACGTTCAGGCGCGCTACCCTGATGTTGATCTCGGCAGCTACCCGTTCTTCCGCGACAATCGCTACGGCGCCTCCTTGGTGATGCGCGGGCCGGATGCGGCGCGTCTTGAGCAGATGCTGGCCGAAGTGTGCGCCCTGATCGTCGAGGCGGGCGAGACCCCCCATGTGGAGGATGCCGATTGACGGATGGGGCGCGCCGCTCATCGCAATCCAATCAACCAACGAGGCCAACAGATGGAACTGCAGGACAGGAAGGCGCTGGTTTTCGGCGGCGCTTCGGGCATCGGCTTGGCGGCGGTGCGCCGCTTGGCGGCAGGCGGCGCCCAAGTGGTGGCGCTCAGCCGCAACCCGGAACGGGTGGCGGGCGAATTGCCGGTCGGCACGGCGCTGGAGAGCGTTGACGTGCTTGATCGGGAGGCCCTCTCGGAAACCTTCGCCCGCCACGCGCCGATCGACGTGCTGGTCAACGCCGCCACTGGCGGCGAACGGGCATCCGGCCCTTTCCTGCGGATGGACTTGGACGCCTTTCAGGGCTCGTTCCGCAAGCTGTGGGGCTACGCCAATACGGTTCGCCTGGGCGCCGAGCACTTGAGCGATGACGCCGCCGTCGTGCTGGTGAGCGGTTATCCGGCCCGCAATCCCGGGCCGGGCGCGCTGGCCCTGTCCACAGTGGGCAACGCCGTGGAGGGCTTCGTCCGCGCCGTCGCCCCGGAATTGGCGCCGCGCCGCATCAACGTCGTCTCGCCGGGGCTCATTGACACCCCCCTGTTCCCCATTGAGGGCGGTGCCCGGAAGCGTTTTTTTGCCGAGGCCACGGCCCAGCACCTCATTCCCCGCGTTGGCACCGCCGACGAAGTGGCGGCCGGCATCCTGTTCGTCATCGAGAACGACTTCGTGACCGGCACCACGGTGGATGTGGACGGCGGCGCGTTGCTGTCCTGAGGCTCCCTAAGTGCCAGCCAAGGTCTGGCGAACGGCGCGGCGCCAACCTTCCAGGAGTGCGGCGCGCTTGGCTTCGGCCAAGTTCGGAGTGAAGGCGCGGCCTTGGCCCCAGGCTTGGCGGATGCCGCCGAGGTCGCCGTCCGCGCCTGCGGCGGCCAGCATCGCGGCGCCCAGCGCGGTGGTTTCTATGGTCTGGGGACGAGTGACGGGGCGGTTCAGCACGTCGGCCAGGAACTGGCAAAGCCAGTCGTTGGCCACCATGCCGCCATCGACGCCGAGCCGCGTCACGGCGGCGCCGTCCGCCGCCATGGCATCGAGCAGTTCGGCGGTCTGAAAGCCGACGCTCTGCAGGGCCGCGGTAACGATGTGGGCCGGCTGCGTGTCGGGGGTCAGTCCGGTGAGGGTGCCGCGGGCGTTGGGGCTCCAGTGCGGAGCGCCAAGGCCAGTGAAGGCCGGCACGAAGCAAACGCCTTGGGCGTCGCCGTCCACCGACCGCGCCAAGCGTTCGGTCTGGGCGGCGTCATCGATCAGCCCAAGTTGGTCGCGCAACCATTTGACGGCCACCCCGGCCACGAAGATGCTGCCCTCCAAGGCGTAGGTCGGCCGACCTTGCAGGCGATATGCGAGGGTGGTCAGCAATCCGTTGCCGCTGGGCCTCGGTTCGGCCCCGGTGTTGGCCATGACGAAGCAGCCCGTGCCGTAGGTGCTCTTGCAATTGCCTTCGGCCAAGCAGCCTTGGCCAATCAGCGCCGCCTGTTGGTCGCCCGCCATGCCAGCGATGGGAATTGGGGCGCCGAACCACTCGGCATCGGCCGTGCCGAAGGCGTGGGCGCTGTCGCAGACTTCGGGCAGCAGGGCTTCGGGAATGTCGAAGTAGTCCAGCAGCTCCGGATCCCAGCGCTGTCGGTTGATGTCGAACAGTTGGGTTCTGGAGGCGTTGGTGGCGTCCGTCAGGTGGGCGCGGCCGCCGGTAAGCCGCCACAGCAGGAAGCTGTCCACCGTGCCGAAGCACAGTTCCCCCGCCGCCGCCCGGCGGCGCAGGCCCGGCACTTGGTCGAGCAGCCAGGCGAGCTTGGTGCCGGAAAAGTAGGGGTCGAGCACCAAGCCGGTTGTGGCCCGCACGCTCTCGGCCAAGCCGTCCGCCGCCATGCGCCGGCAGCGCTCGGCCGTGCGCCGGTCCTGCCAGACGATGGCGTTGTGAACGCACTCGCCGCTGCTGCGGTCCCACACCAAGGTGGTCTCCCGCTGGTTGGTGATGCCGATGGCATCGATTTCACGGGCCGTCACGCCGGCTGCGGCGATGGCGGCGCGAGCGGACTCGACGGTGGTCCGCCAGAGCGTTTCGGGATCCTGCTCCACCCACCCGTCGTGCGGAAAGTACATGTCGAAGGCCTGTTGGCCGACGCCGAGGATGCGGCCATCGGCCATGTCGAAGACGATGCCGCGCGAACTTGAGGTGCCTTGGTCAATGGCCAGAATCAGGCTCATGGGGCCTCCTTGCTTGCCGGGATCCGCCGCCGGAGCAATTTTTCCGAGTGATCTTGCATTCCGCCATTTACTCCGCTACGCTGCCGCGCAACCCATTATGTTGTGTCCGGTCACGATCTGAACCCAACATGTTGGGTTTGCCTGAATTGTGGCTGGGCCTGCCATTCGGCCAGTCCAGCGGCCATTTTGGTGCGGAAACGAGCCGCTTCAGGGGGTGTTGAGGGGTCCATGTCGCAGTTCCGACTTCAGTGCTGATTCACCTTCATGGCGTCCATGGCGTCGGCGGGCAGCGTAACCCAACGCCGCTTCGCCTGCATCGGCCAACTGCAGTCGGTCGGCGGGTCCATTCCTCCCAAGCATCCTTCCGCGGGCTCGTTGATCCAATCCGCCCGGCGCCACCGCCGCCAACTGCCCGCCAATCCAAAATTCAAGAACGGGAAAGCCAACGCCATGGAAAATAGAGTCACGGAATCCACCCGGGATCCGCTTCCGCAGCCGCCGCCGAGCGTCGCCGCGACTGCACCGGGCACGCTCAAGGTCATTAAGCGCACCGGCGAGGTCGTGCCCTACACGGACGACAAGATCGCCATTGCCATGACCAAGGCGTTCCTCGCCGTCGAGGGCGGCAGCAGCGCCGCATCGCCGCGCATCCGCGAACTGGTCGCCGCGCTGACCGCCCAGGTCAGCGGCATTTTTGAACGCCGTTTCCCCTCCGGGGCGACGCTGCACATTGAGGACATCCAAGACCAGGTGGAACTGGCGCTGATGCGCTCCGGGGAGCATCAGGTGGCGCGCTCCTACATCATCTACCGCGAAGCGCGGGCCCGGGAGCGCAGCGAGCGCCAAGCCGGAACGCCCAGCGAGCAGCGTCGCGACATCGAGGTGGTCTGGCCGGACGGCCACCGGGCGCCGCTGGACATCGAACGTATCCGCACCCTGACCGCTGAGGCCTGCGCCGGCCTGCTTGACGTGGAGGCCAATCGCATCATCGAGGAAAGCCTGCCCAACCTCTATGACGGCATCAGCGCCGATGGCGTGGCCACCGCCTTGGTGATGACCGCGCGCACCTTGGTTGAGGAGGAGCCCAACTACTCCTACGTCACCGCTCGGCTGCTGCTCGACCAGTTGCGCGCCGAGGCCTTGGGCTTTCTCGATGTTCAGGCCCAAGGCGCCGAGGCCGGCGACTTTGCGGCCACCCAGTCGCAAATGGCCGAGGCCTACCCCCGCGCTTTCCGGCGCTTCATCAAGCGCGGGGTCGAACTGGAGTTGCTGGCCCCTGAACTGCTCGGCTTTGATCTCGATGCCTTGGGCGCGGCCCTGCAGCCGGAGCGGGACCTGCAGTTCACCTACCTTGGCCTGCAGACCCTTTACGACCGCTATTTCCTGCACAGCGACGAGGTGCGCTTCGAGTTGCCCCAAGCGTTCTTCATGCGGGTGGCGATGGGCCTGTCGGTGCAGGAGAGCGACCGGAACAAGCGGGCAGTGGAGTTCTACAACCTGCTGTCGAGCTTCGACTACATGAGCTCCACGCCGACCCTGTTCAACTCCGGCACCCTGCGCTCCCAGCTCTCCTCCTGCTTCCTGACCAGCGTGCCGGACGACCTCGACGGCATCTACAGCGCCATTCGCGACAACGCCCTGCTTTCCAAGTGGGCCGGCGGCCTCGGCAACGACTGGACGCCGGTGCGGGCGCTTGGCTCCTACATCAAGGGCACCAACGGCAAGTCCCAGGGCGTGGTGCCGTTCCTCAAGGTGGTCAACGACACCGCCGTCGCGGTCAACCAGGGCGGCAAGCGCAAGGGTGCGGTCTGCTCCTACCTCGAAACTTGGCATCTGGACATCGAGGAGTTCCTGGAGCTGCGCAAGAACACCGGCGACGACCGGCGCCGCACCCACGACATGAACACCGCCAACTGGATACCGGACCTGTTCATGAAGCGGGTGACCGACGACGGCGACTGGACCCTGTTTTCGCCCAATGAGGTTGCCGACCTGCACGACCTCTACGGCAAGGCCTTCGAGATGCGCTACCAAGCCTACGAGGAGCAGACCCGCACCGGCGAGCTGACCCTCTTCAAGACCCTCAAGGCCCGAGACCTTTGGCGCAAGATGCTCTCCATGCTGTTCGAGACCGGCCATCCCTGGATGACGTTCAAGGACAGCTGCAACCTGCGCTCGCCGCAGCAGCACGTGGGCGTGGTGCATTCCTCGAACCTGTGCACCGAGATCACGCTGAACACCGGTGCCGAGGAAATCGCCGTGTGCAACCTCGGCAGCGTCAATCTGGCGCAGCATGTCGTCGATGGCGAGCTGGATTTGAGGAAGCTGAAGAAGACCGTCCGCACCGCGGTGCGCATGCTCGACAACGTCATCGACATCAACTACTACTCAGTGCCCCAGGCGCGCACCTCGAACATGCGCCATCGACCGGTCGGGCTGGGCATCATGGGCTTTCAGGACGCGCTCTACAAACTGCGCCTGCCGTATGGCTCCGATGCGGCCGTCGAGTTCGCCGACCGCTCCATGGAGGCGGTCAGCTACTTCGCCATCGAGGCCTCATCGAAGCTGGCCGGCAAGCGCGGTGCCTACGCCAGCTTCTCGGGCTCCCTTTGGAGCCGGGGCATCCTGCCGATCGATTCGCTCAAGCTGCTGCGCAACGAGCGGGGCAAGGCCTACCTGGATGCCGACCTGAGCGCCACGATGGACTGGGATGCCCTGCGCGCCCAGGTGCAGATCAACGGCATGCGCAACTCCAACGTGCTGGCCATCGCGCCCACGGCCACTATTGCCAACATCACCGGCGTTTCCCAGTCCATCGAGCCGACCTACCAGAACCTGCACGTGAAGTCGAATCTCTCCGGCGAGTTCACCGTGGTCAACCCGTACATGGTGCGCGATCTCAAGCGGCTCGGCCTCTGGGACAACGTCATGGTCGCCGACCTGAAGTACTACGACGGCTCGCTGCGGGCAATGGACCGCCTACCCGAAGACCTGAAGGCACTCTACGCCACCGCCTTTGAAGTGGAGCCGCGCTGGCTGGTCGATGCCGCCAGCCGCCGCCAGAAGTGGATCGACCAATCCCAGTCCCTCAACCTCTACATTGCCGAAGCCTCGGGCAAGAAGCTGGACGTGACCTATCGCATGGCGTGGCTGCGGGGGCTGAAGACCACCTACTACCTGCGCACCCTGAGCGCCACGGGCACGGAGAAGTCCACCTTGGCCCAAGGCACGATGAACGCGGTCACACCGACTATTGAAGCGCAAACGGGAGCGGCCTGCTCGATTGACGATCCGGATTGCGAGGCCTGCCAGTAGCCGCCGGGGCGGGCGCATCGCGCAACGCAAGGAGATAAGCACATGCTCAGTTGGGACGACTATGGCGAAGGGCTTGAGCGGTCCGCGCCAAACCCCGCCAAGGGGGCGACGACGGCTCGGTTTGATTCACCCAGGCCTCCGGGGCCAATCGAGGGAGGAAACTCGCTCCGGGCGGATGACGCCAAGGCCGGGCTTGGCGCCTTGGAACGAGGCGCTCCCGTCCTTGAGCCGACGGTGGCCAAGGCACCGGGCGTTGCGCCCAGCGTAAGCCAAACCAATCCGTCGGCGTCACCCGAGCCGACTCGGGAGCCGGAGGCGCCCGTCACAGCGACTGCGACGCCCACCCCGCAGGCTGCGCCCAAGGCCACGAATGATGCACCTGCCACCGGGGCGGTCGTTGAGGAACTCGATGCGCATCGGCCCATCAAACCCGCCACGGAAAGCCATGAGCGGGTCACCGTGGACCAGAAGGCCATGATCAACTGCCGGGCGGACCTCAACCAGTTGGTGCCCTTCAAGTACGACTGGGCTTGGCAAAAGTACTTGAACGGCTGCGCCAACCACTGGATGCCGCAGGAGATCAACATGACCGCGGACATCGCGCTGTGGAAGAACCCGCAGGGCTTAAGCGAGGATGAGCGCATCATCGTCAAGCGCAGCTTGGGCTTCTTCTCCACCGCCGACTCCTTGGTGGCCAACAACCTGGTGCTGGCCATCTATCGGCTGATCACCAATCCCGAGTGCCGGCAGTACCTGCTCCGCCAAGCCTTCGAGGAGGCGATCCACACCCACGCCTACCAGTACTGCATCGAGTCCTTGGGCATGGACGAAGGCGAAATCTTCAACATGTACCACGAGGTGCCGTCGGTGGCCCGCAAGGCCGAGTGGGCCTTGAAGTACACCCGGGAGATCGCCGATCCGGCCTTTGCCACCGGCACCCCGGAGACCGACCGGGCGCTGCTGAAGAACCTCATCGCCTACTACTGCGTTCTGGAAGGCATCTTCTTCTACTGCGGCTTCACCCAGATTCTCTCCATGGGGCGCCGCAACAAGATGACCGCCACCGCCGAGCAGTTCCAGTACATCCTTCGCGACGAGTCCATGCACGTCAACTTCGGCATCGACGTCATCAACCAGATCAAGCTGGAGAACGCGCACCTGTGGGATCAGTCCATGCAGGATCTGGCCCGCGACATGATCTTGGAGGGCACCCAACTGGAAATCGACTACGCCAGGGACACCATGCCCCGAGGCGTGCTGGGCATGAACGCCGCCATGATGGCGGAGTACCTGCAGTTCATCGCCAACCGGCGCTTGGCGCAGCTCGGCCTGGGCGAACCCTTCGCCGGCGTCAAGAACCCGTTCCCTTGGATGAGCGAGATGATGGACCTCAAGAAGGAGAAGAACTTCTTCGAGACCCGGGTGGTCGATTACCAAGGCGCCGCTTCGCTCAGTTGGGATTGACGGAAGCCCCATGCAGGCACCCCTCTTCGCCGTTGAGGAACCGCAGGCACCCCGTCCGTCGGTTGGCGTCAGCGCGCCGCTTGGGACGCCGGTTCTCGCCTGTCAGGACAACCTCGCCTTCATGGAGGGCCTGCCTGATGGCCAGTTCAAGCTGATCGTCACTTCGCCGCCCTACAACATCGGCAAGGACTATGAAGCCAAGACCTCCCTAACAGCTTGGCTTGAGGGCCAGAAGCGGGTGATTGCCGAATGCGTCCGCCTGCTGCATCCCCAAGGCTCCATCTGCTGGCAGGTGGGCAACTACGTCAGGAAGCGCGAGATCATTCCCTTGGATGTCGTGCTCCATCCGGTTTTCGCTGAGCTTGGACTCAAGCTGCGCAACCGAATCATCTGGCACTTCGGCCACGGTCTGCACTGCGCCAAGCGCCTCTCCGGGCGCTATGAGACCATCAACTGGTGGACTCTCGGCGATGACTACACTTGGAATCTGGACGCCATCCGCGTACCTTCCAAGTACCCCGGCAAGCGGCACTTCAAGGGCCCCAACATCGGCAAGCTCTCGGGCAACCCGAAGGGCAAGAACCCCAGCGATGTCTGGACCTTCCCCAACGTCAAGAACAACCACCCGGAGAAGACCGCCCACCCCTGCCAGTTCCCGGTGGAGTTGGTCGAGCGCTTGGTGCTTGCCATGACTGAGGAAGGCGATGCCGTGTTCGATCCCTACATGGGGGTCGGCTCATCGATCATCGCCGCGCTCAAGCACGGCCGAGCCGCTTGGGGCTGCGACCTGATGCCGGAATACGTGGAAACCGCCCGAGACCGGGTGCGCCAACTGCGCGCCGGCACCTTGCGCACCCGCCCGATGAACAAACCCGTTTACGACCCCAGCCTGCCTAACGGCGGGCATTGATGGAAGTCAAGGCGAAGTATTCGCACCTCAATGGCGAGGAATACCTGCTCGTTCATCACAAAGCCCGGTGGGAGGAGGTTCAGGATGTGATCGCCAGCATAGACGCCATGGCTTGCAGAACCAAGGTGTCGAAGGAAAAGACTATGCCAGGGAAAATGCTGTTCTCCCCCGGAGACATGAACAAGGCATTCAAGTCCGGTCTTGAGTCATTGGGGTGGTCGGAGCGGCGCAACTCCTTTTGGGTTACTGCGGATCACAAGCTTCTCCGCGGAATCTACGGCTCGCCGCCAGACGAGCAGAAAAGGGCAATTGAAGCCGCAGGGCACGAACCCATCGGCTCATACAACCAAACGGACTTCGTGAAGGACCGCATTGCCGTGGAAGTCCAGTTCGGAAAGTACGCGTTCGTCGCCCATGATCTCTTCGTCAAGCACTTAAGCTTCTATGTTTCGGACATTATCGACGTGGGCATCGAGATTCTTCCCATGAAGGAATTAGAGAAGGACATGTCTTCCGGCGTCCCCTACTTTGAGCGCGATTTGTTGAATCTGATACGTCAAGGCCGAGGTGTGCCAGCGGTTCCGCTAGTGCTGGTTGGGATCGCGCCCTAGTGTCCGCCTACATCCGCTCCAGGATCGTCGCCGTGCCCATGCCGCCGCCGGTACACATGGCCACCAAGGCGGTCTCCTTGTCCAGCCGGTGCAACTGCTCCACGGCGGTGCCGATCAGCATGCCGCCGGTGGCGCCGATGGGGTGGCCCAAGGCGATGGCGCCGCCATCGACGTTGACCACGTCGTGATCGACCTCCATCTCCTTCATGAACTTGAGCACCACTGAAGCGAAGGCTTCGTTGATCTCGAACAGGTCGATGTCCTTGGCGGTCATGCCGGCCTTGTCCAAGCACCGCTGCGCCGCGGGCGCCGGGGCGGTGAGCATGATGAGCGGCTCCGTGCCCGCCGTGGCGGTCATGCGGATGCGGGCCTTGGGCTTGAGGCCGTGGGCCTTGGCGTAGTCGGGACTTGTGACCAGCACGGCGCTGGCGCCATCGACCACCCCGGATGAGTTGCCGGCGTGGTGCATGTGGTCGATTTCAGTCACGTCCGGATACACCTCCCGAACCATGTCCTTGAAGGGCCGGTCGAAGCCGTCGAACTGGGCGTCCGCCATGGCGGCAAAGCTCGGCTTCAAGTCCTTGAGGCTCTCCAAGGTGGTGCCGGGCCGGGGATGCTCATCCCGGTCGAGCGCCAAGCTGCCGTCCTCGTTATGGATGGGCACCAGCACGGGCTTGAAGCGCCCCTCCTCGATGGAGCGGGCGGCGCGGGTCTGGCTCTCCACCGCATAGGCGTCCACGTCGTCACGGGTGAAGCCCTCCAAGGTGGAGATCAGGTCCGCGGAGATGCCCTGGGGCACTTGCGGATGCCGTCGGCGCAGGTGCTCGTTGTTGGCATGGAAGCCAGCCGCGTGCACCGGCGCGTAGCGGGACATGAACTCGACGCCGCCGCCGATCACCGCCTCCTGCTGGCCGGACATGACGCCCATGGCGGCGAACGACACCGCCTGCTGGCCGCTGCCGCAGAACCGGTGCAGGGTGACGCCGGTCACCGACAGCGGCCAGCCGGCGTCCAGCACTGACATGCGGGCGATGTCGTGGGCATGGTCGCCGCTGCCGGTGCCGCAGCCCGCCACCACGTCCTCGATGTCCGCGGGGTCGAAGCCCACCCGTTGCTGAAGGCCGTTCAAGACCTGGGCCAAGCAACGTTGGGGATGCAGATGGCTCAGGGAGCCGACGTCGGGCTTGCCGCGGCCGCGGGGCGAGCGGGCGTGATCGATGATCCAAGCTTCGCGCATGGGAGTTCCTCAGTGGTTAGTCGGGAATGGCAGGATTCTAGCGGGCCGATTCGGGCTTGTCGCCAAGTTGCGCCATTGTTGAGTGAGCACGGGTTCAGATTCGTTCGATTGGGCCCGGATATTGCGCCAGCAGTCGGTCTGCCGTTACAAGTGTAGCTCCTTCAACGTGGGCCTGAGCCAGCAGCATGCGATCGAAAGGATCCCTGTGGAGGGGCGGCAGGAGGTCCACCGCAAGCGCGTGATCCCCGCGAATCGGCAGTTCCTGATAATCGTTGTCCAACAAGCCGATGCGCAGCTGCCGAGGTTCAACCCGGAAGTCTTCCCGGCCAAGCCCTCGCTTGATGGCGACTTCCCAAAGGCTGGCGGTGCTGAACATGAGATCGGCGGCTGAGCTATCCAAGAGCGCACGGGTCGCTTCTGGCAGGCGTTGCGGCTCGCTCGCGGCCCAGAGCAACACATGTGTGTCGAGCAAGTAAAGGGTCACTCGCCGCCCCGGAACATTTGCTCTATTTCTTTGCTGCCCATGCTGTCGAAGTCATCGGGGACTTCGATTTTACCGGCCATGAACCCCAAACGCTGCCGCTGGGGGGCATCGACGAAGTTCAAAGGCACAACCTTGACCATCGGCTTTCCCGCCTTCGCAATAATGAAGGGTTCACCGAGGGCGGCCCGTTCAACCAAACGGGAAAGGTGGGTCTTCGCTCTATGGATATTGATGGTCTGCATGACTGAACCTATAAACTAACTCAGATGAGTTTAGTTCAACATGTAGCGCTCCGTAAACTCCGGCTGCATCCGGCGAGGGCCTCACAGCATATGCGTTTTGTGGCTGTGAACCCCGAGAGCTACGCCCGCCCGTTACGCCGAGCGGCTGGTCATGAACTGAGATAGCGCTCCTGCAGCCGCCGCATGCCGTGCAGCCAGCGATCGTAGTCGGTGGTCTTGCGGCGGATGTACTCGGCCACTTCGGGGTGCGGTAGCACGAGGAAGCGCTCCTCCCGCAGCGCTTCGACCACCGCATCGGCCGCCTGTTCCGGTTCGATCATGCCATCAACCCCCGCCACCCCGGGGCCGTCCGCAGTCATCGGCGTGCGCACCGCTTGCGGGCAGAGCACGGACACCTTGATGCCGTCCCGGCCGTGGGTGATTGAAATCCACTCGGCCAAGGCGACCGCCGCGTGCTTGGTGACGGCATAGGTGACCGAGCCGATTTGGGTGAGCAGACCGGCCGCGGAGGCGGTGTTCAGCAGATAGCCGCCACCTCGGGCGATCATCTTGGGCACCAGATGGCGAGCCGTCCAGATGTGCGATTGGGTGTTCACCCGCCAGATGGCATCCCACACCTCGTCGGGCTCATCAAGGCCGTTGCCGATGCCGATGCCGGCATTGGAGCAGAAGAGATCGATGGGGCCGAAGCGGCTCTCGGTTTCGTCGATAAGGCCGATCAAATCGGCCTCGACGCCCACATCGACTTGGCGGGCGGCGGCACTGGCTTTGCCAACGCGCTCGGCCACGGCTTCGGCACCGTCTCCGTCCAAGTCCGCCACCACGACCTGACGCGCCCCCTCGGCGGCGAACCGCTCGCACATCGCTCGGCCGATGCCGCTGGCGCCGCCGGTGACGACGATGGTCTTGTCTTGAACTTCCATGAGTACTCCCCGAGCAGGACACCAGAGTGGGACACACATTAGACGTATCGACCGTTCGATTCCATAGTGTGTGTTCCGAGCGGTGCTGGCCGGCGAGGTGGCCTGAGGGCTGTCGATTAGGCCAGCTTTTCGAGCCGTTTGCGCTGCTTGTTGGACACGCCGAGCGCATCGAGCGCCTCGCGCAGACGCACTCGGCTGACGTCGGCGCCGAGGAAGGCCATGGAATCGAACAGCGGCAAGGCCACCGCCCGCCCGCTGATGGCGATGAACAGGGGCGCCAGAAAGTCCCGCAAGCTCAAGCCCATGCGCTCGGCGTTGACCTTGCAGAGGGCGAGCAGCTCCTCCTGGCGCCACTGGGCCAGGGCATCGCAGGCTCGGGCGGTGCGGAACAGCGCCTCCACGACTTGCTCCCGGCTCAGCTTCCTGTGCGTGAAGTCGTGCTCGCTCAAGGGCCGCCGATCGCCGATCAGGTAGTCCACTTGGGCGGCGATGTCCGCGAAGCGTTCGGTGCGCGTCTGAATCAGGGGCGCGAGCGGCGCCAAGCGCTGGCGGTTGAGCGCCCAATCCCCAAGCCGGTCCATGAAGGCATCCGCGTCGAGCCCGCGGATGTGCTGCCCATTGAGCCAGTTCAGCTTCTCAAAGTCGAAGATCGGCCCGCCAAGGGAGACCCGGTCCAACGAAAAAGCCTGCAGGAACTCCGCCTTGGGGAAGATCTCCCGCTCGTCGGGCATCGAAAAGCCCATCAGGGCCAAGTAGTTGGTGAGCGCTTCGGGCAGGTAGCCGACATCGCGAAAGTAGTCGATGCTGGTCGGATTGCGGCGCTTGGACAGCTTGCTTCGGTCGGGATTGCGCAGCAGGGGCAGATGCACGAGCGCCGGCATCGGCCAGCCGAAGCAGTCAAACAGCAACTTGTGCTTGGGGGTGGAGTTGATCCACTCTTCCCCGCGCAGGATGTGGGTGATGCCCATCAAGTGGTCATCGACCACCACCGCAAGGTGGTAGGTGGGGAAGCCGTCCGCCTTCAGCAGCACCTGCATGTCGATCTGGCTGCAAGGAATGGCAAGCTCGCCCCGTAGCTCGTCGCGAAAGCGGCACTCTCCGCTGTCAGGCACCCGCATTCGCACCACCGAAGGCTCCCCGGCGGTTTGCTTGGCGGAGACCTCGGCTGCGGAGAGGTTCAGGCAGCGGCCGTCATAACCCACCGGTGCGCCCGCCGCCCGCTGTTCGGCGCGCATGGTGGCCAAGCGCTCGGGAGTGCAGAAGCAGCGGAAGGCATGGCCTTGGTCGATCAGTTGCTGGGCGTGCTGCCGGTAGATTGCCGTGCGCTCGCTCTGCCGGTAGGGGCCGTGGGGGCCGCCGATGTCCGGCCCCTCGTCCCAAGGGAGGTCCAGCCAACTCAACGCCGCCAGAATGCGCGCCTCGGAGGCTTCGCTGCTGCGGGCTTGGTCGGTGTCCTCGATGCGCAGCACAAACTCGCCGCCTTGGCTCTTGGCGAAGGCCCAGTTGAACAGCGCCATGTAGGCGGTGCCAACGTGGGGATCCCCCGTCGGCGATGGGGCGATGCGGGTGCGTATGCTCACCGGCGCCGACCCGAACGCTGGCGACCTGCGAACCGCTAGGCTTGGACGGCCGATGACGGCATTATGGACGGCTCCAGGCCGTCGCGCCCGACCGTGCAGATGTCCCAAGCGTCGTCACAGCGCAGCAGCGCCCGGGCCAGCTTGTTGTTCAGCGCGTGGCCGGACATGTGGCCGCTGAACGCGCCCAGAATCGGACGCCCGAGCAGGTAGAGGTCGCCGATGGCGTCGAGCACCTTGTGCTTGACGAACTCGTCGCGATAGCGCAGCCCGCTGTCATTGAGCACCCGGCAGTCATCTATGCCCACCGCATTCTCCAAGCTGGAGCCTAGGCACTTGTTGATGGCCTGCGCTTGGCTGAGTTCGCTGAGCAGGCCGAACGAGCGGGCGCGGCTGACCTCCTTGGCGTAGGACACCCGGGAGAAGTCAAAGCGGGCGTGCTTGGGAAAGCGGTTGTACACCGGGTGGTCGGCCACGAAAGTGTAGGACGCCGTGAAGCCCGGGTGGGGGCTGAGCGCGGCGAAGGCTTCCCCTTGGGTGACGCGGACCTCCCGGTTGATGCGGATGAACGCCTTCTCCGCGTCCTGCTCCACGAGGCCCACAGAGTCGATCAAATCGACGAACGGCGCCGCGCTGCCGTCCATGATCGGCACTTCCTCGGCACTGAGCTCGACGATCAGGTTGTCCACGCCAACGCCCCAGAGCGCCGACAGCAGATGCTCCACCGTCGAAACCTGCACGCCGCCGTTGGCTATGCTCGTGGCCAGCGTGGTGTCGGAGACGTTCTGCGCACAAGCGCGGACGCTGCCGCGCCCCGGCAGGTCGGTGCGGACAAAAAGCACGCCTGTGTTCTCCCCGGCAGGGCGTAAGGCCATGCGAACCTTTTGTCCCGAATGCACGCCGATGCCGATGGCATGCACGGGTTGCTTGATCGTGCGCTGAGGAATCATGCGGTTTCTCCCAAAGCCCATAAGCGAGGCCGGAATCGACTATACCCTATCTGGACGATAAAATGAAGAAAAAGTGGAGAAAAAAAGAAACGCGCAAGTGCTTGGCAATTTGCCGTACCAATAAAAGAATTATTATTGTTTTTCAATTGGTTAATTGATCAAAACAGTCTGCAGCGCAAGCCGTTGATACATATTGATACAAGTTGCCCCGCCCGAGGCGTCCGCTCGGCACTGATCCAAGCCGACCGAACTCGGCTGCCACTCAACTCAAGTACAATACCGCGCACCATGAATGACGCGCAACACGGAACGCGCTCAAGGGCCGGGGCGCCAACGGCGAAAGAGCGGCTCGCGGTGGCGCCAATGATGGCTTGCACCGACACCCATTGCCGCACCTTGCATCGCCTGTTCAGCCCCAAGGCCCTGCTGTTCACTGAAATGGTCACCGCCGGGGCTGTGGTATTCGGCCCTCGCCAGCGCCTGCTGCGCTTCCAGCCCGCCGAGGCGCCGGTGGCCTGCCAATTGGGCGGCAGCGAACCGGACCTGCTGGCTGAGGCGGCGCAAATCGCGGCTGGCGCCGGCTTTGCGGAGATCAATCTCAACGTGGGCTGCCCGTCGCCGCGGGTGCGCCAAGGCGCCTTCGGCGCCGCGCTGATGGCCGAGCCTCGGCGCGTGGCGGATTGCGTGGCAGCCATGGCCGCCCAGGTTGAGGTGCCGGTTACGGTCAAATGCCGCCTGGGGCTGGATGGGCAGGAGTCCGATGCCTTTCTCGATGAATTCATTGCCGCCGTCTCCGAAGCGGGTTGCCGAACCGTTTACGTCCATGCCCGAATAGCGGTGCTCAATGGATTGAATCCGGCCCAGAACCGCAGCATCCCGCCCTTGCAGCCGGAGCGCGTGCATGCCCTCAAGGGCCGCTTCCCCGAGTTGCGCATCATTGCCAATGGCGGCATCGACACGCTGGCGGGCGCGGCTGCGTACTTGACGCATGTCGATGGCGTCATGATCGGCCGCGCGGCTTGGCGGGAGCCCCGCTTTCTGAGCCGCTTGGACAACATGATGCATGGCACGCCAATGGTGTCGCAGCGCGATGCGCTGGATGCCTATCTCGGCCATGTGCGCAACCAACTGTCGCAGGGGGAGCGGCTCGCTGACTTGGTGCGGCCCATTCTGGGCCTTTTCAAGGGACAGCCTGGCGCGCGGCGCTATCGGCAGCGGCTTTCCTGCGCCAAGGCCTTGCGCAGCAACCGCCTTGCCGTGGTGCTGGACGCCATCGACCAACTGGCGTTCGGCTTGGAAGCGCCCCAAGGTCCGGCTGCATGCGCCATTGAGAAGCCAAGGGCGGCCTGATGCTGGCCCGCCTGCTGGAGCGCATTCAAGCGCCCTCCTCCGATGACAGCCCGGATACCACCGTTGAATTGGCGGCGGCGGTGCTGTTGATTGAGGTGGCTTGGGCCGATCATCACGTGACTGATGCGGAACTGGAGGCGATTGAGCGGTCGCTCGGGGCGGTGCTTAAAGTCAGCGGCGAAGACCTGAGCGCCTTGATGGGCGAGTCCCGCCGAGCGCAGCGGGAAAGCGTGGGCCTGCATCGATTCACGAAGGCCATCGTGGATGCGTGGAGCGCAGAGCAGCGATTCGATCTGTTGGTTCAGCTATGGCGCTTGGCCTACTGCGACGCCGGCCTCGACAAGTACGAGGAGGCGGCGATCCGCAAGATCGCCGACCTGCTCTACGTGGACCACCCCAGGTTCATCGCCGCCAAGCTCAAAGCGAAGCGGCTTGTGGCGGTGGGTTAGAGTCCTCCAAGTCGTCCTCCAAGGCGGCCATCAGATCCCTGAAGGTATCCTCGTTGCGGGCGTTCATCGACATCAGGGTGCGATGGGCGTCGATGACTTGGCTGCGCAGCACGTCCTCGCGCGTGTTGGCCAAGCGTGGCAGCTCGGTGAGTTGGGCGGTTTCGCTGAGCGGCGAATCGATGATGTGGAAGACATCCTCAAAGCCCATGGTGGTCAGGATTCGGGTCACGTCCGGCCGCGTGGAGACCAAGGTGGGCACGTAGTCGAAGCGGCGGCCCGCCTCGATCGAGAGCTTGGCCAGCAGGCCCAGCGAGGTGCTGTCGATGGCGTCGATTTCGGAAAGGTCCACCAGGACGGACTTGAACTCGGCGTCGCTGAACATGCGCTCCAGAAAGCCGTCGATGGCACCGCTGACGGTGAGCCGGACATCGCCGGTGAACTTCAGTTCATAGACGCCGTCGTAGGCGGCGGCGAGTATCTTCCCGGGCATGTTAGGACTCCTTGGATACCATCAGGCAGGTCACGTCGTCGGGGCCGTGGGCGTCGTCGCCGTCAGCCAGCTCCAGCGCCCGCCAAAGGCCGCCCAGGGTGTCGTTTTCCGCCACCGCCTTCAGCAGCAACTGCTCCTTGACCGCCAATTCACCGTCGGGCAGCAGGTCGAGCACGCCGTCGGTGAACGTGACCAGCCGATCGCCGACGGCGGGCTTGAGGGTGAGGATGTCGTAGCTGACGGCGTCGAACAGGCCAATCGGCTTGCCCGTCAGCTCCAGAAAGCGGGCCTCGCCGCCGCTGACGAAGGCCATGGGCGGATAGTGGCCCGCATTGGCGATGCGGATGCTGTCGTCCTTGAGGTCGCAGACTGCGATGAGGAGGGCCACGTGCTTGTCCATGTGCTGGTCGAGCAGTTCGTTGTTCAACCACTCCAGTATCTGTCCTGGGTTCCTCATCATGGGCCGCCGGTACTCGCGCCTGAGCCTTCGGGAGAAGTTCTTCAGCAGCACGGTGACGAAGGCCGACGATGCGCCATGGCCGGAGACGTCGGCGACGTAGAAGGCGAAGTAGCGTTCGCCGATGCGGAAGTAGTCCACGAAGTCGCCGCTCAGAATGAGCGACGGCACGATGCGGTGGCGCAGCCGATAGCAGTCTATGGCCATGGGGTTGGGCGGCAGCATGCCCAGTTGGACGTGCCGCCCGGCGCGCTGGTCGCGCTTGAGGTCGCGCACGAAGTGGTCGAGCCGGGTCTCCAACTGCCCCGCGACGGCCTTGAAGCGGTCGAGGACGATGGCCACCCGCTCCGCAAAGTCCGTCGCCTTGCCCGGCAGTTGCCAGACATCGGCAAGACCCGCCTGCAGCGCCTTGAACAGCAGGTCAGGGGACAGTTCGCTGGACGCCAAGGCGACGGGAATGTAGCGGAATTGGCTGGCCAACTCCTCCGACCACTCGAAGCGGTCGCATATTACGAGCTCGGGATGCGCATGGTCACAGATGCGAACGGCCGCGCTGAGGTTCGATGCGGACAGCAGCGGATACCCCAGTTCATTGAACTGATCCGCTAGCGAAGGCGCCGCCCCTGGATCAGTTTCGACTACCAGAAGGCTCATTTTTCTTTCGGCAAGGCAAACGGTCACGCAAAAGCGTTAAGGAACTCTACTCCTATTCGTTCAACTTTGGTACTCTCTTGGTTTGTCGTAGTGGCTCAGTTTGCCTTTGACTGGGCTTGAGCGGCTGGCGCTCTGACGAGCGTCACTGCGAGGGCAGGATGCCCTCGCTCCGGGGTGAGACGCCCACTTCAGGTGAGACCCCCCGGAGCGAGTTTCGCCCTCGACCGAATCACGACGACGTGGGTCAAACTGAGCCACTACCGGTTTGTCTTGATTGCTTTCTTGCTTTTCGCCGGATCAGGAGCGGTTGATGGCGCTTGAGGACACGATTGCCGACATTGTGCGGAAACTGCGTGAGGGCGCGTTTCCCAATGAGCAGTCGGTCTCCCAAGGCATCGTGCTGCGCGTTTTGAGCGACCTGCACTGGGACGTATTTGAACCCAGCGTGGTTTGGCCGGAATACGCCACGGCAGACGGTGGACGGGCCGACTTCGCCCTCTGCGAGCCGCGCTCAAAGCCCAAGGTGCTCATTGAAGTGAAGCAGCCGGGCAAGGCCGAGGACGGCGTCCGGCAATCGCTCCAATACGCCTTCCACACCGGCGTGCCCTTCGTGGTACTCACCGACGGCCAGACTTGGCGCTTCTATCTGCCGGCGGAACCCGGCGACTACGAAGACCGGCAGGTCTTCAAGCTCGACCTCTACGAACATTCAGCGCAGCGGTCGGCGGCCGTTCTGGAGGGCTATCTCCACTGGCAAGGCGTGGCGTCCGGAAAGGCGTTGGACAGCGCTCGAAATGAGCACCGAAGTCAAGCTCGACGCGCCGTTGCTCGTCGAGCCATTCCCGACGCTTGGAGAAAACTTGTCGAACAGCGCGATGAATTGCTTATTGATCTGGTTGGTGAAGCTGTTGAGTCGAAAGAGGGTGTTCGTCCAGACAATGAAGACGTCGCACGGTTTCTTGCCGGGCTTGAAACTTCGGGCACCATCGGACGGCTACCATCGCGTCCTGCGAGGCCAATCCCCGCTCCAGCACCGCCACAGCCTAAGTCAAAACCGCGTTCGCAGGGGTTGATCACAGTCTTCGGTCAAGCGCATTCC
>JAPOTD010000088.1 GCA_026709365.1 Gammaproteobacteria bacterium
ATGGCCGACTTCGCCCAAGCCGCAGAGCGGTTGGGCGGGATGCTCGGAAATTGAACCCAACTGTGTATATGATGAGTCATGCAGACTTTTGGTCGATTCGAAGACCCTAATGACATCCCAACAGCAACAGGTTCCCCGAGGGACAGGTCACGCTGAGCCCGCCAAGCGTTTCAGCATTAGTCTGCCCGCGAGTCTGCATACGCGCTTCAAGACGGTCTGCAATGCAACGAACAGACGGATGGCCAGTGAAATCGCCAATCTAGTCGAAGATCGCACTGCCGAACTGGAGGAGGCCGCTGGTCTTTGGCGCAGTCGGGACAGCTCCGCAGCACATCGTTTGGAGGTGATCGAACAGGCTCTGACCTGCAATCACCCGACCGGTGACATTGAGGAGATGCTGGCTGACATCGAACGTGGCCGTGATCTTCATTGATTCCAACGTCCCCATGTATCTCGTGGGCGCACCCCACCCGAACCGAGATCGAGTCGTGGAGTTCCTCACACGGACTCCGTCCGAGAGATTCGTTACCAGCGCCGAGGTCTATCAGGAGGTCATCCACAGGTACGCATCGATCTCCAGGCACCAAGCGATCCGCGATGCGTTTCGCGTACTTGATGGTCTCGTGACCGCCGTGTTTCCGATCACCCGCACGGATGTCGGGGTCGCGGAGGAAATCGTCGCGGCACACCCGGAACTGTCAAGCGGCGACTGCCTGCACCTTGCCGTGATGCAGGGCAATGGCATCTCACGTGCCCTGACCTTCGACCGAGGATTCAAGTCCCACCCCAACATCAGTGTCTTGCCCTAAAGGTCACCTTCCGGGCCCGTTTTCCGGCCCCGTCAGCGAATGACGCCGTACACCCGCATCGGCGTGATGCGCAGGATGACGCGCCGCTGCTTGGCAAGCCAGCCTGGCAGGTCTTCCGGCTCCTCGTAGCCAGTCCCTTCAATGGCCTTGAAAACCAAGCGGGTGGTACGCACCAAGTCCGTGCGCTCGATGCCACAGCGGCCTTCGACGGCGACGAAGTTGAAAGGTTCCTGATTGCTGAACGCGCAGAGGTTGACGCGCTCGTCACGGGCGATGGAGGCGTGCCTGAAGGTGGCTTGTGGGGTGCTGACAACCAACTCGTCGCCGTCCAGCGCGTAGGCCACCACGGCGCTGACCGGCGAGCCGGTGGCCCGCAGGGTGGTCAATACCGCCCAGCGGTGGCTGCGCAGAAACTCATCCCATGCCGGGTTTGTTGAGATCATGGCTTGGACTCCTGCTTCAGCCGGCAGGCGCGCATGGGGTGAGCCAATGGGCGAACTCCGGGTCTTGCCCGGAGACGATGGCGGCGAATCGATCCCGCAGTTGAACGGTCAATGGCCCCGGCTGGCCATCGCCGATGCGGGTTTCGTCGATTTGCGCCACCGGCGCAACCGCCCTGGAGGTGGAGCACAGGAACGCCTCATCGGCCGCCAGCAGTTCGGCAACGCCCAACGCCCGCTTCTCGCAGGGCACGTCCATGGCCTCGGCCAACTCCAGGATGCTGGCTCGGGTGATGCCGAGCAGCACCCGTTCATCACCGGGGGTCACCAAGGCCCCGTCCAAAACGGCGAAGAGGTTGGCGGTCGGCCCCTCCGCCACGGCGTCGGACTCGTCGAGCAGCAGGATTTCGTCAAAGCCCTCGCGCCGGGCCCGCCACTTGGCAAACGCCGGGCCGGCGTAGTTGGCCGCCATCTTGGCTTGCGGCGGCACGATGTCCTTGCGCCGGTTGCGAATGCGGCGCTCGATCTTGAGCTTTAGCGCAGTCGGCGCGGGCGCCTCGCCAGGGCGGTGGGCAATGATGTCCGCCTGGTTGTCGTAGGCGGCGATGAACACGGCCACGTGGGAATCCTGGGGCACCAGCTCAGCCTCCACCGAAGCGATCAGGGCGCTGATCTTGAGCGAGGTGGCGCCCGGATTGCGCCGCACCGCCTCGATGCAGGCGCGCATCAAGTCCGCCTTGCCGTGGCCAATGGGCAGGCCCATGATGCGGCAGGTTTCAAACAGCCGCGCAACGTGCTCCGGCAGCTTCAGGATGGCCGGGCCGCCGGACGTTTCGTGGACGCTGAGATAGTCGAAGGCCAAGGTGCCCCGCTGCAGGCTCTGGGCCAGAATGTGGACGGTGGCGTCCCCCCAGGCCACGAACTCGCCGTCGCGCCAGATCACCCGGTCAGCCGTTGCCATGGAGAGTGCCCTCCTTGCTGTCCTCACCTTCGCACAGGCCATAATGCCGACAAACGAACCCTCGCCGCAACGGCTGAACTTGGTCCAGGGACGCCGTTCCCCGGCGCTTAAAGTCCGCCGCAAAGCGGTCCATGCGCCGTTCGTAGTCCGCGAGCAATCGCGATTTCGTGGCCTCATCAAGAAAGCTGAACGCCAAGGAATTGCGGCCCAAGGCGCGCAACTCCGCCCAAGTCAGGTTGTATTCGCGCACCGCCACGAAAAACTCATCGGTTAAGGTGGAGTCCCACATGCCCCGGTCATCGGTGGACAGGGCCACCGGCACGCCGATGCGCAAGTACTCCGGGAACGGGTGCGCATCGAAGCCGTCCACATAGCCGAGCAGCAGGTTGGAGATCAGGTTGATTTCCACCAGATGGGGACCGTGGCGCAAGTCCAGCAGGGTCTGGGCGTCCTGGATGAGGTTCAGGCCATGGCCAATCCGGTCCGCGCCGAGCAGCAGCGTGTCGCGCACATGGCTGTCGGGCCGCGCCGACTCGCCGGCGTGGATGGACAGGCGCACGCCGGGATGGGTTCGGCGCAGGTCGCGGAAGGTGTCCAGGAAGCGCAGCGGATGGCCGCGGTCGTGGTCCTCCCGCCCCACCAGGTTCACGGCCACGACGTCGGCGTGCTCGGAAGCCAGCCGGTAGACTCGCCGCAGGGTCTGCTCCGCCTGCGGGTGAAAGCGCAGCGCGGAAAGCTGCATGCGCACCGTCACGCCCGTGGCTTGGGCGTCGGCCTGCGCCATGCGCTGCCGATAGACCGCCAGCACCCCCTCCGGGGCGAGCGGCGCCCCCGCCCGGTCGAGGAAGCCGAACACCGGCACCTGCGGCTCGATGTAGGCCACGCCCTCATCGGCAAACGCCCGCATGTTTCGGTAGAGCATTTCGGCCACCACATGGGGGTTGCGCAACAGGTCGCCCAAGCGCTGCCAGTGACGCTCGAAGAACTCATCGCGCCCCTCGTGGGGAGCCTCCAAGCGAACGCTGTTCATCCATGCCGCCCGCGCCTCGGCGTCCAAGGCGCCCAAGGCTTGGTACTCGCCCCGTTCGCATTCGCTCAATGCCTCATAGCGGCGCTGGTCCAAGGTGCGGTGGAGCATCAGGTAGGCATCGGCTTGGCTCACGTCCACGGCGCAGTTGTCGATCCGGGTCTTGACGTAGTAGGCAACCCCCTGCGCCGCCTCAGCCAAGGCGATTTCATGCAGCCATTCCGGAAACGCGGAGCCCGTCAGGTGCAGGTGCAAGTCGCCGCCCTTCGGCATGGCGTAGAGAAAGCGATGCAAAGCCTCGTCGGTGGCCTCCTGCTTGAAGCGCTCAAACCAATCGCCCGCCACCGCCGCGGGCGCGCCGACGGCCAATGCCAGCCACAGCCCCATCCGGTTCAAGGTTTCGCGCCAGTTCATGGCCCGCAGCCTCGGCGCTCAGCCTTGCTTGGTTGAAGTTTGCAACTGACCAGCGAAGCCGCTCGCCCCCTAAAGCCGAACCGCCAACAGCCCCACCAACCCGGTGAGTGCGCCCGCAAACAGGGTGACGGTGGCGATTTGCCAGCCGATCATGGTCTTCATCAACGATTCAATGCGGTCCAGCCGACCATAGACACCGCCAAACTTATCGTCCACCAAGCCGAACTTGTCGTTGACGAGATCGAATTTTTTGTTCACGAGATCAAACTTGCCTTCGACTCGGTCAAACCTCTCTTCAACTCGGTCAAACCTCCCTTCAACTCGCTCGAACTTCTCTTCAACTCGATCAAACTTCTCTTCAACTCGCTCGAACTTGCCTTCAACTCGCTCGAACTTACCTTCAACTCGATCAAACTTCTCTTCAACCCGATCAAACCCTTCGTCGATGTACTTCTTCATCGACTCGGTGTGCCGCTCGAATTCGACGCTCAGCCGCTGCGGCGTGACCGCGAACTTCTCAATGGAGTTGGCGATGGCCTCGATCACCGCTCGCGATTGCTGGTTGTCCAGCCCGGAATCCTCAAGGCGCTCGCCCATCGATTCGATTTCCCTGACGACCTGTTGCATGAATTATAGTCCTCGTTGTTGAGCCAAATGACAACAACATCCTGAACGCGTTCGTTTGGCCGCGGAAGTGGCGATCGGCCCTTTGTTCTGTGGGAGATTGTCCCTTTGTCGCTGCATGGGCGCTCCAAAGCCCGGTGAAAGCGCCGCCGGCGACGGCCACATCAACTTGGGCGGGCAATGCCGCCGACGCCTCCGTTTTCGGCACCGCACCAAGGCTGTCAAAGCGGAAGCCGACCCGTTCAAGGCCCGCGCTCGGCATTGAACCACTCCTGCAGCTTGAACTTTTGAATCTTGGTCGAGGACATTGGCCACTCGGTCACGAAGCGCACGTGCCGAGGCACCTTGAAGCTGGCGATTCGGCCGCGGCAGAAGTCGATGATCTCGGACTCCGTGGCCGCAGCGCCGGGATTGAGTTCAATGTAGGCAGCGGCAACCTCCAGCAGCCGCTCGTCGGGCACGCCGACCACCACGGCGAGCTTCACCGCCGGATGGGTGGCCAGAAAGGACTCGATCTCCAGCGCCGCCACGTTCTCGCCGCCGACCTTGAGCATGTCCTTGATGCGGCCTTGGTAGCGGATGCGGTTGGCATCATCAAGGGAGCCCAAGTCGCCGGTGCGGAACCAGCCGTCCACGAAGCTCTCCGCGTTCTTCTCCGGGGCCTTGTGGTAGCCCTTGAACACGGTGACTCCCCGCACCCAGATCTCGCCGCGCTCGCCGGTCGGCAGCGCGGCGCCGCTGTCCGGGTCGGCGATGCGCACATCGACGCCTTCAAAGGGCGCGCCGCAGGTGGTCAGGCGGGATTCCAAGTCCTCTTCCGGATGGTTGTAGGAGACCACCCCGCAAGTCTCCGTGAGGCCGTAGGCCCCCGTCTGCACCGCCTGCGGGAAGGCGTCCTGAAAGCGGCGCAGCATCTCCAAGGGCGCTACGTTGTTGATGCGGCGCAGGCGGCTTAGGTCCGTGCCAGGAAAGCGCGGATGGGTGATCAGCGCATTGGTGATGGTGGGGAAAGCCGGAAAGGCGACGGTGGCGCGCTCGCGCTCCATCATTTCCAAGGCGGCGCCGGCCTCGGCCCGGTTCATGGAGAGTAGCGCGGCGCCGGCATCGAAGCAGCAGAGCAGCGGCAGAATGGAGGCCATGTGGAACATGGGCAGCGGCGCCCATAGACGATCCTCGGGGCCGAGAAAGTAGCGCTGCCGATTCATGGCCGCACCATTGCGCACCAAGGCGGCATGGCCCAAGGGGCAGCCCTTGGGGTGGGCTGTGGTGCCGGAGGTGTACATCATAATCGCGGCTGCAGCGCCGCTCACCCCCTCAACCCTAGCCCTCGCCGCGGGCTCCGGGGTCTCGTCGGCTGCGGCTCGGAACGCGCCGTAGGCAACGAAGCCGGGCGGCGTTGCAGCGCTGATGGAGGTGACGAAGCGCAGCCTTGGCAACCGCTCGATGGACAGGGCGCGGGGGTTGCCCGCGACGGCAAGTTCCGGAAAGGCCTCATCGAGCAGGCCCGCGAAGTCCACGTACTCCGATGCCAAGTCCGAGGTGATGAGTCCTGCGAGGTCCGCATTCTCCACCACGTAGGCCAGCTCCGCCGCCTTGTAGCGGGCGTTGACGGGCACCGCCACGGCACCGGCGAAAACCGCGCCAAACAGCAGCTCGATGTACTCCGGGCAGTTGGGCATCAGGATGCCGACATGGTCGCCGGGCTCAACGCCCAAGGCCATGAGGCTGCGCGCCCGCTCGAAGGCCCCCCCCACGAGGCCGGCATAGGTCAGCGCGGCATCGGGAAAGACCAGGGCATCCCGGCTGGGATGGCGTTCGGCAGCACCGAGCAGCAATTCGCAGAGGGTGCCGGCGACCGGCCGTTCGGCAGTCGGCTCGGCCAGTCGCTCAGTGATAGACGACTTCGCCATCGGGCCGATGCACCTCCAAATCGGCACCTTGCTCCTTGCAGACGGCCACCAGGGTCTGGTGGATGCAGGCCGCGCAGCAGCCCCCTTCCACCAAGTCCTCAAACAGGTAGCCGAGCAGGTCGTAGATGCTGTAGGTGCCCTCGCCCATCTCCTCGAATCGCCACAGCACGTCCTTGATGGCCTGCAAGGCGGACTCGCAGCGGCCGTCGTCGCGCAGTTGGGCGTCCTGATCCTGTTCCATGGCAAAGGGCTCCGGGGTGCGGGGCGCCCATTGTACGGAAACGCACCCTAACTTCTAATGGGATCCTTGCCGTCCCAGTCCCGTGCGGCGGCGGCGATGGCGGCGAACCGCTCGACGATGCCGGGGCCTTGGGTGACCACTTCGAGCATGCAGCCCATCAACGGGCGGGTGTCGTAGTAGGCGAACTCGATGTCTCCGGCCCGGCCAAGGTTGGCCGCTTCGTAGCCAAGGCCCGCGAAATAGGCGGTGTCGGCCTTGATGTCGTGGGTCCACACGCACATGTGGTGAAAGCCCGTGGCGCCCGCCGGCACGCTGTCCCGGTAGGCGCAACGCTCGACCGTCGGCTGAATCAGCTCGATCTGCACCGGCCCGGCCTGGGCGATGGCGACGAACATCGACAGCTCGGCCGGTTCGCCGCGATAGGTCATGTCGCTGAATTGGTCGGTGTACTCCGTGACGAAGAAGGGGCCGACGCCCATTTCGTTGACCCACTTCATGCAGGCCGCCTCCACGTCGTCCACCACCCAAGCGTTCTGGAAGACGGTTCGATCAGTGGGTTTTTTCATGTGCGCCATCTCCTTCAGTGCCATCCAGCACAAAGTCTGCCACAGCCGGGGGCAGGCCAACCACGGTCTGACAAATGCGCGGATGTTGGAAGCTCATTTGCCCGCTGCAGACAGCGCTCGCAGCTCGTCCGCCCGATCGTTGAGGGTGTCGCGCAGCCGGTCCTGCTGCCCCGGCGGCGCGCGGCCGAGCACCTCGGCCAAGGTCATCTTGACCAACGCCTCATTGGCCGCTTCAATGCGGGCGAACGGCTCCCCGTAGTATGACTTTTGCGCTTTGACCAAGCGCTCGAATCCAGCGGCAAACTCCTCCGCTCGCTCGCGACGCTGCAACAGGGCAAATAGATCGCGCTGCCAGCGGCGGCGGTAGTCCGCCCAAAGCTCGCGTTCCGGCTGGTAGCGTTCGGCGGCATCGGCTATCAGCGCTCGCTGCTCCTGGGTCAGCGGTCCCGTGAAGCGCTTGAGTATGGCCTCGAAGTCCTTGCGCCAGGCTTTGCGGGACTCGCCGACGGGTTTGCCCTTCTCCTGCTTCTCCCAATCGGCATTGGACTCGTCCAACGCTTCCGCCAAGGCTTCCACCTGCCGGTCGTCAAGACGGTGCAGAAACTCGGCCGCGACCGGTGTGCCCTTGGCCTCCATCCGCAGCCACCAACCCTCAACGGCAACAAACAGCTCATCAATGTGCGGGGACATGGCTGCGCTGCCTATGCGGTCAGCCCAGCGGTCCAGATCATCGGCATAGCGCGGCAGCTCCTGGGTGCGGTGCCAGTGCCAGAGAACCGCGAACTCAGCTTCAAAATAGGCGCTTTGAGCCTCCGTCATGTCCAGCACGCCGTCGATTTCCCAGCGGACCAGTCGATCGAGGTTGTTGTAGAGGAAGCCGATGCCGCAGCCCGCGTTGGCAAGGGCCAAAAGGACAATCGACGCCCATCTCCGAAAGCTCGTGAAGGGTGCCGAAACGGCCCGATGCATCACTAGCCATCACCGTCTTCGGGCTGGAGCGCCGACCCAACGGGTTTGCCGTCGGACGGCCAGCCGCCGCCGTTGGGCGACGCCACATCGGCATCCCCTTGCTCGCCGCGCCAGCGCTCGAAGGCGGCGACCTCCTCCCGAACGGCGCCCAGGACGTAGCCAATGACGGCCACGTCGTCGATCAGACCCATGCCCAAGATGAAGTCGGGCAGCAGATCCAAAGGCGCCAGGAAATAGAGCACGGCTGCCGCCACAGTGATCACGGCGCTGGTGGAGACTGCCCGATAGTCGCCGCTCGTCCAAGCGCGCAGCAAACTGATGAAAGCGTTGAGTTCGCAGCGCACGGCGGCAAACTTGGCTGAGAAGCGCGCCGCCCCGTCCGCCTTGGCGGCGGCCGCGCCGAGCATGCTCCGCAACTGCTCCGGTGAACGGGCGAGCTTGGCGGCTCGGCGCCGGTAGCGGTCAAACAGGCGCGGCGGCCGGTCCATCGCGCATCAGGCCTTCAAGGCGCAAAAGTTGAGAATCCAGCGCCCCACCAAGCGCTCGTGGGTCTGCGCCCCAAGGGAGGCCATCCCGGTGCGCCAAACGTCCTCGCCAAGCCGCTCGCGACGCATGTTCATCAGGTCTCTGGAGTAGGCCTTGCGAAACTCCGGGTGGCCTTGGAAGGTCAGCACCTGGTCGCCGCAAGCGAACCCGGCCACGGGGCAGAAGTCGTTGGTGGCGATCAGCCGAGCGCCCGGTGGCAGGTCGGTGACCTGGTCCTGATGGCTGGAAAGCAGACTGAACCGATCCGCAGGCGGCGAGAGCCAAGGTTCGTTCACCAGCAGTTCGCTGGCATGGACGCCCACCGCCCAGCCCGCAGCCTTGGCGGTGCGTCCGCCGAAGAAGTGGGCCATCAGTTGGTGGCCGAAGCAGATGCCGACGACCGGCTTTCCGGCATCAAGGGCGGACTGGACGAAGGCGGCCAACTCGGCAATCCAGGGCAGTTCGTCATAGACGCTGTGGCGGCTGCCAGTGATGACGTAGCCATCGCATTGGTTCGGCGGCGGGTAGGCGCCGATCTGGGCATCAATCACTTGGTACGCCAAGGACGCACCCTCGCCCACGGCGTCGAACAGCGCCATGAACATGCCCGGATAGTCGCCATGGTCCGGCTGAAAGCGGGCCAGCACGGCGTCGGTTTGCAGAATGCCTATGCGCATGGAAGCTGGCGGGCGATCAAAAGCGCTCAGATGACTTCACAGTAGCGTTTCCCAAGGCCCGTAAACGAACTTATAGCCATCGGCAAAGCCGAGTTTCCACTCTTTCGTGACGAGCAATTCGTTCCAGGCTTGCCGATCCATTCCACGCCCTGCCGAGTGTCAGTGCATGAAGTTGAACATCCGTCGCCGATAGGCGTTGGACAGTTCGCTCCCCTTGCCGAGCACCGTGAAGATGCGGATCATGGTGCGGCGCCCGATGTCGTCGCCGTAGGCGCGATCCGTTTGCAGCACCTTGAGGGCACCCTCCAAGGCGGCCTCGAAATTCTCCGCGGCGGCTTCCACCACAGCCAACTGGTGAAGGGTTTCGATGTCCTCCGGCCCGTCGGCCAGCTTGCGCGCCAACTGGGCGCGCGAAGGTAGGGCAGCGGCTTCATCAGCCAAAGCCAGCCGGGTTTCCGGCCGATCCCGCTCAGGCGCATCCGCAGGCACGGCGTCCAACGCCTTGCGAGCCTCGTTCAGATCGCCCTGCCGAATCAGCGCATCAGCCAGTTCGACGCGGAACGAGGGGTTGCCGGGCTCCTCGGCAATCGCTTGCTTAAGGAACCCCAAGGCGCTGGTGAAGTCCTTCTGCGCCAAGTACTGGCCGAGCTGGGCCTTGATGACATCGCCCGCAGACATGGTGAGCTGATCGAACAGTGACCGCAGCGCCTGTTCCGGCTGCGGACCTTCAAGCTGATGCGCGATCTGCCCCTTGTCGATCACTCGCAGGCTGGGCAGCGCCTGCACCCGAAGGTGCTGGGCCAAGGTGGGATCGGCGGCCACATCCACCAAGCCAAGCAATACCTTGCCGCCATACTGGCCGACCAATTGCTCCATTTGACGCTTGGCGGCGGCCGCGGGCGCGGACTGGTCGGCCCAGAACAGCAGCACCACCGGCACGGTGGCGGACCGTTCCACCACGTCGGCCTGAAAGGAGTTGGGGGTGACGTTGAATGCGTGCTCCACTGCTCTGTCGTTCCTCAAGGTTTAATGGGCTGACGCCATGCGGGGGGCGCGGGTCCGAAGCAAGCCAAGCCGCTCAGGCGGAAAACTCGCGAACCAGGACCAACACCTGCTGGGCGAACTCCGCGGGCACCGATTGGCCCTCGTGGCCCGATACGCTCAACGTGTAGTGGCCATCTTCCGCCTGATTCAAGCGCAGCTGCACCTCCGGCGCGCCGCCACCGCCGCGCGAGGCGAAAAGACGCCGGAAAAACCCCGGCTTCTCCTCGCCGAGCAGCACCTCGTCCGGAATGCGGATGTGATGGACCCTCGCTTGGCGATCGGTTTCGAGAACTTCGACGCCGGCGTTGTCGAGCGCCTGCGCCAGCGTCGCCCAAGCCCGCTCCTCGTCGAGGAACAGCCTCAGTATGGGCTGGCCCGCTTCGTCCCTGCCGAGCTCCGACTTGGCCTGGCCAGCGATTTCCTGGGCCACCATGGACACGGTCTGCTCGGCTACCCGGGCGGCGATGTAGGCGCCGAGCTCGTTGAGCAGACGCCGCTCCACGTCAACCGCCGCGGAGGCGAGTTGGCCCAAATCGCCGGGCGTTTCACGGGTCAGGCCGGATTCCGAGTCCGCTTGGTGGCGCATGTGCACTTCCGAGGTCAACTCCCTCAGGCCCTGCTCGACCTGCAGCAGCAGGCGGTCGCGTTCGCTTTCGCCACCCGGTGATTTCACGTCCTGCAGCAGGGTACGGACCAC
>JAPOTD010000031.1:0-20752 GCA_026709365.1 Gammaproteobacteria bacterium
CTCCGGTGTCGAGTCGGCCGCCCATGCCTCGACGTGAGGACGGTACCAGTCAACGAGGCCGCTAGCGGAATGCAGGTCTCCGGGAAATCCGCTTAGGCCGTAGGGCCCGTCAGCGACAATGCACACCGGTATCGGCCACTGGCGATAGAGGGACTCCGCAGGACCAAAGTGGATCGTTGAGTTGGCGCGTCGGAAGGACCGGAGGTCATCGCAAGCAGTGGTCGCAACGCCCCTCATGCCGGTTGGGACGCATTGAGCTTGTGGTTCCAGACCGAGAAGCAGCGACCCTTGGTAGGCTGTGTCACGCATCATGTCCGTTGATCCGATGTTCCATTGTACGCAGCTCCAACCTCAAGCGTTAACTTGCTGAGCCAGATCTGATCACTTTGCCTTCTTGTTACGCCATTCGCACGAGCTACTGTATATCAATACAAATCCGGAATGCAATCGCTTGGGTTGGCAGTTGCGGCTTGGATGGGATTTGCTCTCCTGGAGACGCCATCCTAACAATGCGACGCGCCGTCCCTTCGCATGATGTGTGTTCCTTGGCGAGCGCCCGCTTGTTCATTGCATGGCTGCCTCCCGGTGTGTCGGGGTGGAAGACCGCATGAACGCAGCCGGAGTTTTTCGTGGTCAGTGACGCGCTTCGGCGAGGGCTTGGTTACGTTGCGGGCGCCTGCGTCAGCGTCGTCAGGAATTCCACCAGCAGGGGCACGGGCCGGCCGGTGGCGCCCTTGGCGGCGCCTTCGGAGAGCCATGCGCTCCCGGCGATGTCCAAGTGCGCCCACTTGAACTCCCCGGCGAACTTGGAAAGAAAGCAGCCTGCCGTGATGGTGCCTGCCTGCTTGCCGCCGATGTTGGCGATGTCCGCGAAGTTCGACTCCAGCTGCTTGTGGTACTCCGGCCACAGCGGAAGCTGCCATGCCGGGTCAAGGCACTCCTGGCCGCACTGCAGCAGGCGGTCGATCAATGCCTGGTCATTGCCCAAGACCACGTTTGCCTCGTTGCCGAAGGCGGCTATTGCGGCGCCCGTCAGGGTCGCTACGTCAATGACGTGCGTTGGCTCGAAGCGCTCCGCGTAAGTGAGCGCATCGCAAAGCAGCAGCCGGCCCTCGGCATCGGTGTTCAGAATTTCCACCGTCTTGCCGGACAGGCTGGTCACCACGTCGCCCGGCTTGGTTGCGCGACCGCTGGGCATGTTCTCCGCAGCGGCCACCAAGCCGACCACGTTGAGCGGCAACTGCAGGTCGGCGATGGCGCCCATCACGCCGAGCACGGCGGCGGCTCCGCACATGTCAAACTTCATCTCATCCATGGCGGCACTGGGCTTGATGCTTATCCCGCCGGTGTCGAACGTGACCCCCTTCCCCACGAGGCAGACCGGTTTGCCGCCCTCCTCCGCGCCTTGGTGCTTCAGCACGATGAGCCGCGCCGGTTCGGCCGATCCGGCGGCCACGGAGAGGAAGCAGCCCATGCCGAGCGCCTTCATACCCCGCTCGTCGATCACCTCAACATCGATGCTGCGGTGTTCGTTGGCCAATTCCTGGGCGCAATCGGCCAAATAAGTCGGCGTGCAGATGTTGGCGGGCAGGTTGCCCAGCTCGCGGGCGCGGTTCGCGCCCTGTCCCACGGCCTTGCCTCGGCGCATCATGTCCAGCGGGCTTTCCGACGTTGCGCCAATGGACAGGCGATCCAGGACCGCTTTGCGTTTAGCGTCCTCCTTGGTGGCAACGTATCGGTAGGCGGCGGTCTCCGCTGCCTGCGCCAGCCGGGCCGCGAGCCAGTCGATGCTGATGTCGTTGACGGCTAGGTCCGCGACGCTGAAATGGACATGCGGCATGTTTCCGGACAGCACTTTCCGCAGTGCGCTGGCCAGGAACTTGGCGGCTTCCTTGCGGCCGAACCTGCCCCGCTCGCCCGCGCCGACCAGCAGCACGCGCTGCGCCGCGCAGCCTGCCGGGCCATGCAGCAGGTGCCGGTCCTCATTGGCCTCCCAAACGTAGTCGCCGCTGCCGACAACCGTGCCCAGCGCGCCGCCCAGCGCGGCGTCCAAAGCCCTTGCTTCCTCGCCTAGACCGGCATCTTTCCACACGGGCACCACGATGCAGTCAGCCGCAGTTTCGGCAATTGACAGGTTGACGATCACTTCACTGTCCATGTTTCACCTCCAACCTGCTTTTCGATGCGCAACCTTGATGCGCAACATCAAGCAGCAATTCTTCCGATGTCTTTTGCCTGAGCACACCAATGAGCAGTGAGACGGCACATAAGCGGGCGGCTAAGCCTCCGTCGTGGCGGGCTGCGCCCGTCGCCACTTGCGCTGCCGCATCGAATTGGCCAAGGCGTTGAGCTGATGGGGCAGGGCCAGCATGGCTGGGGTGGCCACCAAGGTGAGCAGGGTGGCGAAGGTCAGGCCGGAGACGATGGCTTGGGCAAGGGGCACCCAGAATGACGACAGCATGCCGCCGAAGAGAATGGTGCGGTTGATCAGGTCCACGCTTAGGTTGCTGGCCAGCGGCAGCAGCCCGAAGACGGTGGTGACCGTGGTCAGCATCACCGGGCGCAGGCGTTGGGCGCCGGTGCGCACGATCAGGGCGATGGGATCCAGTTCCGGGTGCTCCCGGCGCAGGTGGTTGTAGGTGTCGATCAGCACGATGTTGTTGTTCACCACAATCCCCGCCAAGGCGACGACGCCGACCCCGGTGAGGACCGCGCTGAACGGACTGTCGGTGATCAGCAGGCCGAGCAGCACACCGGCTGTGGAGAGCACCACGGCGAACAGAATCAGGCTCGCCTGGTAGAAGCTGTTGAACTGGGTCACCAGCAGAATGAACATCAGCAGCAGCGACAGGGAGAAGGCCACGCTGACGAACGCGGTGGCCTCGTTCTGCTCCTCATTGGTGCCCCGGAAGCGGATCTCCAGGCCGGGGTCGAAGGTTTGCCCGTCCAGCCAGGCTTGGATTTCCTTGACTTTGTCGTCGGCCAGCACGCCGGGCGCCACGTCGGCGAGGATGTACTTGACCGGAATGCCGTTGAAGCGTTCGATGGTATCGACTTGGGGCGCAGCCTCGCGGCGCACGAAATTCGAGACGGGCACCAGCCCGTTGGCGGTGTTGATCCGCAACTCGTCCAGCATGCCCAAGCGCCGCCATTCGGACGGATAGCGCACCCGGATGTCCACCGCGTCATCGGATTTGTCGGGCCGGAACTCGGCCACCTTGATGCCGTTGGTCACCATCTGCACGGCGATGCCCACTTGCAGCACGTCGGCCCCGTACAACGCCGCCTGCGCCCGGTCCACCTCCAGATTCCACTCGATGCCGGGCAGGGATCGGGTGTCCTCCACGTCCCGCAGGCCGACGACTTGCCGGTCTATGTAATTGCGCACCCGGGCCACTGCCGGTTCGAGCAGCGCCTTGTCGTAGGCGGCAAACTCGATTTCCAACGGCTTGCCGGTGGGTGGCCCCTGCTCCATGGAGCGCGCTTCGACGCTGATGCCCGACAGTGACCGGCTGCGTTCGCGAATCTCCTCGAGAACGTCCAGCGGCTCGCGGTCCACGTCGTTCCTGTCGTGCATTTCGATGAACATTGTGCCGATGACGTCCTGGCCGCGCCCGCTGGCCGGCGAGGCGTAGGTGTTCATGTCCTTGACCGCGTCGATCTGCATCACTTGGTCCTCGACCTCCCGAACCAACCGGTCCGCCTCCAGGGCCGAAAGGTTGCCCCGGGCCCGGACCTTGACCACGGCCCAGGGGGTGTGGGAGTCGGAGAAGAACACCATGCCCTTGCCGTACCGGTCGTAGGCGGCAAGGGTGCCGAAGACGGCAGTGAGCGTGATGGCCATGGTCGCCCAGGAATGGCGGGTCGCCACTTTCAACAGGCGCGCGTACCAGCCGGTGATGGACTTAAGTTGGGTGGGGTCGCCGTCCTCAAGCTGCTTGAGCGTCTCCACGGCGGCGGCATCCCGCGAGCCGACCCCGCCGACCAAGGAGCCGAGCACCGGCCCGAACACCAAGGCGTAGAGCAGGGAGCCGCTCAGCACCAGAAAGACCGTCACCGGCAGGTAGCTCATGAACTTGCCGGACACGCCGGGCCAGAAGATCAGCGGCAGGAAGGCCGCCAGCGTGGTGGCCACGGAGGCGGCCACCGGCCACAGCATGCGCTTGGCGGCCAAGGCGTAGGCGCTGCGGCGGTCGAAGCCCTCGGTCATCTTGCGGTCGGCGTACTCGGTGACGACGATGGCGCCGTCAATGAGCATGCCCAGGCCAAGCAGCATCCCGAACATGATCATGAAGTTGAAGGTGTAGCCGAGCGCGTAGATGAAGATCAGCGAGAACAGCAGCGAGACCGGGATGCCCAGGCCGACGATCAGTCCGCTGCGGATGCCCATGGCGGCCACCACCAGCACCATCACCAGCGCCAGCGCGGTGAAGATGTTGCCTTCCATTTCGGTGACCTGCTGCAGCGCCATCGGCGCTTGGTTTTGGGAGTAGAACACGTTGACGCTGGGCGGCAGGTTCGGGCGCACCCGCTCCACGGTGGCCTTGACTTGCTCGACCACTTCCACCACGTTGGCGTTGGCCCGCTTGATGATGTTCAGCGAGATGCCTCTGGTGCCATTGACGCGGGCGTGGCTGACCCGGTCCTTGAAGGTCATCCGCAGGGTGGCGACCTCGCCCAAGGTCACCACGGTGTCGCCGTTCACTTTCACGGGCAGGTCGAAGACGTCCCGGGCCTCCTCGATGAGGCTCGGCACCTTGACCGAGAAGCGGCCCTCGCCGGTGTCCAGGCTGCCCGCGGCGATCAGCCGATTGTTGCGCGTCAGCGTGGAGAGCATCTGGTCGGTGGAGATCTGGTAGGCCTCCAGCGCCTCCGGATCGATGACGGCTTCCAGCAGCTCCTCGCGATGCCCTTGGATTTCCGCATCGAGGACCTCAGGGATGATCTCGATGCGGTCGCGCAGGTCCAGCGCCAAGTTGTACAGCGTGCGCTCGGGCACCCCTTCGCCGGCCAAGTTGACCTGCAGGATGGGGAAGTCCTCCGTGGTGGCCTCCTGGATGACGGGCTCCTCGATGGTGTCCGGCATTTCCGGGCGGGCGCGGTCAACCGCCTCACGGATCTCCAGCAGGGCGACGTCGAGGTCGAGGTCGGCCTCGAACTCGGTCATGATCGTCGCCGAGCCCTCCGAGGCGTAGGCCTTGAACTCCTTGATCCCCTCCAGCGAGCGCAGCTCGATTTCCAGGGGCATCACCAACAGGCGCTCCGCATCCTCCGGCGAGATGCCCTCGTGGATGATGGTGACGATGAAGAAGGGCACCTGAATGTTCGGCTCGCTGGCCACGGGAATCGCGACGCGGGCCGCTAGGCCTGCCAGAACCACCATCAGCAGCACCAGCACCGTGGTCTTGGCCCGGTTGATGGCGGCGTCGATGAGGGCGCTCATGCCTGCTTGACCGCCTCGGCAGGGGCTGCGGTTTGCGGCGGCGCCGAGGCCGGCATCTCCTCAACGGGCTCGAAATCGACTTCGACGGATTGGCCCGGCACCACGAGTTCCTGTCCGACGGTGATCACCGTGGCCACCTCGGGCAGGCCGGTCACCCACACGCCGTCGGCCTCGTCGCGGACGATCTCAATCGGGTTGAACGCCACCCGCCCGTCGGCGTCCACCGTGCGCACGCCGATGACGCCTTCGTCGTTCAGGGCGAACAGCGCCGGGCTGACCCGCTGCGCCATGACCTCGGCCACGGGGATGAGGATGTCGGTAGTCACGCCGCTGCGCAGCCGGTAGTTGGGGTTGGGAATCCGCACTTCCAAGGCGTAGGAGCGGGTTTCGGGATCGCTTTGCTGGCCGACGAACTGAATCTGGCCGGACACTCGGGTGCCGTCGCTCAGCAGGCCGACCGCGGCTTGGCCGGGCAGCACCCGCAGCACGTCGCGTTCGGACACGCGGCCCACCAGCAGCATCGGGTCGAGGTCCACCAAGGTGGCGCATTGCGCCCCGGGGGTCACGTAGTCGCCGACCTCCAAGTGGACGTCCTCGACGATGCCGGCGAACGGCGCCTTGACCACCGTGCGGGCCAGGCTGAGCTGGCTGCGCTTGAATTCGGCCTGGGCCTCCGCCAGCTTTGCCTGGGCTTGGGCCACCAGGGTGTCCGACTGGAGGCCGTCCGCCCGCAGCTTGAGCCTGCCTTGGTACTCAATTTGCGCCCGCTTGAGCTCGGCCTCGGACTCCCGCAGCCCAGCGCGGCGGTCGTCCACGGAGACTCGGCACAGCGCCTCCCCAGCCGCCACCCGGCTGCCGCGCTCCACCGGGCGGGCGGTGACGGTGCCGGTGATCTGTGCGCGCACCGCCACCGTGCGCTTGTTCTCGGTCTTGCCGCGAATGCGCAGGTGCTGCACTTGGGGCGAGGCGTAGGTGACGCGCGCCCGGACCCGGGAGGGGATGGCATCGGCTTGCTGGGCGCCCCGCAGGTTGGCCTGTTCAGACAAGGTCAGCGGCGGCGGCGACTCCTCCACCCCCAGTTGCCCGCTGAGCAGCCAGACGCCGATCAGCACGGCGATGACAATGGCGGTGACGTAGGTTGAGCGCATAGCGGGTTCCTGGGGCGAGCCTCAAGCCGGTGCTCGTTGCGGCCGGTTGGGGAGCGCCCAACCGATCAAGCAGTCAGTGTCGGGTTGCAGCGATTGCTACGAAAAGTAACACATCGGGGTTGGCGTGGCTAGTTTGTTTCGCTTTCCTTGTTTCCGTTGCTTTGCCTACCACGTGCCGGTGTTGGGCATGTCGGCCCAAGGCGCGGCGGGCGCCAGCGGCTCGCCCTTTTGCAGCAACTCGACGGACACGCCATCCGGTGAGCGCACGAACGCCATCCAGCCGTCCCGAGGCGGCCGATTGATGGTGACGCCGCCATCCATCAAGCGCTGGCAAGTGGCGTAGATGTCGTCCACCTGATAGGCGAGGTGGCCGAAGTTGCGGCCCCCGGAGAGGCTTTCCGGATCCCAGTTCCAGGTCAGCTCCACCTGCGCCGACTCATCCCCCGGCGCCGCCAGGAACACCAGCGTGAAGCGCCCCGCCTCGTTGTCGATGCGCCGCAGTTCAGTGAGGCCGAGCTTAGCGCAGTAAAAGTCCAGCGAAGCGTCGATGTCGGTGACGCGGACCATGGTGTGCAGGTATTTCATCGATCTGTCCTGTGGGGGAACGGGGTGACTTCAAGTTCTGCCGAGCGGCGAATCCGGCCGGTAGAGGTCGAGAACCAAGCGCGGCTGCGGCGCGTCTTTCAAGGGGACTTTGCAACCTTGTTTGCTGCATCTCCTCATCATACGCGCCCTCAGCCATATCTGGTACAGTGCCGCCTTAATCCAACCATTGAGCAGGAACGCCCATGACCACGCCCTATCCCGACCATCCGCAGCTCAGCGGCAATTTCGCGCCGATTCGCATGGAGTGCGACATTGACGACGTGATCATCCGCGGCGAGCTGCCGGCCGACTTGGACATCACCTACTTCCGCAACGGCCCGGACCCCCAGTTTCCGCCGCGCGGCGAGCACCACTGGTTTGGCGGCGACGGCATGCTGCACATGTTCCACATCCGGAACGGCCGGGTGCGCTACCGCAACCGTTGGGTGCGCACGGCCAAGTGGGCCTTGGAGCGGCGCGAGGGCCGCAGCCTTTACAACCCGTTCAATCCCATGCAGAACGATCCCGTCACCCAAGGAGCGGCCGACGAGGGCCTGGCCAACACCAACGTGGTTTGGCACGGCGGCAAGCTGCTGGCCCTGGAGGAGGGGCACGCGCCCTTCGAGATCGACCCCGCCACGTTGGAATCGAAGGGCGCATGGCGCTATGACGGCCAACTCGAGGGGCCGATGACGGCGCATCCGAAGATTGACCCCAAGACCGGCGAAATGCTGTTCTTCGGCTACATGGTCTCCGGCCCGTTCAGCGCCGGCATGAGCTATCAGACGGTGGATGCCGCCGGCAACCTCACCCGTTCGGAACGTTTCGATGCGCCCTTTGCCAGCATGGTGCATGACTTCATCACTACCGATGAGCACGTGATCTTCCCAATCTTCCCGGCCACCGGCAGCATGGAGCGGGCCATGAAGGGCGAGCCGGCCATTGCTTGGGAGCCGGAGAAGGGCACCCACATCGGCGTGATGCGTCGCGACGGCTCGGTGGCGGACATGCGCTGGTTCGAGACCGATCCGTGCTTCGTCTTCCATCCGATGAACGCCTACACCGAGGGCAACCGCATCGTCGCCCACGTCATGCAGTTCGAGGAGGTGCCCCTGTTTCCCCATGCCGACGGCAGCCCGCCGGACCCGAAGAAGGCCCAGGCCCGGCTGTGCGAATGGGTCATCGACTTGGCCGACAACGCCAACCGCGTCCAGCGCCGCTACTTGGATGACGTCAGCGGCGAGTTCCCCCGCTTGGATGAGCGCTTCACCGGCAACAGCTACCGCCACGGCTATTACGGCGCGTCAATCGGCGGCGCCGAAGCCTTGGGATTCAATGCGGTGGCCCATCATGACTTCGGCACCGGCCGGCGTAGCGAGCATGTGCTGCCCGAAGGCGACGTCACCGGCGAGCCGGTGTTCGTGCCCCGGTCGGCGGATGCGCAGGAGGGCGACGGCTACCTCCTGAGCGTGGTTTACCGCGCCCGGGAGAACCGCAGCGACCTGATGTTCCTGGATGCCGCCGACGTGGCCGCCGGCCCCATTGCCTGCGCCGAGCTGCCCCACCGCGTGCCCTACGGGTTTCACGGCAACTGGAAGCGCAACGACTAAGTCGATCAGCCGCAAGGGAGCAGGCTCCTAGGGGACTGTTCCTTCGGCGTAGGCGGCGCGGCGCATTGAGATTTTGCTAAGGGCTTCTTCGCAGGACGCCGACGCATAGGCCCTCAATGGTGAAGTCATCCTGGCGCAGATCGACATCAATGGGGTCGTGGGCGTCGTTTTCCGGCAGCAACTGCAAATGTCGGCTGCGGCGGTTGGGGCGGCTCAGCCGCTTGACCGTGACCGCATCGTTGATGCGAGCCACCACGATTTGGCCATTGCGCGCCGTTGCGGCGTTGTGTACGGCGAGCAGGTCGCCGTCGAGAATGCCGGCATCGGTCATGCTGTCACCCTTGATCCGCAGCAGGAAATGGGCCTCGGGCCGAAAGAAGCCGGGGGGAAGTTGGATGCGCTCCTCAATGTGCTCGACGGCCAGAATGGGAGCGCCGGCCGCCACTCTTCCGACCAGCGGCAGCCCGTCAGGCTCCGGCAGGCGAATGCCTCGGGAGGTGCCGGGCACCATCTCGATGGCGCCCTTGCGGGCCAACGCCCGCAGGTGCTCCTCGGAGGCGTTGGCGGACTTGAAGCCCAGCACTTGGGCGATCTCCGCTCGGGTGGGCGGATAGCCGAAGTCGCTCAAGGACTGCCGGACGACGCGGAGCACCTCCGCTTGCCTTTTGGTGAGTCCGTCCATGTGGGCCTCCCTGCTGACGACTGATCGGGATAAGCCAAGGTTTTCCTTGGACAATTGTTAAAAAACCAGTCTTTGGCGTTTTATACAGCATTCCGTGGCGAATGCAAATTTACCCTTGGCATCCTCTTCGCCCCCCTCGGCGACCGCAAATTCGCCGCCGAACGCCGATTTTCATGTTACTTTAGTCAAGCTTGGGAAGTGGGCAACGCCTATGCGGAACGTTGGCGACATTTTGCGGGAAAAGTCCGGGGAGGTTGTTTGGGTCGGTCCGCTTGAGTCCGTGTTTGACGCGCTCAAGCTGATGAACGAGAAGAACGTCGGGTCCGTGGTGGTGCAGATCGACGGCTACCTCGTGGGCATACTGTCCGAGCGGGATTACGTGCGCAAGGTCATTCTGGACATCCACGCCTCGCAAAGAACCAAGGTGTCGGAGGTGATGACCCGCGACGTGGTCACGGTTAAGCGGGAGGACACCATCTTCCATTGCATCTCCCTCTCCCACAAGCATCACATTCGCCATCTGCCGGTCGTGGAGGAAGGCAAGGTCATCGGGATGATTTCCCTGCGGGACCTGTTCCTCGACATCATTCACCAAAAGCTCGGTGAAGCCGGTGACGACACGGAGCCTTAGGGCGGAGCCAGCCACTCAGGGGCCGTCGCCAGTGGCCCGCGCAAGGTGTTCAGGAACGCCTCCAAGCGCTTTAGTTCGTAGGGCAGCAAGCCGAGCGGTTCGGCCTCGTTGTGGCCGACGATGGCGTCCCGTGCTCGGTTGTAGTGGTCCAGCGCCTCGGCCAACGTGCCTATCTGCCCGGCGTGCATGTACGGCTCGGTGCCCTCCAGATTGCGCAGCGACGGCGTCTTCTGCGCTGCGACCAGATCATCCCCGGTGCGCATGAAGCGCAACTCCGCGCAGTCCTTGGCCGGGTCGTCGCTGTGGGCGCTGAAGCAGTTGAACGGATCGTCGAGAACCAGGCGGACGCCCTCGGCGCGGCCCTTGTCCGGCAGGGCGCCGACGGCCGGCAGCACGCCGGTGTTGTGGAACTCGTGGTTGGTGAGCAGCGGCCCGTTGTGGCAGTTGATGCATTGCGCCTTGCCGATGAACAGCCGCAGCCCTTCGGCCTCCTGGCGGGTGAACCTGGCGTCCGGGGCTGTTGACCCGTCCTCCCCCAGGCTTGCCGCGTAGCGGTCAAAGCGCGTTTCGCCGGGCATCAGCAAGCGCTCGTAGGCGGCGATCGCCTTGGCGATGTTGACGAACGCCGCAGTGACCGCCGCTTCCTCCCGCGCACTGGCGGGCGTCTCGCTCGGCAACGGCGGCAGCGGCCCGAACAGTGCCTCGTAGGCGGCTCGGTAGATCGGGTCGTCGGCGATCAGGCGGACCGCTTGCGCCCGGCTCACGCCCTGCTCGATCGGGTTTTCCAATGGCGAGGTGGCCTGTCCCCAGAGGCTGTCCTGGCGACCATTCCAGAAATACCACGGGCTGTAGGCGGCCCCCACCAGGCTCATGGTGTTGAAGGCTCCGACGGCGAGCCCCGCGCCTTGGGGCAGGCCGTCCGTGAAGCGCCGGGCAGGCTGGTGGCAGGTGGCGCAGGAGACGGCGCCGTTGGCGCTCAGCCGCGCATCGAAGAACAGGCGTTGGCCAAGGCGCTGCGCGGTGGGATGGTCGGCGACGGCGTTGCTGGGATCCCTCGGCAGGGGCGGCAGGGCGGCAAGGCTCAAGGATTGAACGGCCTTGCGCTCGGCGTCGCTCCAAGGCGAGGTAGGCGGCGTCTGCAGGTACGTCGCGCCGGCCCCGGCCAATGCCAGCAGCAGGATGATCAATCCGGTCAAGTTCTTGCCCATGTGCTTCTTTTGCGGCGGCCGGGGGCAGTTGGGCGGCGATCAAAGATCCAGCGGAATTGACAGGGCATCGTCCCCCGCGCCGGACTTCACCTTGAGCACCACTTCCCAAGCGCCGCCCATGTGGAACTTCATGCCTTCTATTAGATAGCGCCCCTCGCCCAGGTAGGCGGTGGCCCGCGGCGCGGTGGGCAGGCCGTGGGCGTGGACGGGCATGCCGCCGGTGATGCCGAGGGTGGCGCCTTCCACGGGGTTGCCCTGGGCATCCGTCACTTGGGCGATCCAAGCGTGGATGCGGTTGATCTCGATGGGCTGCAAAGTGGGCGCGTAGCTGATCCGGTAGCGGCCGAGCCGCGTCGGTTGGCTGCTGGCCGGATCCGGCATCGGCCAAGCCGCCTCAGCGAAGGCGCTGGCGGAGGGCTGGACGGCGAAAAGAGCAACTAGAAGCAGGGGCAGCAGGGCGTTCATCGCAGCGGCAGTCTATCATGGCGGCCATCGGCAAGACGAAATCGAACGTTCGTTCAAAGGAGGCGGCGGACTCGCAGCCGTGAGTTTCGGAGGCAGAGGCTCCTAGGGATCTGCATCGGCAAGAAAGGTAACGCGGACGAACTGGCCGTTTTCGTCGTTGACCAACTCCGGTTCCGTGCCGTTGAACTCCAGCATGGCGCGCCGCATGACCGGCCAGCCTCGCCCCCTTCGCTCCATTAAGCCGGCAACCACCATGGCGTGCGCCATCGACTCGTTGCGGGAACGTGGCAGACTCCCGGATCGAACGCTATCCACCCGCATGTGGTTGGGAAGAGTGCCGGGGCTGGTGATGTCGATTCGGTCCTTGAAGGCCTCAAGCAACACTGGTGAGCCAGTGATCGCATAGTCTCGATGAATGACGGCGTTGACCAGCGCCTCACGCAAGGCCATTTCAGGAACGAATGGAATGTTGCGGCGTTGAATGCCCTGGTAGAACTCCTTGCTTCCAAGGTTCTTGGCCCAAGTTATCGAGTGTCTGACCTGGTCCTCCAACCGCCCATTGACGCTGGCCACGCCCACCGCCTCAGATGCGCGGTCCGTACCGGCATAGGCGGCGCACTGGATGAAGAAGTTGGAGGTTTGCGGATGGCTTTGCGGATCCCTCCCAAAGGTCATCAGCCCGTACAGCGTCGGGTGAAGCTTGGCGTCCATTCGGGTCAGCACGCCGGCGTTCTCCATATCCGCCTCGATCGGCGGTTGCGGCACCGTTTCGACTTCAATGCCTTGGTCTTGGAGGAAGAGCCGAAAGGCGCGAAGGTCGATGTCCTGTTCCGTGGCCGCGCGAATCACCTGCTCCTCGGTGAGCACGAATCCGAAGTCGTTTAGGAGTGTCTGCAACTCCGCGGGCGAGGGCTGCACACTGCTGCGCTGGCGGCGAATCCAAAAGCGTCCGGCGTAGTGCAATGGCTCGAAACCACGAGGTTGACGAGGCACATCCACCCAGTGGACCCAGCCCTGCGGGTCTTCATGCCTTCCGCAGCGGGCGGACACAGGCACGCTGCAGCCGCTTTGCAGGAATTGAGAGAGCCGTTCCTGCACCTTCTCGGGGTCTTCCCGCACCCCGACGATCAAGCCGGGATCCTCCACCCCAAGGACGATCAATCCGCCGATGCCGTTCCCCATCGCGCAAATCGCTTTACCGATCGCCGACAAGTCGCCGAGTCCGCGCTTGAACTCCGTGCTTTCGTCTTCGCCGGCCTCAATTCGCCGCAGCACGTCAAGCCACTCCATGCCCAGGCCTTAAAATCCGTACTTTTGGCGGCGAAGGCGAAACGCCTCCTCCCCACCGTCAACCGTGTGAAGGATGGCCTTCCGAACCGATGCGTCCTCAATGGCGCCGCAGGACGCCACTTTGCCGTGCTTGGAGGTCGCTTCGAGTTGAATCACCAGGTCGGCGTCCCCATTGACCACGACGTTGGCGTTGTGAGTGGCGACGATCACTTGACGTTTCCCCTTTAGCTTCTTCAACACAGGCAGCACCGTGTTGAACAGAAATCGATTGTCGAGTTCGTCCTCGGGCTGATCGATGACAAGCGGTCGGTCGTCTTCGGTTTCCAGCAGCAGTGAGAGCAGCACGCTCACGCGCTGTCCACCGGACAGTTCGTCCAGTGGCCGGTAACTGCCGTCGTCCAATCTCAATTCCAGAAAGTAGCGGTCCGGGCAGCGCAGAGCTTCAAGTTCCCACTTCCTTGCTTGGGTGAGGCTCTCATGGAAGGTGCGTTGCACGGCATCGCTCATCCCCAACTCCGCCAATGAAGCCGAATGCGCGGGCTTTGCCGAGCCTTCGGGCGCGTTGGTGCGGTCGGCCTCGGAATCGGGTTCATTGGCCAGAAGCGTCGATAAGACATCTGGTGAAGGCCGTAGATCATCGTCAAGTTCGTTCCACCATCGGGTAATGCCCTTTTGCTTGAGTGAGCGCAGGAAAGCGTCCAGAAGCCGGTTGTCGCCGTTTTCGACGCGGCGGACACGAAACCGACCCTTGAACTTGAGTTGGATCGCCTCCTTGACCCGATCAAACGCCTTCCGCTGATCTTTTATGGCATTCCTCCGCTCATCGCCCAGTGACTTGAAGTGCTGCTCAGAGTCAGCCAGACGCTGCTGCGTTTCCGAAAGGTTGGCCTTGTAGCTCGGAAGAAGGGCAGCCTGCCGATTGAGGTCTTGGAATTCCCTGAGCTTTGCGGCGTCTAGGCCGCGCGCCGCCAATGCCCTTTCCACGGAGATTTGAAGCCGTTCCTGATCTTTGTCCAGTGATGCCAGGATCAAGGCGGCGTCCTCAATCCACTGGGCCATTTCCTGCTTCGTTTCCTGGATCAGTTCCACAACGCGGCTCCATCGGCCCTTGGGATCAAGATTCCCGGTATCGGATGATCCGCACTCCCCAATCCCGTCCATAGCGCTCTCGAACTCTGGGATGTCGAACCCGGTGATGGATTGAGACACTCTGTTGACGTCAGTTCCAATGGCCTGCGCGGTGCTCTGCGCCCTAACCCACTGCTGCTGGTTGCGGTTCGCTTCGTGAAGGTCGTCCACGCCAGCTTGGGAGAAGTCCGCCAGCGCTTGCTTGGCGGCTTTAGCCCGGTTGTGGGCTTGTTCCGCATCCGCAAGGCGCTCACTGAGTTCTGAGAGCGGAACGGCTAGCTGCTTGAGTTGTCCATCCAATATTCGTAACTTCTCCTGCCGCTCCGCGATTCCGTGCGATTCCGCCGGAATCAGTTTGGCTAGGATGGTTTCTATGGCCGAGGCGTCTTGAGACAAGCCTTGAAGCTCGCTTTGCGCGAAAAACTGCGCCGGCCATGATTCGCTTGCGGAAGCTCCTGGACTGCTGGCAGGGCAGTCTAGGCTGACTTGGGGTGAACCTGCTCCGAAGATTTCACGGCCCCTAGCTTCCACTTGCTCGCTTAGGCGGGCTTCGCTTGGCGGAGGCGCCTGAACGTGAATCCGAAGACCGTCAAGCAGGGTGCTCTTGCCGGTCATGCTGCCGCCAATGATGCAGTTAAGATCAGGGCTGAAATGAAGCTCGGCGCCGTCAAAGAAAGCCGCGGGGCCGCGGACTTGCACCTTTTTCAGCCAAGGGCGATCGTTGAGCGCCACATCGGGTGACTGCTCAAGCGGGCGCAGCTCATTGTTTGCGTTGCGCTCAAACCCGATGCGCATCCGCGAATCACTGGCGATGAACGCTTGGCGCAGTGCCTCGATGCGCGGGCTCGCCAGCTTGACCCAAGTGTGCCTGCGGCCGAGATCGTCCATTGAGTAGGCGTCGCTGGCGTGGAAGAACGCCTGTCGATGAGCCTGCATGAAAGGCAGCAGACTCTTGCCGAGCCCGTTGTTGGCGTTATAGTCGCTGCCCAGCTTTTCGTCGGGGAGCTCGTAGCCAGCCAGCAGTTTGCACGGCAGTCGTTCCAAGGCACCGCTGCGCATTTCCTGAAATACGCCGTGCCTGCTTTCGATATGCGGAGCGAGGGCGATGAAATGCCAAGGCGTATTGGACCCTTGGCTTTCAGATTGCCTGTTCTGGAGCAACTCAAATATCTCGTCCGCGCTGCGGGTCGTGGGCTGCAGGCTACGGCCTTGCCAAGGCGCTCGACCTTCCATGACGGCGTCGTAGAGGGCGAGAAAGCGGTCGCGGCCGATCTCGGGGTCGAAGAGAAAGAGCAGATGCACTCCGGTTGAACCATCGTTGACATTGGGCTCGAACCCCGGAAAGAGAGCATAGATCTTCTCCCGAAACGGAACGCCGTCATCATCTTCGCCGTTGTTCCATTCCTCAACGATCCGCCAAACCGCGCTTGTTTCAGCGGTGCTTCCGGCTCGAACGGAATGCGGGGTCAGACCTGCTGCCTGCACGCCTTTCGCCACAAGCCCCTTCAGAAAGAGCCTTGCGTAGCGTGCAAGCACTGCGGGATCGTCCGGCTGTCCAAGCAATTCATCCGGCAGCTTAACCCTGCCGCCGGGGTGGTCATCCAAGGTGTGGATCTGCAAGTCAGCCTTGAACCAGCGGGCGCCGGGCACGTCTCGCTGCCAGTTTCCCGCAGGCTGTCGATAGAATTCCATAGCTTCGCCGAGGGTTTCAACCCCGGCCGGGCTGCGCCAAGGCCTCGCGCACAGCTGGATGCACGAAGTTGGTGATGTCGCCGCCGAGGGAGGCGATTTCGCGCACCAGGGTGGAGGAGATGAACGAGCACTCCTTGGAGGTCGGCAGGAAGACGTACTCGATCTCTGGATCCAGGGACTGGTTCATTTCCGCCATCTGGAACTCGTAGTCGAAGTCGGTGACCGTGCGCAGGCCGCGCAGGATGAAGGTGGTGTTGCGGGAGCGCGCGTAGTCAACGAGCAGGGTGTTGAAGCCCTCCACCGAAACCCGGTCGCCAAATTCCGCCAGCACGGTGCGGCACAGGGCGATGCGATCCTTGAGGTAGTCCTCCGGATCCTTCTGCGCCGAAGTGCCGATGGCGAGAATCACATGGTCGAAGAGATTCAGCGCCCGCTTCACCAAGTCGGTGTGCCCGTTGGTGATCGGATTGAAGGAGCCGGGATAAACGACAATGGTCATGGTGCGCCTCTGCCCCCGCGGAAGGCGGCAATGCTAGCGACGACCCGACGCCGAGGCAAGCAGCAGGCGCGCCCGCGAAACCGGTCGCGTTTGATGGGATGGTTCGCCCCGCGTCATTCATGCGGCCTCAAGGGCCGGAATGACGGCGGCCTGTCGCAACGCAGCGGATCGTGACGGATGTTGAACGAGTTGCCCGAACTAGGAAACGCACAATTTGTGACGAAACTGAACGTTCGGGACGGCGGATGCGGATTTTCAGCCGCGGGTTTCGGATGCGAAGGCTGCTAGCTGGCCCATACGGGAGCGAGCAGGTAGGCAAGGAAGACGGCCGCCGCCATTAGGCTGGTGCGGTCCAAACGAGTTCTCAGTGGTTTCATGGCTGCGAACCTTAGCGCCAGGAGCGCGATGCGGGTAAGACCAATTGGCCATATGGTTATGCTACCGGAACAGCACCAGCATCAATGCCACGGGCACGACGGCCAGCCACAGGCCGACGCCCAGGACCAGACTGGACAGCGACAGCTTGCCGAAGCTGGCCCTGTCAAGTTCCAATCCGATGAGACCCAACGCAACTACCAGCAGGGTCTTGCTGACGAAGCCGATGCCTTGCGTGACCTGCTCGGGGATTTCGACGGCGCCGCCGACCGCAGCCGCGGCTACGAACAGCAGTATGAAAGGCGGAACCCGCAGTTTCGCTTCACGCTTGGCGAACAGCAGGCTCGCCGCAAACGCGAGCGGAATCAGCCACAGCGCCCGCCCCAGCTTCACCGTGGTGGCCACCGCGGCCGCCTCGTCGCCGTAGATTGCGGCGGTGGCGACCACCGAACTCGTATCGTGGATGGCCAGCGCCACCCAGGCGCCGAAGGTCTCCTGGCTCAGTTCAAGCCAGGCGCCGATGGCCGGAAACGTGAACAGGGCCAAGGCATTGAGCAGGAAGACAATGCCGGTCGCCGCCGCTAGCTGGTGTGGCTTGGCGCCGACCACGGGGGCGAGCGTGGCGATGGCGGTCGCTCCGCAAATCGCCGTGCCGCTGGTCAGCAGCGAGGCTTCGACGGGTTCGCTGCGGATCAGTCGCGCAAAACCCCATCCCAGCAGGAGCGTCATCAGCACATAGGTGCCGACGATCACGCCGTAGTCGGCGGAAACGCTCATCACTTGGTCGAAGCCGAGGGTCAGGCCCAGCAGCACCACGGCGGTTTGCAGGCTAGCCGCGCCGAGCCGAATGCCCCTTCTGACCGGGTTGACGTCGAGGCCAAGCCGGACGAGCAACCCGCCCAACAGGGCAACGGCCGGGTTTTGCAGCGCAATGCCGCCGCCGAGGGCAGCAAGCAGACCGAGCCAAGCGGCCAGATGGGTCTTGGGCCGCCGTTGCGCGGCTTTTGCGTCACCGGAGGGATCTGGCATAGGGTTTTCACCATACACCACGAAAGGACTCCGCACCGAACTGATTCAACACCGGATCGCTAGGCCCGCAAGCCTAGGCGAGGTTAAACTGCCTCTGTTTGGCAGCACCGGAGCAGGCTTGTGGACTTGGCGGGCAAAACAGCGATCGTAACCGGCGCCGCGGGCGTTCTGGGGGCGGCGGTGGCCGAGGAGTGCGAAGCGCAAGGGGCGCAAACCGTCCTGATCGACTTAGCGGCCGGGTTCGCCGGCGGCTCCGGCGCGCGTCTCGAACTGGATCTCACCGATGCCGCCGCCGTAGCCGAGGCGATTGCGGGCATCGGCGAGTTCGACGTCGTCTGCAACATTGCGGGCGGCTTCGACATGGGGCCGAAGGTCCCTGAAATCACCGACGCCCACTGGAGCGCCCTGTTCGACATCAACGTGACCACGCTGCGCAACATGCTCAGCGCCACCCTGCCGAGATTGGTGGCGCGGGGCCGGGGCAGCGTCGTCAACGTCGGCGCCTTGGGCGCCTTGCAGGGCTTGGCGTCCATGGGCGCCTACACGGCGGCCAAGTCAGTGGTGATGCGGCTCACCGAAGCCGCGTCCGAAGAGGTGCGCGGGCAGGGGGTCAACGTCAATGCCGTGTTGCCGAGCCTGATCGACACGCCGCGCAATCGGGCCGACATGCCGAACGCCGACCATAGCGCTTGGGTGGCGCCGAGAAGCCTTGCCAAAGTGATCTGCTTCCTCGCCTCCGATGCGGCGGCCGACATCCACGGCGCGCTGGTTCCGGTTCGAGGTCGGGTTTGATGCCGGAGGGAGCATGCTGACTCGGCCGGAAGTCGAGGCCGCTGCCCAAGCGCTGCATGAGGCGGAACGGTCCCGAACCCAGATTCGCCCGCTCAGCTTTCTGCATCCGCAGATGGATCTGGAGGATGCCTACGCCATTCAGGACGCTTGGGTGGCCCTCAAGCTCGGCGAGGGATGCCGGGTGCGGGGCCGCAAGATCGGCTTGACCTCGCGACCCATGCAGCGGGCGATGCGGATCGATGAGCCGGACTTCGGCACCCTGCTCGATGACATGTTCTTCGCATCCGGCGAGCCCATCGAAGCGGCCCAATTCACCGATCCGCAGTTGGAAGCGGAACTCGCCTTCGTGCTGCGCGACCGCTTGGCCGGAGCCGAAGTGACCCTGACGGATGTGCTCAACGCCACCGAGCACGTCATTCCCGCCGTGGAGATCATCGCCGCCCGCAGCCAGCGCGTGGATGCCGAGACCGGGCAGCCGCGCACCGTTTGCGACACCATCGCCGACAATGCCGCCAATGCCGGCCTGGTGCTCGGCGGCCGTCCCGTGCGCCCGATGGAAGTGGACTTGCGCTGGGTCAGCGCCCTGCTGTTCAGGAACGGCGTCATCGAGGAAAGCGGGGTCGCTGCGGCAGTGCTCAACCATCCGGCCAACGGCTTGGTCTGGCTGGCCCGGCGGCTGGCGGCCCACGGCATTGCCTTGGAGCCCGGCGATGTGGTGCTGTCCGGCTCCTTCACCCGCCCGGTGCCCATATCGGCGGGCGATGTCTTCCATGCGGACTACGGAACGCTGGGCAGTTTCGCCATTTCGTTCAGCTGACCCGCCGCGCCCTCAATCCAACGAGTCCAGATGCTTCTCGGCATCCAACGCCGCCATGCAGCCGAAGCCCGCTGAGGTGACCGCTTGGCGGTAGATTTGATCGGCCACGTCGCCGGCCGCGAAGACGCCCGGCACGCTGGTGGCGGTGGCGTTGCCGTTCAGGCCGCTTGATACCTTGATGTAGCCGCCGTCCATGTCCAGCTGGCCTTCGAAAATGCCAGTGTTCGGCGTGTGGCCGATGGCGATGAAGACGCCGGCGAGATCGATTTGCCGCTCCTGGGCGCTTAGCGTCGAGCGGATGCGCATGCCGGTGACGCCGGTTTCGTCGCCCAGCACCTCGGCCAAGGTGTGGTTCCAGGCCGGCTCGATGTTGCTGCGGGCGAACAGGCGATCCTGCAGGATCTTCTCCGCCCGCATCTCGTCGCGGCGATGCACCAAGGTCACCCTGCTGGCGATGTTGGACAGGTAGAGCGCCTCCTCGGCCGCCGTGTTGCCGCCGCCGATCACGGCCACGTCCCGGCCACGGTAGAAGAAGCCGTCGCAGGTGGCGCAGGCGCTCACCCCGCGGCCCTTGAAGGCCTCCTCCGAGGGCAGGCCCAGGTAGCGGGCGGAAGCCCCGGTGGCGATGATGAGCGCATCGCTGGTGTAGCGGCCCCGGTCGCCCGTCAGCTCGAAGGGCCGCACGCTGAGGTCGGCGGCGTCAATCTGGTCGTTGATGATGGCGGCGTCGAAACGCTCGACGTGCTCGGCCATCTGCATCATCAATTCCGGCCCCTGCAAGGCCGCATGTCCTCCGGGCCAGTTCTCGACCTCCGTGGTTGTGGTGAGCTGGCCCCCAACCTCAATCCCGGTGATCAGCGCTGGCCGGAGATTGGCCCTGGCGGCGTAGAGGGCGGCGGTGTACCCGGCCGGCCCGGAGCCGAGAACGATGAGCCTGTGATGCTGGCGCACGGTGCAACCGATTGGTCGAAAGCGCGTATCTTGCCTGCATTCGTGCCGAAAAGCACAGGTGCGCCCGCTTCGGGTAGTGGTTCAGTTTGACTCACGTCGTGGTCGTGATTCGGTCGAGGGCGGGACGTCCTCCAAGGTGCCACGCTCGGTTTGGGCGTCGTCCCCGGAGGGCGTCCCGTCTTGTCAATGGTTTGCCGGTGTGTTTTTTGCGTGTTTCGGTAGGAGACCTCCTTGGTTGTTTGCCGCCCGCACGGCGCCGCCGTGCCGGCCGAGCTTCACCCGCAGGCGGGCTCGGCTTCGGCCCGGCGGCTGCGGGCTACGCCGTCGCCTGCCGCGGCGTCGTCGGGGCCCAGAGGCGGTCCTGGGCGAGCAGCGCGTTGGCGAGCACGAGCAGGCTTCGCATGACG
>JAPOTD010000031.1:20762-60031 GCA_026709365.1 Gammaproteobacteria bacterium
GAGGGCGACCTTGTGGGGCTTGCCGGCGGCGCGCAGGCGTTCGAACCTGGCCTTGAGGTCGGGGTTGTGCCTGATGGCGACCAGGGCGGGCATGTGCAGGGCGGCCCTGGGCCTTGCGCGGCCGGCGCGGATGCGCCTTTTGCCGTCGCGGGCGCCGGACTGGTTGGCGAAGGGGGCGAGTCCGGCGAGGCAGGCGGCGGCCTTGTGGCTGAGGGAGCCGAGTTCGGGGAGTTCGGCGATCAGGCAGGCGGCGGTGGCCTGGGAGATGCCGGGGACCGAGCGCAGCACCTCGGCCCTGCGGGCCAGGGCGGGGTCGGCGGCCAGCGCCTCGTGGATCGCGGCGTCCACGGCCTTGACCTGCCGCTTGGCTTGGGCGAGGCGGCGCCTGGCCTCGGTCCGGAGCAGCTGGTGGCTGGCTTGGCCGAGTCGGTTCCGGGCGGCGGTTCGGTCCTTGACGAACTGCTCGCGGGCCAGGACCAGCTCGCGCAGGTCGGCCAGTGCGGCGCTTGGTGCCGCGGCGGGGCGAAGGTCCAGCGCCGCGGCCATGTCGGCCAGCATGGCCGCGTCCACCGGGTCGGTCTTGGCCAGCTGGCCGGTCGCCTCGGCGAAGCGGTGCGCCCGCAGCGGGTTGGCGGCCGCGGCCGGCAGCCCGGCCCGCAGCAGGGCCGCTTCCAGGGGGCGGTGCCAGCGCCCGGTGGGCTCGTAGGCAACGCGGCGCACGGGCGCGTGGCCGATCCACTTGATGAGCCGGCGGATGCCGTCGGGCGTGTTGGGGAAGCGCGCCGCCCGGCCCTCGGGGGCCATGTGCGCGTCCAGACTCGCCTTCGAGACGTCGACGCCAACGGTGGTATGATCCATGAACCGTCTCCTTTCCTTATCTGCGGGCCTCGATGCCCTTGTTTCCGTTCAGGACTGGTTTGGGGTGCGGGCGGCGGCCGATCCCACTCGCTCACGGTCCTCGATGACCCAGGGCGTCACGATCCGACCGCCGCGCCCCGCAGGCGCCCTAGGGCGCCTGCGGGGCGATCCCGTTGCCGGGTCCGCAGGGAAAATCTAACAGATAAGTTTCCCGCCCTCGATTGGAAATCCGCGCGACAACACAGCGGGTTGGCGCGCCACTCGCTCCGTGGGGTCGTTGCCCGATCCAAGCGGATTCCCGTAGCGGGGAGGCCCCCTGCTGCAACACGCGCAAAAAAAGCATCCAACCGTTGACAAGACGGAAACTCGCTCCGGGGGTCTCACCTGAAGCGGGCACCTCGCCCCGGAGCGAGGGCATCCTGCCCTCCCAGTGGCGCTCGCCGGAGTGCCAGCCGCTCAAGTCCAGCCAAACTGAGCCGCTACCGAAAGTTCAAACTGAGCCACTACCCCGCTTCGCGGATGCGAAACCCTGCGCTCGTCGCGTAGGTCAGATTCGAAGTGTTTCTGAGCTGGCGCAGCCGATCGGTGTTTGGCCGACAGTCCTGGTTCCGTCAATCCGAGCCTACGTCGGTCTTCGCACGCCTTGGCGATCGCGGCTGGTGCCAGCTTCCGCGCAGCCGACCGGCCAAAATGGGCACTGCTGACAGTTGGTTGGCGACTGCGAGATCTGGTTTTGCAGCCTGCTAATATAGGCGTCGAATTTTAGCCGGTCGGGAGGGATTGGCGGTCATGGCGTTGCGCGCACGGTCATTGGGGATTGCGGCCCTGTTCGTGGCGCTGGCTTGGTCGGCATCGGCCGATCCCGAGGCTTGGGACGAGCTGCCGGATGGTGAGCCTGCGGAGTTGGCGCGGCTTTACCACACGGCGCTGGCGCTGCCGGGCGTGGGCGATTGGCCTCCGGCCCAGCGGGCGGCGCTGGTGGACGCGGCGACCCTGCGCTACCGCGACCGGCTGGTGGACCGTTCGTCCGCACCGTTCCCCGGCACCGGGCGTCGGCACCTCGAGCGTTTGGTCGTCGGCGGGGCGCCGGAGGGCGCTGTCGGCCAGGCCTGCGCGCAGTTTGGCGTCCTCGATGGCCCTTGCCGGATGCATCGCAGTTACGTTCGACGGGTGCTGGTGGTTGAGGAGATGCTCGTTCAGGAACGGCTCACCTTGGCGGATTTGGAGGCCGAGTTGACCGGTGCAACGCGGCCCGGCTTGAGCGATTCATGGCGGGTTCGGTGAGCCATCGCCCGCAAGCCACTTAGGCTGTTCCCGTTCATGCGGATTGGCGGTGCGCTCTCCCAATGGTGGCCATGGACGCTTTGCCTGTTTGTCGCCGCTGCCCTCGCATTGGCCAATGTCCCTGAACCGGGCTCGTCAGCCGCATCGGCGCTCGCCGCCAACCATGTCCCCACGCTGACCCTCCACCCACCGGGCATGATCAAGGTCCGCGCTGGCGAGCGGACCCTGTTGAGGGCGGCTGCAGCCGATCCGGATCGCCTGGGGGACGGGGCCTTCGAGACGGTTTGGCTGCATGCGGCGCCCGCCGCGGGCGGCCCGGCGCCGACTTGGCTCCCCGAGGCCGGTTGGTCGGCCGGCCCGTCGGCCCATCCGCTGCTCAAGATCACGCTGCAGCCGCCGCTGGACGCGCTCCCGCAGCGCTTCCGGGTTGAGGTCGGCGCAACGGACGGGCGTGGCCTCACCAGCCTGGGAGCCTTCCAAGTCGCCGTTCTGCCCCGGTTGTGCGCCAGCCCGAACTTCAACGATGGCGGCGCCTGCCGGGAGTGTCCCGCCAACCAGGTTCCCGACGGTTCCGGGCGTGGCTGCACCCCCTGCGAAGCCGGAACGGAGCGTCCCGCTGGCGCGTCGTCTTGCGCGGCCTGCCGGAAGGGCCTGTCGAGCGACGCGGGCGGTGCCTGCGGCTGCGGCCCGGCGGGCGTTCTGGACCAAGGCCAGTGCGCGGAGTGCCCGCCGCACACGGCGGCTGCGGCCCAGGGCAATTCGTGCGTCGCCTGCCCGCCGGGCCAGGAGCGCCCGGCGGGTTCGCCGGACTGCGCGGCGACGGCCTTGGCCATTGCCTCGAAGTCGGCGCGGGCGCGACAGATTGCGGTGGTGGCGGACTTGGTGCGCGGGGGCTTGACGCTTGGGGAGGACGCGGGCGAAGTTCAGGTGCGCCTGGCGCTGAAGCCCAAGCCGGCGGCCGGCAACTACGGGGGCTGTCGGCTGCGGCTGTCGCAGGGCAGTGAGGCCAACGCCTCGGACGTGACCTTTTCCGACCGGCGCAAGCTGACTCCGGGGAACGGATGGAAAGGGCAGACTGGCTTGATGACCTTGGTGGACGACGCCCTTGCGGAAGGCGATGAGACGCTGGTGGTGGAGGGCTACTGCGCATCGAGCGGCAATGGTGCGGATCCCAAGCATAGAGCCCTCGTCTCGCGGCCGTTGACCCTGACGATCCGGGACAACGACGCCGCGCTGTCGCTGTCCACCGTCCCGGACGCCATCGGCGAGTCGCTGGGCAGGCAGCCGGTCGAAGTGGCCGCCACGCTGGACCGGCCAGCGTCCCGGCCGGTGGAGGTGGCGCTCACCTTGGGCGCCGGTGCGTACTCGGTGACGGGGACGCAGCGCATTTCGATTGCCGCGGGCGCCACTCACGGGACCACGACGCTCGCCATTACGCCGACGAACGACTCCAATGCGACCGACGATGCGGTGGCCGTTGAGGGCTCGGCGGTCGGCCACCGGGTGACGGGCGCGACGCTGACGATTCGGGAGCCGGTCATCGCCGACGGCGTGGATGTCAGCGGCCTTGGCGTGGCGCTGTCCGTGAGCCCGACGGCGCTGCGCGAGGGCCGGCGTGGCACTCATCGGATATCGGCGACATTGACCGGAGTGCCGGTACCCCAGGCGGACGTGGCGATGGTGCTGGCGGTGGGCGGCACCGCGACCGAGGGTTCATCCCATGACTACACGCTGAAGGGGGGCCGGGACTGGCGCAAGCTGAGGGTTGCGGCGAATGACCCGTTCCTGACCGCGGGAACCAAGGTCACGGTATCGGCGCGGGCTGACGGCATTGACGAAGGCGACGAGACCGTAACGTTCGCGGTCACGCAGGTGGCTTGGGGCAGGACGGTCGTGCCGCTGAACCCGCCGGCGGTGGCGACGCTCATGATCACGGAGGCTTGGCAGGCCCCGGCGGCGCCGTCCGGGCTGACCGCGGTGCCGTCGCCCGGTGACGAGCGCCACGGGCTCGACGCGGCTTGGGATGCCGTTGCCGCCAATCCTTCGGTGGACGGCTATGTGGTGCGGCACCGCAAGGTTTCGGACCCGCCTGCCAAATGGACGGCCTCCAAGCCGCAGCCTGGGCTGCGGGCTGCGTTGACGGGGCTGTCGGCGGGAACGCGGTACGAGGTTCGGGTGCGGGCGAACAACGCCGCTGGCCAAGGCACGGAATCGGGCAGCGTCTTCGCCCGTACGGCCGACGGCAACTGCTCCGTTGGCGCGCCCCGGTTGACCGTCCCATCCGGGGCGCGTTCGGCGACGGAGCTAGGGGTAGCTTGGCAGGCCGCGGCCTGCTCGCCGGCGGCTTCGATCAGCAACTACCAAGTGCGGCATCGGGAAGACCCGGACGTCGAGGGGATGGACAACGCTTGGCTGCGGCAGGCCGTAAACGGCTTGGCGACCGCGTTGACGGGCCTGACGCCGGACACCGCCTACGTTGTGCAGGTGCGGGCCGTGGCCACGGGCGGCGACAACGGCCCTTGGTCCCCGCCCGGCCGGGCCCGCACGGGGCTGGACGCCCGGCTGCCGCCTCGGGTGGCGGCGCCCGCGGTCGCGGCGAACGCACGTCATGGCGATGCGCGGCTCGACGTGGCTTGGCGGCGGGTGACTTGGACGGATGCCGACGATGTCGCGCAGCCCGTTCCGGATTACCAGTATCGATACCGGCCGGATGGCGGGGACTGGACCGCGCCGACCGACGCGCGAGCCTCCGGCGGCGAGCCCCAGCGCATGGCCCGAACGTTGAAGGGGCTGGCATCCGGCACTTGGCACGAGGTGCAGGTGCGGGGCGTGAACCGGCTGCAGGGTGCTGCGCATCCGGGCAAGTGGTCGGAGCCGGGCCGCGGCCGCACTTGGGGAGTGCCGGATCGCGTGAAGCAGCCCGCCGCTTACGGCGCGGGCGGCTCGGTGGCGGTGGTCTGGGAGGCGCCGGATGACGGCGGCTCGCCAATCAACGACTACGACGTGCAGTTCAAGGCCGACGGCCTCAACGGTTGGAAGACCCATCCTTATGCGGGTTGCGCGCGGGCGGGCTGCGCAACCGAGACGACGATAGCGACGGCAGCGACCAGGGTGCGGGTGCGCGCCAACAACGCGGTGGGCCGGGGTGCCTGGTCGCCTGCGGCCGAGGTGCGGGCGCTGAAGCTGCTGCGCGCCGCCTTTGGGACATCGAGCGCGACCCTTACCGAGGGCGGCACGCTGCCCGTCGCCGTGCGGCTCGATGGCGCGGCGGACCGGGCCGTGACGGTGCCGCTCCTAGCGGCGGGGGACGCCGACGCCTTTCGCCTGGATGGCGCGCCGGGGCAGCAGGTGTCGTTCAGCGTGGGCGAGTCCGCCAAGACGTTTGATCTGGCCGCGCTTCAGGATGCGGACCGCGACGAGGACGCAGTGACGCTCAGCTTCGGGCCGCTGCCGGCAGGGGTGCTGGCGGGCTCCCCCGCAACCCTGTCCCTGACCATCGAGGACGACGACGGGCGCAACCGAACGCCGCAGTTTGCGCAGGCCAGCGCAACCCGCACGATCGCCGAGAACTCGGCTGCGGGTGCCGCCGTCGGCGCTCCGGCAGCGGCCTCGGATCCGGATGGCGATGCGCTGACCTATTCGCTTGCGGGCACCGACGCGGTGCTGTTCACCATTGCGGCAAGCACCGGACAGGTCCGCGTGGGGCCGGGCACGGCGCTTGACTTTGAGGGTGGCCCGACGAGCTACGCGCTGCGGGTGGACGTGAGCGACGGCAAGGACGAGGCGGGTGAAGCGGACCCAACGGTGGATGCCTCCATGATACTGACGGTGGAGGTCGCGGACGTTGCCGAGCCCCCGCTAGCGCCGGAGCCACCGACCTTGAAGCCCAGATCTCGGTCAATGTCCGTGCGCTGGTCGGTGCCGACGCACTCCGGGCCGCCGGTGACGGGCCAAGTTCTGGCGCACCGGGCGGCTGCGGCGGCGCAGTGGACGGAAACAACGCTCGAAGGGCTGGCCACAGAGGCGGAGATCGAAGGGCTGTCGCCTGGGGCGGCTTACGAGGTTCGGCTGCGGGCCGTAAACGACGAGGGAATGAGCCCTTGGTCGGCGACCGCCGTCGCCAACACCCTGCCGACCGTATTGGTCGAGGCCAGTGATCCAAATCCGACGATCGGGGCGGACGGTGCGTCGGTTTCGGTGACGCTGACGGCTCATGTTGAGGTGGCCGAAGGAACCTTGCAGGGCCGCTGGTCGCGCTCAGGCCGCAACGGAACGACGGAACAGCTTTCGGAGGAGCCTTTCGCGCTGGAAAGCGGCCAGGCGATCACGCTATCCGCGTCCTCATCGTCGCCGGGATGGTGGCTTTACGCCTTGCGCGTGTCCCACCGCTTGGATGGCCACCAGTCGAGCACCGCTCACGGAGCGGTGGTGGAATGGCTGCCGACGGTGGTGCTGTCGGCCGATCCGGCGGCGGTGCCCGAGGGCAGTTCCCGCACGGTGAAGGTGACGGCCACGCTGACCGGCGACGGGGCGACGGACGCCGCCAAATCGGTGTCCGTCACGGTGGCGGGCGGCACGGCCGCGGCGGGGGAGGACTTTGCGGAGGTGGAGGCCTTCAGCATCCCCATCCCGGGCGGTGCCAGCAGCGCCAGGGGGACGTTCGAGCTGACTGCCCTGGCCGATTCGGTGGCGGAGGGTTCGGAGACGGTGCTGGTGTCCGGCAGCGCCGACCAGGCGGGCACGGCGCTGCCGGTGGTCGGCGCGACGCTGCTGATCGAGAATGTCGGCCTCACGCTGACGGTGGCGCAGCCCAGCAACGGCTACGTGACCGGCGTGGACGGCGGCGGGGCCACGGTCATCGACTGCGGTTCGGGCGGCCGCGCCACCTGTGCGGCGACCGCGGCGCAGGGCACGGCGGTGACGCTGACGCCAACGGCGGACGCCGGCCATGGATTTGGCGGCTGGACCGGCGACTGCTCCGGGAGCGGCCCCTGCAAGGTGGTGTTGGACGCCAACCGAGCTGTGGGCGCTCGTTTCGCGGCGCTGCCCGGCAGCCCCGGCGCGCTGGCGCTGTCGCCGCTCGGCCACGACGGGCTGCGGGCTTCCTGGCAGGCGCCGGCTGGCAAGGGAACGGGCATCACCACCTATGAACTGCGCTACCGGATGCCCGGGACCCAGGCATGGTCGGGGCTTGCGTCCTTAGGATCGGGGACGCAGGCGACCATCACGGGGCTTGCGGCGGGCACACGCTACGAGGCGCAGGTTCGCGCGCAGTCCAAGGAGGGTTGGGGGCCGCGCTCCGCTTTGGTGGAGGCGGTGACGCTGCCCGAGGTCTCGCTGAGCGTGGATGCCGCAACGCCCGTCATCGACATTGTTGACCGGGCAGCGACCGCCACGCTGACCGCCAAGGCCGTGGCTGCGGAGGGTTTGCTGACCGGCCGTTGGGTGCGGCGCACCACCGAGGGGCTCGCCACCGTCAACGGCCAGCCGTTCGCGATGCAGAGCGGCCGGGACTACAAGGCGGCGTTCGGCCACGACGCGCCTGGGGTTCGGGCCTACGGACTGATGGTCTCCCACGGGGTCAACCAAGCGGCGGGCGAGATCGGCGGGGTCGTCGAGGTGCGCTGGCTGCCCACCGTCATGCTTATCGCCATTCCGTCCAGCGTGGCGGAAGGCGGCGGGGCCCAGCGGGTTTCGGTGACGGCGCGGCTGTCGGGTAGCCCGGTGGAGAATGTGGCCAAGTCGGTGACGGTTCGGGTCGGCGGCGGCACGGCGACCGCCGGGACGGACTTCGAGGCGGTGGACGACTTCACGATCCGGCTGCCGGCGGGGACGCAGGGAGCCGTCGGCGGGTTCGAGTTGGCGCCGGTGGCGGATTCGGACGCGGAAGGCACCGAGACGGTGGCCATCTCCGGCAGCGCCGTTCAGGATGGCTTGGCGCTGCCGGTGGTGGGCACGAGGGTGCGAATCCAAGACCCCGAGCGCCACACGCTGACCGTTGCCAAGCCCGCCAATGGCCGGATTGCCGGCCCCGGCATCGACTGCGGCGGGCAAGGCACGGACTGCTCCGAGGTCCACCCCCACGGGTCGGCGGTGACGCTGACCGCTGCGGCGGATGGCGGCCAACTGCTGCGCGGCTGGACCGGGGATTGTTCCGGAAAGGGCGACTGCGCCTTGGTGATGAATGCGGACAAGTCGGTCGGCGCATCCTTCGCGGCGGCGCGGACCCTTACGGTGGCCAAGCCGTCCAACGGCCGGATCACTGGGCCGGGGATCGACTGCGGCGGGCCGGGCACGGACTGCTCCGAGGTGTTCTTGGATGGCGCATCAGTCACGTTGAAGGCGGCGGCGGATGCGAGCCATCTGCTGCGGGGCTGGACCGGGGACTGCTCAGGTGCGGGCGACTGCGTCCTGGTGATGGGCGCGGACAAATCGGTTGGCGCAACCTTCGCGGCGGCACGGACTCTTACGGTGGCCAAGCCCTCCAACGGCCGGATCACGGGGCCGGGGATTGACTGCGGCGGGCAGGGCGCGGACTGCTCCGAGGTTTACTTGGATGGCGCATCGGTCACGTTGAAGGCGGCAGCGGATGTGAGCCACCTGCTGCGCGGCTGGACCGGGGACTGCTCGGGCGCGGGCGACTGCGCCCTGGAGATGGATGCGAACAAGGCGGTGGGCGCCTCGTTCGGGGCCAAGCGAACGCTGACGGTGGCGCAGCCGTCCAACGGCCGGGTGACCGGCAAGGTCGGCGCGGCGGCGGTGATCGACTGCGGGGCGGACTGCGTTGAGACGCTGATCGACGGGACGGTGGTGGCGCTGCAGGCGGTGGCGGCGGACGGCCACCGGTTCGACGACTGGGGCGGCGCCTGCGCATCGGAGGCGACGGCGTCCTGCTCGGTGGCGATGGATGCGGACCGTTCGGTGAGCGCCTCCTTCGCGGTCGGCTCGACCGCGGGCCGCTGCGACGAGGGCGTGGTGGACGGCTGCGCGGCGGGGACGCTGAACCGGAGCGCGTTCGGCGACACCCCCTCGCACCACCGCTGGCGCTGCGACGGCTCCGGCGGCGGGGCGCACTCGCCGCAGTGTGCCAAGGCGAAGGCGGGCTGCACGGCGGGCGGCCGCAGCTGGAGCGCGGGCGGGCTGTCCTGCTCCGGCTCGGTGGCCGCGGCGTCGAGCGGCGCGTCGGCGACGGTGCGGGATGGGGGCGACCCGACCCGGGGCTCGGCGCGGTTCCTGTGCGACGACGGGGCTTGGGTTGGGCAGACGGGCGCCACCTGCACGGTGGACCTCGGCTGCGGCGCCTCGGAGAACAGCTGCCGCACGGCCGGGGTGCGGGCGACCGGCCTGTCCAGCGCCGCGCCGGTGGATGGCCGGTGCGCGGCCAACGAGGCCACGGCCTGCTGGGGCGGCACGCCCGACCGGAACTCGCCCGCCGACGTCGTCCAGGAGGACGGGGCTTGCGGCACGGAGCTGAACGAATGCAAGGGGGGCACCAGCCACTCGCCGTCATCAACCGATGCGGCTTACCGTTGGGAGTGCCGGGGCATCGACGGCAAGAAGCGCTGGTCGTGCCTGGGCGCCGACGGCGGGAGCAGCTGGCGCTGCGGATACGGCGGGCGCTCCCGGTCCTGCTCCCTGCCGACATACGCTGTGAGCGACTACTCGTGCAGCGAGCCCGACGGGACGGCGGACTCCTCCGTCTGCCTGCTGTGCAAGTCGGGGTATGCGAAGGACGAGAACGGAGATTGCGTGAAGGTGCCCGAGATGCCCATATGCGGGAGCACCGAGGCATTGTGTGACGTGGGCACGTCAGCCCAGTCGGGTGACAGCTTGGATCCGCCCGTTAACAAGTGGACCTGCACCAGCGCTGGCGAGACGAAACACTGCGAGGATCCCGCGCCCCCGCCGGTTTGCGGAACCAACGAGGAACGTGCCTTGATCGAAGGGGAGCTCCAATGCGTCTGTGAGAACGGCTACCAAAAGCAGGAAGGTGTTTGCGCGAGGTTGCCCGTATGCGGGAGCACCGAGGCATTGTGTGACGTGGGCACGTCAGCCCAGTCGGGTGACAGCTTGGATCCGCCCGTTAACAAGTGGACCTGCACCAGCGCTGGCGAGACGAAACACTGCGAGGATCCCGCGCCCCCGCCGGTTTGCGGAACCAACGAGGAACGTGCCTTGATCGAAGGGGAGCTCCAGTGCGTCTGTGAGAACGGTTACCAAAAGCAGGAAGGTGTTTGCGCGAGGTTGCCTGTATGCGGAAGCAAGGAGGCCTCGTGTAACGTGGGCACGTCGGGCCAGTCTCGTGACAGCCTGAAACCGCCCGTGAACAAGTGGACCTGCAGCAGCGCTGGCGAAGTGAAACACTGCGAGGATCCCGCGCCACCGCCGGTCTGCAAAGCCAAGGAGCACCACACCTTGGATGCGTTGGGCGAATTGATCTGCGCGCCGAACCCTTACTGCCCGAGCCCGCTCGAGGAGAACCAGTGCGAGCCGGCAAGCGCAATGTTCATGGACTTGGAGGATTCGGTCGTGCATGGCGAGCGAAATGCAACCAAAGCCGAAGAGTGCAAGTTCGGTGAGTTTAAGGGCTTGGACGACGACCCGCCAAAGAACGGAAAGTGCGCCTCCCAAGCCAACCAGTGCGATGGCAACGAAATCGCCGCAACAAACCAAAGACAAACCGCAAGCGAATACCGATGGGACTGCATTGGAGTTAACGGCTCGAAGGACAACTGGAAATGCAATGGCAAGGACGGCCACCGAAAGTGGCAATGCAGCAGCGGGTCGATGACCCAGATCTGCCAGATTCCGGTGACTGGCGTGGAGGTCGGAACCCACGACCAAGGCGGAACGGCCGTCCCGGCCACCAGCGAGCGCAACTGCGTGGCCTGCAAGCCGGGCCACAAGCTGAGCGGCGGCGTCTGCGTCAAGCTGCTCGCCGCTGACGCCGGGGGCAACAAAGGCAAGTATGGGGCAATTCGTTTCGGTTTCACCCCGCCCTACTTGGGGATCAGCGCCACCTACTACACGACGACCGTCTCGGCCAGCGCGACGGGCGGCACTCCGCCCTATCGGTTCCAGTGGTCGGATCACCACATCAGCGGCGCCCAAGTAACCTACATCTTCGGCGGTACCCAGTCCTTCCCGGTCTCCAGAACGGTCACCGTCACGGATCGCGCCACCCCTAACGCCACGGCCCAAGCCACGGCGACGATCGTCCTGCCGCCGCCGAGCGCTGCGGCGCCCGGTTCCGGTGCGTCCGGCTCTCGCGAAGGCTTTGCCTTTGAGGTGCCGCTCGGCGGCGAGCTGCTGTTCGTCTGGGGCGGGGACGGCGTGGTGGCCGTCCGCTCGGAGAATTCGGAGGTGGCGCACTTCAGCGTCGCGTCCCCGGCCTTCCGGGTCACGGGGGTGGGAGCGGGCGAGACCCACGTGATCCTGACGGTGGGCGGCGAGGCGATGGTGCTGCCGGTGGTCGTGCGGTGAGGAGTGGAGTATGAGCGGATTGAGCTTTGCGGGGCACAACGGGTTGTTCCGAGGCGTTTGGGCTGGCGTTGTGAACTTGTGCGGCGAGCTGATCGGGCTCTCCCCCTGCCGACTGGTCCGTGCGGACGGCCTGCGCCGATTGGCTTTCCGGCTTGCGGTGGCCTTGGCATTGGGAATCTCGGCTGTCGGCTGCGGGAGCGGGGGAGGCGGTCAGGACAGCCCGTCCGCGGTGGACACGGATCGCGACGGCATCCCGAACGCCTCCGACAGCGACGATGACAACGATGGCGTGGTCGATGACTTTGATGCGTTCCCGCTGGACCCGGACGAGTCGGCGGACGCGGACGGCGACGGCACGGGCGACAATGCCGACACCGACGACGACAACGACGGGGTGGCGGACGCCGATGATGCGTTCCCGCTGGACCCGGACGAGTCGATTGACACGGACGGGGACGGCATTGGCGACAATGCCGACATGGACGACGACAACGACCGCGTGCCGGACGAGCACGACCCCCATCCACTCGACCCCGAAAGGGGCCCCGAGCCCGTCTCCGTTCCGGATCCGGCCCTGCGCGCAGCCCTTTACTCGCGGGTGCGGAATAGGTTCGTTAAGGAACCCAGCGACCCGCTTTATGCGTATGAGCTCGCGCTAACAATGAGTTATTTGCGTGTGGTCGATAGCGGAATTCAGTCATTGGAGGGCATCCAGTTCGCCACGAGCCTGCGGACGCTGCACATCGACAACAATCAGATTTCCGATCTTGAGCCGATTTCCGGACTGGTTGAGTTGCGGGAGTTGTCCTTTAGCGGCAACCGGGTTTCCGACCTCGGCCCCTTGGCCGGCCTGACTGCCTTGACGGAGTTGTGGGCGGGCGACAACCGCATCGTCGATGTGACGCCGCTGGCGGGCTTAAACAAGTTGCGATTCCTAAGCATCGGGAGAAACCGCATTGCCGACTTCTCACCGCTGCGAGACCTGACGGAGCTGCGTGTTCTGTATGGCAACCACAACCTAATCGCCGATCTGTCTTGGGCGTCCGGCCTGACTGAGTTGGAGGAACTTAGCCTTTACTCAAACTTCATCACTGACGTTCAGCCACTGTCCGCTCTTTCCAAGCTTTTCCGGCTGCAGATTAGCGACAACGAAATCGTGGATGTTGCACCTCTTGCCCAACTAAGCGCCTTGCGCCGGCTGACCATCGGCAGAAATTTCATTGAAGATATTGCGCCCTTGTCCGAATTATCCAATCTGGAGCGGCTGGATCTTGAGGGCAGTCGGCACATAGTGGACTACTCGCCGCTGTCCTCGATGAGTTTCCTGGACAACATTGGGCTGCAAAACAACCGGGGATTTTCAGACCTAGGGATACTTTCGGGACTCACCGGACTCGAGACCCTGAGCTTGAATGGCAACCGAAAAGCTTATGATTTGGATAAAATTTCTAATCTCGTCAACCTTGATTTTCTGGATATCGGATACAACCGAATCTCGGACTTGACGCCGTTGGCGGGTTTCCAGAATCTCTATGACTTGAATCTGCGGGACAATCAGGTCTCCGACCTGTCGCCACTGACGGACTTGACAGCCCTCGACGAGTTGGACCTTAGGTCCAACCGGATTGAGGATATCGCCCCGTTGGCGGGCAACCCGGGCCTCGACGCGGGCGACAGCGTGGACGTCCGGTTCAATCCCCTGAGCCTTGAATCGGTCGGTTCGCATGTCCCGGCGCTTGCCGAAAGGGGGGTGGCGGTCGCCTTCGACGCCTTCTCGGTGCGCGCCGCCGACGGCCCCCGCATCCACAACGGCAACCTGCTCGTGCTGCCCGTGCCCGGCAACATCGCCACGGATGACAGCCTGCCGCTCAACGAGTTCGCCCAGCGCTTCTACGCCCACTTCGAGGACGCCTTCGATTTCCTGATGTTCATCTCCAACGTCGTTTACACCGAGCGGCGCAGCCCCAGCCGGCGCTACGCCGGCCGCTACTTCACGGTGGCGAACGACACGCGCGGGCTTGGCCTGCCCGACCTTGCGGGGCAGGGCGAGTTCGGCTCCTCGGGCCGGCTTCAGGGCGTGATCGAGTTTCCGCTGGCGGCGGTCTCCATCGAGCGCGGCCCGGCGCTCCACGAGATCATGCACCGATGGGCGAACTACGCCGTCACGCCCCATCCGCACTGGGGCTTCGCCAGTGCCTTCGGGCAGCTGGGGGGCTTCCGGGCGGATCGCTTGGTGGACTGGGGCGATGGGCGCTACACCGCAGGCGACTTCGGCACCGTTGCGAACGGCGGCAACGGCGTTCCCTACAGCCCCATCGAGCTCTACCTGGCCGGGTTCCTCCCGCCGGAGGAGGTGCCGGACCTGCTCATCGCGGAGGATGCGCAATGGCTCTATGAGAACGACGGGGAGACGACGCGGCTGGCCATCGCCGACAACGGCCAGCCCATCTTCACCGCAACGCGCATAGTCCGGCGTTCGGTGGATGACCTCGTGGCCGAGCAGGGCATCCGCATGCCGGACCATGCCCAAAGCCAGCGGGCGTTCCGGGCGGCCGCCATCCTGCTGATCGACGAGACCCATCCGGCCTACGCGGACCAGCTGGACCAGTTGAGCGATGAGGTTGCCTGGTTCGCCAACGCGGCGGATGACGGCAACGACGGCCTCTACAACTTCCACGAGGCCACCGGCGGACGGGCGACCATGGCGATGGGCGGCCTGTCCGAGTTCAACACCGGAACTCCGGTGCCGTCCACGCCGGTCCGGATATCCGCCCGTTCGGCCTGCACGCACCATGTCCAGGATGCCGCTGAGCAACCCCCGCCCAGTCGCCTGTTTCAGGAGCTTGAGGGAAGCCCGCGCTGGCCGCAGGTTCCGCAGGGCCACTTCGGCCCTGCCGGCTCCCACTCCGTTTGGTGCAGGCATGAATCGCATGCCGATTTACGGATACCATCTGCCGCACAGCCACAGGAGGGATCGGGTAATGAGTAAATCGCTGGAAGGCCGGGTGGCGGTCATCACGGGCGGCGCGAGCGGCTTGGGCCGGGCAACGGCCGGGCGGTTCGCGGCGGAGGGCGCCGATCTGGTGCTGGCGGACTTGAACGCCAGGGCTGGCGAGGAGACGGCGGCGGCCATCACCGCGGAAACGGGGCGGCAGGTCGAGTTCATGGCCCTTGACGTCACCGACGAGGAAAAGACCCAAGCGCTGATGCGCCATGCCGTCGAAGCCTTTGGCAGGCTTGACGTGACGGTGGCCGCAGCCGGCGTGTCGAGCGCGGGCTACACCAGCGGCCAGGTGACCGTGCGCATTGACGACCCGGAGACCAACCACCTCATCAACAAGCCCGCCGCCGACTGGCGCCGGGTGCTGGACATCAACCTCACCGGCGTGATGCTCACCGCCCGGGCGGCGGCGCAGGCCATGATTGGCTTGGGAAGCCCCGGCTCGATCATCAACATCGCCTCGATCGCAGGCAGGGTGCCGCTGGCCGGGGCGGCCGAGTACAGCGTCTCTAAGGCGGGCGTCATCATGCTGACGCAGGTTCTGGGCCGGGAACTGGCGGACCACGGCATCCGCGTCAACGCCATCGGCCCCGGCTTCATCGAAACGCCCATGACCGCAGGCATCCGCCAGGATCCGGAAAGCCTGGAGATGGTGATGGCGATGACCCCCATGCAACGCTTCGGCCAGCCCCGGGAAGTGGCCAGCACAGCGCTGTTCCTGGCCAGCGACGAGTCGTCCTACTTCACGGGGCAGACGCTATTTCCGGGCGGCGGCATACACGTCGGCTAACCATTGGCGCGCTTCAGGCGGCTATTGAAGCAACTGCACTGATAGCCCCCCCTCGCATGGATATGGGGCCAGCGTTGACGTGCTAAGCGCAGGAGGTAATAATTTCCCATTCTATCGGCGGTATAAGTGGTCATGCCCCAAGAAAACGTCACGACTTTGCCCCTGACAAATCGGCAGGCAGAGCTTTTGCTTCGGGAATTCGCCAAGGATTCCCGGAGGCTGGTGAACACAATCCAGTACGGGGCTGAAGAGGTTTGGTTTGAGATGGTTTCATACAACCAAGCCCTGTTGTGCCTGAAGGAGGGGCGCGTCATTGGCAGGCCCGAGGTGGATGAACACGGCAACCATGTCTGTGTGGCGCATAGGGTATGCGGCGGCTTGGATGTCTTCGTCACCTTTGCAATTGAGCCGGCCAATGAAAAACGGATATTTATATTGAATGTGGAGAATACTCAATGAGCAACGAGCGCTACCATTACGTCGAATGCGGCCTGCCGAACGTTTGGTTGTCTAACGGCTTTGAGCTTATGGAAACGCCTTACGGACAAGGAGTGTCCATCCGAGACCTCCAAGGCTTGCATCGGTGCATTGCCCGAGTTCTCTGCGACAAGCCCAAGAAACTGACAGGAGCGGAGTTCAGATATCTCCGCCGAGAGCTCGATATGTCCCAAAAAATGACGGGCCAACTGTTGGGCATCACCGCAAAGCAGGTTCGCAATATTGAGCATGGCGTTACGCCGATGAAGGAACCGTACAACTGCCTGATCCGGCATATGTACTTGGCCAATGACGATCCCAACAACACCTATGCCGAGGTTTTTGAGCGCCTGCGGAACTTGGACTTGGAGTGGCATGAAACGCTGCAACTCACTAATTCGGAGGACGAGGATTGGTTCTCCAACATCAGGCAGGTCGCCTAGATTGTCTCCACACTATCGATGTCGAGTCGATTGACGCTGACGAAGTCAAAACGCCGTGTGGCAGGCTATGCACATGTTCATGCGAGGGGCAAGCTCCTCGCACTCCCTAGCCGAAGGCTCCTCGGAGCAATGTAGCTGTTGCCGAAACGGCCATTGGTAATCACACTTGGTTGCGGGGGTAGAACATTAGCATCGACTCGGTTTTGCGCTATTCTGCCCGCTCATGAGGCTACTTAGGAGAATTTGATGGCGGAAGCTGCGGACGATTTGCGCAATGCACAGGAGCGCTTTGAGGAGCGCATCGGGCTGGATGAGCGCGTTGAGCCCAAGGACTGGATGCCGGACGGCTATCGGCGCACCCTGATCCGGCAGATTTCCCAGCATGCCCACTCGGAGGTGATCGGCATGCAGCCGGAGGGTGGCTGGATCACCCGCGCGCCGTCGCTCAAGCGCAAGCTCATCCTGCTGGCCAAGGTGCAGGACGAGGGCGGGCACGCCCTATATTTATACGGCGCTGCGGAGACCTTGGGCGCCAGCCGCGAGGAGATGATCGATGCCCTGCAGGCGGGGCGGGCGAAGTACTCCTCCATCTTCAACTACCCGGCGCTCACCTGGGCGGACATCGGCGCCATCGGCTGGCTGGTGGACAGCGCCGCCATCGTCAACCAAATCCCTTTGCAGCGGTGCTCCTACGGCCCCTATGCCCGGGCCATGGTGCGCATCTGCAAGGAGGAGAGCTTTCACCAGCGCCAAGGCTACGACATCATGCTGACGCTGGCGCGGGGCACCGCCGAGCAGAAGGCCATGGCTCAGGACGCCCTGAACCGTTGGTGGTGGCCGACCTTGATGATGTTTGGGCCGCCGGACGAAGACTCGATCCACAACTCGCGGTCCTTCGCTTGGAAGATCAAGCGTCACGGCAATGATGAGCTGCGCCAGAAGTTCATCGACCAAGCGGTGCCCCAAGCCGAGGTTCTGGGCCTGACCATTCCCGACCCAGACCTTGCTTGGGACGACGCCAGCGGCCACTACCGCATCGGCCCCATCGATTGGGATGAGTTCCAGCGCGTAGTGGCCGGGGACGGCCCCTGCAACCGGCAACGGCTCGCCCATCACCGGCGCGTGCGGGAGGAGGGCGCTTGGGTTAGGGAAGCGGTCGAGGCCCATGCGGCCAAGGCTCGGGCGCGGGGCGAGCCGGCGCGCGTTGACATGGCTGCGCGTTGAGCGGGCCAGCTTTGCGCGGTTCCGTGTTGCACGGGTTGGCGTTGCACGGGTTGGCGTTGCAAGAGGCGCCGAATGCCCCTGTTTGAAGTCTTCGTTCGCCCCCGGCGCGGCCTTCAGCATCAACATGCGGGCAGCTTGCGGGCCCAGGATGCGGAGCTGGCGCTGCAGTACGCCCGGGAAATCTATACCCGCCGCCGGGAAGGGGTGAGCCTTTGGGTGGTGCGCTCCTCCGACATCACCGCTTCCCAGGAGGAGGATGCGCCGGCCTTCTTCGACCCGGCCGACAGCAAGCCCTATCGGGATGCGACTTTTTATGAGTTGCCCAGTGAGGTGAAGGGCCTGTGAGCCTGCTGGAGGCGCTTGAGTTGCCCGGTGAGGTGAAGGGTCTGTGAAGGCGTTGGCGGCGCTCGATTTGCCCAGCGAGGCCTGCGGCCAGTGAGCCTGCTGGAGGCGGTCGTCGGCTTGGGCGACGACGCCTTGGTGCTCGGCCAGCGCTTGTCCGAATGGTGCGGCAAGTCGCCGTGGCTGGAGGAGGATCTGGCCATGGCCAACACGGCTTTGGACTTTCTGGGCCGCGCCCGGCTCCTGTACGGCTACGCCGAGCGGCTCGGCGGCTGCGACGAGGATGCCTACGCCTTCCAAAGGGATGCTAGAGCGTTCACCAACCTGCAGATTTATGAGTTGCCCTGCGCCGACTTCGCCTCGGCCTGCGTTCGCCAGTTCCTGGTCGATGCGTTCGATGCGCTCCACTTGGAGGGCCTGTCCGCCAGCGCCGACGCCGAGTTGGCCGGCATTGCCGCCAAGGCCCGCAAGGAGGCGCTCTACCATCGCCGCCGATCCGCCGCCTGGCTGGTGCGGCTGGGCGATGGCACCGCCGAGAGCCGCCGCCGGATGCAGCAGGCGCTGGAGGAGCTGTGGGGCTACCACGGCGAGCTGTTCGCGCCGGTTGCCGCGGAAGCCCGCTTGGTTGCGGCTGGCGTTCTGCCGGATCGCGCGGCATTGCGCCCGCCTTGGCTTGAGGCGGTGACGGCGGCCTTGGGGGAGGCGACGCTGGAGCTGCCGGCAGCGGGTTGGGAGGCTGATGGCGGGCGGCAAGGCCTGCATACCGAGCACTTGGCCCCCATGCTGGCGGAAATGCAGCATCTGCACCGCAGCCATCCCGGAGCGCGCTGGTGACGGCGCCCGTCCAGACGCCTGCGGAGGCGGCCCCACTGGGGCCGGGTTGCTCCGTCATTGGCAGCGGCGCACCGCACTTGGATCCGTCGGAGCCTGCCGCCGCCATCCCCTTGGAGACCCCGGAGTATGCGGCCCGCTGGGCCCGTCGGCAGGCCTCGGCGCATCGGGAACTCTATGCGCTGCTCGATGCGGTGCGCGACCCGGAGCTGCCGGAACTGAGCATCTGGGACTTGGGCGTGCTGCGCGAGGTGCGGGAGGCCGGCGGCGCAATCACCGTGGCCATCACGCCCACCTACTCCGGATGCCCGGCGTTGGCGGTGATCCGGGAGGACATCGCCGCTTGCTTGACGAGGGCGGGCTGCCAAGGGTTTGCGATCGTGGAGGAGACCCGCCCGCCCTGGACCACCGCGCTGCTGAGCCGTGCCGCGTGCGCCCAGCTGCGGGCGGGCGGCGTGGCGCCGCCGGTCACCGGCCCGGTGCGCTGCCCGGTGTGCGGCAGCGCCGAGACGGCGTTGGTCAGCGAATTCGCTTCGACCGCCTGCAAGGCGCACTATCGATGCCGGAACTGCCTGGAGCCCTTCGACCACTTCAAGATGCTCAAATAGGAACGCAAAGCGGGAAGTGAGCGCTTACGAACTTCAGGTGGCGGCGGTCGTTCCGGAAACGGAGCAGGCGGTGCGGGTGCGCTTGGTCGTGCCGCAGGCGCTGCAAGCCCGGTTTGACTTCGAGCCCGGCCAGTACCTCACCCTCACCGAGACCGTCGGCGGCGAGGAGCTGACCCGGGCCTACTCGATCTGCAGCCTGCCCGGCGAACCCTTGGAGGTGGGCATCAAGCACCTGCGCGGCGGCCGCTTCAGCGGCTATGCCAACCAGCGCTTGGCGGTCGGCGATCGGTTGCGGGTGGCGCCGCCCCGGGGGTCATTCACCCGTGACCCCGGCCGACTCGACGGCGTCCATTACCTGTGCATCGCCGCCGGCAGCGGCATTACGCCCATCCTGTCGATCGCCCGGGCCACGCTGGACCGCCATCCGGGCAACCGCATCACCCTGCTCTACGGCAACCGGACCACCGCCTCGATGATGTTCCGGGACGCTCTGATGGTGCTCAAGAACCGATGCATGGATCGCTTGCACTTCATTGCGGTGTTCAGCCAGGAACTGCAGGACAACGACCTGTTCAACGGCCGCATCGACAACGCCAAGGGCGCGGAGTTCATCAAGCGCCTGCTGCCGCTGGACAGCTTCGACGACTTCTTCCTGTGTGGGCCTGAGTCCATGGTGTCGGAGGTCGCCCGCGGGCTGCGGGTGGAGGGCGTGGCCAAGGCGCGCATTCACGTGGAGCTCTTCTCAGCCTCCGCCGAAGATGCCGCCCGCCGCGTGTACAAGCAGGAGCAGCGGGCCAGCCGCTACGGCAGCCGAAGCTGCCAGGTGGCCATCCGCTTCCAGGGACGCCGCCACCAGTTCGACTTGGAATGCGATGGCGAGAACCTGCTCGACCGGGCCCGCGCCCTCGGCATCGACCTGCCGTTCTCCTGCAAGGACGGCGTCTGCGCGACCTGCAAGGCGCGCCTGCTTGAGGGGCAGGTGGACATGGACGTCAACCACGCGCTCACCGACGAGGAGCTGGCGGCGGGGTACATCCTCAGCTGCCAAAGCCATCCGCTGCCGGGCGCGGTGTCCTTGGACTTCGATGCCTGAGCGCCCAAAGCCCTCCAATGTGCGGGCTTGAGAGACATTTCGCAATCTGGCCCGTGCAACGGGCGCGGAGTTTCGCGCCAGCGAAACGCCAACCGCGACCGCAAAACATGTCGCAATCTGGCCCAAGCGACGCACGGAGTTTCGCGCAGCGAAACGCCAACCGCCTCTCGCCCTCTGGGCGAGAGGCGCGTTTGCGGGACAGAACGCTAGTGGTGTAGGCTTCGCCCGGTTAAGCAATCAAGTTAGGCGGAGCGGTTGGGCCGTATTGGGCCAACCCAGCTCCGAAGTGAGGCAATCCCTTGTCCGATATGGGAAAAAATCTGCTGCTTTGGCTGATTATCGCCGCCGTGCTGCTGACGGTGTTCAACAACTTCAGCGTCAATCCGGCGCCGGAGAAGCTCAGCTACTCACGGTTCATCGAGCTGGTTCGCATGGGCGACGTGCATGAGGTCACCATCGACGGGCTGGTGATCGACGGCACGCGCAAGTCCGGGGAGAATTTCCGCGTCATCCGGCCCGACCTCTACGACCAAAAGCTGTTGGACGATCTCTACAACCACAGCGTGGGCATCGAGGGCAAGGAGCCGGAGAAGCAGAGCTTCTGGGCGCAATTGCTGATCGCGAGCTTCCCCATTCTCATCATCATCGGCGTGTTTCTGCTCTTCATGCGGCAGATGCAGGGCGGCGCTGGGGGCCGGGGCGGGCCCATGTCGTTCGGCAAGAGCAAGGCGCGGCTGCTTTCCGAGGATCAGATCAAGACCACGTTTGCTGACGTGGCCGGGGTGGACGAGGCCAAGGAGGACGTGCAGGAGCTGGTCGAGTTCCTGCGCGATCCAAGCAAGTTCCAACGCTTGGGCGGCCGCATTCCGCGCGGCATTCTCATGGTGGGCCAGCCCGGCACCGGCAAGACGCTGCTGGCCAAGGCCATCGCCGGTGAAGCCAAGGTGCCCTTCTTTTCGATTTCCGGCTCGGATTTCGTGGAGATGTTCGTCGGCGTCGGCGCATCCCGGGTGCGCGACATGTTCGAGCAGGCCAAGAAGCAGTCGCCCTGCATCATCTTCATCGACGAGATCGACGCCGTGGGTCGGCATCGCGGCGCCGGCTTGGGCGGCGGCCATGACGAGCGCGAGCAGACGCTCAACCAGCTGCTCGTGGAAATGGACGGCTTCGAACCCAACGACGGCATCATCGTCATCGCCGCCACCAACCGCCCGGACGTGCTCGACCCGGCTTTGCTGCGCCCGGGGCGCTTTGACCGGCAAGTGGTGGTCAGCCTGCCGGACATTCGCGGACGTGAGCAGATCCTGAAGGTTCACATGCGCAAGGTGCCGCTCTCCGACGACGTGGAGGCGAGCATCATCGCGCGCGGCACGCCGGGCTTCTCCGGCGCCGACCTCGCCAACCTGGTCAATGAGGCGGCGCTGTTCGCCGCCCGGGCCGGCAAGCGCTTGGTGGAGATGGTGGAGTTCGAGTCCGCCAAGGACAAGATCATGATGGGCGCGGAGCGACGGTCCATGGTCATGTCCGATGAGGAGAAGCGCAACACCGCCTACCACGAGGCGGGCCACGCCATCGTCGGCAAGCTGGTGCCCGGCCATGACCCGGTTTACAAGGTCACCATCATTCCCCGGGGCCGGGCGCTGGGCGTGACCATGTTCCTGCCGGAGGAGGACCGCTACAGCCTGAGCCGCCAACGCATCAAGGCGCAGATCTGCGGACTGTTCGGCGGACGCATCGCCGAGGAGATGATTCTGGGCCCCGAGTTGGTCACCACTGGCGCCTCCAACGACATTGAGCGCGCCACGGGGCTGGCGCGCAACATGGTCACCAAGTGGGGGCTGTCGGATAGGCTCGGCCCCTTGATGTACGACGAGGACGATGGCGAGGTCTTCCTGGGCATGTCGGCCGGCGTCAAGCCCAAGCCGCATTCGCAGCAGACCGCCCAGGCCATTGACGAGGAAGTGCGCCGAATCGTTGACGACTGCTACGGCGAGGCCGACCGGCTGCTGACGGAGAACGAGGACAAGCTGCACCTCATGGCCGATGCGCTGATCGAGTTCGAAACCCTGCTGCCCGAGCAGATCGATGACATCATGGCCGGCGCCAAGCCCCGGCAGCCGAAATCGCCCAAGACGGGCAAGGGCAGCGAGTCAGGCTCCCCGGAACCTGCCATTGGCGGCCCGGCTGAGGAGCTCTAGCGAGCTTGCCAAGCCCGAGGGAGCGGCGCCCTTGGCGCCGGCTCGGTGGCCTTTGCAGTGTTGGGCATGAACCGGTGGGCGTGAGCAAGAAGCACTTTGGAACCGACGGCATCCGCGGCGCAGTCGGGCGTTTCCCCATCACTCCGGAGTTTTGCCTGCGGCTCGGCTGGGCGGTGGGCAAGGTGTTCGCTCGCCAAGGCAGCAGCCGCATACTCATCGGCAAGGACACGCGCATTTCCGGCTACATGCTGGAGTCGGTGCTCGAATCGGGCTTGGTCTCCGCGGGAGCGGACGTCAGCCTCATGGGGCCCATGCCGACCCCGGCGGTGGCCTACCTGACCCGCACCCTGCGGGCCGATGCGGGCATTGTGGTCAGCGCTTCCCACAATCCCTACGGCGACAACGGCATCAAGTTCTTCAACGGCGACGGCAACAAGCTTGATGACGGCGTCGAGGCGGAGATTGAACGGCAGTTGGGGGCCGAGATGGTCTGCGCTCCCTCGGACCGGCTCGGCCGGGCGTCGCGAATCGAGGACGCCGCCGGACGCTACATCGAGTTCTGCAAGGCCACGGCTGGCCGCGGCTTTCGCCTGCATGGCCTGCGCATCGTGCTCGATTGCGCCCACGGCGCCACCTATCACGTGGCGCCGGGGGTGTTCGAGGAGCTTGGCGCGGAAATCACCGTGATCGGCGCTTCCCCCAACGGCTTCAACATCAATGCCGGCCGCGGCTCCTCCCATCCGCAGCATCTGGCGGGGAAGGTGCGGGAACTGGGCGCCGACCTGGGCGTCGCCTTCGACGGTGACGGCGATCGGGTCATCATGGTTGATGCCAAGGGCGAGGTCGTTGACGGCGATGAATTGCTTTACCTGATTGCCAGCCATCGGCAACACCAAGGCGTGCTGCAGGGCGGCGTGGTTGGCACGGTGATGTCGAACCGCGGCCTGGAGCGGGCGCTGGCGCACCTTGGCATTCCTTTCGCCCGTTCCGCCGTGGGCGACCGCTACGTGCTGGAGCTGTTGCGTCGGAAGGGCTGGAGCTTGGGCGGTGAGTCCTCCGGCCACATCCTCTGCCTGGACTTGACGACCACCGGCGATGGCATCGTCTCCGCCTTGCAGGCCCTAGTGCTCATGGTGGAGGCGGGCAAGGCCCTGCATGAGCTCAAGCGGGGCATGGCCAAGCTGCCCCAGGCGATGGTCAACGTGGCGGTCAACGGCGCGCCGACCGCGAGCGTCTGCGAGCGGGCAGCCCCGATCCTGCGCAGAAGGGAACGGGCGCTGGGCGATGACTACCGTGTGCTGATCCGCCCTTCCGGCACGGAACCCGTGGTGCGGGTGATGGTCGAGGGCGATGACGCCCAGGACGTGGCCGCCATCGCGGCGGAGTTTGCGGGGGTCATTGAGAAAGCCGTATAGGGGTAGAATGTCGCCCCACCCCGCAGTCGAGGGTTAGCGATGCGCCGTTCAATCGTTGCCGGCAATTGGAAGATGCACGGATCGCGGGCGTCCGTGGCTGGCTTCTGCGAGGCTTTGCGCGGGGCGCGTCTTGGCGCGGATTTGGAAGTGTTGGTTTTTCCGCCGGTCGCCTACTTGGGTCAATTTGCCGATGGGGTCAGGGACGTTGGCGTCGCCTTGGGCGCCCAGGATCTGCATCCGGCTGCGCAAGGGCCCCACACCGGCGACGTGTCCGGCGCCATGATTGCCGAACTCGGCGGGCGCTGGGCTTTGACCGGGCATTCCGAACGCCGCAGCGAGCATGGCGAGAGCGATGCGCTGGTGGCGGCCAAGTTCGGCGCGGCGCTCGGTGCGGGCCTCAAGCCCATTCTCTGCGTTGGCGAGACGTTGGCGCAGCGGCAGGCCGGGAAGGCGGAGTCGGTGGTGGCCAAGCAGGTTCGGGCGGTTGTCGAGGCCGTTGGCGTCGATGGCGTTGCCCAGGGCGCGGTTGCCTACGAGCCGGTTTGGGCGATCGGCACCGGCGAGACGGCGGCGCCCGATGATGCGGCGGCCATGCACCGCGTGGTTCGGGAAACCATCGCCGCTGCGGACGGCGCCTTGGCGGGGTCGATCCGGGTGATTTACGGCGGCAGCGTCAATCCGCATAATGCCGCCGCGTTGTTCAGCGAGCCGGACATAGACGGCGGGCTGATCGGCGGCGCCTCATTGCAGGCGGAGAGCTTTCTGGCCATAGTGGCGGCGGCCGCCTGAGGGACGAAGGCGGGCAGCGAGGACAGGATAGGGGTTGCGACCGTGGACATCACGACTTTTGAAACCGTATTGATGATGCTGTTGGTGCTTGTCGCCCTGGCTTTGGGCGGCTTGGTGCTCTTGCAGCAGGGCCGCGGCGCGGACGCGGGGGCGGCGTTTGGCTCCGGGGCGTCGAACACGATGTTCGGCAGCAGCGGCTCCGCATCCTTCCTGGTCAAGGCCACGGCTTGGCTGGCAGTGGGCTTTTTCGTGATTTCCTTTGGCTTGGCCTGGTTCGCCAAGGAGCGGGCCACCGGGCTGCAGGACGTTGGCGTGCCCATCGTGGCCGATCCGGTCGAGTCCTCCGAGCCATTGACTTCCGGCGACGAGGAATTAGATTCGGGCATTCCTGACGTTTAGGTCCATGCGAGGCGCGGTCAGCAAGCCATCGCGCGACAATGCCGAAGTGGCGGAATTGGTAGACGCGCTGCCTTGAGGGGGCAGTGGGCGAAAGCCCGTGCGAGTTCGAGTCTCGCCTTCGGCACCAGCACAAGGTTTGCGCGGGCTCAAAAGCATTTCGGAATCCGGCCTAAGCGACTAGCGCGGAGTTTCGCGTAGCGAAACTCCGTACGCGAACGTCAGTTCGCGCAGGGTGTTGCATAGCCTGCGCTGCCTCCCTATAATCCGCCCCCTTGCTAATGCGGGGTGGAGCAGTCTGGTAGCTCGTCGGGCTCATAACCCGAAGGTCGTGGGTTCAAATCCTGCCCCCGCTACCAAAGGATGCAGGTGCGCGGTCCTGCCGATGGGCAAGGTGGCGCACTGATGAGGCCCCTATGCGGAAAGGCCCGGTATCGGGCCTTTTTGGCCGGGGCCTTTTAGTAGGTTTCGCCGCCACGGCTTGCTTGTGGCGGCGCCGCCGGTGATGGCGGTCCTTGAGGTGGCTTGCCCGTAAGGCGAGGTCGCCTGTTTTTGTTGGGCCGAATTTGAAGATGGGCGCGACCCGAAAGCTGCGGTGGCCTTTGCGATTGGCGCTGGCGCGGCCGAGGGGTCTAGCCCATTTTTTGTTGGTGGACTGTGAATCGCACGGAATCGAAGATCAGCGAGCTTGCGCAAGTGACGGTTGAGGCAACTGGTTGCGCCCTCTGGGGCGTGGAGTACCAAGCGGCTGGCAAGCGGTCGCGGCTGCGGGTTTACATCGACAAGCCCGGCGGCGTTTCGATCAGCGACTGCGAGCAGGTCAGCCACGAGCTCGGCGACTTGCTGGAACTCGACGGCGTGGTGGGCGGCAGCTACGACCTTGAGGTCTCATCGCCCGGGCTTGACCGCATTTTGTTCAACGCGGAGCAGTACGTCGGCCACGTCGGCGACCGGGTCGATGTGCGGCTGAACTTTCCCTTTGAGGGCCGCAAGCGGTTCGTCGGGCTGTTGGCCGGCGTCGAGGACGGCCAGGCGCTGGTGCGGATTGAGGATGAGGAGTACGTGCTGCCATTGGAAAACGTCCAACGGGCCAGGGTGGTGCCGACGTTTGACCCCTCCAAGGCCAGTTTCCGCTAACGCGGCGGCACGGGCCGGCAGGGGCGCGGCAAACCCGTCAAGGGCGCGGTAAACAGTGCAGTAGAGAGCATGTCGAAAGAGATTTTTCAAGCCATTGAAGGGGCATCGCTGGAGAAGGGCGTTTCCAAGGAGGTCATATTTGACGCCATGGAAAGCGCTTTGGCCAGCGCCACCAAGCGGCGGTATGACGAGGACGCCGAGTTCCGCGTTGCCATTGACCGGGAAACGGGCGACTACCAGACGTTCCGGGTATGGACGGTGGTGGATGTGGAGCAGCTTGAGGAGCCGCTCAATCCGGCCGCTGAACTCACTCCGGAGGATCCCCGGGCTGTCGGGCTGGACATCGGCGACACCATCGAGGCGCCCGTCGAATCCGTGGCGTTCGGCCGCATTGCCGCGCAGACCGCCAAGCAGGTCATCGTGCAGAAGGTGCGCGAGGCGGAACGGGCTCGCGTCTTCGAGGAGTACACCCCCAAGGTCGGTCAGCTCGTCGGCGGCGCCGTCAAGCGCGTTGGCCGGGACAACGTCATCGTCGATCTCGGCAACAACGCCGAGGGCCTGCTGACCCGTGAGCATCTTATACCGAGGGAGACGTTCCGCATTGGCGAACGGGTCCGGGCCATGCTGCTGGAGCTGCGTCCGGAAAACCGCGGCCCCCAGCTTATGCTGTCCCGAACCTCCCCGGAGATGCTGGCGGAGCTGTTCAAGATCGAGGTGCCGGAGATTTCGGAGGACATCATTCAGATTCGCGGCGCGGCGCGCGATCCGGGCTCCCGCGCCAAGATCGCGGTCAGCACCAACGACGGGCGGATCGATCCGGTGGGCGCCTGCGTCGGCATGCGCGGCTCCAGGGTGCAGGCGGTCTCCGGGGAGCTCGCTGGCGAGCGCATCGACATCGTGCCTTGGAACGACAATCCCGCCCAACTCACCATCAACGCCATGGCGCCCGCCGAGGTTGCCTACATCCAGATCGATGAGGACGCCCACGCCATGAACATCGCCGTTGCCGAGGACAAGCTGGCGCAAGCCATCGGCAAGGGTGGCCAGAACGTCCGCTTGGCGAGCGACCTCACCGGATGGACGTTGAACATCATGACCGAGCAGGAAGCCGCCGATCTGCAGGAGGCCGAGGCGATGCGCATGGTGGAGGAGTTCAAGGAGTCCCTGTCCGTGGACGAGAACGTCGCCACGGTGCTTGTGGAGGAGGGCTTCACCACGCTGGAGGAGGTCGCCTACGTCGCCGAGGAGGAAATGAATGCCATTGAGGGCTTCGATGAGGAAATCGTCGAGGAGCTCAAGAACCGGGCTCGCGACGCCCTGCTGACCCGCGCCATAGCCAGCGAGGAGGCTCGTGAGCCCAGTGAGGATCTGCTGAACATGGCTGGCATGGAGCGCGACCTGGCCTATCGCCTGGCTGGACACGAAGTCCTCACCATGGAGGACTTGGCGGAGCTGGCGGTGGGTGAACTGCTGGAGATCATCGACGACCTTGGCGAGGAGCGGGCGGCCGAACTCATCATGACGGCCCGAGCGCCCTGGTTTGAGGAGGCGGAAGCCGGCCCCGAGGATGAATCCGGCGCCGGCGACGGGGCCTAGGGGCGCGGGGGAAAGTCAATGGCTGACGTTACGGTCGAAGAGCTTGCCGCCACGGTGAAGACCCCGGTGGAGCGTCTGCTCAAGCAGATGGCGGATGCCGGGCTGCCCCACACCAACGGACAGGAGAGCGTTTCCGAGCAGCAGAAGCATGATCTGCTCGCGCACCTGCGCAGCAGCCACGGTGCTGGCGCCACCCTGAAGCCGCGCGGCACGATCAGCCTCAATCGCCGTTCGGTCGGCACCGTCAAGGCGGTCAGCCAAGGCCGCACTGGCCACAAGGTCAAGGTCGAGGTGATGCGTCGGCGCACCTACGTCAAGCCAGACGAAGCGGCGGCGCCTACCGCTCCGGCCGCCCGCGGGCTCTCTGCGGCGGAGCAGGAGGCGCAGCGCATCCGCGAACAGGAACAGCAGCGCAAGGAGGCGGAGGAGGAGGCCCGTCGGGCGGCGGAACTCAAGGCGGAGGAGGCCGAGCGGCTGCGCCAGGAGGAGCGGCGCGCTCAGGAGGAGCAGGCCGCCAAGGCGCAGCAGCAGGCGGAGCCGCCGGGCCGGTCGGGGCGGGCCGGTGCGGAAGCCCTCACTCCGGAGGTTGCGGCAGCCGAGGCCCAAGCCAAGGCGCAGGCCACGGAAAAGGCGGGCAAGCGGGTCAAGGGCAAGGATCGGGAGCGCGCCAACCGGAACGGTTTTGGCCAAGGCCGAGCCGGACGCCGGGAGCTGTCGCTCAAGTCCGAGCGCCGCGGGCGTCGCAAGATCCGCCGGGCTCATGCGCCCATCAAGGTCGATCAGCAGGGCGGCGAATTCAAGCCCACCGAGTTCATCGCCCGGGAAGTCGAATTGCCAGAGATGATCACCGTCGGCGAACTCGCCCAGCGCATGACCGTCAAGGCCGGCGAAGTCATCAAGACGCTGATGGACTTTGGCTTGATGGCCACCATCAACCAAGCCATCGACCAGGACACGGCGACCACGGTGGTCGAGGAGCTGGGCCACAAGGTCAAGCTCATCCATGAGGACGCCATGGAGCAGGCCCTTGAGCAGTCGCTGCGCATTGAAGGCGAGGGCGAGCCCCGACCGCCGGTGGTGACGGTGATGGGTCACGTCGATCACGGCAAGACGTCGCTGCTGGACAAGATTCGCCACACTCGGGTGGTCAGCGGCGAAGCGGGCGGCATCACCCAGCACATCGGCGCCTACTCCGTGGACACCGACCACGGCCGCATCTGCTTCATCGACACGCCGGGACACGCGGCGTTCACCGCCATGCGGGCGCGCGGCGCCCGGGTCACTGACATCGTCATCCTCGTGGTCGCCGCCGACGATGGCGTCATGCCGCAGACCGAGGAGGCCATTCAGCACGCCAAGGCCGCGGATGTGCCGATCGTGGTCGCCATCAACAAGATGGACCTTGAGGGCGCGGATCCGGATCGGGTCACCAAGGAGTTGGCGGCCAAGGACGTGGCGCCGGAGGCTTGGGGCGGCGACATCCAGTTTGTCAACGTCTCCGCGGTGACCGGCGAAGGCCTCGACAGCCTGCTCGAAGCGGTGCTGCTGCAGGCCGAGATCCTGGAGCTCAAGGCGGTTCCCGATGCCTCGGCTCGGGGCGTGGTGGTGGAGTCGCGCCTCGACCGAGGGCGCGGCCCGGTGTCCACCATCCTTGTCCAAAACGGCACTTTGCAGCGGGGCGACATCATCATCGCCGGGGAGCATCACGGCCGGGTGCGCGCCATGCTCGACGATCAAGGCGGCCAGGCCACAAGCGCCGGACCCTCGCAGCCGGTGGAGGTGCTCGGGCTGAATGGCACGCCGGCTGCGGGCGACGCCTTCTCGGCGGTCACCGACGAACGCTCCGCCCGGGAACTGGCGGAGTTTCGCCGCGACAAGACCCAGGAGCAGCGTCAGGCGATGCAGCAGGCGGCCAAGCTCGACAACATGTTTGCCAGCCTTGGCGAGGGCGAAAAGCGGGTGCTCAAGCTGGTGGTCAAGGCGGACGTGCGCGGCAGCCTGGAGGCCATCGTGCAAGCCTTGGCGGAGCTTGGCAATGACGAGGTCGCGGTCAACGTGCTCGGCTCCGGCGTCGGCGGCATCACCGAAAGCGACATCAACCTGGCGCTCACCTACGGGGCCGCCGTGTTCGGGTTCAACGTCCGCGCTGACGGCGCCGCCAAGGACGTCATCGAATCCGAAGGCGTGGATCTGCGCTACTACAGCGTCATATACGAGTTGATCGACGATGTCAGGCAAGTGCTCAGCGGCATGCTCGCGCCGGAGGTGCGCGAGGAGATTCTCGGCGTCGCCGAAGTGCGCGACGTGTTCAACTCCCCGCGTTTGGGCCAGATTGCCGGCTGCATGGTGATCGAGGGCACCATGCATCGGAGCAAGCCCATCCGCGTGCTGCGTGACAATGTGGTGATCTACGAAGGTGAGCTGGAGTCCTTGCGGCGCTTCAAGGACGATGTGGCCGAGGTGCGCCACGGCACCGAATGCGGCATCGGGGTGCGCAACTACAATGATGTTCGGCTTGGCGACCTCATCGAGGTCTTCGAGTCGCAAGAGATCGCGCGCGCCCTTTGAGGGCGCAGGCTGGCGAGCGGCACGTGCCGGAAGCCGGACTCCATCTGCGCATGGCCGATTTCGCGCGCGCGGAAATCGCCCGAGTCATTCAGTTCGAGATGCGGGATCCGCGCGTTGGCATGGTCAGCGTGAACGACGTGCGCGTCAGCCGGGATCTCGCTTTTGCGGACGTCTATGTGTCGGCCATGCCGTCGGGGTCGGTGGCGGACCAGGAGGCGCTGGTGGGGGTCCTGAACCGCGCCTCGGGCTACTTCCGCTCCAAGCTCGCCCGGCGCCATCGCATGCGCACCACCCCCAAGCCCCGCTTTCACTACGATGAGTCCGTGGAGCGCGGCCGTCGGCTGGAGCGGTTGATCGATCAGGCCGTCGCCGTCGGCCAGCCTAGCGCCGGCCATGTCTAGGCGTGGCCGTCGGGGGCGTGACGTCGATGGAGTGCTGGTGCTCGACAAGCCCGCCGCCATGAGTTCCAACGACGCGGTGCAGAAGTCCAAGCGCCTGTTCGGCGCGCGCAAGGTGGGCCATACCGGCAGCTTGGATCCGCTGGCCACGGGGGTGTTGCCGTTGTGTTTCGGGCAGGCGACCAAATTCTCCCGCTACCTGCTCGACTCCGACAAGCGATACCGGTCGCGCATCAAGCTCGGCGTTGCCACCGACACCGGCGATGCCGACGGCAAGGTGGTCTGCTCAAGGTCGGCGGCCGCCGTGCGCGGTGCGGACGTGGAGCGCGCCTTGACGCATTTTCGCGGCCCCATCAAACAGGTGCCTTCGATGTTCTCCGCCATCAAGCACAAGGGGCAGCCGCTTTACAAGCTGGCGCGCCAAGGCATCGAAGTGGAGCGCGAGGCCCGCGACGCCACCATCTACTCCAACGAAATGACCGCCTTCGAGGGCGATGAAGTGGAGTTGGAAATTCACTGCAGCAAAGGCACCTACGTGCGCTGCATTGCCGAGGAGCTGGGCGAGCGGCTTGGCTGCGGCGCCCATGTGTCGGCGTTGCGCCGCCTGCAGGCCGGTCCCTACGGGGAAGGGGACCTGGTCACTTTTGACGACTTGGAGCAGGCCCGCGCGCGCGCCGCCCTGGATCCGCTCCTGCTGCCGGTGTCGAGCACGGTGCGGCACTGGCCGGACGTTCGCTTGCCGCCTGCCGCTGCCTACCATCTGCGCAACGGACAGCCGGTCATGGTGCCGCAGGCCCCCACCAGCGGCTGGGTGCGGCTTTCGGAGGCTGGCGAAGGCCCGGAGCATGAAGGGCTGGGCTCCCGTTTTCTCGGCGTCGGCGAGGTGCTTGAGGATGGGCGCATCGCGCCGCGTCGGCTGGTGGGCCAGACTTGACGGGGCGCAGCGAAGGTTCGATCCCTTAAGGAATTTGGCGCCGGCCCTGTGACGGGAGGCGCGAAACGCAAGGCTTGGCTGCAAATATGCGCGGCGTGCCTTGATTCATTCAACTTGAGCATATTTGGAGAAAAAACATGGCGTTGTCAGCCGAAACCAAGGCGGAGGTCATCAAGGCGTATCAAACCCAGCAGGGCGATACGGGGTCACCTGAGGTTCAGGTGGCTTTGCTGACCACCAACATCAACACGTTGCAGGACCATTTCCGGGCGCACAAGAAGGACCACCACTCGCGCCGGGGCCTGATTCGCATGGTGAACCAGCGGCGCAAGCTGCTCGACTACCTGAAGGACAAGGATCGGTCGCGTTACCAAACGCTGATCAAGCGCCTTCAACTCAGGCGCTAGGCTGGGATGGCAACAGCGGACAGCAACAGCAGCGACAGCAACAGCAACAGCAACAGCAACAGCAACAGCAACAGCAACAGCAACAGCAAAGAGAGCATTGGAAGGAGAACATTTTGAATCCAACAGCAAGGGAATTTCAGTTTGGCGGCCAGCAGGTTCGCATCGAGACCGGCCGTGTCGCCCGTCAGGCGACTGGCTCGGCGCTCGTCACCATGGGCGACACGGTGGTGCTGACCACCGCCGTGGGCATGAAGAGAGGACGCCCCGGCGCCGCTTTCTTTCCGCTCACGGTGAACTATCAGGAGAAGACCTACGCCGCCGGCAAGATTCCCGGCGGCTTCTTCCGCCGTGAAGGGCGGCCCACCGAGAAGGAGACCCTCACCTCGAGACTCATCGACCGCCCCATTCGGCCCCTCTTCCCCAAGGGGTTCATGAATGAGGTGCAGGTGGTGGCCACGGTCATGTCGGCCGACAAGGACCAGGATCCCGACATCGCCGCCATGATCGGCACCTCCGCCGCCCTCGCCCTCTCCGGCATTCCCTTTGCCGGGCCGATCGGCGCGGCCCGAGTCGGCTACAAGGACAGTCGCTACGCGCTCAACCCCGGCTACAAGGCGCTGGAGCAATCGCAGCTCAACATGGTGGTGGCCGGCACCGGCAATGCGGTGCTGATGGTGGAGTCCGAGGCGGAGGAGCTGTCCGAGGACGAAATGCTCGGCGCCGTGCTGTTCGCCCACCAAGAGATGCAGGCGGTCATTGAAGCGGTCGGCTCCTTGGCTGCCGAAGCCGGCAAGCCCGCTTGGGATTGGACCCCGGAGCCGGTTGACGAAGCGCTCATCGAGCGGGTGTCGAACGTCGCCCAGGGGCGGCTCGGCGATGCCTATCGGATTACGGACAAGGTGCAGCGGTTGGCGCAGGTCGGGGCGCTGCGGGAGCAGGTGGTGGAGGAGTTGACCGGCGATGAGTCCGGTGAGCTCGACCCCGAAGCGGTTGGCAAGATTCTCAGCACGGTGGAGAAGGACTTGGTGCGGCGCCGGGTGCTGAACGGCGAGCCGCGCATCGACGGGCGCGACCTGCGCTCGGTGCGGCCGATTTCCGTTGAGGTCGGCTTGCTGCCCCGAGCCCACGGCTCGGCGCTGTTCACCAGAGGCGAAACCCAGGCCGTGGTCACTGCCACGCTGGGCGCCCTGCGCGACGCCGCCCTGGTGGAGGGCTTGCCTGGCACCTACAAGGACCATTTCCTGCTGCACTACAACTTCCCGCCCTACTCGGTGGGCGAGGCGGGCATGATGACCGGCCCTAAGCGGCGCGAGATCGGCCACGGCCGCCTGGCGCGCCGGGGTTTGGCGGCGGTGTTGCCCAATGAGCAGGACTTCCCCTACACGCTGCGGGTGGTCTCGGAAATCACCGAGTCCAACGGCTCAAGCTCCATGGCCAGCGTCTGCGGCTCATCCCTCGCCCTGATGGACGCCGGCGTGCCGGTCAAGCGCCCGGTGGCGGGCGTCGCCATGGGTCTGGTCAAGGACGGCAACAAGTACGCGGTGCTGACCGACATTCTTGGCGATGAGGACCATCTCGGCGACATGGACTTCAAGGTGGCCGGCACCGAACAGGGCGTCACCGCCTTGCAGATGGACATCAAGATCGACGGCATCACCGAGAACATCATGGAGGAGGCGTTGCTGCAGGCGCTCGATGCGCGGCTGCACATCCTGGGTGAGATGAACAAGGTGCTCTCGGCCTCAAGGGAGCAGATTTCCGAACAAGCGCCCTCGATGACCGTGATTCACGTCTCCAAGGACAAGATCCGTGACATCATCGGCAAGGGCGGCGCCACCATTCGCTCCATCGTCGATGAGACCGGCGCCGACGTCGATATCGACGACGACGGCTCGGTGCGCATCTACGCTGAGGACGCGGCGGGCATGAATGCCGCCGTGGCGCTCATCCAGGAGATCACCGCCGAAGCCGAGATCGGCAAGATCTACAACGGCCGGGTGGCGCGCATCGTCGAGTTCGGCGCCTTCGTCAACATCCTGCCGGGCAAGGACGGCTTGGTGCACATCTCCCAGATCGCCGACAAGCGGGTGGAGAAGGTCACCGACTACTTGGAGGAGGGCCAGACCGTGGACGTGGTGGTGCTCGACATCGATCAGCGCGGCCGCATCAAGCTGAGCATGAAGGAAGTGGAGAACTACGCGCAATCGGCTTAGCGGGGCCGGAACCCGCTTTGCGGGTTTCGTCAATGCGAGGGCAGGATGCCCTCGCTCCGGTGGATGGCGGAGTTCGGGCGTGGACTCTCGGAGCGAGTCCCGCCCTCCAATCATCTTGGCGGCGGGGAAATCCACCTCATGGGTTCCGTCAATGGGAGGGCAGGAACCCTCGCTCCGTGGGATGACGCCAAGTTCAGGCGTGGACCCTTGGAGCGAGATAAGGGCGTCCCGCCCTCGACTCCGAACGGCGCATGGGCGGTTTAACGCCTCTACATGTCCTGTTGCGGCCGCTGGAAAGACGGGAAACCGTCTGCGACTGGCACAGCGGCCTGTGCGACTTTGACCCGTGGCGGGCGCGGACGATGTCCTCGGTTTTGCGGCGGTGATTTCACCCAATCGGTGCAGAGATAACGTACAGACTTTCCTGTAGCGGTCCGTCAGCATGGCGTCATGGACAGACCGCCCGGGAAGCGTCCCAGTAGGCCCAAGGGTGCCAAGCCGCAGCCCCACGACTTGGCCTTCAAGTCGCTCTACGGCTTCCGCCTCATGGCGGAAGACCTCTTCGAGATCCTACTCCCTCAGGAAGTGCTCGATCGCATCGACTGGACTACCTTGGAACGCCTGCCCGCTGAATGGCTCAGTTCAAGTCTTGAGCGTCGTGACGGGGACTGCGTTTGGCGAGCGCGGCTGCACGGCGGCGGAAGTCTCATTGTCCCCGTTGAGTTCCAGCGCGGACTGGACCGCCTGATGCCGGTGCGGCTGAACACCTACTCGTCGTTGCTCGTGGAGGACTTGGCCAAGCGGGGCGAGTTGGATCAACGCCCAAGGGGGCGGATACTGCCGCTCGTCCGCCCGGTGGTGCTTTACAACGGCCTGCGTCCGTGGCGCAGCCCTTTGCGCCTGTCCGCGCTGACACCTGACGGCAAAGGGGACTGGCCGGAGATGACCTTGCTTGACATAGGACGGATGGCGATTGAGGATTTGCCTGCCGGCAATGCAGTGACTTCGCAAGTCGAAATATTCCAAGGCGGGCTGGCGCGGGATGCGGACGGTGTTCTGGACCGGATGGCGAAGCGTTTCGGCGGCTCGGAGCATCGGGAACTGCGCTCGGCGTTCGTCCAGTGGGTCTGGCACTCGGTGGCACCGGACTTAGGCGTGGATGCAGCGTTGCTGGAGCCGGAGTTGCTGAGAATTTCTGAACTGGGAGAGGTGCGCGAAATGAAAACGCTGGTGATGAAGTCAATGGTGGACCACTGGCTTGCTGAAGGCCGTTCGGAGGGCGAAGCGCGGGCGCGGGCCGACCAGCGGGCGCAGTTGCGTCGGCAGGCGGATCGCAAGTTCGGCGCGCGGGCGGCTAAAAGGCTGTCGGAGTTGGTCAGAGGCGTGACCGATCCGGAGCGGCTGGCGGAAGTCGGCGACTGGATCATTGACTGCCGTACCGAGGCCGAGTTTCTGGCACGTGCTGAGCGCTGAAGTGCTGGAGCCTACCTCAACTTATTGAAAATATTGAATTTGGAACTTTGAGAGATCGAGTTGTGCATTGTCGTCATCGGAAAAAGATCGCCGTTGTCGCAAATGTAGTCCAAATCTCGTAGGGCTTGGATCCGCTATCCTCGGTCTTGGGAATCCAGCCATAGGGCAGGTTGCACAAGGGTATTTGAGGGCCTGCAGGTGTTCGGTATAGTGGCTACCGACAGCAACGGTGTCGGGCAGAGAAACAATCGAAATGCAGTATGTAGTGGGACATTTTGGTGGGTTTCCACTCAGGCTTTCTTGGCTTCCTAGAATGGTCCACAGATACAGGGACGAGGGGAAAGTGCCTGCCAATCTGGAAAAAATCGCCTGCGAATTGGGCGTGGGGAAAAATATGGCGAAGTCCATGCGCGCATGGGGCCGGGTGAGCGGCGTCCTGGGCGACGGGGGCGAAATCACGCGGCTGGGAAAACGCCTGTTCGTTGACCACGACCCATTCCTTGAGCGGCCGGAAAGCATTGCGTTCCTGCATTGGCAGATTACCGCGAACGTCGAAAGGGCTTGCGCTGCGGCTTGGGCTTTCAATCGCATTACTGATGATCGCTTTACGACCGACGAAGCGATAGGCAACTTTATTCAGCACCTGTCATCCGCCGCTGGGGTCGCCTACTCGAAAGGGACTGTGCGTGGGGACGTCGAAGCCGTGATTCGCATGCACACGCGTGATGCCAATAACCTCAACGAGGATATTGGGGACCGCTTCTTTGCGCAAATGGGCCTGCTGACAGAAGGCGGACGCGGTCGTCAAGGACGGCATAGACGAACATGGGAGAGCAACCGAGCCCACGTCACGGAACGTGTTGTTGAGCACGCCCTGCTGTCCTCCTTGGCGAAGAGAAGGGCTGAATCCTCAACGCTATCCTCTCTGTATCTGAACCGCAACGCGCTTGCATCTCCTGGCGTGGTTTTCGGTCTCACAAGCGATGGATCTTATAGTTCTGTCGAACGTATCTGTCGAAGGCGGCAGGCCCCCCTTTCGCTAGCCGAGATGCCGGGCGGAGACTCCATGCTAGTGGCTTGCGGAAGATGGGGCGAAATCTGCAGGAATGGGCAGACTGCACACGTGGATGACCGCTTCTTCGAGCGATACGAAGCCTGATACGCTCAAATGCGTCTTTCCACCAACATTGAGAGCATGGAGGACATCAGGTGGGCAAACGAATGTTACTGCCCAACTGACCAAGCCATGGAATTCGTTGGGGAACTGTCCACAAAGGCCCTTGCCGGTGGTGCCGCATTCGCGCTGGAGGGGCCATATGGGGTAGGAAAGTCATCCCTGCTGGCCTTCTTGCTGAATCAGGTTGCCAGTCCGATAGGTGAGCGTTCGTCGTCGTTTGCGTCCAAGCAGCTGCGTAAAACGAATTGCCCAGCGAGCCGATTGCGCACGGCGGGCGGGTTGGTTCCCTTGGCATTCACTGGCTCACTCGAAAGTCTCGCGTCGAAAATCCTCTCTTTCGCGGAAGACTTTGTCGAACGCAATCCGGACGCCGTAGGAACGGACGCCCTCCGCTCCTCGCTGTCCGCTTCCGCTGGCAAAAGCCCCCAAGCGGTGGCGGCGGAGTCTTTGAGGGCCTTTGCCAAGGCTATCCGCTCTAGCGGGGGCGCGGGCGTTCTCTTGGCCATTGATGAGTTCGGCAGGCATTTGGAACAGATGCTTGGCTCCGTGGGAGGCGCCGACCTCCATCTACTTCAGGAACTCGCGGAGGCGGCCGGGCGCCCGGATGCGCCGCTAACCTTGGTTATAGTGCAGCACCATGGGCTGGACCACTACGCTGATAGGTTGCTCGGCGATGATCGAACAGAGTGGGAGAAGGTTCGGGGACGGTTCAGAGAGACGGTGCTTCAGAACTCCGAAACGGACACCGCCCACATCATTGCGGGTGCCCTGCGCTCCCTTCCCACAGATCACACCGGGCAGGCACCCGCCCCAATTGCGCTCGACAAGAGCAAGTCGGCCCCACCGTTGATGCGGGATCAGGTCTTCCTTGACGCATGCGTTTCCTGTCGTCCGCTACACCCCATGACCATCGCTTTGCTCGCACGACTTTCGCGCCTACTCGGCCAGCAGGACCGCACGGTTGTGGGCTGGCTGTCGTCGGAAAAGCCAGCGGGATATGCCGCCGCCCGGGATTCCGCATTGGGTGGATGGGTGCGTCCCGACGCTCTCTTCGACCACTTTTTCGCGGACGCTTTGAAAACCCCTTCAAACCCCGTGTTTGCCAAGCGGTTTGCCGCCATTTACGAGGCTTGGGAGCGTGTCGGCGATGACTTGGAGTCAGGGGCCCGTTCACTGTTAAAGGTGATGGCACTGCTCAGCTTTTGCAGCGGGCGCGGAATCTCCGCTAACCGGGGAGGTGCGCGCGCCTGCCTGCCTTCCGGCTTTCCCTTCAAGGCCAACATTGAGCGCTTGGTCAGCCGGGCCCTGCTTGTCTATCGCGAGTTCCGAGGCGAGTATGTCGTCTGGGACGGGAGTGACTACGATGTCGTCGGCAGGATCGACGCGGAAATGTCCATGTTTGAACTGGACGCCGCCCTAGAGATGAACCAGAGGTTCGCTCGCGATGTGCTCGCCCACCGTCACTACATCGAGACGGGAAACCGGCGCACGGCTCGCTTAGCGTGGCTGAATCCGGGTCAGCAGGTTCCCCCATCTTCTGGGGCGCCTCGCATCCTAGTTTGGCTCGACGCCCTCCCCGGAGGGGCAGCCTGCACTGGCATGGATGTTCGCGCCTACATTCCCTCTGCCGCCCTGATCCCTCACTTGAAGGCATGCGCTGCCATCCGGCGACTTTTGGAAGGCGATGCCGACCTTCTGGGCGATAAAGTGGCCGCTAAGGAGATGCGCATTCGTCTTGAGCACCACGATGGTGCGGTTTCGGCTCTTGTTGAAGATTGGCTCGCCTTGTCCAAGGCCGCATGGAGGATTGGGGACCATGAGTTTGCCTCAATGCAGGAAGCGGTGACCGCGGCAATGGACAAGGCGTATCCGATGGCTTTCGATCTCCACTTGGACATGTTCAACAGGGAGCAGTTGAGTGGGCCAGCAACTGCAGCCTTCAGGAAGCTCATTGAAGCCCTGTGCGGATCCCCGTCGGCGGAGAGGCTGGGTATTGAGCGATTCCCGGCCGAACGTATTCTTTACGAGGCGTTCATCAAGCGATGCCATTTGCATGTGAAGGATCGCGACGGAGCGTGGCGACTCACCATAAATGCGAGAGCAATGCCTGACAATCTTCGGCAGATATTGTCGG
>JAPOTD010000098.1 GCA_026709365.1 Gammaproteobacteria bacterium
AATGCCGGGATCGGGCATTCCGGGACTTGAGGAAACAACGGCTTCAACGAGCGCGCTTGCGGTGACGGCCATTCAGGACACCTGCCGCTCCCGCCCCTCCCAATAGGGTTTGCGCAACTCGACCTTGAGGATTTTGCCCGATGGATTGCGCGGCAGCTCGTCGATCCAGTCCACCGACGCGGGGCACTTGTAATGCGCCAGCCGCTGGCGGCAGAAGCCGATCACTCCCTCCTCGGTCAAGGCTGAATCAGCGCACTTGACGATGGCCTTCACCGCCTCGCCCCAGCGCTCGCTGGGCACGCCGATCACGGCGGCATCAGCGATGCCGTCGTGCTGCATCAGCACGTTCTCGATCTCGGCGGGGTAGATGTTCTCGCCGCCGGAGATGATCATGTCCTTCACCCTGTCGTGGATGTACAGGTAGCCGTCCCGCAGATAGCCCGCATCGCCCGTGCGCAGCCACTCGCCCACAAGGGCTTCGCGGGTGGCATCCGGGTTCCGCCAGTAGCCTTTCATGTTCTGCGGCCCCTTGACCCAGATTTCGCCCACTTCGCCCGGTGCCTTGTCCGCCAAGGTGACGGCATCGACGATGCGGATCTGGTGGTTGGCGATGGCCTTGCCGCAGGAGCGCAACAGATGCGCCCGCGCGCCGCCCGGATCATGGTCCTCGTCGTGCAGAAGCGCTATCGCGCCGGTGGTCTCGGTGAGGCCATAGGCTTGGTAGAACTTGCAGCCGAAGGTTTGCAGGGCGGCGACAAGCACGCTTTCGGTGATGGGCGAGGCGCCGTAGGTGATGGCGCGCAGCGAGGCGTAGTCGGCATCGCGCGCGCCCGGAACGGCCAGCAGGAACTGCAGCACGGCGGGCACGAAGAGCGCATGGGTGACCTGCTCTGCGCCGATCAGGCGCAGGATCAACGGCAGGTCCACATCCCTGAGCAACAGGCTGCGGGCGCCGTGATACAGGCCCACCACCCCCCAGCCGCTGCCGGAAATGTGGAACAGCGGCATGCAGACCAGATTCACCGAATCGGCATCCATGGCCAGCGCAGCGAGGCTGGTGGACAGGCAGTGGAGGAAGTTGGCGTGGGTCAGCTCCACGCCCTTGGGCAGCCCCGTGGTGCCGGAGGTGTAGAGCTGGTAGCAGGTGTCTTCGGCCTCAACCGGCATCTGGGGGTCGATGTCGGGATGCCCCGCCAGCCATTGGTCATAGGTCTGATGGCCCGAATCCCCCGGATCGCCCAGCACGATAACGGCGGCAACCGCCGGCAGCCGCATCCGGCCCAAGGCGTCGAGAAACTCCTCGCCCACCATGAGCACGGCGGCCCCGCTGTTGTTGAGGATGTACTCCATCTCCGGCGGCGCCAGACGCCAATTGACCGCCACGGACACCGCATTGACCTTGGCGCCACCGAACAGGTACGGAAAGTACTCCGGCGAATTGCGGTCCAAGTAGGCAATGCGGTCCCCGGCGCCAACGCCCGCCGCCAGCAGCGCCTGGGCCACCCGGTTCGATTCGGCGTCAAGTGCCGCATAGGTCCAGCTGCGGCCATCGTTGACGTAGGTGAGCGCGATGCGGTCCGGCTGCCGCGCAGCGTTTTCCCTCGTGACGTCCGCCAGTGTTTGCATGGTTTCCTCCTAAGACTCTCCAGACTCAATCAGGCTAACGCAAAGCCCAAGGTTCGCGCCGCATTCTTCAGAAAGTCAAGGCGCGACCTGACGGTCGCGTATGTAGTTTCGCTGCGCGAAACTCCGCACGCTCGTCGCGTGGGTCAGATTCCGAAATGTTTGTGAGCCCGCACAGGCTCGCGGTCCCAGCGGTTAATGACGCGGCGTTGCTGGAAAGCCTCCGCAAAACAGGTCACCGGCTCAACGGCAGCGCAGAGTACCGCCTCGCTTGCGGCATGGCTCCGGAAGATGATGCCGTATCGGCGAGGCTTAGCTATCGGCCAACGAACCCTCGTTCAGCATCTGCGGGGTCGCCACACCTTGGGGCTTGGGGGACAGTTCAAATTGGGTCAACACACAGAGCGGGGGCGGCTGTCAGTCAGTCTTCCCATGAACCGTCCCTCGATGGCAGAATACCGCTGAGCGACCTCCCCCGAGCGGCCAACCTAATGCGCATTGATCGGCTCACCGTCACCAACTTCAAGAAATTCAGGGAGGAGTCCTTCGAGCTTCACCCCCAGTTCACGCTGCTGGTGGGCGACAACGGCACCGGCAAGACGGCCATACTAGACGCGCTCCGCATCGGAGCGGGTGCCTATCTGCTGGGCATCCCCCATTCGCAGGCACCCTCCATCAAGCGAGAATACATCAGACGGGAGACTAGGCGAAACGGAGAGTTTTCCTCATTCGAACCGATGACACCCTGCAGGGTCGGCTGCGCAGGGCACGCTCACCGGTCGGACTTTGATTGGACTCGTGAATTGGCGTCGCTGAACGGCCGAACGAATCGAGTGGGCGCACGGGCGCTCACGAAGTGCGTCGCCGAACACTTTCGCGAGAACAATCCCGAAACGAACTTTCCGCTTATTGTTTCGTACAGCACGGGGCGTCTGTGGATCGAGCCGCGAACAACAAAGCAAGCTCGTTCTGCCGTACGGGAGCCTCTCGGCAAGTCATCACGTTTCCAAGCCTACCGCGGCAGCTTGGACCCAGCGGTTTCATCGGATTTGTTGCGCCGGTGGATCAAGAAAATGGCGCTAATCAGCATACAGAAAGATCAAACGCTGGAAAGTCTCCAGGCAGTCTATTCGGCGATCGTCGGCTGCGTTGAGGGAGTGGATCAGGCGCTGTACGATTTCGATTTAGACGACATTGCCCTCGATTTTTCAACTAAAGAGCGCTACCCCTTCGGCTTCTTGAGCGACGGACAACGGACCATGACTGCGCTTGCCGCCGATATCGCTTTGCGGTGCGTGCAGCTAAACCCCCATCTAGGGCGCGAAGCGCCCAGCGAGACCGAAGGCGTGGCGCTCATTGATGAACTCGACCTTCACTTACACCCGAACTGGCAACGCGCTGTCGTGCGCAATCTGACCACTCTCTTCCCAAAAATACAGTTCATCGCATCGACACATTCTCCCTTCATTATTCAATCGCTAAGCGGTCACGGCCTTGTCAACCTCAGCGACGAGAGCCTTCTGGTAGAACGCCGGGAGTATTTCAGCATCGAGGATGTGGCCGAAGAAACCATGGGTGTTGATTGCCCGCAACGAAGCAAGCTGTTTCTGGAAATGGAAGTTGCGGCAGAGCGCTACTACAGCCTTCTTGATAACTTGAACGACAATCATGCCGATATCCAGAAAGCCAAGGCCGAGTTGAACCAGATTGAAGCGCGGTTTTCAGACAATCCGGCATACGCGGCACTCCTAAAGTTGCGCCGTTCGGCGGTCGAGTAGCGAAGTTCAAAAATCCCGATGCGATCAATCAACCGTGGACCGTGGCCAATCGGAGAAGATGGCTCGCGCATTCGTTTTTCCCACTATAGATACGCAAAAGTTCCTCTGACGGAGAGAATCGGCGACTATTGCAGCTATTGCGAGCGTCCTGGTGATCTGCACGTAGAGCACGTCGTCCCAAAATCGGTTGAAAAGCAGCTCAAAACCGAATGGTCGAATTTCCTGCTCGGATGCGTCAACTGCAACAGCCGAAAGTCGGACAAGAATGAGTCAAGGGAGGGACTTCTTTGGCCGGATCGTGACGACACATTCAGAGCTTTCGCTTATCAGTCGGGCGGAAGGGTGACTGTAAACGCGAACTTATCGGACGACGAGCACCATAAGGCTTCCGCGCTGTTTGACCTAGTGGGGCTGGGCGAAACAGGAACGTGCACTGATCGGCGGCGTCACCGGCGGCGTCAGGCCTGGGATCAGGCGGTCGAGGTGCGATGCCTCATCAGCAACGACGATTCATGAATTCTCGCCGTTAAAGTCGCCTTGGGAACCGGATTTTTCAGCGTTTGGATGGCCGTGTTCCATGACGACGAGGACATGCGCCGCAGATTGACCGCCGCGTTTCCCGGAACCCGAACGGAATAGCCTGCATGTACCCCCGCCTCTGAGGCGTTCCACGCCCCAGCCCATGGATTCAGTCGATCGGCGCTTGGTTGGCCTGTGCCGGCGTTTGCACCCAATGCCCATCAACACCTGCCGAATCTCCTCTGGTGGCGCTTTTCAGGCTAACGCAAAGCCCAAGGTTCGCGCCGCATTCTTCAAAATGTCAAGGACACACGCTTCGCCTACGGCGAAGTGATCGAGTTGCTGCGCAACCCGGCGCGACGGCGCAAACTCCGGCCGGCCCTTCAATTCACCTTGGTTGCCGCCTCACGGCCGAACTCCAGCAGGCGAAGCTTGCCGCCGTCGTTGCTGAGGACGGTGACCGAGGCGTTGTCGGGTTGGAAGATCACCAGCCGGTCGTCACCCTGGGCGGCGCCGGCGGCCACGTTGATGGCGATGAAGTGGCAGAACACCACGCAGTCGCGGTCGAGGCGGGCCACGCAATCCACCAAGTCGCGCCGCCAGGACTGCAAGCGGTCATCCAAGCCGGACCAGCCGCCGGCCATTGCCCGGCGCAGCCATGCGCCCCGCTCGGCCAAGTCCGTCATGGGAAACGGGATTTCGGCGACCCTGGGCTCGATGGCCACCTCCGCCTCCCAAAGTTCCGCCAAGGCGGCAGCGGTCTCCCGAGCGCGGGCAAAGGGGCTGGAGCGGATGGGCAACGGCCCCTTAGGCGCCAAGGCGGCGGCCGTCTCGCGGGCTTGCCGATGGCCCAGATCGTCCAGCCCCGGATCACGTGGGTCCGGGGCGTTCGCATCCGCACGGCCATGCCGCACCATGTAAATTGTCGCCAATTGCCTTCCTGTTGACCCGATTGACCGGCCTTGCAACCGGCTTTTGCGGCCCCTAGGGCCGGTTTTAGGGCCGGGTTTTGCTGCCGTGCAGCGAATGCTCCCGTACAATAGCGCGTTTTGCTCAAGTGCGGAAACCAAGGATATGGAGTCAGGCCTGCCCCCGGACCTCGCACCGGACACCACCGTCAACGCCCGCGAGGCATTTGGCATCGATCAGGACTTCGCCGTGCCGGCTTTCTCCCAGCGCACGGACTACGTGCCTGCCGTTGATGAAGACTACTTGTTCGACCCAGACACCACGCTGGCCATATTGGCCGGCTTCACCCACAACCGGCGGGTGATGATCCAAGGCTACCACGGCACTGGCAAGTCCACCCATGTGGAGCAGGTGGCGGCGCGCCTGAACTGGCCTTGCATCCGCGTCAATCTGGACAGCCACATCAGCCGCATCGACTTGGTGGGCAAGGACGCCATCGTCGTCGAGGACGGCCAGCAGATCACGCAGTTCAAGGAGGGCATCCTGCCCTGGGCGCTGCAGCATCCGGTGGCGCTTTGCTTCGACGAGTACGATGCCGGAAGGCCGGACGTGATGTTCGTCATTCAGCGGGTGCTGGAGGTCGAGGGCAAGCTGACGCTGCTCGACCAGAACAAGGTGCTCGCCCCGCACCCCTGCTTCCGGCTGTTCTCGACCACCAACACCGTCGGCCTCGGCGACACCACGGGCCTCTATCACGGCACCCAACAGATCAACCAAGGGCAGATGGACCGTTGGAGCATCGTCACCACGCTGAACTACCTGGAGCACGATGCGGAAACGCGGATCATCCTCGGCAAGGCGAAGTCCTACGCCGCCACGGACGCCGGGCGCCGCACCGTCTCCAACATGGTGGCGGTGGCGGACCTCACCCGGCGCGGCTTCGTCAATGGCGACGTGTCAGTGGTCATGTCGCCGCGCACGGTGCTGACATGGGCGCAGAACGCGGAGATCTTCGGCGACATGGGCTTCGCCTTCCGGGTCACCTTCCTGAACAAGTGCGATGAGCTGGAGCGGCCCATCGTCGCCGAATACTACCAGCGCTGCCTCGGCACCGACCTCGGCGACGCCACCGCCGGGATCAGGCTGCAAGGCGCGTGAGCAAAGCGGAGAGCCCTCAGCTAGGGAGCGCGAGGGGACACCCCTCGCAGGAAACAATTCAGCTAGGGAGCGCGAGGGGGCACCCCTCGCAGGAAAAGCCTCAGCCCGTCAGCGCGAAGAACCATCCCCCCCCAAAGGAAAAGCCTCAACCCGGCAGCCCCAAGGGCTTGCCCCTCGCCGAGGACAGCCACCCGCTCGAGCCGTTCAAGCGCGCCACCACCGCCACCATGCGGGCGCTGGCGGAGGACGACGAGCTCGAAGTCTCCTTCGGCCAAGGCACCCCCACCGCCCGCGGCAATCGGCTGCGGGTGCCCTTGCCGACGCTCGGCTGCGACGACGGCGAAATCAACGCGGTGCGCGGCATGGGCGACGAGTTGGCGCTGCGGCTGAAGCACCATGACGATGCCGTTCACAGCCGCTACGCACCCATCGGCGGTCCCGCCCAAGAGATGTTTCAGTGGATCGAGGACGCCCGCATCGCCTCCATCGGCGCGCTGCGCATGGCGGGGGTGGCCGTCAACTTGGACGCCTCGCTGGAGGCGCAGTGCCGGCAGGCTGCGTTCGATGCCATCGTCGATGTGTCCGAAGCGCCGCTGCCGGTGGCGGTAGGCTTGCTGGTGCGCCAGGCGCTTACCGGCCGCGACCTGCCGCCGGCCGCCGAAAACGTGGTCCGCTTTTGGCGCGACCACGTCCAGGAGCACGCCGGGGCCGACATCGAGGCGCTGCGCGCCTGCCTGCTCAACCAACGGGACTTCGCCTCGGTGTGCCGCGACATCATCGCCGACTTGGGACTGGTCGCCGAATTCGACGACCCGCCGGACGAAAGCCGGAACTCCGAAGACGCCGAGACGATCGACGACCAAGCCGACAGCGATTCGGAGCTGAACCCCGAGGACGTGGTTCTTGACGACGACGGCCTAACCGACGAGTCCGCCGAGGGCGAAGCCGCCATGCTGGAGATGGACGCCGACCTCGACATGGACGAAGTGGGCGCGCAGGCCGACCCCGACGAAGCGCCGGCCCCAACCCCCGATGAAGCCGGGCGCATCCGCGTTGACGTTGACTACCAAGCCTTCGCCAACGAGTTCGACGAGGTCGCCGCCGCCGAGGAGCTGTGCTCCGACGAGGAGCTCATCCGCCTGCGCGCGGTGCTCGACCAGCAGTTGGTGAGCCTGCAGCACGCCACCGCCAAGCTAGCCAACCGCTTGCAGCGGCGCCTGCTCGCCCGCCAGAACCGCACTTGGGAGTTCGACCTCGAGGAGGGCATCCTCGACGCCTCCCGTCTCGCGCAGGTGGTGGTGGATCCGATGAATCCCCTGGCCTACAAGCAGGAAAAGGAGATGGACTTCCGCGACACCGTGGTGACGCTGCTGATCGACAGCTCCGGCTCCATGCGGGGGCGCTCGATCACCATCGCCGCCATGTGCGCCGACATTCTGGGCCGCACCTTGGAGCGCTGCTCAGTGCGGGTGGAAATTCTCGGCTTCACCACCCGCGCCTGGCGCGGCGGCCAGTCCCGGGAAAAGTGGATCGCCGCCAACAAGCCATCCAGCCCCGGACGGCTCAACGACCTGCGCCACATCATCTACAAGGCCGCTGACGACTCCTGGCGCCGCTCGCGCCGCAACCTCGGCCTGATGATGCGCGAGGAGCTGCTCAAGGAGAACATCGACGGCGAGGCGCTCATCTGGGCCCACAACCGCCTGGTCGTTCGTCCTGAGGAGCGCAAGGTGCTGATGGTCATCTCCGACGGCCTGCCGGTGGACAACTCCACGCTGCTGGTGAACCCCAGCAACTACTTGGAGCAGCACCTGAAGTACGCCATCGACATGATCGAGTCCAAGTCCCCGGTGCAGCTCATCGCCATCGGCATCGGCCACGACGTCACCCACCACTACCGTCGGGCAGTCACCATCACCGACGCTGAGCAGCTCGGCGGCGCGATGACCGAGCAACTCGCGGCGCTGTTTGACGTTGAGCGCGGGCGCGCCGCCTGATGGCGACGACGGAAGTGAGTTCGCATTTGCCGTAAGCCAGCAATCCAACAGTTCTCACTTCACTTTTCACTCCTCGGCAAGTGTTATTCTTGGCAAAGAGAGATACTTGAAACTCGCGATTGCTTGGGGCCCTCAAGCAGAGGCAGGTTTGGATGATGATCTCCAGCAAAGTCAGTTGCGTGCTGGGTGCTATTCCGCCAAAAGTCCATCGACTGAGCCAAGGGGCAGTTGGAGAGAGTTCGCCAGCGTGGTTGACAACTCCGCGGGAGTGTCGCCAGTATAATCCTGCCGGACTGCCGGACTGCCGGACTGCCGGACTGCCGGACTGCCGGACTGGCCATGCTGCGTCCGCGCCGCGGCCATGAGCGGACTGGCACAGCCGCTCCGGGCGGGCCGCTGCGCATCCTCCCCGCCTGAGCCTTCCTGTTCCGCCAGTCCGCACTCCGCAGTCCGCCCCGGCCTCCGAGCCGCTTCCTCCGCCTACAGCGCCGGCCTTCCCAACGTCGGTGCAGGCGTCAACGCCGCCGCCCGTCGCGCGCGCCGAAGGCTCGCCGCCGCGTTGCTCGTGTTGCTGCCCACGCTGGCGGTTGCCGTACCGGCGGGAGCCCAAACGCTGCCGGGCGTCTTCTGGTCTTCCACCAAGTCCGGCATCGCGGAGAGCGCCGGGACGCACCAGCCCCTATTGCAGGTTCAGCGGGCCAGCCCCGCCGCGGACCTGACGGTCGGCTATGCCATCTCCGGGACGGCGGCCTGCGGGACGGACTACACCATCGCCGGGGCCGACTGCGACGCGGGCACCGGCAGCTTCACCGTGCCGATGGGCACGTCGACCTTCACCGAATTCAAGCCGATCACGATCAGCATCACGGCCGACGACATCTCCGACAGCGGCGAGACGGTGGTCCTGACCCTGGCGGCCGGGACGGGCTACACGGTCGATGAGGGGGCCTTGGCCGCGCACACGGTGACGCTGTTCGACGACACCGGCGCGGCGGCCTTCTCGCTCACGGGCGCGCCGCACGTCGGCGGGACGCTGGCCGCCGCCAAGACCAAGGACGACCCGGACGGCAACGGGACGTTCTCCTACGTTTGGCAGTTCCGCGCCACGCCGTCCGCCATCTGGAGCCCTGCGGCGGCGCGGAGCAGGGGGTGCGCCACCGACGCCGCCACCTGCGCGCCGACGCACAGCACGCAGCACCCGACCCTCGGCGGGGAGTTCCGGGTGGCGGTGTCCTACACGGACGGCGTCGGCTTCCTCCACTTCATCTTCACCAACACGGTCGGCCCGATGACGCTGCCGCCCCCCGCCGGCCTCACCGCCACGGCGGGCGACGCGCGGGTGACGCTCAGGTGGACCGATCCCGGCGACGACGCGATCACCGAGTACCAGTACCGGCAGGGCTCGGGGTCGCCCCTTAGCTGGGGCGCGTGGACGGACATCCCCAGCAGCGACAAGGACACCACCAGCCACACGGTGGCGGGCCTCGCCAACGGCACGCGCTACAGCTTCCAGGTGCGGGCCGTCGCCGGGGCGGTGGAGGGCGCCGGGTCGGCGACGGCCAGCGCCGCCCCCGTGGACCCGAGCACGCCGGGCGTCTTCTGGTCTTCCAGCACGCACGGCATTGCGGAGAGCGCCGGGACGCACCAGCCCCTATTGCAGGTTCAGCGGGCCAGCCCCGCCGCGGACCTGACGGTCGGCTATGCCATCTCCGGGACGGCGGCCTGCGGGACGGACTACACCATCGCCGGGGCCGACTGCGACGCGGGCACCGGCAGCTTCACCGTGCCGATGGGCACGTCGACCTTCACCGAATTCAAGCCGATCACGATCAGCATCACGGCCGACGACATCTCCGACAGCGGCGAGACGGTGGTCCTGACCCTGGCGGCCGGGACGGGCTACACGGTCGATGAGGGGGCCTTGGCCGCGCACACGGTGACGCTGTTCGACGACACCGGCGCGGCGGCCTTCTCGCTCACGGGCGCGCCGCACGTCGGCGGGACGCTGGCCGCCGCCAAGACCAAGGACGACCCGGACGGCAACGGGACGTTCTCCTACGTTTGGCAGTTCCGCGCCACGCCGTCCGCCATCTGGAGCCCTGCGGCGGCGCGGAGCAGGGGGTGCGCCACCGACGCCGCCACCTGCGCGCCGACGCACAGCACGCAGCACCCGACCCTCGGCGGGGAGTTCCGGGTGGCGGTGTCCTACACGGACGGCGTCGGCTTCCTCCACTTCATCTTCACCAACACGGTCGGCCCGATGACGCTGCCGCCCCCCAGCACCGTCTCCATCAGCGTGGATGCGGACGCGAACGAGGGCAACGCCGCCACCCCGCTGGCCGACCGGCTGCGGACGGTCACCCTCAGCCTGGACCAAGCCTGGCCGAGCGCCGTTCCCCTGGGCGTCTGCCTCTCCGGCACGGCGGACGTCGGCACCGCGGCGGGCGACGACTACACGCCGGCGGCCGTTGACGGCACCCCCGGCGACGAGCTCTCGGTGGGAAGCGACGGCTGCCTGAACACGCCCATCGAGATCGGCGCCGGCGCGACCAGCGCGACCTTCGTGCTGCGCATCGCCGGCGACGCCGCCGAGGAGCTTGACGAGACGGTGG
>JAPOTD010000073.1 GCA_026709365.1 Gammaproteobacteria bacterium
CCGGTTCATTTCGAGGGCGGGACGCCCTCCGTAGGTTGTCGCCCGAACCCAGCGGGCTCCTGGAGCGAGTTTCCGTCTCCGCCCTCGATTGGAAGCCCACCGGGACAACGCAGCGGAATTGCACACCCACTCCGCATCGGCTGAAGCACGTTTATGGGCTTGATGAAAAAAGTCTTCATCTATTGGGATATTGGGACAACTCCAACATCTTCATTGGCGCTCAGCAGGTCGCCATTGAGACGGAAGGAGTTGAGGCCCGCCGCCGGGTGCGCGTTGAGTTTAGCAACCTGCTGGAGCTGGCCAGAGCGGGGCGGCAGGTCGAGCATGCGGTGGCCGTTGGTTCCATACCTCCAGAGCTGCGCCAAGTCTGGAGCCGCATGGAAAGCGAGGGCGTTGCCGTCAAGTTGCTGGAGCGCGGCGCCATTCAGGGGGGCGAGCAGTGCGTCGATCAGACCCTGCAAACGGCGATGCTGCGCGACGCCTTTGACTACAACGGCAACCCTGGAATCGCGGTGCTGCTCACCGGCGATGGGGCGGGCTTTGCTGATGGCGTCGGCTTCCACGCCGATCTGGAGCGCATGCATCGGCGCGGTTGGCGCATTGAAGTGCTTTCGTGGCGGCACAGTTGCAACCGCCGAATGCGGGAGTGGGCCGAACAGACGGGGAATCGCAAGTTCGTGACACTTGATGACTTCTACGAGAGCATCACTTTTTTGGAGCTGCCGGCGCCAGGCCAGCCGATGGCGCCACCACGGGACGCCGTGCCAGTCAACTTGACCAATCGGCCTTAGGGGCAAGTGCATCCGGGATGTGCATGGAGCCCCGGATCCTTGATGCCCATAAGCACTCACGGCCTCATCCTGAGCGATTCCCTGAGCTTCAGGCGAGAACCCCCGGAGCGTAGGGCGTCCCGCCCTCGATTGGGCCGTTGGAAGACGCCTTGCGCCGCGAGGCGGCGCGCATTCCCATGGGTCTGAGGCTTCGTTTCGTCAGCCCCAATGACGGCTGGCTTCGAGATCCTCCCGGATGGTCTTGCCGGCGGCGAGGTAGAGCAGGGCGGAGACCACGTTGAACGTCAGGCTGATGACCAATGCCCAGCGCAGGGAGTCGGCGCCGAGGTCCGTCCAAGCGAACAGCAGGTCCGATGCGATGCCGGTGAACTGGGGACCGAGTCCCAAGCCGATGATGTTCAGGATGAACAGCAGGATGCTGGAGGCGAGCGCCCGCATCCTCAAGCCGACCATGCCTTGGGTCATCGAGAACGTGGGGCCAAGGTAGTACGCGCCCAGAAAGAAGGGGATCGACAGCACCCAGAACGCCGCTTGGGGTAAGTCGGCGACATAGACGTAGAAGCTGAAGGGCACCGAGATGAGCGTGGCCAAGCCGGGGAGCCAGAGGTACCAGCGCTGGTCGCGGGCACCCAGCCGATCGCCGAAGTAGCCGCCGGCAAGGGTGCCGAGAATGGAGGCGAAGCCGAGGTAGAACAACACCATGCCCATCTCCGCGGTGCCGATGCCGTGGCTTCTGGCAAACATCGCTGGGATCCAGTAGCCCACTCCATAGCCGACGAAGGCGTGCAGGCTGCCGCCCAGGGCCATGTAGCGGAAGCTGCGGCGCGACCACAGGTGGCGGAACACCTCAGCCACCGGCGGCGCATCGCCAGCGCTGGGTTTGAGCCCCTCCGCAGCGCCCCGAGGCGGCTCCCGCAGGGTAAAGCGCACGACCAGCGCCAGCAGGACGCCGGGCAGGCCGACCACCATGAACGCCGTGCGCCAGTCGAAGGCCTCGTTGATCCAGCCGCCGCCGAGATTGCCGAGCATGGTGCCGATGGGGATGCCCAGGGCGTAGATGGCCAAGGCGGTGGCCCGACGGTCAGGCGGAAACATGTCCGAGATCATGGAGTGGGAGGGCGGGCTGCCGCCGGCTTCGCCCACGGCAACGCCGATGCGGGCAAGCAGCAGTTGAATGAAGTTGTTGGCCAGTCCGCACAGCGCCGTGGCGGCGCTCCACAAGGCGAGGCAAACGGAAAGCACGTTGCGCCTGGAGCCTCGATCGGCCAGGCGGGCGATGGGGATGCCCAGCAGGGTGTAGAAGGTGGCAAAGGCGATGCCGCCGAGAAAGCCCATCAAGGTGTCGGAGACGCCGAGATCCTGCTTGATGGGCTCCACGAGGATGCCGAGGATCGAGCGGTCGATGAAGTTGAAGACGTACACGACGACCAACAGGCCGAGCGCGTACCAACGATACAGCGGCGAAAAGCTCCCCGCCTGCTTGATCTCGGACATGCCTCTCCCCAACGCGAATGCCGCTCCCCAATGGTCTGGCGCTCCGGCGAGCGCCACTGCGAGGGCGCGAACGCGCGCCTTCGCTGCCTGACGGTTCGTCCTGCCCTCCGCTCCGGGGCGAAACGCCCGCTTCGAGATGCCCGGAGCGAGTCCCGCCTCCGACCGAACCACGACGATGACGCGAGTCAAACTGAACCGCTGCTCAGCCAGCGCGTAGCATGAGCGAAAACGCCCTCAAGTGGTAGAATTTCGCGTCAATCACTCACCGTTGGGCTGGCAGGGCGCATATGGACTTTTCCTTCTCCGCTGAAGATCGTGAATTTCAACGCGAAGTCCGGGCTTGGCTCGACGAGGCTTGGCCCCAGGCGACCCGGCAGCGGCGGGGGCGCAGCGTCTTGGCGCGGACCGCCAGGGCGGAGCAGATGCGCTGGCAGCAAAAGCTCGCCGAACGGGGCTGGGCGGCGCCGAATTGGCCGGTCGAGCACGGCGGGGCGGGCTTCAGCGCCACCCAGAACTACATCTTCGATTTGGAAATGGCCCGCGCCGGAGCGCCCCGGGTGCTGCCCTTCGGCGTCACCATGGTCGCTCCGGTCATCATGAAGTTCGGCACCGAGGAGCAAAAGCGGCGCTTTCTGCCTGACATCCTCCATTCGCGCGTCTGGTGGTGCCAAGGCTATTCCGAGCCCGGTTCCGGATCCGACTTGGCCTCCCTGCGCATGAAGGCTGAGGACAAGGGCGACCACTACCTGGTCAACGGCGTCAAGACTTGGACCACCTTGGCCCAGCACGCCGACTGGATCTTCTGCCTGGTGCGCACCAGCACCGAGGAGCGGCGCCAACTTGGGATCAGCTTCCTGCTGATCGACATGAAGTCCCCCGGCGTCACGGTCAAGCCGATCATCACCTTGGACCAGCCGGTTGAGGGCTTCCAGGAAATCAACACGGTGTACTTCGAGGACGTGGAGGTGCCCAAGGCGAATCGGCTTGGGGAGGAGGGCAGGGGATGGACCTGCGCCAAGTACCTCCTGGAGTTCGAGCGCGGCAATGCCTATTCGCCTGGCCTTAAGCAGTCCTTGGCCCGGCTGGAGGCGCTGGCTGCCACGGAGCCCAGCGGCTTTGCCGCACCGGAAAAAGGCTTTGCCGCACCGGAAGGGGGCTTTGAAGCATCGGGAGAATCGCCTGCCGCGCCCTTGATCGAGGATGACGGCTTCGTGGCCCGGCTCCGGGACCTGCAAGTGCAGGTGCTGGCCATGGAATTCGTGGAGCTGCGCATACTCGGCGCCCTGTCGGCTGGGCAGAACGTCGGCCCGGAGTCCTCCATGCTCAAGACGCGGGGCACGGAGCTGCAGCAGGCGGTCGCCGAACTGGCACTGGAATTGTGCGGCCACTATAGCTTCCCGCTCGACCAATCCACGCCGTTGTCCGAGGAGCTGGGTCCCGGCCTTGGCCCGGCCCATGCCAACGGCGCCGCCCAGCACCACTTCAACACCCGCAAGGTCAGCATCTACGCCGGCAGCAACGAGATTCAGCGCAACATCATGGCCAAGCTGGTGCTCGGCCTCTAACGCCCCGCGGTGAACCGCAAGGGAATCATCCTCGCTGGGGGTGCGGGCACCCGCCTGCATCCGACCACCTTGGGCGTTTGCAAGCAATTGCTGCCGGTGTACGACAAGCCCATGGTCTATTACCCGCTCTGCACCCTGATGCAGGCGGGCATTCGCGACCTGCTGCTGATCTCCACCCCCCAGGACATTGGCCGCTTCCAGCAGGTGCTTGGCAACGGCGGGCAGTGGGGCCTGTGCATCAGCTACCAAGTGCAGCAATCGCCCAACGGTCTGGCGGAGGCCTTTCTGCTGGGGGAGGGCTTCATCGGCGGAGCGCCCTCGGCGTTGGTTCTGGGCGACAACATCTTTCACGGCGGCGGCTTGCCGGAACTCTTGAAGAGCGCCTCGAACCGCGCCTTGGGCGCCACGGTGTTCGCCTATGCGGTGCGCAATCCCGAAGCCTTCGGCGTGATTGAGTTCGACGCCGAAGGCCGTGCGGTCTCCATCGAGGAGAAGCCCGCCGAGCCGCGCAGCCGCTACGCCGTGACCGGACTGTACTTCTACGACGAGCAGGTCGTGGAGGTCGCCAAGTCCATGCGGCCCTCGGCCCGCGGTGAATTGGAGATCACCGACGTCAACCTAGCCTACCTTCGCCGCGGAACGCTTGCCGTGCAGCGCTTGGCCCGGGGCACCGCGTGGCTCGACACCGGCACCCCGGACGCCATGCTGGAGGCAGCCCACTACATCCAGACTTTGGAAAAGCGGCAGGGCATGAAGGTGGGCTCGCCCGAAGAGGCGGCTTGGCGGGCCGGCTGGATTGACGATGAGGCCTTGGAGCGCTTGGCGCAGCCGCTGCGCAAAAGCGGCTACGGCGAGTATCTTCTGCAGCTTCTGCAACGGCCCTGACACCGCGCCCGAACCTATAGGAGCTGCACCGCGTCCGCCAAGCTCGGCGCGACCGCTGAGGCCGCCGGATGCGGCGCTGCGCCACTGACGGAGCCGATCAACAGGGTATTGAGGCCCGCTGCGGCGCCGGCTTCGATGTCCCGGGGCGAGTCGCCGATCAGCCAGGAGCGGCCCAGGTCCAGATCCAGCCCGAGTTCCTGGACGGCTTGGCGAATCAAGCCCGGCCGAGGCTTGCGGCAGTCGCAGCCATCGCTCGCCAAATGGGGACAGAAGAAGATGCCGTCGATGACGGCGCCATGCCGGGCGCAGCGCGCGCGCAGCTTGCGGTGGATGGCCTCAAGCGCGTCCACGCCCATCAAGCCCTTGCCGATTCCTTGCTGGTTGGTGACAACCACCAATCGATAGCCCTTGCCCTTGAGCGCGCGCAGCGCATCGAGCGCGCCGTCGAGGAAGCGGAACTGCGCCCAAGCCGTCACGTAGCCGCAGCCGCCGGGTGCTTCGTTGATCACGCCATCGCGATCCAGAAAGGCCACCTTGTCCCGCCCATAATTGCGCATAATATATATTATGTTAAATTATGATATCAGGTGGCTGAACCGGACCACGGCTCAGGGCGTCGCGGCCAAGCGCAGCTGGGCATTGACGAAGCCTTGGGCCCGGTGCGCATCCAAGGAGGCCTGAACCACCCTGACGCCACTGTCGTCGCTGAGCCTAGCTAACCAAGCGACCACTTGCTCGAAGGACTGTTGCTCCAGGGACACCGACACCGCGCCGCCGCTCTCCGGCTGCAGCCGCGCCAAGCGGATGCCCGCAGCCTCGGCCGCTTGGGTGATGGCCGGCAGGATGGAGCCCGTTCCGGCGTCGCTGCGCTGTCCTGCGCCCGCGGCCACGGCTCGGGCGCGCGCTTCGTTGAGGGTCACCCATTCGAGCAGCCGCTGGGCATTGTCGAGCCGGCGCATCTCCTGCGCATGCCAGTCCGCCAGCGGACGCCAGACCGCGATCCACAGGAGCGCTGCGGCCACCGCCGCCGCCAAGGCGGCGTACATCAACCGCTCGTGAGCCGCCTTGGCCTGCCACCAGCGGCCCGTCGAGGACTCGCGCCAAGCGTTGATGAGCCAAGTTCGCATGCAGCGACCCTACAGCCCGGTTAGGCGAAATCGGGCGCTGACCCCGCCCTCCACTTGTTCGGCGGAGCTGATCTCGGCTTCCAGGCCACGCCCGGCAATCGCCTCCAGAACTTGGTCGGCGTCGGCATAGCGCCGGACGATCAGTTCGGCTTGGAACTCGCCGCGCCGTTGGTTGTAGTCGATGCTGGCCACGGTCATCGAGGGTTTGATGACGCTCGCCATGTGGCCCAGCAGGTTGATCAACGAAACAGCGCCCCCTCCCCCGCCCGGTCCCCCGCCCTCGCCTAGGCGCGCGTTCAGGCGGCGGCGCAGGCTCTGGGCCGTGACGCTCTTATCGTCGGGATAGATGTCCCGATAGAGGGACAAGGCGCTGGCTTCCGCGGCGTCCGCCTTGTGCGCTGACCACCAGCCCTCCGCAACCCTAGCTCCCAAAGCGACCAGCAGCCAGAGTGCCGCCAAAGCGGCGATGCCCCGCCACTTCGCCCTGCCGGGCCGCACGGCAGGCTCCGCTCGATAGTCGCCCTGCAGCAGGTTGATGACGCCATCGCGGTGCGGCCAACGCCCGGCCAGATACTCAAGCGCATCCCGCGGCCCCCCGTCGAGCGGCGCACCGGGCGCATCGGCCACCTCGCCGTCGAATTGGCTGCGTTCCAATTCGCTTAAGGCGCCGTTGAGCGGTCTTACCCGCTCCTCGCCCACGGTGGTCAAGGCCATCAGCAGATTGGCGCGCTCCAAGGTCGCCGCTTCGCGGACGGAACGCATCAGCACGGCATCGCCATCGAACAGCAGGCTCAGGCAGTCAGGCTCTTGGGGCAGCAACTCCGATTCGGCGACCAGGCTTTGCGGCCGGATGCCCGCCTCGGCAAGGCTCGCGAGCCAGTCGTCCAACAGCGACTTGGCGACCACGCAGCAGCCTACCGGAGCGCCCGCCTTGATCGCTCCGTGAGCGATGTGCAGGTCTTCGATCTCCGCGGCGGCGAACTCCTCGACCACATAAGGCAGGGCTTGCCGAAGCTGGCTCGCCCGGCGGCCGGGAACGTCGCATTGCAGGCTTAGGATGTGCTCGTTGGACACCAAGCCGACCACTTCGGCAAAGGATGTGGCTGCGTCCTGCATCGGCATCTCGGCCGCCACCCGCTCCAGCAGCGCATTGCAATCGTCAGTGCCGCGGCCTTGGGGACGGCCTTGGGCGTCGGCGACCAGCCATTCGCAGTCGAGTCGCCAACCTTGGGCGTGCCGAATGGCCGGTGCTTGCAGGCGGATGAACAGAGTGGGAGGCATCAGCGGCGTTCAGGCGTCCTCGGTTTCCACGATCAAACGTGAGCGGAAGTCCCGGCCCAGATCCCGGGAGATCAGGGTGATGGCGCTGCTTTCGGGATCACGGCGGAGCACCGATGTTAGCATGGCCGTGCCGTCCCCCACGGACACCCGCACCTGCACCTCGAAAAACTCGCTCATCACCCCGAGGTGCGGCGCCACCGTCTCGAATCCGGCAGCGACCTTGGTGAACTCCGCCAAACTGGCAAAGGCCCTGGGCGTTTCCGTGAGCAGCCTGAGTTCGGATTCGTTGAGCTCCGGGGCCAAGGCGGCTAGGGCGTGGCTGGTGGCGGTGTTGACGTTGAGCTTCAGCGCGTTGACCGGCAGGACGCAAACGTGGAGCCTCAGCCGTTGCAGATGCTCCGGCGTCATGCTCCGCATCAGGCGCAGTTCCGAGACGTGGGCCAAGGGCTGTCCGGACGTGCGGTAGGCTGGCCGCAAACCCAGATAGTGGTTGTCTTCGGCGCCAAAGCCAAGCACGGCTTGGTCCGCATCGATCCAATCCCGGGTCTCGTCGGCGATGGGCTCGGGCATGTCGAGATTGCGCAGCAGCGTCTTGAATCGGTCGAGATGGGGGCCAGGCTCCTCGCCGGCCAGGGCGTTGAGGTTGAAGCAGCCGTTCAGGTCGCGGGCTTGAATTTCAATCACGCCCTGCTCGTCGAGCTCAAAGAGCGGGAAGGCCCGAGCCCAGTCCTCCTCGAAGCTGTCGATGTCCGGCCCGGTCTCGGTGCGGTCCCGGTAGAGCACTTGGCGGGCCAGGGCTTCGCCGCCCAGCGCATAGGCCATGGCTTGATCGAAGCCAAGCGCGTTCTGGCTTTGGGCGATGCTTGATGCGTGTCGCGACACCAAGTGATAGACCACCGAAGTGAGCACCGCCACAACGAGCAGAACGCTGATCAGGGCCACGCCCTCGCTGGGCTGCGCCCTCATGCGGCCTCCCCTTCCGACCCTTCTTCATCGTCCCCGCTCCTCTCGCCCTGCTCCGCGCCCTCCGTCGGCCCTTGCATCCAGGCGCCCAAGGTTCCCGCTATCGGCCAAATGCGCTCAACGACGCCGAACGGCTCGCACTCCAACCGCATGATGATGGCCACCAAGGATGCGCCGCCCGCCCCATTGGGCCAAAAGGCGTGCTCATCGCCATTGGCGTCCAAGGCGAGGAACTCGACTTGCTCCACGTCGCTGAGCAGGCGCTGCACGACGGGTTCCGAGTCCTGGGCGCGGTCGAGCACCGGCCACCAAGCCCGGTGGAGGTGGTCCTCGTGGATTCGATAGGCCACGCGCTGCATTTCGGCGCGGGGGGAATTCAAGGGGTTGCGCCATCCCGCGCGGGAAAACTCCATCATCCCGTCAGCGCCGATCATCACCGGCGGCAGCGGATCGCCAAACAGGTCCCGCACGGACCGGCTGCTGACTTGCATGAGATCCCGCTTGAGAATGAGCATGGCCCGTTGCACTTCGGCCAAGCGCTTGGACCGTTCGCCGAGGATTTCGTGGTTGGCCAAGGTGCGGGACATGAGTTGCGCCGACATCAGCCCGACAACGGCAAACACCGCCAGCGCGACCAGCACCTCCACCAAGGTGAACCCGCCGCGGTGCCGCAGGGCAGTCACGTCAATGGCGTCCGATGAAGCCGACCAAGCGCCCCAAGGGCCCGATCTCCTGATTGTCCGCCAATTCGCTGACTTCAATCTCCACCCGCCAGAACAAGGGGTCGCTGGTTTCGGCCACGGACTGCCGAACGCGCCAGCGGCGGCGGGAGAGCACCACGGTTTCGGAGTGGCGGCCGACTTCCAAGGGCGCGCTGTTGTCCAAGCTGGCCAGTTGGACGCGGACCAGGTGATTCTCGGCCACCCAATGGGCGGCCGTGCGCCGCTCCAGGGTCCAAGTTTGAAAGGCGACGTTGCCGATGGCGGACGACAGCGCCAACCCCGTGGCCGCCAGCACCACCAGCGCGATGAGGATTTCGATCAGGGTGAAGCCGCGCATGGATGGCCGATGCTATCGGCGCAGGCTGCCGGATGCATTGAACAAGTGGGCCAAGTCCTCCTGTCCGTCCTGGACGGTTCCGCGCGCGGGCTGCCGACTCAAGCGAAGGCGGTGCGGTTCCCGGCGTTCGGCTGTGACCGCGGCCAAGCCATCGCTGGACAGCGTCCAGGGCGTCGTGTCCCAATCCGGCAGCAAGGCCCAAGTGAAGGGCGTCACCTCACCGCTGGAGAACAGCACGATGTCGGGGATCTCCTCGTCCGGGACATCGAACGGACCCAAGTCGAATCCCTCCACCGCCAAAACGAACTCGATGCGGGGCGCGATGCGGCTGGCTGCGAAGGGACGCTGGGCCTGGATGATCCAGATGCCGGATTGGGGATCAAATTCGCTGAAGCGGTAGCTGTCGTCAGCAACGTGAACGCCCCACTCCCGGTTGCGCTGCAGGGCGTTTTGACGGGCTAGCTCAAGGCGTGACTGGATGTCTTCGGCCAAGGTTCGCAGGCGCCGCTCCTCGTCCGCGCCGGTGAACCCCACGACCACGGTGCCCGCAAGAACCGCCAGGATGGCGACCACAACCAGCAACTCGAGCAGTGTGAATCCCCGGCTCCGCTTGCGGATCTGGGTCTGGCGGAAACGCATTTTATCAATTTAAGTTAGGTAGTTATAAAGACATAGTGAGAACGAATCAAATGTCTTTGAGGTGGATGTCCGCAGCGGTGCCCTCGCCGCCCTCCGCACCGTCGGCCCCAAGGGAGAAGACTGAAACCTCGGAGCCGTTGCGTTCATACATGTAGGGTGAGCCCCAAGGGTCGTCCGGCAGCGCCTTGATGTAGCCGTCCGGGTTCCAGTTGTTGGCCTCCGGAAATCCTGACGGTTGGCTGACCAGCGCATTGAGTCCCTGGTCGGTGGACGGATACTGGAAGTTGTCCAGCCGGTACATGTCTAAGGCGCTGCCCAAGGCGCGCAAGTCCTGCTGGGCGGCGGTGATGCGGGCTTGGTCGGGACGGGACAGCAGGTTGGGCACGATGACCGCGCCGAGAATGCCAATGATCACCACCACGACCAGAATTTCGATGAGGGTGAAGCCGCTCAACCGGAGCGGTGCCTTGCGTCGTCGTTGGGCACCTACCTCCGGTTGGTTGCGCCCCGGAACCGGCAATCGCCTCATGGGGCAGCGAGCGCGTGAGCCAACGGCGCTTCGCGCCGTCCGAGGGCGGGACGCCCTCGCTCCGTGGGTTGTCGCCCGAATCAAGCGGATTCCTGGAGCGAGGGCGTCCCGCCCTCGATTGGGCTGATGGGTTGCTCTTTTCGCCAAGAGCATTGGGATTGGCTTCATGGAAGGGGTTTCTCCTCGCGCTCCCCGGCTGAGGCTCTCCAAAAAACAGATCA
>JAPOTD010000005.1 GCA_026709365.1 Gammaproteobacteria bacterium
GCCGATGTCGGTGGTCGATGGAATATCCTGAACCTCGGCGCCATCCTGTTCGCCAAGGACATGCGCACGATCAATGAGCGACTCGCGCGCAAGGCGGTGCGATTCGTGATGTACGACGGCAATGGCCGCGACGCTCAGGTTGTACAGCGGAGGGATTTCCCGAATGGCTACGCAGCGGGATTCGTGGCGATGCACAACTACATCAATGCCATCATGCCGTCGCCTGAGCAAGGCGGTATCGTTCGCAGTGCGGAACTTTTGCTCCCCGCCGTGGCCATACGCGAAGTCATCGCCAACTCCCTGATCCATCAGGACATGACCATCACGGGTGCCGGCCCAACGGTGGAACTGTTCCGAAACCGCTTGGAAATCACCAATCCGGGCAAACCCTTGGTGGAGCCGGACCGATTCATCGACTCTCCACCCCGCTCGCGCAACGAGGCGCTCGCCTCCCTGATGAGACGGCTGGGGCTGTGTGAGGAGCAGGGAACCGGCATCGACAAAGTGGTTGCCGCGGTCGGCAAGGCTCAGCTTCCACCGCCCGAATTTCGGGCAGAGGCAGCGGCCACCCAAGTCTCTCTTTTCGCTGCCCGGCCCTTCGCACGCACCACCACGCAGGAGCGCCTGCGCGCCTGCTACCAGCACGCCGTGCTGCTGTACCTGAGCGGTAGCCAAATGCGAAACCGGGAACTGCGCGAGCGGTTTGGCATCAAGGACTCCAATGCAGCCCAAGTCTCTGACGTGATTCGTCAAGCGTTGAACAAAGACCTGATCCGCATTGCAGATCCAATGCGCCCTAGGTCAGGCTATGTACCATTCTGGGCCTGAGGAGCCTTTATCGCAAATCCATGCACCGATGCACGAACACCGTGCGAGGGCTCATTTCAGGCCAATGAAAGAGGCGGCAGACCAACATTTGATCAGGATTTGATTAGGGTGGCCGATTTTCCCGTTTGGCATTAAAGGCTTGCTTATAACTTATTGTTTTATATTAATTTTATTTCTTCGCAGAGCATTTGAGCTTGTTTTGATTCAAAGATTAGTCGCGCTTTCAGCACGGTGCATCCTAGCGGGCCAAAACACCTCACAACGTCTAGTCAGGTATTCGTCAGCTCCTGACACCAGCGCTGCCCGTTCGCGCCATCCTCGCCATCAGCCAGCCGGCGACGGCTATGCCGATGCCGACGATGGCGACGATCACCGCCGCCAGGGCGTTGACGTCCGGCGTGATGCCCAGCCGAACCTTCGAGTAGATGACCATGGGCAGGGTGCTCGACTCGGGGCCGGAGACGAAGCTGGCGATGACCAGATCGTCCAACGACAGGGTGAAGGCCAGCAGCCAGCCGGACAGCATGGCGGGGGCGATCAGCGGCAGGATGATGTCGAAGGTCACCCCCATGGGGCGGCAGCCCAAGTCCATGGCAGCTTCCTCCAAAGCGCGGTCCAAGCCCATCAGGCGGGCCTGCACCACCACCGCCACATAGGCCATGGAGAAGGTGACGTGAGCGATGGTGATGGTGTCCGCACCCCGCCCGGACGGCCAGCCAACCGCCCCCTCCAAGGTCACGAACAGCATCAACAGGGACAGGCCGGTGATCACTTCCGGCATCACCAGCGGCGCCGCCAGCATGCCGGAGAACAGCGTCCGGCCCCGAAAGCGGCCCATGCGGGTGATGGCCAATGCCGCCAGCGTGCCCAGGGCAGTGGCCAGGGTGGCGCTGACGAAGGCGATGCGCAGGCTCAACAGGGCGGCATCGATGATCCGCTCGTTCTCCCAAAGCGCGCCGTACCAGCGCAACGAAAAGCCGGTCCACACCGACATCAGCCGCGAGTCGTTGAAGGAGTAGGCGATCATCACTAGGATGGGGACGTAGAGGAAGGCGAAGCCAAAGCACAGGCAACTGAACAGGAACGTCGGGGAGCGGCCGTCCCGCCTCATCGCGCCGCCTCCCGGCCGAGTTGCGAGACGCGCTGAAAGACCACGATGGGCAGCACCAGGATCAGCACCAGAACGCTGGCCACGGCGCTCGCCAAGGGCCAGTCGCGATTGATGAAGAACTCATCATAGAGCGTGCGGCCGATCATCAGGGTGTCGAGGCCGCCAAGCAATGACGGAATCACGAACTCCCCCAGCGCGGGAATGAAGACCAGCATCGAGCCCGCCACCACCCCCGGCGCCGACAGCGGCAGCGTGATGTCGAGGAACGCCTGCCGAGGCCCGCCGCCCAAGTCCGCCGCCGCATCGAGCAGGTCGCCGTCGAGACGCTCCAGCACGGCGTAGAGCGGCAGGATCATGAACGGCAGGTAGGTATAGACAATGCCGAGACAGACAGCGAAATCGGTGTAGAGAATCTGCACCGGCTGGTCAACCAGCCCCAGCGCCAGCAGCGCCTTGTTGACGACGCCTTGGCCGGACAGCATGCCCATCCACGCATAGACGCGCAGCAGGAAGGAGGTCCAGAACGGCAGCATGACCAGCAGCAGCAGCACGTTGCGCCAAACGGGCCGCGCCCGGGCGATGCCGTAGGCCATGGGGTAGCCGATCAGCAGGCACAGCAGGGTGGCGACCAGGGCAATGCGCATGGACTTCAGGTAACTCACCCAATACAGGTCGTCCTCGGTGAGGAAGCGGTAGTTGTCGGCGGTGAGTTGAAGGCCCTGCGCCTCGTCGTGGAGCGGCGTGAAGGGCGGCTGCCCGATCAGGGGGTCGGCAAAGCTGATCCGCAGCACGATGGCGAATGGCGCCAAAAAGAAGACCAGCAGCCAGAGATAGGGCACGCCCGCCACCGTGCGCCGCCACTGCCGTTCCGGCCGCTGCCACTCCGCTGAGCCCCCGCGCCCCACTAAAGCCACCCCGACCGGGGCCCCCGCGCCCCATCAAATCCACCCCGTCCGGACGTACGCAAGAGTTTCGCCCCCGGCGAAACTCGAACGCGCCGAAGGCGCGCAGTCACTGGGTCAACACCACGCTGCAGTCCCGCGGCCAGGATAGATGCACGGGTTCGTTCCCCGCCGGCGCCAACTCGGCGGATCGATGGGCGTTTGGGCTGGACACTTGCACCAGCTTGCCTTGGTCGGTGCGCACCCGATACACGGAATGATTGCCGTAGTAGGCCATGTCCTCGACGGTCCCGCGCAGAACCGTCATCCCTTGCTCGGCGGGCGCCTCGCGGTCGATGCGGATCTTCTCCGGGCGCACGGCCACGAACAGCACGTCCGGCAACGGCCGCTCGGCGGTGGGCTCAACATGAATCAGGGCGCCGGTCTCGGCACAGATGATGCGGCTGGGATCGCTGGCCTCGGCCCGGCCCTCAAAGAGGTTGATGGTGCCGAAGAAGTCCGCCACGAAGCGGCTGTTGGGATATTCGTAGATCTCGGTCGGCGTGCCGACCTGCACGAACCGGCCCGCGTCCATCACGGCGATGCGGGTGGCCAAGGTCATCGCCTCCTCCTGGTCATGGGTGACGACGATGAAGGTGATGCCGAGGCGCTCCTGGATGCCCATCAACTCGAACTGGGTGCGCTCGCGCAGATTCCGGTCGAGCGCGGCCAGAGGCTCGTCAAGCAGCAGCACCTTGGGCCGCTTGGCCAAGGCGCGGGCCAGCGCCACGCGCTGCTGCTGGCCGCCGGACAGCTGGCGCGGCTTGCGCCGGCCGAACTCCTGCAACTGGACCAGCTCCAGCAACTCCGCCACGCGCTCCTTGATCTCGGCCTTGCCCAACCCATCCTTGCGCAGTCCGTAGGCTACGTTGTCCGCCACCGTGTAGTGCGGAAACAGGGCGTAGGACTGGAACATCATATTGGTCGGACGCTCAAAGGGCGGCCGACCGGCCATGTCCGACCCGTCAATGCGCACCTCCCCGGAGGTGGGGGCTTCAAAGCCCGCCAGCAGGCGCAGCAAGGTGGACTTGCCGCAGCCGGAGCCGCCGAGAATGGCGAACAGCTCGCCGCGGTAAATGTCGAGGCTCACCCCGTCAACTGCGGCAACGCCGCCGAAGCTCTTGCGCAGTTCCTTGATGCGGATGAAGGGCTCGGCGGCGGGATCCTCCCAAGGGTTCATCTCAGAGGCTCCTTAGAGTCCCGACTTCGCCCGGGTCCAGGCCCGTGTGCGGCGGCGCTCGGCCTTGGGCCCGGCAAGGAAGGTCGCCTGCAAGCGCTTCATGGTGTCGTCGTCCGGGTAGATGGCGGGGTCCGCGGCGTATTCCGGCGAGACAAGGGCAAAGGCGCTGCGGTTGGGGTTGGCGTAGCCGGTTTCATTGGTGATGGCGGCAATCACCTCCGGCCGCAGCAGGTAGTTGAGAAACAAGTGGGCGTTGCCGGGATGGGGCGCATCGGCGGGAATGTAGGCCGCGTCAAACCAAATGATGCCGCCCTCGCTGGGCACCGAGTACTTCAAGGGCAGGTCCAGGCCCGCCTCCCGGGCGCGGGCGATGGCCACCGCATAGTCGCCGGACCAACTGCCCGCCAAGCACAGCTCGCCCGCCGGCAGGTCGAGCAGTAACTTGGTGGCGCTGTAGTACTTGATGTAAGGCCGAACCGCCTTCAGCACGCGCTCCGCGGCCTTCAGGTCGTCGGGCGCCAGGGAGTTGGGGTCACGGCCCAAGTACATCAACGCCAGGGGAATCACTTCGGCAGGCGCCTCTAGGATGGAGATGCCGCAGTCGGCGAAGCGGCTGGCCACGTCCGGATCGAGCAGCATCCGAGCGCTGCCGACCGGGGCATCCGGCATGCGCTCAAGTATCATCGCTTCGTTGTAGGCAAAGCCCGTGGTGCCCCACATGTAGGGCACGCCATAGCGGTTGCCGGGGTCGAACCGGGCGAATTGGCGCAGCAGTTCCGGGTCCAGGTGGCGCCAATTGGCAAGCCGGCTGCGGTCGAGAGCCTGGTAGATGCCCGCCTCCTGCAAGCGGGTGGAGTAGCCCGCTGAATGCACCACGACATCGTACCCGGAGCGCCCGGCCATGAGCTTGGCATCGACCGTCGGCGAAGCGTCATAGACGTCGTAGTTGACCTTGATGCCGTGTTCGCGCTCGAAGTCGGCCAGGGTGGTCCTGCCGACGTAGTCCGCCCAGTTGTAAACGTTGAGCACGGGCTCCTCCGCACTCGGCATGACTGGCGCGGCAAGGCAGGCGGCGGTTGCCGCCAAGCTGCGGCCAACCCAGCCCAAGCGGCGCAGCTTGGGCCACGCCTCGGCAATCAGGGCCACATTCCGCGAGCCAAGGCGCCCGCCAAGGTGCCCACCAAGGCCACCAGCAAGGTCACCACCCAGCCGGTGATGCGGCCCAGCTTGGCATCGATCCCGTCGAATCGCTGGTCGTGATGATCGAGCCGGTCATTGATGCGATTGACTTCCCGGTGGACCAGAGCGAACTTCTCGTTCATCAGCTCAATGACCTGCTGGAAACGCTCGTCGGAGCGCTTGTCGCGCTGCTCAAGCTGCTCGTCGGAGAGTTTGTGCAGATGCTCAATCCGCTCGCCCAGGCGCCTGTCGAGGTCATCAACCAGTTCGCCGGTGCGCTTTTCCAAGTCGCCGAACCGCTCGACGGTGCGCTTTTCGAGGTCAACGAACCGCTCGTCAACCCGCACTTCAAAAGCCTCGAACCGCTGGTCCAGCCGCTTGTCGCGCTCATCGAACATCCGCTGAATGCGACTGTCCTGCGCTGCAAAGCGCTGTCGCTCGCGCTCGTCGGCCTTCTCGAAGGCCTGGTCAATGGTTTTGCCCAGCACTTCGGGAGTGACCGCGAACTTCTCGATTGAGTTGGCGATGGCCTGGATCACCGCATCGCCTTGGTCGCGCTTCAATCCGGATTTCTCAAGGCGCTCGGCCATCTCAGCAATTTCCGTGACCGCTTGCCGCATGATTATAGACTCCAAACTTCGCTTTGCCTGGGCTGAGTACAACACCGCAAAGACGCCTACGGAAGTCGATATCTCCGCTCAGCCTGTAGGAAATTGTCGCTGGCTCGGACTCATCTGAGATACGGAACTTTCCCGGCAACGCAGCCAGGCATTGGTGACCTGGGTTAACTGCCCTTGGGCAGCGGCGCAGCCTGCCGGTTCCTGGCGAGCCGCCGGGTTGGCCCTCAAGGCAGTATCTCAACCGGATGGGGCGCCGGCGGGACGGCGGGCCTGAGTGCGCTCATCCGCGCGCCCAAGGCGGCCAGCGCTGCGACTCGGTTGCCCGGGCTGGGGTGGGTGCTGAGGAACTCCGGCAGGCGTCCGCCGCCCTGGGCGGCCATCTTGCGCCAGAGGGTGACTGCGGCATGGGGCTCATAGCCGGCCCGCGCCGCGAGTTCAATGCCCGTCCGGTCCGCCTCGGACTCGCTCACCCGGCTGTTGGGAAGATTGATGGCCAGGCTCGCCGCCAGCGCGGCGCCCCGCAGGGACTGCGGATGGTCGGTGGTCGCCGCAATTGCGGCCAGGCCCAGCCCGGATGCAATGGCCGCCTGCGGAGACACCAACAGGAACTGACTGCGCCCCGTGGGGCTGGTCTCGCAGCCGCTGAGCGCAAGGGCAACGGCCAACCAAAAGCCAACCCGGACAATCATGGAACCTCCCTCGCAACGCCAACCCGATTTGATCGAGTGGCAGCGGGAATTTCAATTCGCGGCAGATGCCGCAACCTCGTGGTACACGGCTAAATCCGCGATCTCAGAGACAAATCGGAATCTGGCCCAAGCGACGGTCCAGAAACATCTCCGAATCCGACCTACGCGACGAGCGCGCGGAGTTTCGCGCAGCGAAACTACATACGCGACCGTCAGGTCGCGCATTGACCCCCATCGCCCCCAAGGACTAAGGTTGCCCACCAGCCCGGACTCAGCCCTTGAAGACCTACGATGCCATCGTCATCGGCGCTGGCCACAACGGCCTGTGCAACGCCGCCTATCTGGCCAAGGCCGGATTGGACGTGCTGGTGCTGGAACGCAATCCGCACATCGGCGGGGCCAGCGTCAGCCGCGAGCTTCATCCCGGCTGGACCTACTCCAACTGCTCCTACGTCTGCTCCCTGCTGCGGCCGGAAATCTCCCGCGACCTGGAACTGGCCCGGCACGGCCTGCAGGTGGTGCCCTACCACGGCGGCGTGACCTTCACGCGCAACGGCGACTACTTCGGCAACCATGCCGACGCTGAGCGCCGGCACCGCGAAATGGCGCGGCACTCCCCGCGCGACGCCAATGCCTACCAGCGCTTTGCGGCCGACGTGACCAAGCAGACCCGCCTGATCCGTCAGTTCCTGCTGGCAACCCCGCCTGATCCCACCTCCTTCAAGCCCAGGGACTTGAAAGGCCTGCTTGAGCTGGCCCGTGCCTTCACCGGCCTGGGCGAGGAGGGCCTGCTCGACTCGGTGCGCTTCTGGACCATGAGCATCGGCGACTTCCTGGACGAGTACTTCGAAACGGACGTCATCAAGGCGCACCTGTCGGGCAGCGGCGTCATCGGCACGGGCTTGGGCGTCTATTCACCGGGAACCGCCTATGTCCTGCTGCACCACTACATGGGCGAGGTGGATGGCAACGTCGGCGCCTGGGGCTTCGCCCGTGGCGGCATGGGCGCCGTCGCAGCGGCGCTGGCCAACAGTTTTCGGGCGTTCGGCGGCGAGGTCATCTGCGAGGCGGACGTGCATCGCGTCATCGTCGAGCGGGGCCGCGCCGCCGGGGTGGCACTCGCCGACGGCACCGAACACCGGGCCAAGCTGGTGGTCTCCAACTTGGATCCCAAACGCACCTTCCTAAAGTGCTTCGACGCCAGCGATCTGCCCGCCGAAGTGGTCGAGCAGGCGAGAAACTTCAAGATTCGGGGCTCATCGGGCAAGCTCAACATCGCGCTGGACGGGCTGCCGACGTTCAACGGACTTTCGCCCGGCAGCCTCCTGATGCGCAGCGACATGCACTGCACGGACTCCTTGGAACGCATGGAACGGGCCTACGACGACTGGAAGGCCGGCACTTGGTCGAAGGATCCTTACGTCGATATGCTGATCCCCACCCTGGTGGACCCGACCATGGCGCCGCCCGGCAAGCACATGATGAGCGTGTTCGTCCAATACTGCCCGGCGACGCTCGCCGACGGCCCATGGACGCCAGCGGCGCGGGACGCCTTCGGCCGGACGGTGATCGACCAGCTCGCCGAGCACAGCCCCAACTTGAAGGACTTGATGCTGGATTGCGAAATCCGCACCCCCCACGAGCTGGAGGACGAGGTGGGCCTCACCGAGGGCAACATCTTTCACGGCGAGCTGACCTTCGACCAACTGCTCTTCAACCGTCCCTTTCCCGGCTGCGCCCAGTACCGGGGGCCGCTGCCGGGCTTCTACCTGTGCGGCTCCGGCACCCATCCCGGCGGCGGGGTCATGGCGGCGCCCGGCGCCAACGCCGCCCGCGAGATTCTGGCCGACTTGAAGCGCCCCGACCTGACGCCGGCGAGCTACCCCAATGACTGACGCCGCCTACGACGCCCTGGTGGTCGGCGCCGGCCACAACGGCCTGGCCTGCGCGGCCTACCTGGCGCGCAGCGGCCGCAAGGTGCTGGTGCTCGAGGCCGCCGAGCGTCCCGGCGGCTTGGCGGCCACCCGGGAGTTCGCCGACGGCTTTCGGGTCTCCGCAGCGGCCCACCTGCTGAACATGCTCAGCCCCGAGGTGGCCAGGGACCTGGCCTTGGAACGGCATGGGCTGGCCTATGCGGCACGCCATCTGAAAACCGTCGTCCTGCCCGGCGACGGACGGCAGCTGGTCATTGACGGTGACCGCCTGGAGGGCGCTTCAGCCAACGACCAAGCCGCCTTCAGCGAGTTCCAACGGCAAACGCAGCGCTTCGCCAAGGTGCTCAACCGCTTTTGCGCGCGCCCCTTTCCGCGGCTCTGCGAACGCCGGGGACGAGATCATCGGCTCTTGGCGAAGCTCGCTTGGGACCTGCGCGCGCTGGGCAAGGCGGACCTGCGCGAGCTGCTGCGCATCGGTGCGATCAACATCCATGACTTAGCCCAGGAGAGGTTTGACAACCCGCTGCTGAAGGCCGCCCTCGGCATGGATGCGGTTTTGGGATCGCACATGGGGCCGCGCTCGCCCAACACCGTTTACGCCTACCTGCACCGGCATCTCAATGATGGTGGCCAAGGCCCCGCCTTGGTCAAGGGCGGCATGGGCGCGTTGGGGGACGCCTTCGCCGCCGCCGCCGAGGCGGCCGGCGCGACCATTCGCTACGGCGCGCGCGTTGCCGGCATCGACTTGTCGGACTGCCGCACGGTCGGCGTCACGCTCGCCGACGGCTCGGCCTTGGCCGCGCCCCTCGTGGCTTCGAACGCCGACCTTGCGAGCACTTTCCAGCTGGTGGGGCTGCTCAACCTGGATGCCGGCTTTGTTCGGCGCGTACACAACTTCCGAGCGCGCGGCGTCACTGCCAAGCTACACTTGGCGCTCGACGGCCTGCCTGAATTCCAGGACCTGAGTCCAGCGGATGCGGGCTCGCGGCTGTTGGCCGCCGCTTCCATGGACGGCATTGAGGCGGCCTTCAACCACGCCAAGTACGGCGAGTGCTCGCCAGGGCCGGTGATGGAGATTTCCGTTCCGACGGTGCATGACGACAGCTTGGCGCCGCCCGGCAAGCATGTTCTCTCCGCTGTGGCGCAGTACGCGCCCTATGCACTCAAGGCGGGCTGGCAGGTGGGCCGGGAGACCTTCATGCGCGCCTGCCTAGCGCGGCTGGAGGCCTTAGCGCCCGGCATCGGCGAGCGGGTCATTGCCGCCGAACTGCTGACGCCGCCCGACCTGGAGGCCCAGTTCGGATTGCGCGGCGGACATTGGCACCATGGGGAGATCGCCTTGGACCAAGCCCTGTTCACCCGCCCCGTGCCGGGCGCCAACCACTACGCCACGCCGGTGCCGGGCCTGTATCTGTGCGGCGCCAGCGCCCATCCCGGCGGTGGCCTGCTGGGCTTGGCCGGGCGCAACGCCGCCAAGGCGATTCTGGCCGGGGAGGCCGCTGCATGATGCCCCATGACGAGCGAAGGCTGCTGGACACGCCGTTTGCGTCCAGGGCGCAGGCGGCTTGCGAGCTTCGGCAGTGGGAGCAGTGGAAGGGCTACGCTTCGGCGATCGCCTACGAGGACATGGAGCTGGAGTACTTCGCCGTTCGCAATGCCACCGGCGTCTTCGATCTGACCCCAATGACCAAGTACCGGATCGGCGGGTCGGATGCGGCGGCGTTCCTGAACCGGCTGATGACGCGCGACGTTGGCAAGATTCGTCCCGGCCGGGTGGGCTACGCCGTATGGTGCAACGACGCCGGCATGGTGCTGGATGACGGCACCCTGTTTCACCTCAGCCCTGGCGACTATCGCCTGTGTGCCCAGGAGCGATGCCTGGATTGGCTGCTCGCCTCCGCCTTGGGCC
>JAPOTD010000130.1 GCA_026709365.1 Gammaproteobacteria bacterium
CCGCACAGCCAGGGGCGCGCCCGCTTTGCGGGTGCGCATGCGCTGGCTGTGCGGGCTCAGATTCATTTTGGAAATCGATTTGCGCAACGGCTGCGGAGTTTCGCGCCAGCGAAACTACAAACCCGACCGTCAGGTCGCGCTGGCCCGGGGACTTTCTATAATCGGTTCGTGAACCCCAACCCCACCCAACGCGCCCACGCGCTGCTGCGCCGTGTTTACGGCTATCCTGAGTTTCGTCCCGGGCAGCTTGAGGTCATCGAGTCCGTTCTCGACGGCCGGGATTCGCTGGTGCTGATGCCGACCGGCGGCGGCAAGTCGCTGTGCTACCAGATTCCGGCCATGCTGCGTCCGGGAGTGGGCATCGTCGTCTCGCCGTTGATCGCGCTGATGCAGGACCAGGTGCAGGCGCTGCGCCAGCTCGGAGTGGCGGCGGCGTTCCTCAACTCCAGCGTGCCCTTTCACGAACAGCGGGAGATTGAGGGGGCGCTGGCGCGCGGCGAACTGGACTTGCTGTATCTGGCGCCGGAGCGGCTGCTGAGCGGTGAGTCCGGCACTCTGGAACTGCTGCGCGGCTTGGATGTGGCGCTCATCGCCATCGATGAGGCGCATTGCGTCTCCCAATGGGGGCACGACTTTCGCCAGGACTACTTGGGGCTGGACGTGCTCGCGGAGCGCTTCCCCGGCGTGCCGCGCATGGCGCTGACCGCCACCGCTGACCTGCGCACCAGGGAGGAGATCGCTTCCCGCTTGGCGCTCATCGAGCCCCGGCGCTTCATCAGCGGCTTCGACCGGCCCAACATTTGCTACCGGGTGCAGGTGAAGGGCAGCTCCGGCGCGAACCTGCAGGCGTTTCTGGAAGGTCATCGGGATGAGGCGGGCATTGTCTATTGCCTCTCGAGGCGCAAGGTGGAGGAGACGGCGCAGCAGTTGGTGGATGCGGGCTTTGATGCGCTGCCCTATCACGCCGGCCTGCCAAGCGATGTGCGCCAGCGGCACCAAAGCCGTTTTCAACGCGACGACGGGGTGGTCATCGTCGCCACCGTCGCTTTCGGCATGGGCATCGACAAGCCGGACGTGCGCTTCGTGGCCCATGTGGATTTGCCTAAGAGCGTGGAGGCCTACTATCAGGAGACCGGGCGGGCGGGCCGCGATGGGCTGCCCGCGGATGCTTGGATGAGCTATGGCTTGCAGGACGTGGTGCGGCTGCGGCAGATGGCCGATCAATCCGAGGCGGACGAGCAGCATAAGCGCATTGAGCGGACCCGGCTCGACGCTTTGCTTGGCTGGTGCGAGGTCACCGCCTGCCGACGGGCGGCGCTGCTGTCCTATTTTGGCGAGGACTACGCGGGGCCGTGCGGCAACTGCGACAGCTGCCTCAATCCGCCCAAGACCTGGGATGGCACGACGGCGGCGCAGAAGTTCCTGTCCTGCATCCATCGCACCGGCGAGCGCTTTGGCGCCGCCCATGTGATCGACGTGCTGCGCGGCAAGGACACCGCCAAGATGCGCCAGCATCGGCACGAACGCCTATCGACCTACGGCATCGGCGCGGACTTCTCCGACCGCCAGTGGCGCTCCGTCGCCAGGCAGGTGGTGGTGCGCGGCTTCGCCCGCGTGGAGGCCGAGCGCTTCGGCGCGCTGATGCTGACCCCGCAAGCCCGGCCCTTGCTGCGCGGCGAGGAGCGCCTTGAGCTGCGCGAGGAGGCCCGCATCGACAAGCCCAAGCGCAAGGCCGGCCCGCGTCCGGAGAGCCATGCGGTCAGCGCCGCCGACGAGCCGCTGTGGCAGGCCCTGAAGTCGCGGCGAATCGAGCTGGCTGACGACGCCGGCGTGCCGCCCTACGTCATCTTTCACGACGCAACGCTCAAGGCGTTCGTGCGCGACCGACCCGATTCCCAGGAGGCGATGCTGGCGCTGCACGGCGTCGGCGAAACCAAGCTCAAGCGATACGGCGAGGCTTTTCTTGAAGTTATTGCTGAGCACTCGAGCACCAGTTAGGTGCCAGCGTCTTGGAACGGTTTAGCCGGATCCGAGGCTTTTTCGTTCAATCCCCGCCGCTCGAGCAGCGGCTCGATGCTCGGCTCGCGGCCGATGAAGTTGCGGAACAGCGTCATGGCGTCCTCGCTGCCGCCCCGTGACAGCAGGGCGTCACGGAAGCGCTGGCCGTTGGCGCGGGTCATGCCGCCGTTGGCGTGGAACCACTGCTCGGTGTCGGCGTCCAGCACTTCGCTCCATATGTAGGCGTAGTAGCCTGCCGAGTAGCCGCCCATGATGTGGGAGAAATAGGGCAGGCGGTAGCGTGGTGGCACCGTGGCCAGGTCCGCGCCGGCAGTGGCGAGGGCTTGGGCTTCGAAGGCCAGGACGTCTTCCGCTGCGGGAGCCTCGCCCGGCGCCAGCTGGTGCAGCGCCTGGTCGATGAGCGCAGCGGCCAGGTACTCGGTGGTGGCGTAGCCCTGGTTGAATCGCTTTGCGCTGAGCACCCGGTCGAGCAAGTCCTCCGGCATGGGTTCCCCGGTTTCGTGATGCTTGGCGTAGTTGGCCAGAACCGCTGGCCAAGTGGCCCACATCTCATTGAGTTGGGAAGGGTACTCAACGAAGTCGCGCGGCACGTTGGTGCCGCTGAACGTGGCGTAGCGTACGTCCGAGAACAGTCCGTGCAGAGCGTGGCCGAATTCGTGGAAGGCGGTGATGACCTCGGTGAAGGTGAGCAGGGTCGGCTCCCCGTGCGTTGGTTCGGGGATGTTGAGGTGGTTCGCAACGACCGGCCGCTTGCCCAGCAGGCGGGATTGGGCGACGTACTGGTTCATCCAAGCGCCGCCGCGCTTCGACTCGCGGGCGTAGGCGTCGAAGATGAACAGCCCAAGGGTTGAGCCGTCGTGGTCGAACACGTCAAAGACCCGCACGTCCTCCTGGTAGGTCGGCAGGTCGAAACGCTCCTTGACCGTGATGCCGTAAACTTGGCTGGCGGCGAAGAACAGGCCATTGAACAGCACGCTCTCCAGTTCCAGATAGGGCCGCAGCTGGGATTCGTCAAAGGCGTAGCGCTCCCGGCGCAGCTTTTCGGCGTGGAAGTCCCAATCCCAGGCGGCGAGTTGGAAGCCGCCGCCCATGTTGTCCACGATGTTTTGCAGTTCGCCCGCCTCGCGCCGGGCGTTGGCCACCGCGGCAGGCGTCAGCGATGCCAGCCGCTCATTCACGGCTTGGACGGTGCCGGCGGTTTCGTCGTCGAGGACATAGGCCGCGTGGTTGGCGAAGCCCAGCAGTTGGGCCCGCCTTGCCCGCAATTCCGCGCTGCGGCTGACAATCTCCCGGTTGTCGTAGTCGCCGCCCCGGCTGCCGCGTTCCGTCGAGCGCTGCAGCAGCCTTTCGCGCAGCGTTCGGTTCTCGAGCTGGGAGAGCAAGGGCTGCTGGGTGGTGTTCAGCAGCGGAATGATGAACTTGCCCTCCAAGCCGCGGGAGGCCGCTTCGCTGGCGGCCGTCTCGATTTGCGCGTCGCTTAAGCCGTTCAACTCCCCCCTGCTTTGGACGACGACAAACGAATCATTCACCTCGCTCAGCACGTTCTGGCTGAAGCGGGTCCGCAACTCGGCCAACTCGGAGTTGACGGCTCGCAACGATTCCTTTTCCGCCTCGGGCAGCATGGCGCCGGCGCGCACGAAAGCGCGGTGGGTCTCCTCGACCAAGCGCAGCGATTCCGGTCCAAGTTCCAATGCGTCCCGGGCGCGGTAAACGTCTTGGATGCGCCCGAACAAAGCGGTGTTGAGGAAGATGCGATCCCGGTGCTTAGCCAGCTGGGGCGCAATCTGGGCTTCCGTTTCATTGAGGGCGTCGTTGGTGTGCGCCGAGTTAAGCCCGAAAAACACGCTGACCACTCGATCGAGCGTTTCCCCGGCCAATTCGAGCTGAACCAGCGTATTGCCGAAGGTCGGCGCCTCCGCTTGGGCGGTGATGCCGTCGATTTCGGCGAGGTGCTCCGCCATGCCAGCCTCGAAGGCGGGCAGGAAATGCGCCGGTTCGATGCGGTCGAACGGCGGATACTCAAGCGGCAGGGGACTGGGCGTAAGCAGTGGGTTCGTTTCGGGCATTTCTGTGGCCGGGGCTTCCTTGGGATCGGTCGAGTTGGAGGAGTTTTGGGAACAGGCGGCGAGCGCTGCGGCCAGCAGGCCGATGGACAGTGTGCGAACGGATGATCTAAGCATGGCGGGCAACATCTTACTTGAGAACCAGCGATTGATGCATATCCAATGCGCTCGCAGAGCGGGCACCCCGTGCGGGCCCAGAAACACCTCGGAATCCGACCTAAGCGACCGTCAGGTCGCGCAGGCGGGGTAGGCCAACTCTGTTAGACTCGCCATCAGTCCCAGCTGGTTAGGAGCTTTGTCGATGGAGCCGCAGCCGGATCAGAAATCGCTGTTGAACCAACTGCGCATCGACCGGTCGGAGCCGTCGCCTTCCACCGCCAAGCCGCTGAAGTGGTTGGCGCTGATTGCCTTGGCGGGCGGCGTGGCCTTTGCCTATTGGTTGCTGCCCCTGCCGGAGGATGCGCCGCGCTCGCCCGTTCCCACGGCGCTGGCCGAGGCGATTGCGCCCCGCAACCCTGACGCCAGCGTGCTGGATGCCACGGGCTATGTCGTGGCGCGGCGGCAGGCGACGGTGTCCAGCAAGACCACCGGCAAGGTGCTGGAAGTGCGCATCGAGGAGGGGGACCGCGTGGAAGCCGGGCAGTTGCTGGCCCGCTTGGACGACAGCGTGCCTCAGGCGCAGCTTGAGCTGGCCGCCTCGCAGTTGGAGTCGGCCCGCCGCAGCCTGCTGGAAGTCGAGGCGCAGCTTAAGCAGGGCCAGCTCGATCTGGCGCGCAGCGAGGGGCTGGCTGAGCGGGAGCTGGTGAGCCAGGCGGACCTCGACCGCCATCGCTTGGCTGTTGAGGAAATGACCGCGCGCCTGGAGCGCATGCGCCAGGATGCCGTAGTGGCGGAGCGCGCCTTGGCGGTGCAGCGGCAAGTCGTTGAGGACATGCGCATCCGGGCGCCCTTCGCCGGCGTGGTCATCGCCAAGGCGGCGCAGCCGGGGGAAATGATCTCGCCGGTGTCCGCCGGCGGCGGCTACACGCGCACCGGCATTTGCACCATCGTTGACATGGATTCCCTTGAAGTGGAGGTGGACGTCAACGAGGCTTACATCAACCGGGTCCATCCCGGCCAGCCCGTCAGCATCACGCTCAACGCCTACCCTGAGGACGCCTACGCAGCGGCCGTGGTCGCCATCATTCCGGCCGCCGAGCGCAGCAAGGCCACCGTGCGGGTGCGGGTGGGGTTCAATGAGCGCGATGGCCGGGTGCTGCCGGACATGGGCGTTCGGGTTGCGTTTTTGGAGGCCGGTGCCCAGGCGGCCGAGGCGCCGGTCGAGGCCGGCGTGCTGGTGCCCAAGGCAGCGGTGGTTCGCGAAGGCGCCAACAGCTACGTGCTGGTGGTGACGGATGATGAGGCGCGGCGCCGGCCGATCAGCGTGGACGGCGGACAAGGCGCCAAGGTGCGGGTCGTGGCCGGCCTGGATGCCGGCGAGCGGATCGTGGCCCGTCCGGACGATAGCCTGTTGGCGAGTCTGGCCTCCGCTGGCCGGGTCTCGTTGCCGCAATAGGGATTGAGGAACACCAAAGGAGCGTTGCATGGCGGTGGTCAGCTGCAAGGGCGTTGAGAAGGCGTTCATCAAGGGCAGGGAATCGGTGGAGGTGCTGGCGGGCATCAGTTTGGAGATTGAGGAGGGCGACTTTTTGGCCCTGATGGGGCCTTCCGGGTCGGGCAAGACCACGCTGCTCAACCTCATCGGCGGCTTGGACCATCCCACGGCCGGATCGGTGGTCGTAGGGGGGCGGCCCTTGGCCGAGATGTCGGCCAAGCAGTTGGCCAAGTGGCGTTCCGCCAATGTCGGCTTCATCTTCCAGTTCTACAATCTGCTGCCGGTGCTGAGCGCCCAGCGCAACGTGGAGCTGCCGTTGCTCCTGACCGCCCTGTCGAGCAAGCAGCGCCACGCCAACGCCGCCGCCGCGCTGCGGATCGTCGGCTTGGCCGACCGGGCCAAGCACAAGCCGGGTGAGCTGTCCGGCGGCCAACAGCAGCGGGTGGCCATTGCCCGGGCCATCGTCGCCGATCCGGGTTTGCTGGTGTGCGACGAGCCGACCGGCGACCTGGACCGGGAGACGGCCGATGAAATCCTCAAGCTCCTGGAAACTTTGAACGGCGAGTACGGCAAGACCATCATCATGGTCACCCACGACCCGAAGGCCGCCGAGCACGCTGCCCAAGTGCTGCGCATGGACAAGGGCCTGCTGGTGGAGAACGCCGCATGAGCCGCCTCGGCTTCATGTGGGCGAACCTGTTTCGCCGCCCGGTGCGCACTTGGCTGACCTTGGTGTCGGTGATGATCGCCTTCCTGCTGTTCGTCCTGTTGCGCACCGTTTCCCATTCCTTCTCCGAAGGCGGCGGCTTCGGCGAGCCCGGCATTGACCGCTTGGTGGTTTCGCCCAAGTACTCGATCATCGACCCGTTGCCGATCAGCGCCCTGCAGCGCATTGCCGCAGTGGACGGCGTGCTGGCCGTCACCCACGCCGATTGGTTCGGCGGCATTTACCAGGACCGGGCCAACTTCTTTCCGAAGTATCCGGTGGATCCCGTCGCCCACTTCGAGATGCATTCGGAGTACCTCATCGATCCGCAGCACCTTGAGGCGTTCGCCAACACCCGCACCGGTGCCGTGGCGCCGGCAGCGATGGCGGCGAAGTACGGCTGGACGGTGGGCGACAAGATCCCGATCGAGGGCGACATCTACGCCAAGAGGGACGGCAGCCGCAATTGGGAGTTCGACTTGGTGGGCACCTACGCCGCCCCCCAGGACATGCAGCAGCCCGGCGTGTTCCTGCTGAACTACGCCTACTTTGACGAGGCGCGCGAGTTCGGCGAAGGCACGGTCGGCTGGTTCACGGTGCGCATCGCGGACAGCGGACGGGCGGCGGAGGTCGCCAACGCGATCGATGCGCTGTTCACCAACTCCCTCAATCCCACCCGCACCATCACCGAAGCCGAGCAGGCGCGACAGTTCATGCAGCAGATCGGCGACATCGAGTTGATGATGACCGGCATTCTCGCCGCCGTCTTCTTCACCATTCTGCTCCTGACCGGCAACACCATGGCCCAGGCGCTGCGCGAGCGGGTGCCGGAGTTGGCCGTGCTGAAGACGATTGGCTTCTCCGACGGGGCGGTGGCGGCGCTGGTGCTTGGCGAAGCCCTGCTGCTTTGCGCGGTGGGGGCCTTGTTGGGCACGGCTTTGGCATTGGGCGCCGCCGCCATCGTCGGCCCCGGCCTTGAGGAGATCGTCGGGGTGTTTGAGGTCAGCGGCGTCACCGCGGCCAGCGCCTTGGCCTTGTCGGCGCTGCTGGGTTTGGTGGTGGGCGCCGCTCCCGCCCTGACGGCCCGGCGCTTGAGCATCGTTGAGGCGTTGCGGGAACGTTAGCGCCCATGCTGTCCCAGATTGCCGCCGTCACGCTGATGAACATTCGCAATCTGCCCTCCCGGCTCGGCAGTTCGTCAGTGATCGTGGTCGGCATCGGCGGCGTGGTGGCGGTGCTGGTCACCCTGCTTGCCATGGCCGGCGGATTTTCGTCGGCTTTGGAGCGGGGCGGCTCCCCGGATCGGGCGTTGGTGCTGCGCGGCGGCTCCAACGGCGAGCTGTCCGGGCAGGTGGAGCCTGACGCGGTGCGCATCGTCTCCACCATGCCTGAGGTGGCCGACTACAGCCCGGAAATGTATGTGGTGGCGGACGTGCCCAAGCGCTCCACGGGCCAGCCAGCCAACCTGATCATTCGCGGCGTCGAGCCCGCGGCCTTTCGGGTTCGCCCGGAAGTGGAGATCGTCGAGGGCCGTCCATTCGAGCCGGGCAAGCGCGAAGCCATCGCCGGCTTGGGTGCCGCGGCGGAGTTCACCGGCATCGACTTGGGCGCCAAGGTGGCGCTTCGGGACAGCGATTGGACCATCGTCGGCCTGTTCAGGGCCAATGGGTCCGCCTACGAGTCCGAGTTGTGGGCAGATCTGCCGGTGGCTCAGTCCACCTTTCGCCGGGGCGCCACCGTGCAGTCGATCCGGGTGCGCCTGACGGCGCCGGAGGCCTTCGATGCCTTGGCCGCGCGCATTGAGGAGGATCGGCGCTTGGACCTTGAGGCGCACGCGGAGCAGGCGTTCTATCGGAGCCAATCCGAATCCCTGGATGCGCTGATCACCACGTTCGGCTACACCGTTGCCTTCATCATGGCCTTTGGCGCCTTCTTTGCCGCGCTGAACACCATGTACACCGCAGTCTCCACGCGCACGGTCGAGATTGCCACCTTGCGGGCGCTCGGCTTCGGCGGCGCGGCGGTGATGGTCTCGGTGCTGATCGAGGCTTTGGGCCTGGCTTTGCTGGGTGGCCTGGTCGGCGGCGCCATCGCCTACTTTGGCTTCAACGGCTTCACCGTCGCCACCCTCAACCAAGCCTCCTTCTCGCAGATCGCCTTCGACTTTGCCGTGACCGGCGACCTGCTTTGGTTGGGCCTGATCTGGGCGCTGACGCTCGGCTTCATCGGCGGCTTGTTCCCGGCGGCCCGGGCCGTTCGCCTGCCGATCACTGCCGCGTTGCGGGGTGATTAGCGCCTTGGGGCTTGCCCAGCAACCAAAGGGTTTAGCAGCCTCGGGCCTTGATGGCGCTCACCAGCTTGTCCGCGTCGGGGAATTGGTCGGCGCATTGCCGCTTGGAATGCAGCAGCGCCCCATCCACCACCACGTCGAACACGCCGCCGCCGCCTTCGATGAGCTGGCATGAGGCGCCGAATTCGGCCTTCAGTCGGGCGGCCAAACTGACCGCGCGCGGCTTGTAGTTTCAGATGCCGCAGTAGGTGATCGAGATGTCCATGCGGTTGCCTCCGTGATTGCCCTTGCGGGCGTTGCGATTCAGAACAGATCCATCTCCAGCCCCAAGGCCATCGCCAGCCCCAACTCCCGGCAGCCCTTGAGGTGCTCGTCCGTCAATTCGCCGACCGCGACCATCGGCGCCTGCACCTCCTTGAAGGGGTAGCCGTTGGCGATGCGGCGAATCGCGGCGAGGGCCATTGTGCCATCATTGCCCGCGCTGATGAACACGGCGTAGGGCAGGGACATTATCCTGCCCTCCACCGGATAGAAGGTTCGGTCGAGAAAGTCCTTCATGCCGCCGGACATGTAGCCGAAGTTCTCCGGAGTGCCAAGCAGCAGTCCGTGGGCCCAGAGCAGGTCTTCAGCCCCGGCGTCCCCGGCGCGCAGCAGGCGTGCCTCAACCCCGTCAACGTCCTCGGACTGCGCGCCGCTTAACGCCGCTTCGGCCATGCGCTCGGTGTTGCCGGTGTGGGTGTGATAGACGATGAGCAGGTGTTTGACTTGGGGCCTCGCTGCAGGGGATGGTTGGGCGTCGCCGCAGTATAGCAACCGTCAGGCCGCCCGCCCCCGCATCCTCGCAGCGGTCTTGGCGCCGCGACGCACGTCAAACGCCGATCAAAATCTCGCCCAAGCAACGAGCGCGGAGTTTCGCGCAGCGAAACTCCATCCGCGACCGTCAGGTCGCGCATTGACAGCCTGCCCTGCCAGCGCGATATTGCGGGCTATGGATTGGCGCGATGACGGCGACGCAGCCGATGGCGAACCGAGGCCGGATGGCGCCTCGCCGTTTGATGGCTACGAGCTCGACCCAGGCTTCTATGACGAGATGGTGGACGCTGCGGGCTCGCCGCGCCCGCACTGCCGAACGCTTGTTCAGGCCATTGAGACCTGGTCGCCCGGCGAGCTTGGACGCCTGCACCAGCGCGTCGCCCGCTCCCTGCTGCACGAAGGCATCACCTTTACGGTTTACGGCGATGATGAGTCCATCGAGCGGGTGTTTCCGGTGGACTGCGTGCCGCGCCTGCTGCCCGCCAGCGAGTGGGCGCTCATCGAGCGGGGCTTGATTCAGCGCGTCCAAGCGCTCAATTTGTTCCTGGCGGATGTTTACGGCCCTGGGCACATCCTGCGCGACGGCATTGTGCCGACCGAGTTGGTGCGCGGCTGCCCCAACTACCGCCCGGAGATGGAAGGCGTCAAGGTGCCGCTAGATGCCTACGTGTCGGTGTGCGGCAGCGACCTCGTGCGCGTCGGCGACGCCTTCCTGGTGCTTGAGGACAATCTGCGGGTGCAAAATCAAAAAAGATGTAGTTGCAATCTTGAGGCAATATTTCCATTAACGCTT
>JAPOTD010000016.1 GCA_026709365.1 Gammaproteobacteria bacterium
GGTGTCGCCGTCGGCGTTGCTGCCGTCGGCGGCACCAACTACATGTCCTTGATCGTGGGCGGCAACTTCGATGGCGGCCGCGGCAACATCACCGCCTATGCCACCTATCGGGACATTGAACCTGTGTTGCAGGGTGATCGGGACTACAGCTCCTGCGCACTCAGCGACGACACCACCTTCTGCTTCGGCTCATCGACCATTCCGCAAGGTCGGTTCACCAACTTTGGGGTCGGGGGCCCCGCCGTGGACTACATCGTGCAAGGCGATGAGTTTGTCGCGCGCCAGGGGGAGACCTTCAACTACGGGCCGCTGAACTACTTCCAGCGCCCCGACGAGCAGTGGACCTTCGGCGCATTCGCGCACTATGCCATCAACGACCGTACCGAGGCTTACACCGAATTGATGTTCATGGACGACCGGTCGGTATCGCAGATTGCGCCGTCCGGCAACTTTTTCGTGACCGAAACGCTGAACTGCGGCAATCCGCTTCTGTCCCAACAGCAGTTTGACACCGTCTGCGGCTCCATTGGCCTGACCATGGATGATGTCCGCGAGCCGTTCTGGATCGGCCGGCGCAACGTGGAGGGCGGCAACCGCCAGCAAGATCTCCGCCACACCAGCTTCCGTGGCGTGTTCGGCTTGCGCGGCGACATCAACGACCAATGGAGCTTTGACGCCTCCGTGCTCTACGCTGAGGTCAGCATGGAGAACACTTACTTGAATGATCTCGGCACCACCAAGCTTCGCCGCGCCTTGGATGCCGTGCGGCACCCGGACACTGGCGAGATCGTCTGCCGCTCCGTGGTCGATGGCTCCGATCCGGGCTGCGTGCCTTGGAACATCTTTTCGGAAGGTGGCGTGACCCAGGAGGCGCTGGACTACATCGTCCTGCCCCTGTTCGCCCGTGGCACCACCGATCAGATCGTGGCCTCGGCCTTCGTGGCCGGCGACCTTGGCGACTACGGTTGGCGGCTGCCCAGTGCGGACAGCGGCGTTGCGGTGGTGCTCGGCGCGGAGTACCGGGAGGAGAACCTCGACTTCAGTCCCGACGAGGGCTTCCGCAACGGCGAGGGCGCGGGCCAAGGCGGCGCGACGCCTCCGGTGAGCGGCGGCTACGACCTTTGGGAGCTTTACATGGAAGCCAGCATTCCGCTGGTGGAAGGCGCGGCTTGGGCCGAGGAGCTGACCTTGGATGGGGGCTTCCGCTACTCCGACTACAGCTACGGCGTATCCACCGAGACCTTTGGCGTTCGCGTCGGTTGGGCCGTAAATCCCACCGTCAAGGTGCGCGGCAGCTTCCAGCGCGCCATTCGCGCGGCCAACCTGCGCGAGCTCTTCCAGCCCCAAGGCTTCAACCTGTTTGACATGACCGGCGACCCCTGTGGCGGTTCGGTCACGGGGGGCTTGACGGCTGCGGGCCGGAGCTTCGAGGAATGCGCCCGCACCGGCGTGACGGCGGAGCAGTTCGGCAACGTCGCCAACTCCCCGGCCGGTCAGTACAACTACCTGCAGGGCGGCAATCCAAATCTCAATCCGGAGGAGGCCGACACCTACTCGTTCGGCGTCGTCCTCACGCCGGAGGCGCTCGACGGCCTGACGGTCAGCGTGGACTACTACAACATCAAGATCGAAAAGGGCATCAGCAACTTGGGGCCGGAGTTCATCCTGAACCAATGCCTCGACGGCAACCAGTCCCAGTGCGGCTCCGTTCGGCGGGGACGCCCCGGCGACCTTTGGATCGGATCGAACGTGGAGACCAGCGGCCATGTCGTGGCCTTGCAGGACAACCTTGCCATAGAGAAGGTCAGCGGCTTCGACTTGATCGCCGACTACGTCTTTGACGTTGGCGACATGGGTAGCGTGAGCGTCAGCAACGTCATGTCCTACATCGACAAATGGGACCAGCAGGAGTTGGCAGGGGCTCCCACCGAAGCCTGCGCCGGCAATTGGGGGGCGTTTTGCGGCTACCCGACTCCGGACCTGCGCAACAAGCTGCGGCTGGTCTGGACCACGCCATGGAATGTGGCGGCCAGCATGATGTGGCGCTACACCAGCAAAGTGGATGATCTCAACGAGACGGACATCGATCTCAAGAGCATCTCCTACATCGATCTGTCCGTGTTCTGGGACGTGCGGGAAAACACCCAGCTGCGGTTGGGCGTCAACAACGTCTTTGACGAAGCGCCGCCCATCGCCGGCAACGGCGCCGGACCGTCCATCAACGGCAACGGCAACACCTTCCCGGGCATGTACGATGCCTTGGGCCGTTACTGGTTCGCTGCCGCAAGCCTCAGCTTCTGATCGGCAACCACGGGCTCGGGAGCAACGCTCCCGAGCCCGTTTCCCCCGTTTGTTTCCGGTGAACGGGCCCTAGCGCACTATTCAGTGATTCTTGTGACTATGCTGCAAGGTCAGGGCCGAAGGCTGGGAGCGCTTCGCTGCCGTCAGCGCTTCTGCGGGAGATTGGGGGAGGCGAGACCCTGCCGGGACGGGAAAGGTGATTCTATAGCCCGGCGTACTCAAGGGCCTTGAGGAGCGCGACGACTGCGGCTGCCATGCCGTAGATGTGGAGCTTGATGTCTGATTTCAGCGCCGCCAAATCGGCCTTGGTTGCCAAGCCGCCCTCGTCAAGTTCGGCAGCGATTGCCGCAGCAATGGCTTCCGCCTGCTTCTCAGGCAATCCGGAGTCTTGAATCTTGCGCATCACGCGCAAAGTGTTGATGGCGCTGCTCACGTGAAGCCGTCCTTGACTTTCCCAATAGGATATCTGGCCGAACTCATGCAGCCATGATATCGGTGCGTCCTAGGTTTGCAACATGCGCACCCACTTTGCGGGCGCGTTGTGGTTTCGCTGCGCGAAACTCCGCACTCGTCACTTGGGCCAGGTTCCGAAATGTTTCTGAGCCCGCACACATTCGTTCTGCCATTCGGCACTCGGGCTTCAGGTCCGCCGAGGCCTAATGACGCCGACTTTGGAAGTCTCCACGGAGGTGACGAAGCGCTCCACTTCCGGGCAGTCGGCGTGCTCGCGGCGCAGCCGCTGGCAGGCCTCCTCCGCCGTGAGGCCGGAGCGGTACAGGGTCTTGAAGGCGCCGCGCAGGATGCCGATGAGGTCCGGGCCGTAACCTCGCCGACGCATTCCCTCGACGTTCATGCCCACCGCTGCGGCCGGATTGCCCGCCACGGTGACGTAGGCCGGCACGTCCTTGAGCACCAAGCTCATGCCGGCGATGTGGGCGTGGGCGCCGATGGCGCGGAATTGCGGCACCCCGGCGTAGCCGCCGAAGTTGGCATGGTCGCCCACCGTGCAATGGCCGGACAAGGAAGCGTTGTTGGCCATGATGACGTGGTCGCCCACCGTGCAGTCGTGGCCGATGTGGACATAGGCCATGAACAGCCCGTGGCTGCCGACGATGGTCGCGCCTTGGCCTTGTTGCATGCCCCGATGCACGGTGACGCCTTCGCGGAAGACGTTGCCGTCGCCGATTTGCAGACGGGTGGGCTCGCCGCGGTAAGCCAACGCCGGCGTGTCCTCGCCAATGGTGGCGAACTGAAAGATGCGGTTGCCCGCGCCCATGCGTGTCGGCCCCTTGATGATGGCGTGCGGACCGATGACGCAGCCGTCGCCGATCTCAACGTCCGGCCCGATGAGGCTCCAAGGCCCGACTTCGACGCCGTCGCCGAGTTGGACGGAGGGGTCGATGATGGCACGGGCGTCGATCACCGGGCGGTCATGGCTTGCGGCCTGCGCAAAGAATGTCCGAGGTGCAGGCCAGCTCGCCGTCCACGTAGGCCCGGCAGGCGAACTTCATCAGCGTGCGGCGCTCGACGACGATCTCGCTTTCCATGTCGAGGCGGTCGCCGGGCACCACCGGGCGCTTGAAGCGGGTGTTGTCGGTTCCCGCCAAGTAGAAGATGAGATCCTTGGCGGCCTCATCCTTGGTCGCCATCGCCAGCACCCCGGAGACCTGCGCCATGGCCTCGATGATGAGCACCCCGGGCATGATGGGGTAGTCCGGGAAGTGGCCGCTGAAGAAGGGTTCGTTGATGGTGACGTTCTTGTAGCCCTTGACGCTTTCTCCCGGCGCCAGCGCCGTGATCCGGTCAACGAGCAGAAACGGGTAGCGGTGCGGCAGATATCGGAACAGGTCGTTCATGCTCACGGCTGAGTCGCTCATCGGTCGGATTCCCTTTTGGAACGGTCGGAGACGGCATTGTGGCGAGCGGTTTGTTGCCGCGGCGTCGGCGGGTCGTCGCATTGGGGGGCGCTTAAGGCCTCCAGTTCGGCGACCCGCCGCTCCAGTGTTGCGGCAAGGCGGGCCAGCCCCTCAAGGTTTTGGAAGCGTAGGGCGTTGCGCTTCCAAGCAGTCGCCGCGTTGTGCAGGATGCCTCCGGAATAGGTGCCGGGCTTGGTGATCGAGCGCGATACATGGGTGCAGCCGCTGACGGTCACGCCATCGCAGATGCGAATCGGCCGGTCTCCGCCGACGCCGACCATGCCGGCCAAAACGCAGCCGCGGCCGATTTCGGTGCTGCCGACGATGCCCACGCAGCCGCAGATCACGCTGTTGGCGCCGATGCGGCAGTTGTGGCCGATCTGCACTTGATTGTCGATCTTGACGCCGTCCTCGATCAGGGTGTCCTCAATGGCGCCCCGGTCCACCGTGGTGGCCGCCCCGATGCTGACGTCCCGGCCGATGGTAACGCCGCCCAGTTGGGCGATGGGCGCCAAGGCGCCGTCGCTGCTGCGGGCGAACCCGAAGCCATCGGCGCCAAGCACCGCGTTGGCGTGAACCACCGAGCCCGCGCCGACGTTGACGTCGTCATAGAGGGTGGCGTTGGCCATGATGCGCACGCCCTCGTCGAGTCGGCAGCGGTCGCCGACGACGGCGTTGGCGTGAATCGCCACGTTGCCGGCCACGGTGGTTTGCGCGCCGATGCTCACTCCGGGGCCGATACGGGTCGCCGCGTCGATGACGGCGCTGGCGTCAACTCGGGCGCTTGCGTGGATGCCGGCGCTGAGCCGCGGTACACGCTCCCAGAGGCGCGAGGCCAGGGCGAATGCGAAATAGGGGTCAGCCACCACGATGGCGTTGGTGGGGCAAAGCGCCAAGTCGCGGTGGCGGAGGATGACCGCCGATGCCCTGGTCTTGGGCAAGTGCCGCCGATAGGTTGGGTTGGAAAGGTGGGTGATTTGGCCAGGTGCCGCCGAGGGCAGGGCCCCCAGGCCGGAAATCGCAACATCCGCGTCGCCGACGACCTGGCCGCCCAATCGCTCGGCCAAGTCGCCCAAGCGGTGGCTGCCGGTCACGAACTCGGCGCGTCGCGCTTCTCGTTCAACTTTTCCGTCACCCGGCGGGTGATGTCGTGCTTGGGATTGACGTAGCGGAGGTTGGCCCGCTCCATGATGAGGTCGTAGCCTTCCAGGTCGATGAGATCCTTAAGCACCGCATCCACCTTCGGCACCATCACCTGCAGCAGTTCCTGGCGGCGGTCCTGCAGGGCCTTTTGCAGCTTGTTGACCAGAAACTCATACTCGATCCGCTTGTCCTCGATGTCCTTCTGCGCCCGGCGCTGCTCGGTTGGGCTCATCACCTCGCCATCGGTTTGCAGCTTTTCCTGCAAGGCCTGAATCTCCCCGCCCAGCGCGTTGACCTCCTCCTCCTCCTGCTTAAGCTCGGCCTGCGCCTGCTCCAGCAGGGCCTTGGCCTCCTCGCTGGACACCAGCGCCCGCTGGGTGTCCAAAACGGCGATCTTCAGTTCCCCGGCGGCCATGGCGGCTGCGCCCAAGCCCAAGGCCAACAGGGACAGCTGGGCGATCCTCTTCATCCTGAACCCCTCCACTGTGAAAAAGTTGGTCACGAAACGGCTCCTTGCTGGTGTTGCCCACGGCGACCCAGGCAGCATGGCCAAGCCGCAATGCCAAACTAAAACCCGCGCATTCTACATCAGACGGGGGCAAAGGCCATGCGCCTCTCGCCCATGGGGCGAGAGGCGGTTGAAATCAGCGGGACTTGCCAGCAAAGTTAAGCCACAGGCAGTGACGGAAGGGCTTTGTTTTGGCAACCGGCAAATGGCGAAGGTTGGCTCGATGAGAGAGGTGACGGTCGCGGCCACGCAGATGGCCTGCTCCTGGGATCGAGAACGCACCTTGAAGGATGCCGAGCAGTTGGTTCGAGACGCAGCGGCCCAGGGCGCTCAGATCATCCTGCTGCAGGAGTTGTTCGCGGCGCCGTATTTTTGCAAGGACCAGGATCCAGGCCACTTTGCGCTGGCCGAGGAGCTGGAGGGCAATGCGCTGCTCAAGCGCTTCAGCGCCCTGGCTCGGGAGCTTGAGGTGGTGCTGCCGATCAGTTTTTTCGAGCGGGCTGGCCGGGCTTTCTTCAACTCGCTGGCCATGGTCGATGCGGACGGCGCCGTGCTGGATGTTTACCGCAAATCCCATATCCCGAATTCCGTGGGCTACCAGGAGAAGTTCTTCTTCTCGCCCGGCGATACCGGCTTCAAGGTCTGGCGGACCGCCCATGCCACGCTTGGCGCTGCGATCTGTTGGGATCAATGGTTCCCGGAGGCGGCGCGCTGCCTGGCGCTGCAGGGCGCGGAGCTGTTGCTTTACCCCACCGCCATCGGCTCCGAACCGGCGTTCCCGGAGATCGATTCCAAGGACCATTGGCAGCGGGTGATGCAGGGCCACGCCGCGGCGAACCTCGTGCCGGTGGTCGCTTCAAACCGCATCGGCGCGGAGGCGGGCTCGTCCTGCGCGGTCAACTTCTACGGCTCATCGTTCATCAGCGACCATGCCGGGGCCATCGTTGCCGAAGCGAGCCGCACCGAGCGCGAGGTCGTCGTCGCGACCTTCGACTTGGACGCCGTTGAGCGCGAGCGGGTCAGTTGGGGCGTCTTTCGCGACCGCCGCCCGGACCTCTACGCAGCGCTCCTGAACCTGGATGGCCGTCCCGCCGGTGCCGGGGGCGGTCGGCCGGCCGGCGATTCCAGAGGCGTCGAACGTTGAGCCGCGTCACCGGCCACGCCACGGCCAAGGCCGCCGGCTTCCGCATGCCCGCGGAATGGGAAACCCATGCGCGTTGCTGGATGCAGTGGCCCCATCGCGACGACTTCATCTGGCCTGACCTCGGCAGGACCCAGGCCGCCTACGCCAATGTCGCCAAGGCGATTCGTCGTTTCGAGCCGGTGACCCTGGTGGTTTGCGAACCGGCCTTGGCGGACGCCCAAGCGCTTTGCGGCAGCGGGATCGATTACTTCTTGGCGCCGCTCGACGATTCCTGGGCTCGCGACAGCGGCCCCACGTTCCTGAAGTCCGGCGCGGAGTTGGCGGCGTCCGTTTTCCAGTTCAACGCCTGGGGCGGAAAGTACGAGAGTTGCCGGCACGACGCTGCGTTGGGGCATCGAATCGCGGAGACGTTGGGCATTCGCACGTTTTCCGCCGACCTTTACCTGGAGGGCGGCGCCATTGCCGTTGATGGCGAGGGCACCATCCTCACCAGCGAGCAGTGCATCCTCAACGCCAACCGCAATCCGGGCCTCACCAAGCCGGAGGCCGAACGGCTGCTCTGTGAGGCCTTGGGCGGCGAGCAAGTACTTTGGGTTCCGGGCGATCCCGAGGACGGTGAAACCGACGGGCACATTGACGCGCTGGCCTGCTTTGCCAAGCCGGGCGTGGTGCTGTGCGCGGTGGGGCCGCAAGCCTTGCCGGAACGCCGGCGGTGCTTGGGGGAAAACTGGCGGGCCTTGGCGGCGGCCACTGATGCGAAGGGCCGAAGCCTGGAGCTAGTCCCGATCGAGGAGGCCCATGACGCCCAAGCCACCTCGGACATCTACTGCCGTTCCTACGTCAACTTCTACATCGCCAATGGCGGCATCGTCTTCCCAAGCTTCGGCACGGACACGGATCGAGCCGCCCAGGAGACGGTCCGCAACCTGTTCCCGAACCGCGTCCTGGCGCCGGTGGACGTCTCCGACATCGCGCCCGGCGGCGGCGGCGTGCATTGCATCACGCAGCAGCAGCCCGCGTGACGCCGGAATCCGGCCTGCTCGGCAGTCGCATCAGGCCTCGCCGTCGCCCTCGGCGTTGCCGGTTGCCTTGACCGGACGGTGAACGGAAAGGCCGGAGTGCCGTGAGCCCGATTGACTGGCTGGTGGTCGCGGCCTACTTGGCGGGCATGCTGGGCTTGGCAGCCCTCGTCGGTCGCCGCCAACGCTCGCGCCGGGACTACTACTTGGGCGGCAACCGCATGTCGCCGTGGAGCTTGGCCACCTCCACCATCGCCACCCAATGCTCCACCAACAGCCTGCTTGGGGCCCCGGCCTTCGTCGGCTTCGTCGCCGGCGGCGGCATGATCTGGCTGCAGTACGAGCTGGCGGTGCCGCTGGCCATGCTGGCGCTGCTATTGCTGCTGCCGATGCTGCGCGGAGCGGGCCACGTCTCCGCCTACGCCTTCCTCGAAGATCGCTTGGGCCCGGGCTGCCGACGGCTGGCGAGCGCCTGCTTCCAGATCTTTCGGGGCATCGCCACTGGCGTTACGGTTTACGGCGTGGCCTTGGTGGTCACCCTGCTGGTCGATGTCTCCTACACCCAAGCGGTGCTGCTGCTGATGGGCATCACCATCCTCTATGACGTCCTCGGCGGCATGCGGGCCGTGGTGATCAGCGATGTCCTGCAGTTGGGGCTGATCGCCGGGGCGGTGGTCCTCAGCCTGGCCATGCTGGGCGATGTCGCCACCGCCGCCGCCCCACTGCCCGAACGCCTGGACGCCCTGCAGTTCTCCTGGGGCCTCCAAGGCGGCGGCGACTACGGATTCTGGCCCATGCTGATTGGTGGCTTCTTCCTCTATGCGGCCTACTACGGCTGCGATCAGAGCCAGGCGCAGCGGGTTCTGGCGGCCCGTTCGGAGCGGGCCGCAGGACAGGTGCTGCTGCTCAACGGCTTGTTGCGCTTTCCGCTGGTGCTGCTCTACTGCCTGCTCGGCTTGGCTTTGGCGGCCCATGCCGGGCATGACCCCCAGTTCGTGGCCGGGTTGCCGGCGTCAAGCGACGGGGAGCCCAACTACAATCTGGTCTTTCCCCATTTCGTTCTATCGACCTTTCCGCCCGGTGCGGTGGGGCTGGTGATGGTCGGCATCTTCGCCGCCGCCATGTCGTCGATCGACTCGGCCTTGAATTCGCTGTCCGCCGCCACCGTCGAGGACGGCATCAGCAGCCGCTGGCCGCTTTCGGAGCGCCAGCTGTTCCTGGCCTCAAAGTTGGCCACCTTGGGCTGGGGGGCTTTCGCCGTGGCCTTCAGCTACCAAGTGGAACGCATTGCGCCCACCGTGCTGGAAGCCATCAACAAGATCGGTTCGATGGTCAACGGGCCGCTCCTCGCCCTGTTCGCCATCGCCTTGCTGGCGCCGGGGATTGGCCAGCGCCGGGCCATGCTCGGCTTCTTCGCCGGTGCGCTGTGCAACCTCATCCTCTGGGTGGGCTTTCCGGGCGTATCCTGGCTTTGGTGGAACGCCTTCGGCTTTGCCGCCGGCGTTGCCGTGGCCTTCATCACCCGCCCCGTGCCCTTGGCACTGCCCTCGGCTTGGCCGACCAAGGGGTTTGCGCTGCCCCTGCTGGCCATGGCCGTTTTCATTTTTCTGGCTTGCCTTGGATTCTCCTGGGCGAGCTTGGGGGCTTGATCCGCTCGGTTCCCGTTGCGGGACTTCCCGCAGCCATCCGTTGCCCGGTGTGGAAATCTCGCACAAATCCCAGCGTCAATGTCCGTAGCGACTTCCTCGGGCATTCATGGCACGGTGGGGTTTTCGCAGCCAGCCGAGCAGCCCCTTGCCGACCGCCCCCCAACCCGCACAAGGCTCCGCCCCGCTATGTGCGGACCTAGAAGCACATCGGAACCTGACCCGCGCACCCGCGAAGCGGGTGCGCGGGCCGGGCTGTGCTATGGTGGGCGGCGCAAGGCACC
>JAPOTD010000002.1 GCA_026709365.1 Gammaproteobacteria bacterium
CCGGCGAGGCGCTGCCGCAAACCACCACCCGCAGGCCGTCCGGCGGCGGCGGGGCCGGGGCCAGGAGCATCTGCGCCGCCCGGCTGAACAGCGCATCCTGGCCCGCCCCGGTGTTGTAGATGAACGCCGGGATGGCCGCGAGTGCCAGCACCAGCACCGCGCCGCCATAAAGCAACTTTCTCACCCCACCCTTCCTCATGATTTAATGATATGCAGCAAATCCTCGAGCGGCAAAGCCATGCCTGCCAACCAGATCGCAGGATCGCAACGAGGGCGCTGTGCCATGCGCAGGGTGACGGGCCGCCTCGCGTTCGCCATTGTCTTGGCGTCCTCCCCGAGCTTCGGCGCGTCCGCGCCAAGCCCAACCGACCCTCCGCCCGGGGCAGCTCCTCCCCCGAACGTGGTGGTCGTGGTGGCGGACGATGTGGGGTTCTCCGACCTCGGCGCCTACGGCAGCGAGATCCACACACCCAACATCGATTCAGTCGCCTCACGCGGCGTGCGGTTCAGCAACTTTCACGTATCGCCGATGTGTTCGCCAACGCGCGCCATGCTGCTCACCGGAGTTGACTCCCACCTTGCCGGCGTCGCCAGCCTGCACGTGGCGACTCCCCTTCGCCATCGTGGGCGGCCGGGCTACGAGGGCGAGTTGCGCACCGACGTGATGACCATCGCCAGCCGCCTGCGCGCCGCCGGCTACCGCACCTATCTCAGCGGCAAGTGGAACCTCGGACACACGCCGACTTCGCTGCCGAGCGCCCGCGGCTTCGACCGCACCTTCGCCTTGGATGCCACCGGCGCCGACAACTTCGAGAAAAAGCCCTACCTGCCGATCTACGACGAACCGCCTTGGTTTGCGGATGGCGCGCCCACCGACCTGCCGGATGACTTCTATTCATCGGAGCACCTTGTGGACAGGATGGTGGCGTTCATCAAGGCGGACCGGGCGGGCCTTGCCGAGCCGGCGCCCTTCTTCGCCTACCTCGCCTTCCAAGCGGTCCATCTGCCGGTCCAGGCGCCTCGCGAGTTCATAGAACGTTATTCCGGCATGTACGACCAAGGCTGGGAGGCACTGCGCAGGACGCGCCATCGCGGCGCCGTCGAAGCCGGCGTCTTTCCGGTGCAAGCCGCGCCCTCGAACCATCCCGCACAGGCCGACTGGGACGCGCTCACCGCCGACGAGCAGGCGTTCGCGGCTAAGAACATGGCCGTCAACGCCGCAATGCTCGAAGCCATGGACCACCACTTCGGACAGCTGATGGCGCATCTCGAAGCCGCGGGCTTGCTGGCACACACGATCTTCCTGATACTGTCGGACAACGGCCCCGAGGCCAGCGACCCGGCGGCCAGCGCGGCGTTCAGCTCCTGGGCGGCGGAGGTTGGCTACAGCCGCGACCTGGCGACGTTGGGGGAGCGGGGCAGCTACGCCATCATCGGGCCGGACTTCGCGCGCGCCGCAGCCTCCCCCCTCGCCTACTACAAGTTCCACGGCGGCGAGGGCGGCATCCGCGTTCCGCTGATCGTCTCCGGGCCGGGCGTGCGGGCAAGGGGCGTGTCACCGGCGTTCGCGTACGTGACGGACATCGTGCCGACGCTGCTCGAACTCACCGGCACGGACAACGCCACCCCAGCGGGCAAGCGCCCCATCAGCGGGCGCAGCCTAGCCCCCGCCCTACGCGACCTAACCGCCCGCATCCATCCGCCGGAAGCGCCCGTGGCTTTCGAAACCGCAGGCCACAGCGGCGTCTTCAAGGGCGGCCACAAGCTCGTGCGAGTCAGCGCGCCCGCGGGCGACCATCGCTGGCGCCTGTTCGACCTAGCCAGGGATCCGGGCGAGACCCGCGACCTGGCCGACGAGCAACCGGAGCGGTTCGCCGACATGCTGGCGGACTACGAAGCCTACGCGAGCCGCGTGGGCGTGCTTGAAGTTCCGGCCTTCTACTCGCCGACGCGCCAGTTGCTCATCAACGAGGCTTACCGCCGCGTCAAGGAGAACGCCGGAGGGGCAGCTGCCGGCGCCGCGTGCGCTGTCGCGCTGGCCGGCGCCCTCGCCTGGCGCATCCGGCGGCGACGCCGTGCCGATTCAAGCAGAAGCGGCTGACCGCAATTGTCCGCCGACGGGCACTTGGTGCAATATCAGCACACCGATCAGCGCATCCCGAGGGCGGCGGACGCAACATGAAGCATGACGAGAGCGCGGGGCCGGAAGGCTACCGCGTGGCGGCGGTGGAGGCTTGGATCAAGGACCAGGTCGCGGAGTTGACCCCACCCTTCCAGTGGACGCGCCTGGAGGGCGGCCACTCGAACCTCACCTATCGGCTGGACGACGCCGAAGGCCGGCAGGCGGTCATCCGCCGGCCGCCCCAAGGGCAACTGCTGCCCAAGGCCCACGACATGAGCCGCGAGTGGTCGTTGATCTCCGCGCTGGGGCAGACCCCCGTGCCGGTGCCCAAGGCGCTGGGCTTTTGCGAAAGCCCCAGCGTCACTGGCGCTTGGTTCTACGTGATGGGCTTAATCGACGGGCGCCCGCTCTACAACGCCGAGGACACCGAGGCGCTGGTGCCCAAGGATAAGCGCCGCAAGGCCGCGCACTCGTTCATCGACGTGCTCGGCGACCTGCATGCGGTGGAACCCGACGCCGTGGGCTTGGGCGAGCTCGGTAAGAAGGAGGACTACGTCGGCCGGCAGCTCAGGACCTGGTACCGCTCCTGGACCTCGTCCATCGAAGCCGCCGACTACGACGACCGGCGGGCGCACGCCATCCGGGACTTCCTGCTCGCCAACCTCCCCGACCAAGGCCCGGCCCGAGTGGTGCATGGCGACTACGGGCTGCACAACTGCCTGGTCGGCCCCGACTGCGCCATCGCCGCCGTGGTGGATTGGGAGATCTCCACGCTCGGCGACCCCCTGGCCGATCTCGCCTACGCACTGAACCCCTGGCCGGACCCCACCGATGACGAGCCGGTCCTGCCGGAGGCGGCCACCGCCCCGCCCGGCTTCCCGACCCGCACCGAACTCGCCGAGCGCTACGCCGAGCGCACCGGCCGCGACCTGTCCCGGCTCGACTACTACGTGGCGTTCAACCGCTGGAAGAGCGCCTGCATCGTGCATGGCGTGTACGCCCGCTACTGCGCGGGCAAGAAGAGCACGGAAGGCATTGATCTGGATGAACTGCGCGAGCGCATCGACCGTTCGCTGATGCTGTCGGAGCAGGCCCTGAACCGAATCGGCTGATTGCGGCAGCGGTGCCGAACAAGACAAAGGCGCGGCTTGCGGCCGATCGCGAGGGGCGCTTAAGCACGGCCTGAACGGCTTCAGGCCAGTCCGAGTTCCGCGAGCGCATCGCGCCAATGCAGGCAGAGAACGCCGTCGATCTGCATGCGGGTTGGATCTTGGCTGACGCAGAGCGCCGTCGGGTTGGCGAAGTCCCCAGTGAAGCGGGCCAGACCGCGTACATCCCGCTCATCGATGCGCCGCGCCGACTTGATTTCGATGAGCGCCTCCGATTGGCCAGGACGCTCGATCACGAGGTCGATTTCCGCGCCGGATCCGGTCCGCAAGTGGGAAAGCCGCCAATCGGGATGCCGATAGCTCGACAGATGCGCGATTTGGGTGATGACGAAGTGCTCAAACGCCTTGCCGTATTCGTAGGTGCCGGCGTTGAGCGGAACCCGCAGCGTTCGGTCCAATGCCCGCTTGACGCCGCCGTCAAAGAAATAGAACTTCGGACTGGCGCGCTGCTGCTTCCTGATGGAACGGTGATAAGCGGGAAGCAGGAAGCCCACCAAGGTGTCCTCCAGGATGCCGAAGTAGGCCTTGACGGCCTTGGGATCCGCGCCCACATCCCTGGCGATGTTGGCGTAGTTGACGACCATGCCATTCGACTGGGCGGCTACTTCGAGAAAGTGCCTGAACGGGTCCAGCCTTCTGACGACCTGCTCCGCCACGATTTCCTCCTTCAAGTAGGTCAACGCATAAGCGCGCAGGTAGGCCTCCCGGTCGTCGTTCCCGCGCAGCGAGCATATCTCCGGCAGCGTTCCCAAGCGCAGCGCGTCGTCGATGTCAAAGGCGTCGCCAAGCTCCGGCGCCGTGAGCGGGTGGAGGTTGTAAACGAACGCCCTCCCCGCCAGAAGGTTCGATGCGCCGCGCCTGAGCTTCCTGCCGCTGGACCCGGTCAGCACAAAGCGCTTGCCGGTGCTCTCGATCAGCCGATGGACCAGATCCAGAAGGCGCGGCGCCCGCTGCACTTCGTCGATCAGCACCCACTCAACCGCATCGGGCAGCGCTCGAACCTGATTCTCCAAACGGCGTGGGGTTCGGCGGTACGCATCCTCGGTCTCCGGATCAAGCAAGTCGATGTACAGGGATGCCTCCGGTTCGAAGGCACCCCGAATGTAGGTGGTCTTGCCCGTGCCGCGCGCGCCAAAAAGAAAGAAGGAGTGGTTGCGGGTGGTTTGAAGAAGCCGGTGAAACATACTGAAAATTCCCTCGATATGCGGATCATACTCCATATTTCGCGTTGAAATATGGAGTATGATCCATTAATGACGAACCACAGTTCGCCCACCAAGCCTGATGGCCCAGCCCTGCGCAAACTTTTTCCGATCAATTGCTGGACAAACGATCTTGAGCGCGTAGAATCGCCCTGACCAATTTGGTAAGACCAAAATGGTCTTACCAAACCAAAGTCCTTCCGCAAGGAACGCAAACACGGCATGAGCGCCAAACACAACCAGCTAGCCGGCACCCTCACCGACGAAATCCTCTCCGGTCGCTATCGGGCCGGCGACCGGCTGCCGTCGGAACGGGAACTGGCGGTGCGCTTCAACGTCAGCCGGGGCGCCGTGCGGGAGGCGATGAGCCGCCTATCGCAGCTGGGCGTGGCGGACATCCAGCCGGGCGGCGCCCGCGTTGCGCCCATCAACCAAGCCAGCCTCGACATCATCGGCCACATGCTCGCGGCCACCCGGGTTCCGGATGCGCAGCTGCTGGGGCAGATATTCCAAGTGGTGGGGCGGCTGCTCAGCATGGCGGCGGAGGCCCTCGTGGAGCGGGGGCGGGATGCCGACATCGAGGCCGTTCAAGCCCGGCTATCAAGGCTCTTCGACGACGAACTGGACGGCGAGGCCCACGCCGCCGCCCGCATCGAGATGATGCGCGCGATCATGATCACCAGCGGCAACCTGGTCTGCCAGCTCATCGCCCACGGCCTGTTCAAGCAGTTCGCCCCGACCCTTGAAGCGGTCAAGCCCTACGTGCAGCTCGACGTGGCGGCGTTCAACCGCATCGCCCGGCGGCTTGAAGGCGCGTTGGCCAACCGGGACCGGCGCGCCGTGCGGGACCTGTTCGACGACTTCTCCGCACTGCACGCCCGCACCTTGGCGCCGGCCATCGAGGCCGCCGCACGGCATTCCGAACCCCTACCGGAGACAGTCGCCTCATGAAACGCAAAATACTGCTCCCCGGCCTCATCATCCTCGCCGCGACCTTCGGCGCGGTGGCGCTCATGGCCACCAGCCCGGAGATCGACCCCGACATTCCCGAGCCGGTGGCGCCCACCGTGCGGGTGCGCGACGTGCTGCCGGAGTCCATCCAACTGAGCGTCCACTCCCAAGGCACCGTCGCGCCCAACCAAGTCACCGCGCTGTTTCCCGAAGTGGCCGGCAGGGTGGTGTGGATATCCCCGGCGCTGGTCAACGGCGGCTACTTCGAGAAGGACGCCGTGCTGCTGAGGCTCGACGATGAGGACTACCGAACGGCTCTGCAGCGCGCCCGAGCGGCGCTCGCCCGAACCGAGGCGGAGCACGACCACGCCCGCTACGAGCACCAGCGCATGCGCAGCCTGGAGCAGCGCCAGCTGGCCAGCCGTTCGCAAATGGAGAAGACCCTGAAGGAGTCGCGGGTCAAGGAAGCGGCCTTGGAAGACGCCCGCGCCAGTTTCGACCAGGCCCGGCGGGATCTCGAGCGCACCGAGGTCCGGGCGCCCTTCACCGGCTTGGTGAAGAGCGAGAATGTGGACATCGGCCAACTGGTAGGGCGCAACCTGTCGGTGGCCACGCTCTACGCCAGCGACCAAGTTGAGGTGCGCCTGCCCATCGCCGACCGGCAACTGGCCTTCCTCAACGTACCCTTGGGCCAGCGCGGCGCCCTGCCGGAGGATGCGCAGCCCCGGGTCATCCTCTCCGCCCAGTTCGCCGGGCGGACGCTGCAATGGTCCGGCCGCATCGTACGCACGGAGGCGCAGATCGACACCGCCAGCCGCATGGTCAACGTGGTGGCTCGAGTCAACAGCGGCGACCATGCCGAACCGCCGGCCGTGGGCCTGTTCGTGGATGCCGAAATCGAGGGGCTGACGGTCGATGACATCGTCGTGCTGCCACGCGCCGCCCTGCGCAACGGCAACCGCGTGCTGGTGGTGGATGCCGAGGAGCGCCTGAAGTTCCGCGACGTTGAGCCGTTGCGCCTCTACCGGGACGACGTGCTGATCGTCGGCGGGCTTGAGCAGGGCGAGCGGGTTTGCGTTTCGCCGATGCAGACGCCGATCGAAGGCATGCGGGTACACCCAATCGCTGACCAAGCCGCGACCTGACCGGCCCGCAAGCATGGGAACGCCGCAGACAAACGGGAAGACGCTCGCCAAGCGCAAAGCTTGACTGACTCGACGGCCTTCCTCGGCGATTAAGGAGAAACAGAGCACATGCGCACCGCCATCGCTTGGTTCGTCCGCAATCCGGTCGCCGCCAACCTGCTGATGTTCCTGCTGTGCGTCGGCGGGCTGCTGGCCCTGTTCACCGTCAATCAGGAGGAGTTTCCCAACATGGAGGTGCCGGTGGTGTCGATCAACGTGCCGTACCTGGGCGCCGCTCCGGAAGAGGTTGAGCAGGGCGTCTGCATCCGCGTCGAGGAGGCAATAGACGGCATCGAAGGCATCGAGGAGATCCACTCCGTCGCCAGCGAGGGCATGTGCCAAGTGATGGCGGAACTGGCCCTGAACGCCAATGACGTGGTGGCGCTCAACGAAATCAAAAGCCACGTCGATGGCATCAACAGCTTCCCCGTGGAAACCGAGAAGCCCATCGTCTCCAAGTTTTCCATTATCCGCAACGTCGCCCAAGTGGCCCTCTCCGGGGACGCCGACGAGCGCATTCTCAAGGATTGGGGCCAGCGGCTGCGCAACGAGATCGCCGCCATCGACGGCATCTCCCAAGTGGGCATCAAGTACGTGCGGCCCTACGAGATCTCCATCGAGGTTTCCGAACGCGCGCTGCGGCGCCACGAACTGACGTTGGATCGCGTCACCCAAGCGGTGCGCAACACATCGCTCGACATGCCCGGCGGAACCATCAAGTCCGACGGCGGCGAGATTCTCATCCGCTCCAAGGGCCAGGCCTACTGGGGCGACGAGTTCGCGGATGTGGTCGTGCTGACCCGCCCGGACGGCACCAAGGTCACGCTGGAGGAGGTGGCCGACATTCGCGACGGCTTCGAGGAGGGCGACCTTTACGCCCGCTTCAACGGCGAGCCTGCGGTGGTGATCGAGGTGGCCCAGATCGGCGATGAGGACATCATGCAGATCGCCGAGGACGTCGAGGACTACGTCGAGGAGGTCCGCAGCCGCCTGCCCGAGGGCTTAAGCGTCACCATCTGGACCGACACCTCGAAGGAGCTGGTGGAGCGCTTCAGCGTCCTGAACACCACCGCTGGCGGCGGCTTGGCCCTAGTGCTGGTGATTCTGGCGCTGTTCCTGCGCCTGCGCCTGGCCCTGTGGGTGGCCGCCGGCATCCCCATCGCCCTGCTGGGCTGCATCGCCACCCTCCCCTACATCGGAATCAACATCAACACCCTCACGGTCATCGCCTTCATTCTGGTGCTCGGCATAGTGGTCGATGACGCAATCGTCGTGGGCGAGCGCATCCACAGCCAGGAGCAAATCGGCAAAACGCCCGTTCAAGCCGCCATAGACGGCACTTGGGAGGTTTCCGTTCCGGTGATTTTCGGGGTGCTGACCACCGTGGCCGCCTTCCTTCCCCTCGTGCTGGTGGAAGGCATGCTGACCGAGTTCTTCGGCAGCATCGGCGTGGTCGTGATGGTCGCGCTGGTGTTCAGCATCATCGAGTCCCAACTCATCCTGCCGGCCCACTTGGCCCACCGCAAGCGCAGCCAGGCCAAACAGGGACTGGGGCACTTTTGGAACCGCATTCAAGGCCGCATGGCGGACGGTCTCGAGGCCTTGGCGGTTCGCCACTACCTGCCCCTGGTGAGGCGGGCCATCGAATGGCGCTACGTCACCGCCGCCGTTGGCCTGGGCGTGCTCATACTGGCCTTGGCGCTGATCTTAAGCGGCCGCGTCACGTTCGGCTTCTTTCCCTCCATCGAAGGCAACCGCATCTATGGCCAGTTGGAGCTGCCGCAGGGCGTTTCGGTGGATCAGACGGTCGCGGCGGCGCGTCGAATCGAAGCCGGCGCCGCCAAGTTGAACGAGGAGCTGACCCGGCAGCTGGGACGGGACCGGGACGTCATCCTCAACCAATTGACCAGCATCGGCACCGCCGTGCATCGGGACGGCCCCGGGGCGCGCCCGCGCCCTGGCCGCAGCCACTTCGCGGAAGTGGTGATCGAACTGCCGCCGCCCAGGCAGCGGGGCAACCTGAGCGCCAAGGACATCGCCAAACGCTGGCGGGAACTGACGGGGCCCATCCCTGATGCGGTGAAGCTCAGCTTCAATGCCGACCAATGGTCGGCTGGGGAACCCATCAACTACCAGATCAGCGGCACCGACGTGGATGAGTTGCGCACGGTGGCGGCGGAACTGCGCTTCGAACTCGCCCGTTACGAGGGCGTGTACGACATCAGCGACTCCTTCCGCGCCGGCAAGCAGGAGATCAAGCTCAGCCTGCTGCCCGAGGCCCGCAACCTGGGCCTGACCCTCGGCGATCTCGCCCGGCAAGTGCGCAGCGCCTTCTACGGCGCCGAAGCGCAGCGGGTGCAGCGCGGCGAGAACGAGGTGCGGGTGATGGTGCGCTTCCCGGAGGTCGAGCGGAAGTCCATCGGCAACCTGGAGGACATGTACATCCGCACTGTCGACGGCCAGGAAGTGCCCTTCTACAGCGTCGCCCAATTCGATCTGGGCCGGGGCTACTCCTCCATTCGGCGCACGAACCGCCAGCGAGTGGTCAACGTGACCGCGGAAGTGGACCGCGGCGCCATTGCCCCGGAGGACGTGATGAGCAGCATCAATCGAGACGTCCTGCCGGCGCTTGAGGCCAAGTTTCCCGGCGTCCGCTTTGGCTTGGCGGGCGAACAGGAGGAGCGCAACGACGCCATGGGCGGCTTGGCCCAAGGTGCCCTGCTGTCGCTGGTCCTCATCTACACCCTGCTGGCAGTGCCGTTGAGAAGCTACATTCAGCCGCTGGTCATCATGAGCGTAATTCCCTTCGGCGCCGTCGGGGCCATCTTCGGCCATTGGGTCATGGGCATGGACCTGCTGTTCTTCTCGCTGCTGGGCATGGCGGCCCTGTCCGGCGTGGTCGTCAACGCAAGCCTGGTGCTGGTCGATTTCGTCAACCGCCGCCGCCGTGAGGACATGCCGGTGGAGGAGGCGTTGATCACCAGCTGCGGCGCCCGC
>JAPOTD010000059.1 GCA_026709365.1 Gammaproteobacteria bacterium
GCTGGAGCTCGCCGAGCTGGAACTGCCGTGCATCGCCCCGCTGCAGCGGGATGGGCGCACGCTCTTCGAGCACCAGGGCTTCCGCTTCGCCGTGTTGCCCCGCCAAGCGGGCCGCGCGCCGGACATTGAGGCGCCGGGCGTGCTGGCGATCATCGGACGCGCCTTGGGCAGGCTGCATGCGGCGGGCGCCGTGCGGCCCTTCGCCCATCGCGCCGCCTTGACGGCGCAGCGTTTCGGCGTTGATGCCATGCGCTTCCTGCTCGATGGGGACTTCATCCCCTTGGAGATGACCGCCGCCTACGAGGCCGTTGCCGGGCAGCTTCTCGACCGCATCGAGCCTTTCATGGACAGCGTGGCGGTCACGCAGCGGATTCATGGGGACTGCCATCTCGGCAACGTGCTTTGGCGCCATGAAGCGCCCAACATCGTCGATTTCGACGACACCCTGATGGGGCCGCCGATCCAGGACTTATGGATGCTGCTGTCCGGCGAGCGCTCCGAACGCACCGCGCAGCTCGACAAGCTGGCCAAGGCCTACGATGCGTTCCATCCCTTCGACCCGCGTGAGACCCGCCTGATCGAATCGTTGCGCACCTTGAGACTGATGCGCCATGCGGCTTGGATTGGTCGCCGCTGGAGCGACCCCGCCTTCCCGCTGGCCTTCCCTTGGTTTGACACGCCGCGCTACTGGTCGGAGCACATCCTGAGCTTGAAGGAGCAACTTGCGGCGCTTGACGAACCGCCCTTGACGCTCTGAAGCCCGTTCAGCAAAACCGGGCCTTGACCTCCGCCGGCGCGACCTGCTCCAAATCCGTGCCATGCCCGGCGCGGACTTCCACGCAGCCCTGCTTCAAGCCACGTTCACCGATGACGACGCGCTGCGGCAGGCCGAGCAGGTCGGCGTCGGCGAACTTCACGCCGGGGCGCTCGGCGCGGTCGTCAAGCAACGTCTCCACGCCGGCAGCCGAAAGCTCGGCCAGCAGCCCGTCCGCAGCCTCGCGCACCGATTCCGACTTGGCGTAGTTGAGTGCTATGAGGTGAACCTGAAAGGGCGCGAGCGCCTCCGGCCAGCGCAGGCCCGCGGCATCGTGGTGCTGTTCAATGACGGCGGCCACCAGCCGGGTGACGCCCATGCCGTAGCAACCCATGATCGGTACGCTGGCCTTGCCTTCCCGGTCGAGGAAGGTGGCCCCCATGGCTTGGCTGTAGGTGTCGCCCAGTTGGAAGATGTGGCCCACTTCAATGCCCTTCAGGAACTTCAGTTCGCCTTGGCCGTTGGGCGCCGGATCGCCGGCGGCGACGTTGCGCAGGTCGCGCACTTGGGTTTCGTCCAAGGGTAGGTCGCGGCCCCAGTTGACGCCGACCCAGTGGCGCCCGTCGCGGTTGGCGCCGCAGACGAAGTCGGCCACCGCCGCCGCCTCACGATCGACGAAGACCGGAACCTGCGCGCCAACGGGGCCGATGGATCCGGGGCCGGCGCCGGTGGCGGCGCGGATTTCCGCCTCGGACGCGAATTCCAGCGGTTGCTTGACGCCGGGAAGCTTCTGCGCCTTGATGGCGTTCAGTTGGTGGTCGCCGCGCAGGATGGCGAGAATCGGGCCGTCCTCGCCGCGAATGGCCAACGCCTTGAGGCACCGGCCCACCGGGGCCTCAAGGAACTGCGCCACTTGGGCAATGGTGGCCATGCCCGGCGTGGCCACCTCGCGCATGGCTTCGCCCGGCGCCGGACGGGGCGGCGGGGGCGCCGCTGCGGCGCGTTCCAAATTGGCGGCGTAGCCGCCTTCGGAGGCATAGGCGATGGTGTCCTCCCCGGACTCCGCCAGCACGTGGAACTCATGGGAATTGGCCCCGCCGATGTTGCCGGTGTCGGCGACGACGGCGCGGAAGTCCAACTGCATTCGATGCAGGATGCGGCTGTAGCAGTCGTGCATTTCGCGGTAGGTGGCGTCGAATGAGGCTTGGTCGGCGGCGAAGGAGTAGGCGTCCTTCATGGTGAACTCCCGTGCCCGCATGACCCCGAAACGGGGGCGCACCTCGTCCCGGAACTTGGTCTGAATCTGGTAGAAGTTGCAGGGCATTTGCCGATAGCTGTGCACCTCGCGGCGAAACAGGTCGGTGATGATCTCCTCGTGGGTGGGGCCGAGGCAGAAGCTGCGCTCGTGGCGGTCGGTGAGGCGCGCCAGCTCCGGCCCCATCTTGTCCCAGCGCCCGCTCTCCTGCCAAAGCTCGGCCGGCTGCACTACGGGCATCAGCACTTCCTGGGCGCCGCTGCGGTCCATCTCCTCGCGGATGATGGCCTCGATGCGCCGGATGACGCGCAATCCCAAGGGCAGCCAAGTGTAGAGCCCCGCAGCTACCTGACGGATCAGCCCGGCCCGCAGCATGAGCTGGTGGCTGGCTATCTCGGCGCCGGCGGGCGCCTCCTTGAGGGTCGGAATGAGCAGCTGGCTTTGCCGCATGTGGCCGTCCGGTGGGTGAGGGGCTTATGAGGGGCGGTCGGGTTGCGGAGCGGGCGTCTCGGCGGTGGTTTGGGGAGTGCCGTGATACCCCTGAATCAGCCCCTCCACGCGGGCGATGGCGGTGCGCATTTCGCTGAATCCCTCGTCCACGCGGCGCTCCAAGGCTTCGATGCGAGCCTCCATGCGCTCGAATCGCTTCTCGAACCGGGCCTCCATCAGATCGAGGCGCCGATCCATCTGCTCGAATCGACGGTCCACTTGCTCAAAACGCTTATCGACCTGCTCAAAACGCTTGTCCACTTGCTGGAAGCGCGCGTCATTGGCTTCGCCCATCGCGTGGATGACGCTGAGGTTCACGCCGATCGTGGTGGCGCCCACCATGAGAATGGTGGCCACGGTGGTGAAGAATTGGTGCTTCACGGACATCTCCCGGTGATTCTGTTGGATTGGCGCTGCCATTGTCCAGCGTTGTTTGGAAAATTGATGCAGGACAAAGCGCACGCTCTGCTGGGCTTGTTTCCTAACATGCCTATAAACGTGCTTCAGCCGATATTTAAGTGGGTGTGCAATTCCGCTGCGTTGTCCCGGTGGGCTACCAATCGAGGGCGGGACGCCCTCGCTCCGGAAGTCCGCTGGGTTCGGGCGACAACCTAAGGAGCGAGCGAGGGCGTCCCGCCCTCGAAATGAACCGGGGAACTCCGCCCAACTTCGTCGGCTGAAGCTGGTTTAGAGGCATGAACGAGAATTGCTGAAGACGAACCGCAGTGCGCGGGCTCAGAAACATATCGGAATCTTACCTATGCGATTAGCGCGGAGTTTCGCGTAGCGAAACTCCATCCGCGACCGTCAGGTCGCGCCTGCGGCGCAAAGGTGCGCAAAACAGGTATCATCCGACTTGAGTCGGCTTGGGACCGACCGGCGCCTGTCGCAGCCGCCTTCCTGCTGCTTCACATGAGAATCAACATGCAGTCGATGTTTCGTTGGGCTTGGATCATGCTGGGCGTGGGGTTGGCAGGCTTGGCCAACGCCGAATTGGGCGAGAAGTTGGTCGCGAGCCTTGAGGCCCTCAACCCCGAACTTGAGGTGGTGTCGGTTTCCGAGAGCGGCATCGACGGCCTTGTTTTGCTGGAACTGGCGGGCGGCGGATTGCTGTACGGCACCCCTGATGGGCGCCATTTGATCGACGGCAGCCTTTACCGGCTCGGCGATGGGGGCATTGTCAACTTGACCGAGCAGCGCCGCGCGGTGCAGCGGCGTGAACTGCTTGCCGGGGTCGATGCCGAGGACATGGTGGTCTTTGCCCCTGAGGATCCGCCCAAGGCATCGGTGGCGGTCTTTACGGACGTGGACTGCGGCTATTGCCGCAAGCTGCACATGGAAATCGATGAGATCAACGCACTCGGCATCGAGGTGCGCTACCTGGCCTTTCCTCGCGCCGGTCCCGGCTCGCGCTCATACGAAAAGACCGTTTCCGCCTGGTGCGCCAAGGATGCGCAGCATGCCATCACCGAACTCAAGATGGGTCGAAGCATTCCGGACCGATCCTGCGCCAATCCGGTGATGGCGCAGTACGAACTCGGCCAAGCCATGGGCGTGACGGGTACGCCGGCGATCGTCACCGAAGCCGGCAACTTGCTCCCCGGCTACCTTCCGGCGGCCGATTTGGCAGCGGCCCTCGGCCTTTAAGGGGCTTGCCGCAGCTATTGGTCGGATGTGCCTGAGTTGAACCCTCTGCGCATAGGCGTCGCAGGCCTTGGCACCGTGGCGAGCGGGGTGGTCAAGCTGCTGCGCGATGAGGCTGAGCGACTGGCTCGCCAAGCAGGACGCCCGTTGCGGCTGGTGCAGGTGGCGAGCCGCACGCCCAAGCCCGGCATCGATCTTGCCGGCGCCGCCTTCAGCACTGACCTTGAGGCCCTGCGCCAAGCGGAAGTCGATGTCGTCGTTGAGCTGATCGGTGTTGAGGAGCCGGCATTGAAGCTAGTCGGCGACGCCTTGCGGCAGGGCCGGCACGTAGTCACTGCCAACAAGGCCATCATTGCCCGCCACGGCAACGAACTGCTCCCGCAGGCGCGGCGCAGCGGCGTTGCCCTTGGCTTCGAGGCCGCCGTTGCGGGCGGCATTCCGGTGCTGGGAGCGCTTCGCTCCGGCTTGGTCGCCAATCGGGTGGATACGCTCGCCGGCATCATCAACGGCACTTCCAACTACATCCTGACGGCCATGGGGGAGGAGCGCGCCTCCTTCGCCGAGGCGCTGGCCAAGGCGCAGGAACTCGGCTTTGCCGAAGCCGATCCCACTTTCGACATCGAGGGCATCGATGCCGCCCACAAGCTGACCATCTTGGCTGCGCTGGCCTTCGACACGCCGTTTCGGTTCTCCGGGGTTTACGCCGAGGGCATCTCGCACATCACCGGGGAGGATTTGGAGTATGCCAAGGAATTGGGATACCGCATCAAGCACTTGGCCATCGCCCGCCGGACGGCAGCGGGGTGCGAGACCCGCGTGCATCCCACCCTCGTGGTGCGGAACAGTTTGCTGGCGGGCGTTGACGGCGTGATGAACGCCGTTTGGATCGAAGGCGACGCCACCGGCCCCACCTTCTACTATGGCCCGGGGGCCGGCGCCCTGCCGACCGCCTCGGCGGTGGTGGCCGACCTGGTCGCCATCGCCCGCGGCGATGCGCTCGACTGGCGGGTTGGCGCGGAGGATCAGGCCGCATTGCCCATTGAGAAGATCCACTCCGCCTTCTACTTAAGGATTCCCAGCCTCGATGCGCCAGGGGTCTTTGCGGAGGTCGCCACCATCCTCGGCCAGTACGGCATCAGCATCGAAGCCGCCATTCAGCGGGAAGCGGCGGTGCGGGAGGGTGCCGGCAGCGCGGCCTGGGTGCCGATCGTCATCGTCACGGCGCCGGTTGCGGAAGCCGCCATTGATTCAGCCTTGGACTTGGTCCAAAAGATGCCCAAAGTGGTCGGGCGGATCACTCGCATCCGAGTGGCGCACTTCGCCGATGAGTAGATGAGGTGCCGGATTCCCCTGCGCTGAAGCGGATTGTTCAACGCCGCGGCCCGGTTCCGGATTTGCCGGGGGTGCCGCCGTTCCTGCGCCGCGTTTATGGCCATCGGGGCGTCGGGACGCTAGCCGACTTGGACTTGGCGCTCAGCGGCCTGGAACGGCCATCGGCCTTGCGCGACATCGACCAGGCCGCAGGACGCATTGCCGAAGCGGTGCGGGAAGGGCAGCGCATTCTGCTGGTCGGCGACTTCGACGCCGACGGCGCCACCTCGGTGGCCTTGGGGGTATCGCTGCTGCGCGCCTTCGGTGCATCCAACGTGGACTTCGTGGTTCCCAACCGCTTCGAGTTCGGCTACGGCCTGTCGCCGGAGATCGTTGATCTGGCGTTGCTGCACTCGCCCGACTTGATCATCACGGTGGACAACGGCGTCTCCAGCATTGCCGGGGTGGAGCGGGCCAACGCCCACGGCGTCGATGTGGTCGTCACCGACCATCATCTGCCCGGGCCGCACCTGCCGCCGGCCTGCGCCATCGTCAATCCCAACGTGCCGGGCTGCGCCTTCCCCAGCAAAGCCATTGCCGGCGTCGGCGTCATCTACTACGTGCTCGGCCAGACTCGTGCCGTGCTGCGGGCCGGCGGGTGGTTTGACGGCAGCGCGAGGCCCGAACCGCTGCTGGCCGACTGGCTTGACTTGGTGGCGCTGGGGACGGTCGCCGATGTGGTGCCCCTCGACCGGAACAATCGGCGCTTGGTGCATCAAGGCATCAAGCGAATGCGCAGCGGCCGCTGCCGGCCCGGCATCGCGGCCCTGGCGGAAGCGGGCCGCCGCGATCTGGCCCGTCTCAAGGCATCGGACCTCGGCTTCGCCGTCGGGCCGCGTCTGAACGCGGCCGGGCGCCTCGATGACATGACCATCGGCATCCAGTGCCTGCTCGCATCGAGCTTGGAGGAAGCGCGGCCGTTGGCGGGCCAGCTGGATGACCTGAACCGGAAGCGGCGCGGCATCGAGCAGTCGATGCTGGCGGATGCCGAAATCCTGCTGGCCGAGGCGGAAGGGGGCATTGAAGGCAAGTGCGGCATTGTGGTGTTCCATCCATCCTGGCACCAAGGGGTGGTCGGCCTGATCGCTGGCCGCCTGCGGGAGCGCCACCACCGTCCCGTCATCGCCTTTGCCCAAGCGGGGGCCGAGGGCTTGGAACTCAAGGGTTCCGCCCGCTCCCTCCCGGAACTGCACGTCCGCGACGCGCTCGATGCCATCGCGGCCCGCGACCCGGCGCTCCTGACCCGCTTCGGTGGCCATGCAATGGCGGCGGGCATGACCTTGGATCGGCGCTGCCTTCCGCGATTCGCCCAGGCCTTTGACGACGAAGTCCGCAGGCGCCTGCCCGCCGAGGCGCTGCAAGGGCGCCTTGAGACCGATGGGGAACTCGAAGCGGACGAGTTGACCTTGGACAATGCGCGGCGGGTGGCGGAAGCCGGCCCTTGGGGGCAAGCCTTCCCCGAACCCATGTTCCATGGCGACTTCGACTTGGTGAGCCAAAGGGTGGTCGGCAAGGAGCACCTCAAGTTGGTGTTGAAGCGGGCGGATCGCCTGGTCGGCGCCATTGCCTTCCGGCAGAAGCCGATCCCGGACTGCCAGCGGGTGCGTCTCGCCTACGCCTTGGAAGTCAATGACTACCGCGATCCCGCACTGGAGCTGAGGGTGACGCAGATCGAGCCGCTGACCTAAGCGATGAGCGCGGAATTTCGCGCCAGCGAGACTCCAACGCGCCCGCGCCTTGTGACTGCTGGGGACTCGGCGATAGACTGTGGGCCGTGAAAAACGCAGTCCGCAGAACCGAGCATCGGTCGCCTCAAGTCGCCTACGTTCGCCAGCCCGGCGCTTCGGCATCGTCGCGTCCGGAATTCCCCGGCTGCCGTCCGGTGCGCATTGCAAGCGACCAAATCGGTGGCTACGAAGGGCGTTACGAGGTTTGGGAGGCGGCTACCGAGACCGCCTGGATGGTGCGTGAACCGACCACCCCGCACCATGAGCGGCCGTCGCGGGAGTTGGTGCAGTCGGTGCGGCTGATCGCCGCCTTGCGCGGGGTGCCCATCAACGGCTTTGGCGCCGGGGACATTGTCGTGCGCAATTCCGAAGGGAGGCGGGTGCGCATTCTACAGGCCGATGAGATGCTGCATTTGCGCCCCGAGGAGGCGCAGGCCATCGGCCACGGCGTGCAGGCGTACGAGCGGGTGGGCGGCGGTCTCCATCCCCAGTCCGATCCGCTGCCGGACGTGGTTCTGGAAGTGGACCTGACCACGGACGTGCGCCGGGGCAAGCTCGGCTTGTACGAGTCCTGCGGCTTCTCGGAGGTTTGGGTGGACGTGCCGGAACGCCGCCTGCCGAGCAGTCCGAAGGGAGCCGCACCCGGCTTGACCATTTACGTCAACGGCCCCAATGGCTTCCGGGAAGCGGCGGAAAGCCTGGCATTTCCAAGCTGGACTGCTGCGGAGATTCACTTGGCCATCAATGAGTCGAGCCTTTCGCCGGAGACCACGGCGGCGCTGCGGCGTGTGGGTGGCCTCATGGCGGAGCGGGATGGCGGCGGGCCGGATCTGTTTCTGCGCTTGGAACGTGAGCAGAGCCGGGCGGAAGGCGTGATGCAAGGCGTCCGCAAGGCTTTCGAGTTCATGGCCGTGCTGGAGTCCCGTGGCTTCATCCGCTCGACGGCGCTGACGGGCAGCATGGGATTGATTTCCCGCATTGATGAAGCCCAGTTGATGCGGATGGCGATGAGCTGCCGCGACGAGAGCGATCTGTTGCAAAGGATGGCCGCTGCGGATGCGTCGAGCGACGGCTGAGTCGGTTGGCTTGGTCGCCGTTCTTGGCCGCCGTTCGCCCTAGGCAAGCTCGCAAGCGTTATACTGATTCCTTTTTTCCGGTGCCGGAACCATGGCGGAAATCACCTCAATTCGTGAGCGAATCAAGCACTTGAGCGGCCGTTCAACGGCGCTTCGGGGGTATCTTTGACTTCGACCGCCGTCGCGAAAGGCTCGAAGAGGTTGAACGGGAGCTAGCCGATGCGGGGGTTTGGGCCGACCGCGGCAAGGCGGAGAGCCTTGCCAAGGAACGCGCCGAACTCACTGAGACCGTCTCCGGCCTAAGTGATTTGCAGGTGGGCTTGGAGGAGTTCGGCGAGCTTGCGGAACTGGCGGCCGCCGAAGATGACGCAGCCGCCCTGCTGGAGGTGGACGAGGCGCTCGAAGGCTTGGAGGCCCGTCTCGGGCGGCTTGAGTTCCAGCGCATGTTCCAAGGTGAGATGGACGCCCACGACGCCTTTGTCGAGGTGCAGTCCGGATCCGGCGGCACCGAAGCGCAGGACTGGTCGGAGATGCTGCTGCGCATGTACTTGCGCTGGGGCGAGAAGCAGGGATTCAAGACGCAGATCACGGAACTCTCTCCCGGCGAGGTGGCTGGCATCAAGAGCGCCACGGTGCAGGTCAGCGGCGAGTACGCCTTCGGCTGGCTGCGCACCGAAACCGGCGTCCATCGGCTGGTGCGCAAGTCGCCCTTCGACTCCGGCAATCGCCGCCACACGTCGTTCGCGTCCGTGTTCGTCTCGCCCGAGATCGACGATGACCTCGAAATCGACATTAACCCGGCCGATGTGCGGGTGGACACCTACCGGGCCAGCGGTGCCGGCGGCCAGCACGTCAACCGCACCGATTCCGCCGTGCGGCTCACCCACCTGCCCACCAACACCGTGGTGCAGTGCCAGAGCGAGCGCTCCCAGCACCAGAATAAGGACCGCGCCTACAAGCAGTTGCGGGCCAAGCTCTACGAGCTGCAAATGCTGGAGCGCCAGGCGGCGCAGCAGGCCATCGAGGACGCCAAGGCGGACATCGGCTGGGGCAGCCAGATTCGCTCCTACGTGCTTGACCAGTCCCGGGTCAAGGACCTGCGCACGGCGATCGAGCGCAGTGACCCCGGCGCGGTGCTCGACGGCGATCTCAATGCCTTCATGGAGGCGAGCCTGAAGGCGGGGCTGTGACGTGGGCGAACACGGCGACACATCGGAACGGGATGCGCGCAAGGTGCGCCGCCAGCGCCACGATCAGTGGCGGGCGCGTGGCGGCGCCTTCGCCAACGACTTCCGTCCCGACG
>JAPOTD010000057.1 GCA_026709365.1 Gammaproteobacteria bacterium
TGGGGAGCATCTTAACCCAGAGGGGGCGCTTGGGGGCGGGAATGGGGTGTGCGAGAAAGCTGAAAGGCTTGTGGGAGATTGGCGCTTGCGGGCTGGGGTTGTTGGCGCGGTCGGCTACGCGATTGACTTTATTGAGGGCGTTCCATCGGAAGACGGCTCTCACGACTCTCTCTTTTCCCGCTATCGCCCTCGGGGCTCTCCTGTTCGTCACCGCCGTCAGTTCGAGTGCCGTGCTGATCATCGTCAGGGAGAGGCACGAGCCTTTGCCTCTTCTTGCGCTTGGCCCAGTCCACGCCAGAACGCCTCCGACAGGCGCAGTAGATCGCAACGGTTCACGTCCTGAGACTCGGCCAACGGATATTCGGCAACCACGGGGCCGGTGTCGCCGGCGCGTACCTCCGGAACCTCCAAGGACGTGCAGGCGCGCCAAAACCTGCTCCGCCCATCAGGCGCCCTTCGCCAACCGCGCATCGCTCGTCGCTGGTGTCGCGCAGCATGCGCATCCTCATCTCCGCAAACCTTCCAGCAGCTTCCTTGATTGTGCCCAGAGCCGTGCCGCGATGGGGCAGAAGCGAAAGAATCAGAAAACCAGCCTCCAGTGTCCTGCGATCAGGCCATGTCTTGTCCGTCTTCATCAATGCTCCAGATTGGATGTTTACGGGTTGAATCATGCTGACTCACTGCTAGAAACAGCCTGACGCAGCCCCTTGCTGTGGTGTGTCGTGCTGCGCGTTTGGTTTGGCGGGGGTCATGGGCACCAGCCTGCGGTGCTGGACTGGCCTTCAGGCCACCGTTCGGAAAAGCGCCGCCGTAAGGGCCACGACGATGGTGACGGTGAGGCCGAGCAGCCAGCGCTGCATCGAGGCCTCGCGGTTAGAGACCAAGGTTCGTGTGCCCTCAATTGCCATATTCATCTGGGTCATCTCGGCGGCCATCGCCGAGTTCATCTGCGCCATCTGGTTGAGAAGCTCACCTTTCATGCTGGCGACCTCGGTGCGAACGCCCTCGAGCTCTGTGCGGGTTCCCTTGATCTTCGTGCGCACCGCAGCGATGTCCTTGTGGGTGGGCATGAAGTCCATCTTGGTCTCGATGCGGGCCATGCGTTCGCTGAGCTCGGAGATTTGCTCGTTGTTGGTTTTGGTTGGGTCCTGGGCGTCCATGATGCGCTGCTCCGAGTGGGCTGTGGGTTATGGGTTGGAGCGCTTTGGGGGCCACCTTAACGCGGAGGGGCGCTTGGGGCGCCGGGGCTACAGGTGACGGTAAAGCATCTGACTTTGTGGGACTTTAGTGAATACTAATTGGGAATCTCGGCCAACACTTCCAAAGGAGAGCGAAATGGACCCCTCGACAACCCTAGTTTCCCGCCCCTTGAAAAAACATATCCAATGGGCATATCAGGACAGTTTGTGGCGGCACTTCTCCATCAACGTGGACCAGCGCTTGAAGATGTTCCAGTTCTTCATCACGATTTCTACCGCGTTGCTGGGCGGGGCATTTCTCTTGCCGAAGGCCGGAGGCGGTATCCCGGTTCATTGGGGAATTGGGATCATTGGTTTCCTAGCATGCTGCTTCTCTGCTTTATTCTGGATGCTGGACAGAAGAACCCGCCAGCTTTTAACGAGCGCAAAGGATGCCATAAGGAAATTCGACTTCCAGACGATTCCGGGCGATGAGAACGAGCCACTCCGTCTTTTCGACAAAGAGAATCAGTCGTCAGGGGTAATTTCCCAAACCGCATGTTTCCGGCTTGCGTTCGGACTCGTCGCTGCCCTCGGCGTCTCTGGCATTCTTATGGCGATCTTCTGGATGAACGGGTCAGTGGGCCCAAGTTTGTCATCGTGATTTGTAAAGCGAGCAATCGTCCGCGTACCCGCCGACGGCGCAGCCGAGCGTGGCGCGACCCGCACAAGACATATGCGGTGTAAGCGGTCATTTCAGACCGCAGGTGCTCGAACAGCCGTGGGCGGATGCCAAGGGGCTCCCCGGCCTTCCGAAAGATCGCCTCGACGAGGTCGCAGGCGGTGTGGAGCATGTTGGCGAGGGTGCTCTGCCGTACCTGAAGTTGTGCTCGAGGTGGCATCCGTACCTTTTGAGGACGTTAAGGACTCGTTCTCGATCTTCAGGCGCGTGTGGGCGCAGTTGGCAAGTTCGGCGACGTTGTCGCGGGTCACACTGGCAGGCTGGTGGTGAAGGCGTCGCGGGTCAGTCCCCAGCTATCCACAGTTCCGAAACACACGCTGGCGGCGTTGATCGACGTCGCCCTGACTGACGAGAACGCTGAGGTTCAACGCCTTCAAGCCACGGTGCGGAGCAGCGCCGCCGTCAGGGCCACGACCATTGTGACGGTAACGCCGAGCAGCCAGCGCTGCATGGAGGCGTCGCGGTTGGCGACCAAGGTTCGTATTCCCGCGATTTCAGTGAGAAGCTCACCTTTCATACTGGCGACCTCAGTGCGAACGCCCTCGACGTCCTTGTGGGTGGCCATGAAGTCCATCTTGGTCTCGATGCGGGCCATGCGCTCGCTGAGCTCGGAGATTTGCTCGTTGTTGGTTTTGGTTGGATCCTGAGTGTCCATGATGCGCCGCTCCGCGTGGGCTTTGGGTTAAGGGGTTTGGGTCCTTTGTGGAGCATCTTAACCCAGAGGAGCGCTCGGGGGCGGGATTGGGGCGTGCGAAAAGGCTGAAAGGCATGTGGGAGATTGGCGCTTTGGGGCAGGGGTGATTGGTGCGGTCGGCTTGTTGGACGGTCGCCGATCATGCAGGCCGTGGAGGATCGGTCGCAAGGGATGGTTGGGCTGGGCGGGAGGGACTTGGAAGCGTGGGGGTAGGTTAGCCGTTGCGATGTCGAAGAGCGGAAGTGGCGCTCTAGGGATGAGAATTGCGTGTGTCCTCCTTTTCCTAGGGTGCGGAACAGCGCAGCGGTCAGGGCCGCGACCATTGTGACGGTGAGGCCGAGCAGCCAGCGCTGCATGGAGGCGTCGCGGTTGGCGACCAGGGTGTGTATCCCCGCGATTTCGGTGAGAAGCTCACCCCTCAAGCTGGCGATCTCCGTGCGGGTGCCTTCGATCTCCACGCGCACCGCAGCGATGTCCTTGTGGGTGGCCATGAAGTCCATCTTGGTCTCCATGCGGGCCATGTTGGTCTCAACGCGGGCGATGTGTTCGCTGAGTTCGGAGATTGGCTCGTTGCTGGCGTTGGTTGCGGCTTGTAGTTACAAACCAGGAGAATTTCCACCATCTCCGTGACTAGGGGGGTTTGGAACATTGCGACGTTCAAATTCGTCACGGAGATGCTGGATATGCTTGTCGGTCCATGCCAAGTTTTCTTTTAATATCCGATATATCTTTTCTTCTTTATCCTCTTGTATATTCAAATGGAATTCCCGCAGCAACATATCTTTGATACGAGCAGCAAATTGGAGAAATGCATGGATCAGTCTGACAAATAAGTCCAAGTCGTCTTTGGTCAAGCCGAAGCGATTTTGTGGATCCTTGCTGCCTGGATGGGTATGGATCAGTGGCTCTAATATCCCACGTATCTCGTCCTCTGACGGAGCTAAACTCGATGCCTGCTCCAATACATATCTGATTAAACCATCGAAATCAGCCATGTTTTACATTCCTATTAGATAAAGGAAAGGCCCCGCGCGCCTTTTGGGCGGGCGGGGCCGAAGGGGCCGGAAGGGCGCGCCCCGCGGGGCGCGCCGACTCACCAGATGCGGGGGCGGAGGCCCGCTACGGGGACGGGATCGTCCGCCAAGGGGCGGCGGGGCCGCACATCGTCAACTGAGTGTTGGCGGCATCGTCATCCCGGTCGGTGGCGTCGTTCGCATCGCCCACGGAGCGGCAGATGTTGTCGAGCACGTCCCAAGTGGCCTGGAAGTCGCTGCGCGTCTGGGCGCCCTCGCGCTCGTCGAGGCCGCGCCCGACCACCGTCGAGTTGTTGATCAGCGCGTGACCGCTGCGGACCATGTGCTGCACCGACAGCTCGCCGTTCGAGTGGATGTCGCAGCGGCCCCGGCCGGAGTCCCAGCCGCCGCCGAGAACCGTCGAGATGGCGTCGCTGTCCCACACGGCGGTCTCGCCAACCGGGATCGGCGGCGCGGCGCCGAAGTAGCTCGTGCCGTCCTGGCCCGTGCAGTCGGCGAAGATGGCGCAGGTGCCGGTCGCGGACGACTCGCAGGTCACGCGGCCGTACGAAGTCTCCATGCCGCCGCCCCTGACCACGCCGTAGGCGTAGCCCTCGACGTTGATGCCGAGGTAGCTGATCCGGGCGCTGGCCACCGGCACGCCGGTCGCCGTCCTGATCATGGCGTTGTTGTTCCTGCGGTCGTTGAAGAGGTACGCCGCGCCCGTCGTGAACCTGGCCGGCTGCAGGGCGTCCACGCCGCCCGGAACGTAAACGATCTCATTGCTGCCCGCCGCCAGCGGCACCGTCAGCTCGGCCATGTTGCCGCTGATGGTCGCCTTCAAGGCGGTCGCGCCGCTGCCGTAAACCACCATGTCGCCGCTCTGGAACCGTCCGCCGACGCTCAGCTTGACCTGGCCGCTAAGGCTGGAATCGAGCGCTGTGTGGGAGATCGCCCCGCTGCCGTCCAGCTTCCAGACGGCGTCTTCTGCGGGAAGTGCGAGAGAGATCCGACCGAGAACGAGGCCGGTCGTCTTGGCGCCGGAGCCGGTGACGCTCGGGTCCGGCTTGCCGCCCCTAGCGATCTTGGTGCGGTCCGCAATGTTGACCTGGCCGGTCCCGCCATTGACCAAGAGGGCGTTCAGCGCGTTCACAGCCACGAGTATTCTTTTCGACTCAGGCGGGATTGGGTAGGTGTTTTGGCCGTTGGCCATCACCGCCATCGTCCCCCTGGCGGGCCCGTTCGGGAAGGGGGTGCCGGTGGTGGCGGTCGGCCTGGTGGAGGCCGTCACCTCAACGACCCTGGCCGTGGTGGCCCCGGTCCCGACGCTCGCCAGCGTCACGCTCAGGTCGGGCACCCAGAAGCAGATGAACTGGGTGTCCGCAAGGGCACTGGTGGCTTCCGCCCGGAACGTGACGGAGGTATCGCCAATGGCGCCGCCGTTGGCAACAGACACCTTGAGGGGGCTGGGAGACGGCACATCGCCGCGGCACGCGCCGGTGCCCGCGCCCCGCAGGTCCAAGTTGGTCGAGGTGGCCGCCTGCTGGAAGGTCGCGCCCGACAGCGTGAACGTGATCTCAGCCACGTTGCCCTCGCCGTAGGCGGCGGCCAAGTCAAGCCCCACAAAGGGACGCTGAGTCTCCGCAGCGGTCCCATCCAAGTCCATCTTGCTCACCGAGACCACGCGCGCCTCGCCGCCGAAGTACTCCGACGCAACGTTCTGCGTCGGGCTGGACACCTGCACAAGCCTGTCCGGCGCCTGGGCCCAGGCAACGCCCGAAGCCAGCAGGCCCGCCGCAGCCAAGGCAAGCGGCCGTACCGTTCGTCTGATCATCTCATTCTCCGTTCTGGTTGAGTCTTGTCGCCGGAACCAACAGGCCCCGAAGCCCCGCTACAGCCAAGGCCGGGCGAATGGTACAGCCCTTCCCAAGCGCGGCGCAACCCCCATTCTAGGCGCTTCGGGGCACCAATCAACCAAAATCCCGAAAAAAAAACGCGCCACGGCGCAAATTAAGGCCGAAACCGACGCCGATGCCAACGGCCCCGGGCCGTCAACCATCCGAAAAGCGGGGGGTTGGACGATCCCCGCAGGCAGGTTGCGGATGAGTCAGACCGGGGGTGCCGGCGCATGGACCGATTCAGGGCGGAAGCGCCCTTGGGACGAGCGAGTTGCCCAAGCTGCGAGAGGCTTTTCCGCCGAATCAAGCGGAGCCAAGCCGGCGTGAACTTTGGCGCAGTTCACGAGATCTCAAAAAGGAAAGGCCCCGCGCGCCTTTTGGGCGGGCGGGGCCGAAGGGGCCGGAAGGGCGCGCCCCGCGGGGCGCGCCGACTCACCAGATGCGGGGGCGGAGGCCCGCTACGGGGACGGGATCGTCCGCCAAGGGGCGGCGGGGCCGCACATCGTCAACTGAGTGTTGGCGGCATCGTCATCCCGGTCGGTGGCGTCGTTCGCATCGCCCACGGAGCGGCAGATGTTGTCGAGCACGTCCCAAGTGGCCTGGAAGTCGCTGCGCGTCTGGGCGCCCTCGCGCTCGTCGAGGCCGCGCCCGACCACCGTCGAGTTGTTGATCAGCGCGTGACCGCTGCGGACCATGTGCTGCACCGACAGCTCGCCGTTCGAGTGGATGTCGCAGCGGCCCCGGCCGGAGTCCCAGCCGCCGCCGAGAACCGTCGAGATGGCGTCGCTGTCCCACACGGCGGTCTCGCCAACCGGGATCGGCGGCGCGGCGCCGAAGTAGCTCGTGCCGTCCTGGCCCGTGCAGTCGGCGAAGATGGCGCAGGTGCCGGTCGCGGACGACTCGCAGGTCACGCGGCCGTACGAAGTCTCCATGCCGCCGCCCCTGACCACGCCGTAGGCGTAGCCCTCGACGTTGATGCCGAGGTAGCTGATCCGGGCGCTGGCCACCGGCACGCCGGTCGCCGTCCTGATCATGGCGTTGTTGTTCCTGCGGTCGTTGAAGAGGTACGCCGCGCCCGTCGTGAACCTGGCCGGCTGCAGGGCGTCCACGCCGCCCGGAACGTAAACGATCTCATTGCTGCCCGCCGCCAGCGGCACCGTCAGCTCGGCCATGTTGCCGCTGATGGTCGCCTTCAAGGCGGTCGCGCCGCTGCCGTAAACCACCATGTCGCCGCTCTGGAACCGTCCGCCGACGCTCAGCTTGACCTGGCCGCTAAGGCTGGAATCGAGCGCTGTGTGGGAGATCGCCCCGCTGCCGTCCAGCTTCCAGACGGCGTCTTCTGCGGGAAGTGCGAGAGAGATCCGACCGAGAACGAGGCCGGTCGTCTTGGCGCCGGAGCCGGTGACGCTCGGGTCCGGCTTGCCGCCCCTAGCGATCTTGGTGCGGTCCGCAATGTTGACCTGGCCGGTCCCGCCATTGACCAAGAGGGCGTTCAGCGCGTTCACAGCCACGAGTATTCTTTTCGACTCAGGCGGGATTGGGTAGGTGTTTTGGCCGTTGGCCATCACCGCCATCGTCCCCCTGGCGGGCCCGTTCGGGAAGGGGGTGCCGGTGGTGGCGGTCGGCCTGGTGGAGGCCGTCACCTCAACGACCCTGGCCGTGGTGGCCCCGGTCCCGACGCTCGCCAGCGTCACGCTCAGGTCGGGCACCCAGAAGCAGATGAACTGGGTGTCCGCAAGGGCACTGGTGGCTTCCGCCCGGAACGTGACGGAGGTATCGCCAATGGCGCCGCCGTTGGCAACAGACACCTTGAGGGGGCTGGGAGACGGCACATCGCCGCGGCACGCGCCGGTGCCCGCGCCCCGCAGGTCCAAGTTGGTCGAGGTGGCCGCCTGCTGGAAGGTCGCGCCCGACAGCGTGAACGTGATCTCAGCCACGTTGCCCTCGCCGTAGGCGGCGGCCAAGTCAAGCCCCACAAAGGGACGCTGAGTCTCCGCAGCGGTCCCATCCAAGTCCATCTTGCTCACCGAGACCACGCGCGCCTCGCCGCCGAAGTACTCCGACGCAACGTTCTGCGTCGGGCTGGACACCTGCACAAGCCTGTCCGGCGCCTGGGCCCAGGCAACGCCCGAAGCCAGCAGGCCCGCCGCAGCCAAGGCAAGCGGCCGTACCGTTCGTCTGATCATCTCATTCTCCGTTCTGGTTGAGTCTTGTCGCCGGAACCAACAGGCCCCGAAGCCCCGCTACAGCCAAGGCCGGGCGAATGGTACAGCCCTTCCCAAGCGCGGCGCAACCCCCATTCTAGGCGCTTCGGGGCACCAATCAACCAAAATCCCGAAAAAAAAACGCGCCACGGCGCAAATTAAGGCCGAAACCGACGCCGATGCCAACGGCCCCGGGCCGTCAACCATCCGAAAAGCGGGGGTGAAGCTCCAAGCTGGCCTTGAGCGCCTCGGTCAGACGGGCACCCTCCGCATGGTCACGGATGACGTAGGGCGTGACCATCACCATCAGTTCGGTGCGGTCGCCGTTGAAGCTGTCCGCACGGAACAGGCGTCCTAACACCGGAACCCGGCCGAGGCCCGGAACGGCAACCTGGCCCGTGCTGCGGTTTTCGGAGATCAAGCCACCCATCAATAGCGAACCGCCATCCTTAAGGGTCAGGCTGGTGCTGAGGGTGCGGTTCAGAATGGTGGGCGAGCCAGTTAAGCTGGTGGCGGCAGTCGGGCGCGCTTCACTCAGTTCCTGCTGAATGGCGACGTCCACCAGGCCCCCGGCCTGCACCAAGGGCGTGATGCTCAGAACGACGCCCGTGGTGCGATAGTCCACCTGCTGGAGGACGTTGCTGGAGCCGCCCACCTGAACACTGTCCTGGGAGAGTTGGGTGATGACCGGTATTTCGTTGCCCACTTGGATGGAGGCCTCCTCGCCGCTCTTCACCAACAGCTTGGGTTGGGAGCGGATGGCGACCTTGTCGTTCTTCTGGAAGAGGCTCAGCAGGGCGCGGGTCTGGCCGGCGCTGTCAAGGGTTAGTGAGAGGCCTTGGCTGCTCAAGCCCAAGGCATTGCGGGTGCCGCCGGTGAGGCCGAACCGGTCGACGCCGCTGTTGAAGAGGAACTCGAAGCCGCTTTTCTCCTCATCGGTTAAGGAAATTTCGGCGATGAGAACCTCGATCAAGACCGACGGAACGGGCCGGTCGAGCTTTTCCGCCACTTCGCGAATGTTCGCCCACTCCTCACCGGAGCCGCGGAAGATCAGCAGGTTGCGCTTTTCGTCCACCACCAGCGGCGAGGCATTGGCGGGAGATTCCGTGCCCGCTGCCGACCCGGCGCCGTCAGCCGAGCTTGCGCCGGAGGCACTGCCGACCAGACGGCCTAGGGTTTCGGTCATGTCGGAGACTTGGGTGTTCTGCACCTCATAGGTGAACAGGCCCAATTCCACTTCCCCTCGGTGGGCTTGGTCGAAGGTTTCGATCCAGTCCTTCACTTGATTCAGCACGCCTTGGCTTTGGGCGAACACCACCAGCTTGCCCAATTCGTCGAAGGGCAGCAGCACGGCGCTGCCCGATACGCCGGCCATGTTGTAGCCCTCCGCGGTCATCACTTTTTCGACGGCGTTGGCCAGATCATCCGGGGGGAGGAACCGAGGCTCCACAACCAAGCCGTGGCGACCGCGAAGCAGGGGCTGGTCGAGCACTTCTATGAGTTCGAGGGCCTGTGCCAGCCGGTCCGGCGTACCCTTCAATAGCAACGCGTTGTTCTCACTTGCGGTTGAGGATTGAAGATCGTTGCTGGGAAAGGCTTGGCGCAGCATGCTGGTGACCTGGTTGGGCACCGCTACATTCAAGGGCACCAACTGAAACACCGTGCGGTGGGTGGCCGGCACCTCCGGCAGCGCGCGCCCGCTGATCAGCAGCGGCACCTCGCCGGACTCGATCTCCTGGGTGGCGAGGAAGGTGAGCACTCCGTCCTGCTCGCGGATGGTGACGCCGTACTCCTGCATCACTTGGCGGGCCGTGTTGAAGAACTGGCGCGGCGGCACCGGGCTGGTGAGGCGCAGGGTGACCAGGT
>JAPOTD010000037.1:0-23685 GCA_026709365.1 Gammaproteobacteria bacterium
CCCCCCCCCCCCTGTCAAGGCGCTTGTCGGCTCAGAGACATAAAAGCTACGATTTCTGAGCCCGCGCGAACCTTTGGTTCGCCTTGTAGTTTCGCGGATGCGAAACTCCGCACCGGTTGCGTGAGCCAAGTTCGATGTGTTTCTGAGCCCGCGCACGTGACTGTATAATCGCGCCGTCTGCCGACTCCGGCGCCCGCCCCAATTCCGATGGACCAAGTCTTCGAGTTCATGGCCAACCATCCGCTCCTGTGCGGCGCCTTCGCCCTGCTGCTGGCCCTGTTCGTGCGCAACGAAGTGCGACGTGGCGGGCGTTCGGTTTCGGCGCAGCAGCTGGTGGACATGGTGAACCGCGAAGGGGCGTTGGTGCTTGACGTGCGGGACAAGAAGGAGTTCGACGCCGGCCACATCGTCGATGCGGTCAACATCCCCTTCTCGGCGTTGGACGGCCGCGTGGATGAACTCAACAAGCACAAGGACCGGCCCGTGGTGGTGGCCTGCAAGATGGGCCAGCACTCGGGCAGCGCCGGCGTGGTACTGCGCAAGCATGGATTTCAGAACGTCGTGCGGCTCACGGGCGGGGTGGCCGAGTGGCGCAACCAGAGCCTGCCAGTGGTGAGGTCATGAGCGAGCAGTCGGCGGCGCAAGTGCGCCTGGAGCGGATCTACTTGAAGGACGCTTCCTGGGAGTCGCCGAAGAGTCCCCGCATCTTTGCGGAGAACTGGACGCCGGAGGTTCAGGCGGACATCAACACCAAGTCCAACCGGGTGGAGGAGACCCGCTTCGAGGTGGTGCTCACCATCGCCCTGAACGCCAAGCTCGGGGAGGAGGCCACCGCCTTCATCGTCGAGGTGCAGCAGGCGGGCCTGTTCAACATTGAGGGCGTGGAGGGCGAGACCTTAAGAAGGGTGCTGGGCACGCTCTGTCCCACTACCCTGTATCCCTACGCGCGGGAAGCGATCGACAATCTAACGCTTAAGGGCGGTTTCCCGGCGCTGCACTTGGCGCCGGTGAACTTTGAAGCGCTCTATGCCGAGGCGGTTCGCCAGCAGGAGCAGCAGACTCCGCATTAGACCTCGGTCAAGCGGAGCTCGGCGATCTTTCGGGTCAGCGTGTTGCGGCCCCAGCCGAGGCGCTCCGCCGCTTCCACGCGCCGACCGCCGGTGCGGGCCAGCGCTGCCCGGATCAGCGTGCTTTCGAAGGCTGGCATGGCTTGGTTCAGCAAGGGTTCGCCGTCCTCCTTGGCCAGCGCCTTGCCGGCCCACTTGGCCAGTGCGTCCTCCCAATTGCCGGCCTCGGAAGGCGGCGACGCCTCCTTGAGTTCAGGCGGCAGGTCATCGACCAGCACCACGGGGCCTGCCACCATCACCGCCAGCCAGCGGCAGGTGTTCTCCAACTGCCGAACGTTGCCGGGCCACGGCAATGCGGCAAGGGTTTCGAGTGTGCTGGGGTCAAACGCCTTGGGCGCTTCGCCGAGTTCCTTGGTGGCCCGCTGCAGGAAGTGGTTGGCGAGCAGGGGTATGTCCTCCCGGCGTTCGGCCAGCGCCGGGACATGCACCCGGATGACGTTCAAGCGGTGGAACAAGTCCTCCCGGAACGTGCCGTCCTCCACCCGCTGCTCCAAGTGTTGGTGGGTAGCGGTTATGATGCGCACGTCCACGTTGACGGGCTTGTGGCCGCCAACCCGGTAGAACTCCCCCTCGGCAATCACCCGCAGCAGGCGAATCTGGCTGTCCGGGGGCATGTCGCCGATCTCGTCCAGAAACAGGGTGCCGCCGTTGGCCTGCTCGAAGCGCCCGATCCGCCGGCCGCCGGCGCCGGTGAAGGCCCCTTTTTCATGGCCGAACAGTTCGGATTCGATCAGCTCGTTGGGGATGGCGGCGACGTTCAGGGCCACGAAGGGTTGTTTGGATCTGGGGCTGTGCCGGTGCAGCGCGTTGGCCACGAGCTCCTTGCCGGAGCCGGACGGACCGTTGATCAGCACGGTGACGTTGGAGGCGGACAGCCTGCCGATGGCGCGAAACACCTCCTGCATGGCCGGCGCCTGGCCAAGGATCTCCTGGTCTGCGGCCGCCGCGGCCGGATTCTGCGCTGCCTGGTGCGCGGCACGAGCCACCGCCCGCCGGACCACCGCCACGGCCTCATCGATGTCGAAGGGCTTGGGCAGGTACTCGAAGGCGCCCCGGTGGTAGGAGGCGACGGCGCTGTCGAGATCGGAATGGGCGGTCATGATGATCACGGGCAGTTCCGGTTGCTCGTCGCGCAGCTTGTCCAGAAAGTCGAGCCCGTTGGTTCCGGGCATGCGAATGTCGCTGAGAACCGCTGCCGGAAGCTGCCCGGAGGCCAAGGCCTCGTCGGCACTGGCGAACGAGGACGTGGCGATGCCGACTCGGGTCATGGCCTTTTCGAGCACCCAGCGAATCGACCGGTCGTCATCGACGATCCATACCGTGGGCGCCTTGCCGCTGTTCATGCGCAGACCTCCTCTGCTTGGGTGAGGGGCAGAATGACGGCGAAGAACGTCCTTCCCGGGCGGCTCTCGCACTCGATCATGCCGTGGTGGCGCCGGACGATGGCTTGGGTGATGGCCAAGCCCAGCCCGCTGCCGCTGGCCCGGCCGCTGATCATCGGATAGAACATCCGGTCCAGCAGCTCATCGGGTATGCCGGGACCGTTGTCCTGCACTTCAATGCTGACCACCAGCCGATGCAGCCGCCCGTGAATGGTGAACTGCCGCAGCGGCCGAGTGCGCAGCGTGATCTCCGCGCCCTGCACTTCATCAAGGGCGATGCAGGCGTTGTTGACGATGTTGAGCAGGGCTTGAATGAGCTGGCCCTCGTCAGCGTCAACCATCGGCAGGCTCGGGTCGTAGTCCCGCCTCAGATGCACTTGGCGGTTGGCGACGCTCTCCAAAGCCACTCGGGCCACATGCTCCAAAGGCTGATGCACGTTGACCGGGCTGATGTTGAGCGGGCGGCTTGGGCCGAGCATGCGGTCCACCAACTCCGTCAAGCGATCGCATTCGCGGATGATCACGTCGGTGTACTCGGCGAGTTCGGGCTGCCGCAGCTCGTGGCCGAGCAGTTGCGCCGCGCCGCGAATGCCGCCGAGGGGGTTCTTCACCTCGTGGGCCAAGCCGCGGACTAGGCTGGCGGTGGTCTCCTGGATGTTGATGAGCCGGTCGTCGTGGTTGATTCGCCGCAGCCGGTCGAGGGGCTGCGCCTCGATCACCCAGTCGGTGCCGCCGTCGAATGCGGCGCAGGTCAGATCGACCATCAGCGCGCTGCCCCCGGCCACTTGCAGGCTTTGCTGGCGCAGGGTGAATGACTGCCCCGGCACCGCTGGTTCGCCGAGGACTTTGAGCACCGCATCGGTGTTGCGGATCAGGGCGCTGAGGGGCTTGCCCAGCACCCGTCCGCCGCTGACGCCGAACAGGGCCTCGGCAGCGGGGTTGAGCAGCTTGAGCACTTGCGCTGACGATATCACCAAGATGGCGCTGGGCTGGTGCTCCAGCGCCTTGTAGGCGAGGTTCGCCTGCGCGGTGGTTGATGTTTCTGCGATCAAGGAGTCCACTCCAATCCGGTCAGCAAGATTCGGTCCAATTTTACGACCAGAATGATGCCGCCAGCGACCCATCTTGCACCAAACCAGTGCATTAAGCGACTTGTGTGGGGCCGCTCCAGCCCGCCCCCTTCATGGGATGGCGCTGCTTGGTCGGGCGTTTCGCACCCTGCGAAACGCCCATGCGAGCCGAGACGCGCGGAGGGTGGGGTTCTCGAATCTACGGGGCGGCCGCAGGCCGCGGGTGCAGCTTGGAATGCCTTAGCAGGTGGAAGGTGCTGGATTCGCCTTCAAACACGATGCCGCCGTCCTCATCGACGATTTGCAGCTGAAGACGGTGCTCGCCCCGCTCGACGGCGGTCAGCCGAAACGTCAAGGAAGTTTGGGCGTCGCCTTGGGCGCTGCCATTGAGCAGCAGCCGCAGGCGGTGGCCTTGGCGCAGTTCCGGCTCGACTTCCGCTTGCACGGCGAAGTTGCCGGAATTGGCCCGCAGGCCCTCGCCTTCGGCGGGTGCTGCGATGCGTGCGCTGGCGTAGTTGGAGTCGGCCGGGTTGGCGGCGCAAGGGGCTGCGATGGCCAGCGCGGCGATGAGCAGGCAGGTGGCCGGATGCCGGCCGGGTTGCTTTTGCATGATGAAAGCCTCAGGAGCGTTGCCGCTATCCTGAGGCTTTCGAGTCCGGGCGTCTGTAGGAAATCGCCCTTGTTTTTGACTTTTTTTCGAGCAGGCAGGGACGGGACGGCGGCCTAGCCAACGTCCCGCAGTGCCCTTGGCTAGACCGAGTAGTACATGTCGAACTCCACCGGGTGGGTGGTGGCGTTCAGGTAGTCCACCTCCTCCTGCTTGAGCGCCATGTAGCCGTCGATCATCGAGTCGGTGAACACGTCGCCGGCGCGCAGGAAGTCCCGGTCGGCGTCCAGCGCGGCCAGCGCCTGCTCCAGGGAGCTGGCCACGGTGGGCACGCCTTCGAGCTCCTCCGGGGGCAGGTCGTAGAGGTCCTTGTCGAACGACTCGCCGGGATGGATTTCGTTGGTGATGCCATCCAAGCCGGCCATGAGCATCGCCGCAAAGGTGAGGTAGGGGTTGCCGGTGCTGTCCGGGAAGCGCACCTCCACCCGGTAGGCGTTGGGATTGCCGCCTTGGATGTAGGGGATGCGCACCGAGGCCGAGCGGTTGCGCGCCGAGTAGGCCAGCAGCACCGGCGCCTCGAAGCCGGGCACGAGCCGCTTGTAGGAGTTGGTGCTGGCGTTGGAGAAGGCGTTGATGGCGCGGGCGTGCTTGATGATGCCGCCGATGTAGAACAGGGCGGTCTCGGAGAGGCCGGCGTAGCCGTCGCCATGGAACGTGTTGGTGCCTCCGGCGAAGATCGACTGATGCACGTGCATGCCGTTGCCGTTGTCGCCGACCAGGGGCTTGGGCATGAATGTGGCGGTCTTGCCGTAGGCGTCGGCGACGTTGTGGACGCAATACTTGTAGATCTGCGTCTCATCGGCCTTCTTCACCAAGGTGTTGAAGCGAACGCCGATTTCGTTTTGGCAGGCGGTGCCCACTTCGTGGTGGTGTACCTCGACCTTGAGTCCCATGGACTGCATGGCCGCGCAGATTGCCGAGCGGAGGTCGGCGGCGGAGTCCACCGGCGGGACCGGGAAGTAGCCGCCCTTGACGCCGGGCCGGTGGCCGAGGTTGCCGCCCTCGAAGTCGCTGCCGGACTCCCAGGCCGCCTCCTCGGCGCTGATGGCGTAGGAGGCGCCGCCCATCTCGATCTTGTACTTGACGTCGTCAAAGACGAAGAACTCGCACTCCGGCCCGAAAAAGGCGGCGTCGCCGACGCCCGTCGAGGCGAGGTAGGCTTCGGCCTTCTTGGCCACCGAGCGCGGGTCGCGCTCGTAGGGCTGCATGGTGGAGGGCTCGACGATGTCGCAACGCAAATTGAGCGTCGGCTCGTCCCGGAAGGGATCCATCACCGGCGTCTCGTCGTCCGGCATGAGGATCATGTCGGACTCGTTGATCGACTTCCAGCCGGAGATCGATGAGCCGTCGAACATGACGCCGTCCGCCAGGCTGTCGGCGTCGATCCGATCCGCCGGCAGGGTGGTGTGCTGTTCTTTTCCGCGCGGGTCCGTGAAGCGCATATCCACCCACTTCACGTCATTTTCGCTCATCATTTTCAGTGTGTTTTCAGACATCGTATTCCTCGGTTGATCCTTGATTGGCAGTGTTGCCCGTGGAGATTCGGCTTGCGCCGCTAACCCGCTCCCCGGGGCCGGACGGCGCAGTTGGCCACCATCCCGAAATTCGGCTCTATGGGACAGGCAACAAATATGCCATACCCAATGTCCAAGGGAGCGTTCAAGGGACAGGTTCAATTTCGGGGCGAAGCGCCCAGCCAAGCGCACACAAATGGTGCTCGATCAGCGCGCAGCGCACCAAAACAATGACCTGCGGCGATCTGGCGCCCTGGGGCCCCAGCCGGCGCGGCGTTTCGCGCAGCGAAACTCCATCTGCGAGGCGCGTCCTGGGAAGGCTTCGCCCTGGAGCAGGCCTAGCGCGGACCAAGGGTCCGCCGCGACGGGCAGGTCGCGCGGTCAATTGACCTTGATGCGAATGCGGATCTCTCGCCCGTCCTGCACTGACTCGATGACCTCATGGCCATGCACTCGGCACCAAGCCGGCACGTCGGCGAGCGCGCCTGGGTCGGTGGCCAGCACCTCAAGCACCGTGCCGGGGCGCAAGTCCGCGATTCGCTCCTGAACCTTGATGACCGGCATGGGGCAGAGCAGGCCTTGGGCGTTCAGGGTGGCAACGGGATTGGGCTCAGACATGCCAAGCCGGGGGCAGCTCCGCTGGCGCCAAGGGGGCCACCGTCAGTTCACGGCATTCCCCGTTTGGGTCCTCTGCGGCCACGGTGACGGCCGCCGCTTCCCGGCCTTGGCTGTAGCGGGCCACGATCCGCGCGGCGAGCGCCAGGTCGGACGGCGCCGTCTGGCCATCGACCAGGCACAGGGGGCCGAGGTGGCTGGTGGGCCGCAGGCTGGGGAAGCGCTTGCGGTAGCCTTCGAGGTAGCGGTTCTCCCCCGCCTCCCGGCTGACGATCAGCTTGAAGTGGGGCGCGGGGCGGATGTGGCGCCCTACCTTGAGCAGCATGATGTCGTCAAGTTCGTAGTCCTTGCGACCCTGTGCCGTCCATAGGTCGGTGAGCTTGCGGCTGTAGTGCGCATTGGTCAGGAAGCAGCAGCCCCCGGCGGGTTGCGCCCATTCGGAGAATCCCAGGCGCTGCGCGAGTTCGATTTGCGGCTTGCGGTTGCGTCCGTGGAAGCCGAACAGCGCCTCGCGGTCCACCCAGCCCTCCCGTTCCGGCAGGGTGGGGGGCAGGATGCGCGCGCACAGGGGCCGCAGCAGGCGGTCGTCGGCGCCGGACTCCCTGGCGATCATCGGCATGGCCGCCTTGCGCTGGCTCTTGGGCCGCTGCCCGAGCACTTCGCCGGTGACGATGAAGTCAAACCCGCGCTCCGCCATGAAGCCCCAAGCCAAGGCCTTGCGCACCATGAAGGTCTTGCAGTCCAGGCAGGGGTTGAGGTGCTGGCCGTAGCCGTGCTTGGGGTGGAGCAGCACCTGCTTGTACTCCTCGATGACGTCGATGACGTGCAGCCTGATGCCCAGCTGCTCAGCCACCCAAAGGGCGTTGTTGCGCTTCGGCGCACCGCCCTCGCGGGCCCGGATGGCGTGGGTGTGGCTCTCCACGCAGAAGCCGGTGAAGAAATTGATGCCCTCCACATGAATGCCCTGGTCCATGACGACCTTGGCGGCCAGCATCGAGTCGAGTCCACCGGAAATGAGCGCAACGGCTTTGATTGGTTTGGTCACGGCTAAGTTCTTTGATGGGCGGTCAAATGGGCAACCGGGCAAGTCTAACCGTAAACCGGTACGCGCTCGGGCGAGGAATCCAGCCGCGAGAAATCCCGATCATGGGTAACGAGCGCTATGCTTGATGTCTCCAACGCCGTCGCCATCTGGACTGCATCGGGCAGACGCAGCCCTGTGCTGCCCCGTATCCGAGCCGCTCGATACGCAATCCCCGGAGCCAGATCCACGACCCGCCATCCGGCAGTTGCCGACAAGACGCTTTGGTAGCTCCGTGCCAGCGCCTCGTTGCCGGTGCGTAGCGGGCCCGCAAGCACTTCGGCCAAAGTCAACGTGGAAATCACCAGTTCGTACTCGCCGTTTTCCGCTCGCTGGAAAAAAGGCTCGTAGCGAGGCGCGAATTCGAGGTGGTCCTCCAACAGGTAGATGATGGGCGCACTGTCCACGGTCACCCGGCCGCTAAGCGGGAGCTTGTCGATGTCCGTCAGGGCCATTCGTTGCGCAGCCTCTCGACAAAGGTCGGTGCATCGCCGTAGCAACCCTTCGCCGAACCGCGAAGCTCGGTGAGCCTTGCTGTCTGCTGAACTGCCTGGGGCAGGGGCACCACTGCCGCATACGGCACCCCCCGATTGGTCACAATGGTCACGGTGCCCCTCTGATGAGCTGCTTTGAGAATTTCCGGCAACCTTCTTCTCGCCTCGTCAACGCCAGCGATTTGGGGTTGTTCGAGCATGGCCCGCACCTCATCTGTACGATTCGTACAGTCTAGACGAACACCCTGTCCCAGGCAACGCAAGTCCAAAGATGCCTCTGTGCCGGTTCAAGAAATGTCGGAACCTGACCGACGCGCCCGGGAGCGGGTGCGTCTGGACAAGGGCGTTGAAGATGGTCTTTGATTGCGCTCCATGAGAGTTCTGCTGCAACGGGTGGCCGCGGCGTCGGTAGTGGTCGCGTCCCGAACGATTGCCGAGATCGGTCCGGGGCTGCTCGCTTTTGTCGGCGTCTTCCCAGATGACGGCGTGGCGGAGGCGGATTGGCTGGTGGACAAAACCCTGGGCCTGCGCATCTTCCCCGATGAGCGCAAGCCGATGAATCGATCGGTTCTGGATGTGGGCGGCGCGATTTTGGTCGTTTCGCAGTTCACCTTGGCTGCTGATTTGAGCCGCGGCAAGCGGCCCAGCTTTGGCGGCGCCGCGCCTGCCGACCAGGCCGAACGGCTGGTCGCGGCCTACGCCGCCGGCCTTCGGGCCTCATGCAACGAGGTTCAAACCGGACGCTTTGGGGCGCACATGCAGGTGGCCTTGGTCAACGACGGGCCGGCCACCTTCCTGCTGGAGCGTTGAGTGCGACCGTGAGTGATTCCATGAAGGTCGCAACTTGGTCCGTGAACGGCGTGAATCGAAGGCTGGAACGAGGTGGCGCTGCTGGTTGAGGCGGCGGTCGGATAGTGTTCGCCTGGATGGTCTCCATCGATTGTCAACTCTAGGGTTGGTTTCAGTCACTCAGCGGGCGTATGCTGCCAACAACAACGCTCCGCTTGTTTAGCTGTGATTGTCCCAACCACCGAAGCCGCTGCTTGCTTAGGCGCTTACTTGCAGGGATCGGCGAATTTGCCCTTGCTCATGGCTGGCGACGCCCTGCGGGTGCTTCGCCAGTTCCCGTCGGACACGTTCGACTGCTGCATGACGAGCCCGCCGTATTGGGGAAAGCGTGAGTACAGCGATGGGGGTATCGGACTGGAGAGATGTCACCTCGACTTTGTAGCCAACGTATGCGCGGTCTGCGCGGAAGTCCGACGGGTTTTGAAGCCCACGGGCTCCTTGTGGCTCAACGTTGGCGATTCCTACCGGCAGAAGAATTTGCTTGGCATTCCTTGGCGAATTGCGATCGAACTAACCGATGCGCAAGGTTGGACGCTCCGCAACAGCGTGGTTTGGAACAAGATCAAGGGAGGCCCTGACAACACCAAGGACCGGTTGCGGAATGTGCATGAGCAGGTGTTTCACTTCGTCAAGTCGGCCAAAGGGTATTACTACGATGCCGACTCGATTCGAAGCAAGCCTAAGTCAGCGAAGGTCGTTAACGGCTCGATTGTATCCGCCAGCGGTGTGCGCGGAGTGCGCTACCAACGGCAATTGGAGTTGTCCACGGAACTGAGCGATATGGAGAGGGAGCAGGCGATTGCCGAGCTTGATGGCATGCTTGCATCGGTCAGCCAAGGCAAGATCGCCGACTTTCGCATGATCATTCGTGGACAGCAGCGCACGACGCACTCGGATTCCGAACGGGTGTCGGGAAGAGCCAAGGAGCTTAGGGACAAAGGATTTTACTTCCTCAAGTATCATCCAAACGGCAGCAAGCCGGCTGATGTCTGGGACATCCTGCCGGAGGACACCCAGAAGCGAAAGAAGCACTTTGCAGCTTGACAGGAAACAGATCTTCCTCGATTGCATTCACCTGCTGTCACTATCACCTGTTGCAATATCTGAGGAAAAATTTCGACTTTGGCCATGTCGGCGAGGCGAAGGTTGGCGACTCCATGCACTTTCACGCTTACCAATTCGCAGAGCAGGAGGGAAGGTACAACATTGAAATGGCGGTGCGGCTGAGCACTGGCGCGGAGGGAGTGGCCGTATGTCTTGGCTTGAAGGCGGAGCCGAGGGTTGAATTCACCAAGATTGTCATGGAGGTGGAGAAAAAACTCTCACCGGAAACGCTGGTCACCATCTGAACCGTGGCCTGTGTGCCTCGTGACTGCTTCGGCTGATGTCGAGAGCCACGGTCGCACTCGTTGATCAGTGCATCGCCACAGCTGGCTAACCTTGGTGCGAAGCGACCTCCCGCACCATGTCCGGGAGGCTGATCACCTGCACCCCTCCGGGTCTCGGATAGGCCTCTTGCCCGGAATAGACCAGGAACTTTCGACTGGGTGCCAGAACCTCGCAGGCGGCGTGGAAGCCCCTCTCCAGCTTGGGCGCAAGGCCTCGCTTGATTTCGATGGCCCAGAGTTCCGCGCCGGGCATCTCCAGAAGCAGGTCTATTTCGGCTCCGGACGACGAGCGGAAAAAGCTGGCGCCAGCGGCATCGGGCGCGTTTCCGAGGATGTTCTCGATGACGAAGCCTTCCCAACTCGCGCCGGCAACCGGATGCTCAAGCAGTGCGTCTCGACTGCCGAGCCGCAGGAGTGCGTGAACTAGGCCGCTGTCCCGGACATACGCCTTGGGTGATTTCACAAGCCTCTTTTTCACGTTGGCATGATGGGATGGAAGCCGCCGAACCAGCAGCAAGTCCACAAGAAGATCAAGATAGTGGCCCACTGTATTGCTCGAAACACCGAGACTGCCGGCGATCTTGGAAGCGTTGAGCGGCTCGCCTTGCAGATGCGCAAGCATCACCCAAAAACGCCTTAGGGTTTCGGCCGGAATTCGAGGCGCGAATTGCGCAATGTCGCGCTGCAGGTAGGTGGCGATGAAATCGGTGCGCCATTGCGCACTCTGCGGGTCGCTGCCCGCCAAGTAGCTGTCCGGAAAGCCGCCGCGGCTCCACAAGGCCTCTTGGTCGCCGTCGGCGGCTTCAATGACGTCGATTGGGTGGAGATGCACAAAGGAAATCCGCCCGGCCAAGGACTCGCTGGCCTGTCTGAGCAGAGCGATGGAGGCTGACCCCAAAATCAGGAACCGGCCGCTTCGGATGCCCTGCTCGCGGCCCCGGTCGATGAGCACCCGAAGCACTTGAAACACTTCCGGCAGGTTTTGAACTTCATCGAGCACCACCAGCGCATCCTGATATTCGGACAAGTACATTTCCGGGTCGGCAAGGCGTTCTCGCTGCTGCGGCGATTCCAAGTCGAGATAGACCGTTCTGCGCCGCTTGAACCCATGCTTGGCGATGTGCCGGGCGAGCGTCGTCTTGCCGACCTGACGTGGCCCGAGCAATAGGACTGCGGGAAACTGCTCAAGTCGGGCAATCACTTCTTGGAGTTTCGTGCGCTCTATTAACATTGCAAATTTGAAGTCACACTGAGAATTTGCAATGTTATCAGGATTTCTAGCGTAATCTACCGGTCGCTTACGGCCCCCAATGCCTCCAAAACCACAGCCATAGCCGAATCCGCATCAATGGTGTGGACGACATTCGCTGTCGGCGCGTCCGCGCCCCGTCGGGCTGCGTCGCCGCCCGGTGGCCGGGGCCGCTGGTCCACCACCGTCATGCCTCGCGTCAGGGTGCCGTCGAGTTCCACGGATACGGCTCTGGGCTGGGTCTCGAGCAGCTCAGGATGAGTGACCGCCAACACCGCGCAGGGGTCATGGAGGGCGGCTTCGCGAACGCCGGTCAGGCCTTCAATGCGGTCGTGCAGGTCGTCGAAGGATTGGGCGGCGAATTGCGCCAATGGGGAATCCGTGCGCCGGAGGCGTTCGGCCAAGGCGTCGTTGGAGCGCAGTTGGCGGGTGAGGTTGAGGCCGCACATGGTGATCAGGGCACCGCAGCCGAACACCCGCGCGGCCGCTTCCGGGTCGGCGAAGATGTTGAATTCGGCGACTCGGGTGACGTTGCCGATGTCGGTGCTGCCGCCCATGATGGAAATGCCGGCCAAGCGGCGGCCCCAGGATGGATCCCGCTCCAAAGCCAAGGCCAAGTTGGTGAGCGGGCCTATGGCCACCACCCAGAGCGCCTCGTCGGCAGCGTCGAGCAGGAAGCCCACGGCATCGTCGCTGGCGGCCCTGCGCGCATGAGCGATCCGGGCCACCCGGCCCAGCCCCGATTCGCCATGCACCGCGGCGGCATGGGCCGGTTCGCCGACCAGCGGTTTGGCCGCGCCCCGGTGGACGGGGGTGTCCACGCCGAGCAGCGCGGTCACCATCAGCGCATTGGCGGTGGTGGCGTCGAGCGGCGCATTGCCGCTCACCGTCGTGATGCCCACCACTTCCGCATGGCGGTGGGCCAGGATCAGCGCGATTGCATCATCGTGGCCGGGATCGCAGTCGATGATCAAGCGTGGCCTCGGCATGGGTCAGGCCACCTCCTTGCGCTTCTCCGCCACTCGGGCGAACAGGATGCCGATCTCGAACAGCACCCAGGTGGGCAGGGCCAGCAGCAGTTGGGAGATCACGTCAGGCGGGGTCAGCAGCATGCCGGCGGCGAAGCAGCCGACGATGACGTAGGGGCGCTTGTTGGCGATGCCTTGGGCGGTGCTGATGCCGGACCAAACCAGCAGCAGCGTCGCAATGGGTATCTCGAAAGCGAAGCCGAAGGCGAGGAACATGGTCAGGACGAAGTCCAGATAGCGGTTGATGTCGGTCATCATGGTGACGCCGACGGGCGTCACCGCGGCCATGAACTGGAAGACCAGGGGGAAGACCGCGAAGTAGGCGAAGGCCATGCCCAGGTAGAACAGGCCGATGCTCGACAGCAGCAGCGGCAGGGCGAAGCGCTTTTCGTGCTTGTACAGGCCGGGCGCCACGAACGACCAGGCCTGGTGCAGGATGACCGGCATGCCGACGACGATGGCGGCGTAGATGGCCAGCTTGAAAGGGGTGAGGAAGGGCGAGGCCACCTCGGTGGCGATCATGGTGCCGTCGCCCGGCAGGTGGGCCATCAAGGGCGCGGCCACCAGCACGTAGAGGTCGTTGGCGAAGAAGTAGATCGGCAGGAACAGCGCCACGACGGCGAACAGCCCCTTGAGGATGCGCGAGCGCAGCTCGATCAGGTGCGCCATGAACGGCATCTCGGCGCTGTCCACCAGCGCGTCGTGCGCCGCCGCGTCGCTGTCGCGGGGGCCTTGGGCAGGAGGCTGGTCGTTCGCCGGTTCGGCTTCCGGGGGCTTGGGGCCGTCAGTCATCGTTCGCCTTGGACGGCGGGCTGGCAGCGCTCTCGGGCTTGTCCGGCGACTCGATGCGGGCCGCTTGGCCAGCGTCCTTCACTTCCCGCTCGATGCGCTTCATCTCGTCCATCACGGCTTCGTTGTGCAGCTGCCGGCGCACCTCGTCCATGCCGACCTCCTTTTCGATTTCGGCCTTGACGGTGTTGAAGCTGCGCCGCATGCGCCCCAGCCAAAGGCCCAAGGTGCGCAAGGCTTCCGGCAGCCGATTCGGGCCGATGACCAGCAGGCCGACGATGGCCACCAGCATCAGTTCAGGAAAGCCGATGTCAAACACGGGTTTGCTGGTCGGCGCCCTGCTGTTGGCCCTGCTTGCTTTGCGACGCTTGCGAAGCGACTTCGCCTTCGATCACGCTGGGGTCGCCTTGCGTCCCGGCCTTGGCTGCGGCTGCGGCCTCCGCCTCCTCGTCGGTGACCGCCTTGCGGAAGCCCTTGATGGCGTTGCCCAAATCCGAGCCGATACTCTTCAGGCGCTTGGGGCCGAAGACGAGCAGCACGATGGCCAGAACGATGAGTAGCTCAGTGACGCCGAAACCGCCAAACATGGTTAGTCTCCCAGCTGATCCAATTGGGTGGCCCTCATTATAGGCATTTGCGGGGCGTTTGCCCGGTATATTGCGGTGCAGGCTGACGGGCTGAGGTGGCCGCTGTCGGTTTCGCGGAAACGGCTTTGGTGCTTGCCTAATTCTGCTGACACAGTACCTCCCCGCACTGTCGCGACAGTGCTTCGGCGAAATCACACGGCAAGGCGTTGCCTATCATATTGCACGCATGATCCATATAGGACGTGTCGAGGAGATAGTGAATGGGGAACGTCTGCAGGAGTGCAGCTTCCCGCACCGATATCGTGCGATCTGCTTCAGGATGTCCGAAGCGGCCTTTGCTAAACGTGGTACAGCCGCCCGTAATCGTCGGTGAGGGGCGATCCCATTCCATCCTGCCGTAAACGTTAGTAAATCCTACATAGTTCCCACGGTGGCATTTCGGTCGAAGGTGCTCGGGAATACCTGTCCACGTTCTGCCAGCCTGTGCGGCCTTGATTCGTTCAACATTTGTAGGTGATAACTGCCGAACAATATGCCAGTCGGACGGCTCAACCCGGCCCTTGGCCTTAGCTTTCGCTAGAGTAACGGGTTCGGGCATGCCCGTGATCGCCTCACGCACTGTTCGCCAAGGGGCTAGATTGCCTACCGATGTGCGAGAGTGGGTGGCCGCAGGCAGGGGAATGTCGAAACCTCTACCTCCCAACAGGACTAGGCGGCGACGGAACTGCGGGACGCCATAGTCAGCCACTTGCACGATCCCCTCCGTCAACTGGTAATCGAGCGCCTTTAGCCTTAACCGCAACTCATCGTACAGCGCTTCCCCTTTTCGAGTGAGCCCCGGCACGTTCTCCATCATGATCGCTCGAGGTTGCATTGCTTCCGCAAGGCGCGCCATCTCAAGAACAAGCTTGTTGCGAGGGTCTTCCCTGTCGCGGTACTTTGCCGTTAGGCTGGTGAAGCCTTGGCATGGCGGGCAGCCCGCCAGAAGATCGAGCCGATCGGTTCCTGTTGTTTGCAGCAGTGTAGAGCCGGAGACGGTCGTAATGTCCTGATTTAGGCATCTCACATCGGGATGATTGGCCTTGTAGGTGGCAAACGAGTGGTGCTCAAGCTCCACCGCTGCGACTACACGAAAGCCGGCCCGTTTCATGCCGACCGTCAGTCCTCCAGCGCCGGAGAAGATGTCAACTGCCGTCAGGGTCATCCTCGTCACCGACTTTCTGAGGTGAATGGAGTCACCTGACTTTGGCGGCGCGCCTCGCTAAGGAAATCTTGGTGCACCTGCTCTGATTTCGAGAGAAACGCAGCCCAATCCATGTGAGTCAGCTCACCTTGGTTGCGATATCCCTCAAAGGCCGCAAGTTGGGAACCAGCCAGCGCGAGACCATCGCAGACGACAGTGACATGGAAGTCGGGGAAATACGTTCGGAAACTATCGTGTCCAGGCTCGGCAAGGAACGCCCTCATATTTTGGTGGTAAGCAACTATCCTGTCCATTTCACTGTTTAACAGTTTGTGATGCGGCTTCTTGATTTCGATAATCTGCACAGTGCCTTCCTGATTGGACAGGACGAAGTCCGGTCGTCTGCCTGTCTTCTGAAAGTTCGCCAACGAAATAGACTGTCCAGTCTTATTCCTGAAGTACTTCTCAAACTCCCGGCGTAAGCTGGAAAAGGTCTGGTTTTCGGTCACTGGTGCCCATTCGGGGTTGATCAGCCAAGGAGCATCGGTGATTAACTGTTGAAGGTCGTCTTCTTTGGTATCTTCAGCGTCTTTTAGAATTTCAAGGCGATTGATGACCTTGAGACGATCTTCCGCGATTCGACCAAACGACGACAATTCAGCCAGTCGTGCTGTACGCAGGAATGACGACAGAACCGACAGCGGCGTATCGAAGTCTGAAACCGCTTCCTTCATCTTCGAGTTGAGAGTGACGTGGGGGGCGAGAGTAATGCTCAGGTCAACGAGGTCGTTCACCATATCGGAATCATCAATCTCTCCTCGCCTGATGGTGCGCCCGAAGGACTCCGCAATCTCTATTGCGCTATCACGGATGGCCTTTTGTTCTTCTGACGGATAGGCGTGGTGGATGCGAGCCTCGACGCTTCCGGTCTCGAAGAACAAGTCTCGCGTTGTTTTCCGCATAGGATCCCGCGAAAGAGTGCCGATGAGCTTTGTGATCTTTTGGCCCCAAACCTCGAAAGCGGAGGCGAGTTCGTCGGACCACAGGATATCGCGTCTGTCAGTCTGGATCAGGTCGTCGTCCTCATCAAGCCAATCGGCATGAAGTTCACCCACTAAGTACGAGCGAACATTGTGTTCCCCGGTGAAGCCAGCCCGTTGGTTGAAGATGGATGTTTGCGCGGCAATCTTGCCTCGGCAGTAGATTCTCACTCCAGCCATGAGATCGTCCTTGTACGGGGCCTTTGAGTAGGCCATCCATCCTGTGATGGAACGAAAGATATTTTCGTGCTCAAACCCGGCGCGAAGATCCATGGCGGGACTTCCGTTTGGACCAAGCACCGTGCCACTCTGCTGAAAAACGAGCCTCGTGTTTGGCATCGTTTCGATATCAAAATCGCCGACTGTCTGTGCTGGGAGGTTGGATTTCGTGTTGTCCAAGAGCCGGATTTGCCAGTTCTTAGACTTGATGCCGAAACGCTGGGCAAGCTGGCGGCTTAGGATTTTGAGGTCGGGAACCTTTCGGTAGTTGAAATTCTTGAGGACAATTCGTGTTCCCGGCTTCGGGGAATACGTTCTATCTCGAGGCCCGATCATCGGTTTGTAGCGTTCATCTGGTTCTTCGCCGAGCGCCATAATACCTTCGTAGTCGAGTGTGATATGAGATGTGAGATAGTTTTTCGTATTAGAATCTGAGTTGGTGCCTTTGACTGGCTCTCCACCAGCACTAATCACCTCAATGATCCTGCAGATGCCGAACGGCGCTAGCTTTCCGACACCCTTGCGGCCCATGACTTTGCGATTGAGTTTGGGTGAGCGATCTCCGCGAGTGATATCGTTGCGTCGCTCTGCCCCAACGACAAGGAAAAAGTCCTGGATTTGCTGGGGCGTCATGCCGATCCCGTCGTCGACCACTTCGATATCAAAGCCCTTGTCCGATAACTTACCTCCTGCCTTGGTCGCCAAGAATTGCCCCATCGGAGCTCGAATTGTCACGACCTGCGCATCCGCGTCGTAAGCATTAGCGATGAGTTCAGCGATTACGGCGGATACCTTGTCGTAGAGCTTGACGCCCAGTTTATCGACGGTAAGCCTAGAAATTCTCATTGAGTAGTCGACTGCCATGTCTAAGTCCTATTTATTTCCGCCGCGGGTTTGTTGGAAACGGTTGGTTCGCGGCTAATCCGAGTTCACCAATCCCTGATCGTCGTTAACTCGATCCCAGTCGTCTCCGACGCAGCTTGGTCGAGGCAGTCGCGCACATCGTCGTTGGCTGCGTGCTTCCAAGCCTTTACGGGCATCTGCTTGGTTTCCTCATACGCTTTCGCGAGGCTAGCTGAGCTGGTGGCCTTGAAGTCCGGAACGGGTATTACGGCGAGTTCTGCCTGTGAGAACGATGGATTCGTCAACTTGGTTTCGCGTCCCATCAGGAAACCTAGTGCGCCAAGGGTGCTGTTGAACCATGCACAGAGCGCTTTTGCCTCGTCTAGGCTCGTTGTTTGGCGCTGGATCGGAACCCACATCGAACCCAGAGCCGGACTTTCGCTGAAGACAGCGAGGAGTCGGCCCGAGATGGTGTCGAATCTGGCCGCTAGCAGCACATTTCCAGCCTGTTGCCGATAACGTGCAGCAAGTGTGTCCTTCTTTTCGGCGACCAACTGCTCTGGATTCGCCTCCATCGTGGTATGCAACTCCTTCGAGCGGCGCCAGAACACCCGGTAGCCTTCGCCTGAATCGTTGACTGGTTCGAACGTATCGCGAATACGCCTCCCCGCAGGACCAAGGATATATCGATCGCGCAACGGTACGAGGACTTGCCCTTGTTCGATCTGAAACGCTGCATGAACTAGTTCTGGATCCAAGAACTGGCACGGTCGCCAGTCACCTTGCCGAACCAACTCCTCGGGATGCTCGTGAACTGCGATCCACTTCCCGGTCGTGCCTGTCTCAATGGCTTCGATGGCCTCAATGGCCTCATCTGGCGTCGTCGGCATAGTGCGCAGCGCCACAAAGCGTGTTGGCTGGTCCACGCCTCCAGTGTCTCCATCCCGTCGTCGACAAATCAGCAGAGACTCGTGAATGGAAGTGTTCTCGCTGAAATTTGGTCGTCGCGGATCGTGACTAGTCACAACGGTCTCGATGTGAAAGCGCTCGGCGAGAAATCGCCGCTCTGCCAGCCCGCTCGTATTTGTGCAGGCCGTAGTCGGGATAACCTTGGCAAGTGTGCCACGCTTGTCGTTCAGCAGCGCATCGGCAAGAGGCGTGAAGAACGTGCCGATGCTATTTGCAGTGACAACACCTCTGATAGCGCTATCCATGTGCTCAAGATACTGCTGTATCCGGAGTTCATGAAGTTGCATAGCTTTCCTGCCAGCGTCGCCATACTTTCTGCTGCGGTTTTCGTTCGCAGTGAACGGAGCGTTCATTATGACGACATCGAGGTCGCGCAGCGGAAACCGAACTACTTCACTCTCATCGACTTGGGTAGCGTCAAGGCCCTGCAGAGACCGTCGAGGTGCCGTTATCGCGTGCAAGTCCCGTGCGTCGTTGGCGGCGGTCAGGATCTCCAGCGCCCCAGCCTTAGGCGACCCACTACTTTGTGGGCCGTGAGGCATCGTGACCAGATTCATGCGTGCATAGTCAACCGTGGGTGCTCCCAAGGTCATATTGCAAGCAGCAAGCTGGATGCCGTGCTGGTTGATGTCGAGCCCGCACAGCACATCTTCGACGAGACGCTTGTGCAGCGCGTTGCCCTCGTCTCTCGCTTCAGCAGATTCAGCAACTCTGGCCTTGATGGCTTGAAGCGTGGCCATGAGCAGCGTCCCGGTTCCGCATGCGGGGTCAATGACCCGGAGTTTCATGACTGCGTCTATATCGGCCCAGTCGATAAAGTCCGGGGCGAATGCAAGCCGTGCCAACATGATCGCGGACAGGTTATTAGTGTAGAAAGCTCCATCGCTCTTCGCGGAGCCTAGGATGCGGTGGTACAGTGGCCCAGCGTGGTCGTAGCCGAGGTCGCTCAGCGAATCGGCAACCCGGTTGGCGCATTCAGCGACCATGCGGATGGCGTCTTCGATCGCCTTGCCCTCGCGCAATGCTCCAAGAACTGCAAGCGCGGGTCGAAATACGGGCGCATAGTCCTTTTCGAGGATAGCTTCCCACGCAACTTCGAGAATCTCTTTCGGGTGCTTTGCGCCCGCCACCCTGTCGAGCCTCACTATAGCCTTCATCGCTGGTTCGTCCCGCAGACGGCGTTGCAATAGACAGGCGTTGCAGAGCATCAAAGCGGCGACGGTGCAGATTCCTTTCGCGCCGCCGTCGTTTTCAGGCACGAGGTCGAGAGCCTCAGCGAGCGGCCCCTCCATCGCTTCAAGCTGAAGCGTAGCGCTAGCTCGCCGCACCGTATCGGTGATCTCGTCGGCGACAATTTGACCGGGCTTGCCGAGCCCCGAGGCAGCGGCGACATGTGCGTAGATCCCTTGTTCTGCTTCCTTGAGGTCTAATTCGCGCTGGAATTCCCCTTGCTCCGCATCGCGAATCGCCCAGCCGCTTGTCGATCCGCCCGGAGCCCTATTGGCGGTTTGCTCGTAGACCTTGATGAAGTTGGCGGGGGATTCCGCAAGACGTCCGTCGTGGGCCTGGAGTGCCCGGAGAACCCGCCCGACAGTCTGGTAGCCTTCAGTTCCCCGCTGTAGCGCTGCCGCGACATCAAGGCCGGGCTCGACAACCACAGGGATGATGATGTAGCCGAAGCGCTTACCCGGTGCCTTCCGCATGACGCGCCCAACAGCCTGCACGACATCGACTTGACTATCTCGCGGGTCGAGGAAGGCCACAGCATCGAGTGAGGGTATATCCACGCCTTCGGTGAAGAGTTTGACGTTGCAGACCACACGGCACTCACCTTCGCGGTCGGCGTTCGCCAACGCCCTTAGTTCTTGGTTGCGCTGCAGGGCGCTGGATGACGCATCCAGATGGTTGGCAACGACCTTCATCGCCCGCCCGGCCCACAGGCGCCGAGTGGTGGCCCTGAGAACCTCGCTTTCCTTTAGTGCTCTGGCGTACCATTTGGAACGCTCAATGCTGTTCGCGAAGGCAAGCGTGCGCGGCAGCTTGCCAGGCTGCTCCAAGGCCTTACCCTCCGTGACACCGTTCACGGCAAGCGAGACACCAAGCACCCGAGTCATGTCGTTGGTGGTTGGGGCGCGTTTGCGCTCCACCGAGGCGTTGATTCTCTCAAGGCTCCGCCGCAAGCCGGGCGTAACGCTTCCCTCGCTCAAACCAAGGACGATCACCCGATAGTCAGAGAGCATTTGTTCGTTGACGGCCTTGGCGAATGGTAATCGGTGAAGTTCTGGGCCATAGACATCGTAATCTCCCATATCAACCACGCCAATGCCTCGTTCGACCAGCCTGTTCTTGGAACGCTCGGTGTAGAGCCGCGGAGTGGCTGTCATGTAGAGCCGTTTGTGCGCATGCAATCTTGCGTTATCGTGAAATTCTTGGAAGTCCACTTTTCGAGCACTGGACGACCGGCGCCCCTCAATCAGTGTGCCAGTCGTGCGGTGGGCTTCGTCGGAGATGGCGAGGTCAAATGCGGGCGCATGGTGTGTCGCTTGAGCTTCGGTGACCCGCCGCAGCGAGTGGTAGGTGCAGAATAGGACGCGGGTTGGGCCGTCGCCATCAAGCGAACGGGCGATTTCAGTCGGATCGGTGGTGACTGGGCACTCAAGTTCGGAAACTCGTATGTCCTCATTTTCGTTGCGTCCGCCCGCAGTTGGATCAGAGCACACGACAAGGCACTTAAGGCGGCGAGTGGTTTGACGCAGCCACTCTCGCCGTGCCTGCGAGACCAGCGCTATGGTCGGCGCAGCGAATAGGATACGTCCGCCATCTTCGACCAACCGCTCGGCGACCCGAAGAGCGGTGAAGGTCTTCCCTGTGCCGCAGGCCATGGTGAGGCGCCCGCGATCCTGATCGGTCAGCCCGATAACCACATCTTCTATTGCCTCCGCTTGAAGAGGCCAAGGCTGCTGCACCGGGCGCTCGAAGTCGTGCTCTTCGACTTGGACATCGAGGTGCTGCCGGAAGTCAATCTGCCTGACTTGAGGGTAGGCGTTGCGGATGGCTCTCTCGGCGATATCGCTCCACCGGCAGGTCGCTACAATCCACCGCAAGCTGAAGATTGGTTGCTGGGAACCGCCGAGGAACTTGTCGATTTCGCCCTTTCCGAGCCTGTGCCGATCCTCGTAGCACTTGCATTGGATCGCGACCCACTCACCGGATATTCGCCTAGCGACAAGATCTATCCCCATGTCGCGGCCGTCGAGATCAGTCAATGCCTCGCGCTCCGGCCAATTGGGCCAACGCCAGATCGCGTCTATCTCGAACTCGGGTTGCTGAAGCGCTATCCGCATGAATAGCTGTTCGAACCAACGCCCCTTCTCGGACTCGTCCCGGCTTTCCTCGCGGATTCGGTCAAGGATGAGGCGTGCGCTCGGCCTTCCTGCCAAATCGAGGTTCTTTTGTGCGTTCGTCATCTCGGCAGCTAGCCCAAAGTTCCATCCCAGCGCGGCCCATTGATGCTGGCGTCCCCCGGATTGGATCTAAATTGCCTCCGTTTTTGTCCCGGCTGAAGGGTGCTCAGCGACTATTGATGGGTCCATGATAGACGAAAGACGCAGATTCGACCTTCATGTCCTGGCCAGCAGCAGATAGGCGCCGGCGATGCCCGCCAAAGTGCTCAACGAGACGCTTGGGGTCTGGCCGCCGGGCTCCCAGAGCAGCCCGGCGGCGAGCAGGATGAGCGCTGCGCCAGCCAGGCGATGGCGGCGGCGCCTTCGTTGCTGCTGGGCAAGGCCCGCCTCCAGCTTGGCAGTGAGCGCCTGCTGCTCCTTCAGCCCGGATTCGAGGCGCCGCAGGGCGCGGCTGGTGTCCGTGATCAGTTCCGGCAGGCGCGGCAGATGCTCGATGATCTCCGGCGCCCGGTCGGCAAAGCTGCGCAGGGTGGCCAGCGGGCCGACCCGTTCCGCCATCCAGCGCTCCATGAAGGGCTTGGCGGTTTCCCAGAGGTCGAGCTGCGGATAGAGCGTTCGCCCGACGCCCTCGATGTAGAGCAGCGTCTTCTGCAGCAGCACCAGCTGCGGCTGAATCTCCATGTTGAAGTCGGCGGCGGTGCGGAACAGGGTGACCAGGAAGTGCCCGAAGGAGATTTCATTGAGCGGCTTGGCGAAGATCGGATCGCACACTTCGCGGATGACGGCCTCGAATCGCGCCTCATCGGTCTGCTGCGGAATCCAGCCGGACTCGAAGTGCAGGCGCGCCACTTGGCGGTAGTCGCGGTTGAAGAAGGCCAGCAGGTTGCGGGCCAGATAGTCCTGGTCGCGCGCCCTGAGCTGGCCGATGATGGCGCAGTCGAGGGCGATGTAGCGCGGGCTTTCGGGGTCGGTCGCGTCCACGAAGATGTTGCCGGGGTGCATGTCGGCGTGGAAGAAGTTGTGGACGAACACTTGGGTGAAAAAGGTCTCCACCCCGCGCTGGGCGAGCACCTCGAGGTTGGTTCCCTGCGCCTTGAGCCGCTTTAGGTCGCCTACCGGAATGCCGTCAATGCGCTCCATCACCAGCACGTTGGGGCGGGTGAGCTGGTGGTGGACTTGGGGAACGTAGAGCAACGCCGAGGCGGCGAAGTTCTCCCGCAGCCGTTGGGTGTTGGCCGCCTCCCGGGTCATGTCGAGCTCCTTGAGCACGGTATCCGCGTACTCCCTGACCACCTCGGGCAGGTGCAGGCGTTGGGCGGCCGAAATGTGGCGGTGAATCCAGCCCGCGAACCGGGCCAGCAGGGCAAGATCGGCGCGAATGGTGTCTTCAATGTCCGGGCGCACCACCTTCACGACCACCCGCGCATCGTCGGCCAGTGTTGCCCCGTGGACTTGGGCGATGGACGCCGAGGCGATGGGCTTGAGATCGAATTGCTTGATTTCCTTTGAAAAGTCCTCGCCCAAGGCGTGCTCCACGATGGCTTGTGCCAATTCGCCGTCAAACGCCGCCACATGGTCCTGGAGCAGGGCCAGCTCGTTGGCGTAGTCAGCGCTGAGCAGGTCGCGGCGGGTGGAAAGCAGTTGTCCGAACTTGATGAACACCGGCCCGAGCTCCTCCAAGGCGAGCCGCAGCCGCACGGCGTGTTCCTTGCGCGGCGCCGGCAGCCAGCGTCCGGGCCAGGCGTTCAGCGCCCAGCGCACGGCCGGCGGTACGCCGCTGGCGATCAGCGCATCGGTGGGCAGCGCGGCATCCAGGCGATGCCGAACGGCGCTGCGGGCGATGGCGAACAGCCGGCCCGGCGCGCCGCGCTGCCGCCCGGGGGCCTTCATGAGGGTTCGCCGCGGGTCGGCTTGGCCAGTTCCTGAGCCTTGCGAGCGAGGTCCAGGACGCCCTCACGCAGCAGTTCAAACCCTGGGGTCAGCTGGGCCAGCGGGCTCAAGCCGTCGGCAGAGGGCGCAAGCCCCCGCTCGATCGCATGAGCCGCGCCTTCGGCGGCGGAGCGCAGCCCCGCGGCGGCCAGTTCCAGAGCGCCAAGCACCTCCTCGCCGGGGCTGTTGGACGCAGCGCCTGACAGCGAGCTGACGAGGCTCGGCGCGTTGGCCGAAGTCAGGGCGGCCATCACGCCG
>JAPOTD010000037.1:23695-56748 GCA_026709365.1 Gammaproteobacteria bacterium
GCTGCCCCAGTACCGTTCCCTTTTCCGCTATAAACGAATGACCGGACGCCCTCGATGCGCACCGCGGCGCTCTCGGCCGATGCCCCGCCGGCCACCCAAGCGATGAGTTCCGTCATGGACCCCCGTACGACCGCATCCGCCTCGCCAAGGGTTTCCGCCGAAACCGCGATGCGCGAGCGCTGCACGGTCAGCGTGGCCGACTTCCTCGGCAGCAGGCATTCGATGCGGATGCATCGGCCCTCTAGGTCGGCGAGGCGCGCCTTGGCATCGGCGTCCAAGTTCAGCAGGGCGTTGCCGAGCGTTTCCGCCAAGTCGGCCAACAAAGCGTCGAGCGGATTCATGCCAAGGCGCGGTGAATGGCAGCGATGCCGCCGAGCAGGTCGTGATGCTCGACCTCGCTGAAGCCGCCGTCGGCCAGCATCAGCTTGAGCGTCTCCTGGTCAGGATGGACCCGGATGGATTCGATGAGGTAGCGGTAGCTCGCCGCGTTGCCCGCCACCAGCTGGCCGAGCGTCGGCCAGACGCTTTGAAAGGCTTGGTAGGCTGAGTCAAGCCAAGGGTTGACGGGCTTGGAGAACTCCAGCACCAATAGGGCGCCGCCGGGCTTGAGCACCCGCTTCAATTCCCGCAGCGCTTGGTGCTTGTCCGTGAAGTTGCGCAGGCCGAAGCCGATGGTGGCGCTGTTGAACAGGTCGTCGGCGAAGGGCAGGGCTTCCGCCTTGGCGCAGCAGCACTGCACTTGGGCAAGGCCCGAGTCGAGCATCCGATCCTGCCCGATGGCCAGCATGTCGGGGTTCATGTCGGCCAGCACCACCCGGCCGGCATGGGTCACGGCAGGCGCCAGAAGCCTGGCGATGTCGCCGGTGCCGCCGGCCAGGTCAAGGATCCGGTGGCCGGGCCTGGCGCCGGACATCTCCACCAGCATCCGCTTCATCAGCCGGTGGCTGCCCAGCGACATGAGATCGTTCATCAGGTCGTAGCGGTTGGCCACCGAAGTGAACACGTCGCCAACCAGCCGCGTCTTCTCCTGTGCGGCAACCGCCTTGAAGCCGAAGCTCACTCGCTCATCGGACTTGGCCATGGCGCGAGTTTAGCCCGGCTTCGGCGTGAAGTGGCGCACCGGAATGCTCGGCAGGCGCGAGGCGTTGGCGGCCTTGAGCTCGGCCAGGTACTCCTGCCAGTAGCGGTCTTGGTTGTCGGCCAGGTCGCGCAGGTAGCCCCAGGCGTAGATGCCGGTGTCGTGGCCGTCGTCAAAGCTGATGCGCACGCCGTAGTTGCCGACCGGCTCCAGGGCGTTGATCCGCACCTGCTTCTTGCCAGTCTGCAGTTGTCGCTCGCCGGGGCCGTGGCCGCGCACCTCCGCGGATGGGGAATAGACGCGCAGCAACTCCGCCGGCAGGCTGGCGTTGCCGCCGTCGAACTCCAGTTCCAGCAGGCGGCTGCGCTTGCGGTAGGTGATGTGGTTGGGCCGCATGGGGTGTTGGGCAGGTTGGAGCAGGTTAGAGAATGTACCTCGACAGGTCCTGGTCCTTCACCAGCTCCTCCAGATGCCGGTCCACGTAATCGGCGTTGACCAAGGTGTTGCCGCCTTCGTTTTCCGAAGCGCTGAACGAGACTTCGTCGAGCAGGCGCTCCATCAGGGTGTGCAGCCTTCGGGCGCCGATGTTCTCGGTGCTTTCGTTGACCCGCCAAGCCAGCTCCGCGATGCGCTTCAGGCCCCCTTCCTCGAATTGGATGGCAAAGCCCTCGGTATCCATCAGCGCTTCATACTGCTCGGTGAGCGAAGCGTCCGGCTCCACGAGGATGCGCTGGAAGTCGCCGGGCGTCAGCGCCGCCAGCTCCACCCGGATGGGCAGGCGGCCCTGCAGCTCCGGGATCAGGTCCGACGGCTTGGCCAGATGGAAGGCGCCGGAGGCGATGAACAGGATGTGATCGGTGCGCACCATGCCGTACCGGGTGGAGACGGTGCAGCCCTCGATCAGGGGCAGCAGATCCCGCTGCACCCCCTCCCGGGACACGTCCGCCCCCAAGGTCTCGGAGCGCCTGGTCACCTTGTCGATCTCGTCAAGGAACACGATGCCGGTCTGCTCGACGGCAGCGATGGCCTGCGCCTTCACCTCATCCTCGTTGATGAGCTTGGACGCCTCCTGTTCACTGAGCCGCCGGTAGGCATCCTTGATCTTCAGCCGCATGCGGCGGGTTCGCTCGGAGCCCAGATTGCTGAACATGCTCTGCAGTTGCTGGGTCATCTCCTCCATGCCCGGCGGCGCCATGATTTCGACGCCCACCGGGGCGGCGTCCACCTCGATTTCGATCTCCTTGTCGTCGAGTTCGCCCTCGCGCAGCTTCTTGCGGAACACTTGGCGGGTCGATGAGTTGGCGGGCGGCGGGTTTTCGCCAGCCTGTCGGGGCGCCGGCAGCAGCGCGTCCAGGATGCGCTCCTCGGCGGCGTCATCGGCCCGGTGCCGCACTCGCACGACCTGGGCTTCCCGCTGTTGCTTGACCGCAACGTCGGCCAGGTCGCGGATGATGGACTCCACATCGCGGCCCACGTAGCCGACCTCGGTGAACTTGGTGGCTTCCACCTTGATGAACGGCGCGCCGGCCAAACGGGCGAGGCGGCGGGCGATCTCGGTCTTGCCGACGCCGGTGGGGCCGATCATCAGAATGTTCTTGGGCGTGATCTCATCGCGCATCTCCTCGTCGAGCTGCATCCGCCGCCAGCGATTGCGCAAGGCGATGGCCACCGCCCGCTTGGCGGCGTCCTGGCCGATGATGTGCTTGTCGAGCTCATGCACGATTTCCCTAGGGGTCATCATTGTGGTCTTTTCCTGCGCCTGATGCTGGTGTCGGGAGGCCGCCGCGACGGCGGAGCGCTCATCATTGTCCATCGCTGGCCAGAACTTCAATGCTCCGACTGTGGTTGGTGTACACGCAGATGTCGGCGGCGATGGTGAGCGCCCGCTCGACGATGTTCCGGGCGCCCAAATCGGTGTTTTCCAGCAGCGCCCGGGCGGCGGCTTGGGCGTAGGGGCCTCCGGAGCCGATGGCGATCACGCCGGACTCCGGCTCGATCACGTCGCCGGTGCCGCTCACCAACAGGGTGGCGCCTTGGTCGGCAACGATCAGCATCGCCTCGAGGCGGCGCAGCGCCCGGTCGGAACGCCAGTCCTTGGCCAACTCGACCGCGCTGCGGGTCAAGTTGCCGGAGAACTTGTCCAGCGCGGCCTCGAAGCGCTCGAACAGGGTGAAGGCGTCGGCGGTGCCGCCGGCGAAGCCGGCCAGCACTCGGCCCTGATGCAGACGCCGCACCTTGACGGCGTTGCCCTTCATGATGGTCTGCCCGGCGCTGACTTGGCCGTCGCCGCCGAGCGCGACCTCATCGTCGCGCCGGACGCCGAGGATTGTGGTTGCGTGAATGGGTTGCATGGTGGGGGCTGGCTTCCCGGGTGCGCGGCTTTAGCGTCCTGTCCGATTAATTCGTGTGATTGTTCGTGGCCCTTTCACTCCTCGGCCGCGTTGCTCCGCCTTGTGTGGGGCCTGCCACACGGCGTTGTCGCGCCGTGCCAAGGAGCGAAATGGGCTAGCGCCTAAAGCCCACGAGTTAACCGGACAGGACACTAGCTGCGATTGATCCATATGGCGTCCGGCCTCTGCTCGCGCAGATTGTTCATGACGCTCTCGGCTTCCTTGGCCGACTCGATGGGGCCGACGATGACTCGATACCAAGTGCCGCTGTTGAGGTCCACCCGCATGGTGGCCGCCTCGAAGTCATCCAGAATGAGCTGGGCGCGCAGACTTTCAGCGACGTCCAGATCTTGAAAGGACGCCGCCTGAATGTAGATGGGCAGCCGCTGATCGGCTTCCGGCGCGGCGCCTGCGGACGGCCCGGAGGCGGGCGGCTGCGCGGGGCGGTACTTCTCCGGATGGACGGGCACTTCGCTGCCCTCTAGCAGATCGATGAACTTGAAGTCGAGCTGCTCGGCTTCCTCGCCGCCCGCAGCGGCGTTCGGGGTCGGCAGCTTGGCTATGCCATCCGAAAAGTAGTCCGGCGCTTGGGTCACCAACGCGAAGCCGGCCGCGGCGAACAGGACGCCGGCCATGAAGCTGGGCGCATGCCACGACGGCCGTGCGCGGCGGGCCGCGGTTCGCGGCTTGCGCTTGGCGGTTTTGGTGAGCTTGGCCATGACCCTCTATTAAAGCGCATCCGCAGGGTCAACGTCGATTTCCCAGCGCACGCCTCGGGGCGCCGGGACGTTTGCCACCGCCCTGATGCCCCTGTGCAACGGGCCGCGCCGGTCGGCGAGCAGCATCAACTGAAAGCGGTGCTGGTCGGCCAGCCGCTGCATGTGCGCCGGCGCCGGGCCCAGGGCTTCCAGGTCGTTGGGCAGCTGGGCCTTCAGCTTGGCAAGGAACGCCGCGGGGGCGGCGGGCTTGGCGGCAGCGGCGCGGAGCAGGGCCATGTGCCGGGCCGGGGGCAGTCCCGCCCGGCGGCGAATGGACCGCTCGTGGTGGGCGAAGCCGGCGTAGCCTTCCTCGATGAGCCGCCTCAGCGCGGGATTCCCAGGCTGCAGGGTCTGAATCCACACCTCTCCGGGACGGCTCGCCCGCCCGGCCCGTCCGGCCACCTGAATGAGCAGCTGGGCGGTGCGCTCGGGCGCCTTGAAGTCGGCGCTGAGGAAGCCGGCGTCGGCGTTGACCACGGCGACCATCGTGATGTTGGGAAAGTCATGGCCTTTGGCGAGCATCTGGGTGCCGATCATAATGCCCGGCTCCCCCCGTCCGATCTTCGCCAGCCCCTCCTCCAAGCGGCGGTGGGAGCGGGCCGTGTCGCGGTCGATGCGGATGAGGGAGGCGTCGGGGAAGCGTTCCCTGAGTCCGGCTTCGGTGCGTTCGGTGCCTGCCCCGACCGCCAGCAGACGCGCGCTGCCGCAGGACGGGCAGGCTTCGGTGACCGGGCGCTCGGCGCCGCAGTGGTGGCAGGCCAGGCGCCTGCGGCCCTGGTGCAGGGTCAGCCGGGCGTCGCAGTGGCTGCAGGCGGCCTGCCAGCCGCAGTCGCGACACAGGTAAACCGGCGCGTAGCCGCGCCGGTTCAGGAACACCAGCACTTGGCCGCCGGTATCGAGGTGCCGTTCGATGTGCTCCGTCAACGGTTGGCTCAAGCCCTCGCGCAGGGGATGGCCGCGGATGTCGAGAACGTGCATGCTCGGCATGGGAGCGCCGGTGGCGCGTTGGCTTAGAAGCTGGTGTCGATAGCGTCCGCGACTGACGTTCTCGAGCGATTCCAGCGATGGCGTCGCGCTGCCGAGGATGAGCGGAATGCCCAAGTCCCGAGCCCGCTTGACGGCCAGGTCGCGAGCCGAGTAGCGCAGCCGGTCCTGCTGCTTGAACGATGCGTCGTGCTCCTCGTCCACCACGATCAGGCCAAGCCGCCGGAATGGCGTGAAGACCGCCGATCGGGTGCCGATCAGGATCCGCGCCTGGCCGTCCCGGCAGCGCAGCCAGGCGTTCAGCCGCTCTTGGTCGCTTAAGCCCGAATGCATGACCTCGGTGGCGCCGTAGCGCCGCCTGAAGCGGGCCAGGGTCTGCGGCGTCAGGGCAATCTCGGGCACCAGCACCAGCACTTGGCGGCCGCACTTGAGCGCGTCACCGATGGCGCGCAGATAGACCTCGGTCTTGCCGCTGCCGGTGACGCCCTCAAGCAGGTTCGGCGAGAAGCCGGCGGGCCTGCCCCGATAGTGCGCGACGGCCGCCGCCTGATCCGCGGTCAGCGGCGGTGGCCGCTCCCCGTCGAAGCGGCGCTCATCCGGCTCGATGGCGCCCTTGCGAGCCAAGGCGGCGATCATGGCGGAAGTGAATCCCGCAGCCCGAATGGCCTTGCCGCTCGCCCAGCCGCCGCTGCGCTCCAGGAAGGCGAGCAGCGCCCGTTGTCTTTCGGCACGGGAGAGGTCCGGCGCGGCTTTGTCACTGCGCCGCCAGATCTCCTCCTCCCGCACGCGCAGGGGCAAACCTTTCAGGGCGGCATTGGGCAGCAGCGTGGCGAAGACCTCGCCAAGCGGATGGTGGTAGTAGTCGGCCAACCAAAGCGCCAGCCGCTGGAGGTCGGCGGGCAGGATGCTGCGTTCGTCAAGCACCTCAAGCAACGGCTTGGGATCGGCATGGGCATTTTTTGGGTCGGCTTCGATGCAAATGCCCACCAAGGTTCGATGGCGGAACGGCACCCGCACCCTCGCGCCGACTGCTGGCGGCAGGCAGGTGGCGGGAACGGCGTAGTCGAACCCCTGCGGCAGGGGAACGGGAACCGCAATGCGCACGACGGACATCATGGCAAGCTTAGTGTGGTGCTGTCGGCGATGAAGCGCAACATGCGCACCCGCTTTGCGGGTGCGTTGGAGTTTCGCTTGCGCGAAACTCCGCGCTCGCGTCGGTCGGACTCGATATGTTTGTGAACCGGCGGGTAGTGGCTCAGTTTAACTTTGGCTGGGCTTTAGCGGCAGGCGCTTTGACGGGCGTCACTGCGAGGGCAGGATGCCCTCGCTCCGGGGCGAAACGCCCACCTCAGGTGAGACCCCCCGGAGCGAGGGCGTCCCGCCCTCGACCGAATCACGACGGCGACGTGAGTCAAAATGAGCCACTACTAACCGGCGTTTTACCTTGTCGCCAGTCTCCCTTCTGCTAAACTACGCGCCTTTTGCCCGCCGGGAAAGACCATGAAGCAAGGCATCCACCCACCTTACCAAGCCATCAAGGCCACCTGTAGTTGCGGCAACGTCATTGAGACCTATTCCACCTTGGCCGAAGACATCCACATCGACGTCTGCTCGGCCTGCCATCCCTTCTACACCGGCAAGCAGAAGATTCTCGACTCCAGGGGCCGGGTGGAACGGTTCCACCGGCGCTTCGGCAAACGCACCGTCGTCGGCTAACCGACGCCGCGCTCAAGACCGGCCACCCCAGAGTTTCGCATCAGCGAAACTCCACGAACCGAAGGTTCGCTTTCGCGCCAGCAAAACTCCACCCCGACCCGCGCAGCGCGTCCACGTTGCCGCGGCGGCCCAAGCGCGGAGTTTCGCCCCAGCGAAACTCCAACCGGACCCGCGCAGCGGGTCCGCGTTCAGCACCCATTCATCCGATTCCCGTTAGAATCAGCGTTCCGACCGCGAGCCAGACTCGATGGCGCAGACCATGCACAAGCCGGTTCCCACCTTCGCGCCAAAGAAGGGCCCGACGCGAACCCGCGTGGCGGCTTCGCGTTGGTTCAAGCTGGTCCTGGTCTTTGCCGCCGCCGGCGCCTTCGGCGCGGGCGATGGCGAAAAGATGTACAACGACCTGCGCGAAAGGAACGCCCTGTACCGGAACGTCGAATGGCAGGACTACATCACTGAAATTGGCGAGCGCCTGCTGGCGGCGTCGCCGGATGCCGGCAGGAACTACACCTTCGTTGTGGTTGACAATTCAACGGTCAACGCGGCCGCCACCCAGGACGGCTACATCTTCATCCATCGGGGCATCATCGCGCATTGCCGCAGCGAGGACGAGCTGGCGGCGATCATCGGCCACGAAATCGGCCATGTGGTGGCGCGCCACGTCCAGCGCTCGAAGGGCCTCAACCGCCTTGGCGGATTGCTGGGCTGGATTGGCCTCATCGGCACCTCCAGTTGGGGCATGAAGGACTTGGGCAACACCCTGACGGCCACCGCGGTGAGCCGCGAGGCCCGCGAGCACGAGCTGGAAGCCGACGCCATCGGCGCCCAGCTCCTGGTGCGCGCGGGCTACGATCCCTTGGCGATGATCAACGTCATCTACGTGCTTAAGGAGCATGAGCTGTTCGCCAAGACGGCCTCGAATCGGCCCAGCGTTTACCATGGCCTGTTCGGCAGCCACCCGCGCAACGACAAGCGTTTGCACGACGTGGTGGGGGAGGCCGTTCCCTTGGCGGGCATCGATACCCGTCCGCCGGAGCGCGACTTCTGGGCCATGCTCGATGGGCTGACCTTTGGCGATGAAGCGGCCACCGGGCTGGTGCAGGGCAGCACCTACTACCACAGCGGCCTGCGCATCGTGGTGCGGTTCCCGGAGGGCTGGGATCTGGGCAACACGGCCGCGGAGGTTTTTGGGCGGGACATCAGCGGCGCATCGGACGCCCGCATCACCGTGCAGCGGCAGAAGCCGGCCGCCAAGGGGCAGACGCCGGAAGGCTACATTCGCGAAACCCTCAAGCGCGACGACATCGAAAACGGCCAGGCCATCGACGTCAACGGCTATGCCGCCTATGTGGCGGACGTGACCATTTTGGCGGGCGACGCCCAAGGCAGAAAGATGGCGGTGGTGTTCAAGGATGGCGCCGTCTATCTGTTCAAGGGCGAGCTCGGCCCGGTGGGCGACCCGGCGCGCTTTGAGCGCGACTTCGACGAAACCCTCGCCTCGTTTCGGGCGATGACCGCCAGCGATCTCGACGCCGCCAATCGGCAGCGCATTCAAGTGGTCATGGCCAACCCAGGCGATACCTATGCCGTGCTGGCCCGAAAGTCCTCCCTGAAGTCCTTTCCCGAGGAAACGCTAAGGGTGATCAACGGACATTACCCCCGAGGCGAGCCCCGCGCGGGCGACTACATCAAGCTCGTGCGCTGATCTCACTCGCGTCGTTCAGCCGCCTTCAGAACAGGTCCTCGGGGCGGATGTCGGGGGCGCTGTCATCGTTGTCGGCATTCAGGCGTTGCGGCTTGGGCGCATGCTCCGCCAGGAAGTACTCAAAGATCGCATCGTCCTGGGCGCCCGAGGCCAAGGTCCCGGTCCTGGCATCGATCTTCATGGTCAACACTCCGGGCGGCTGCGCGGGGTGGGACTCGGGTAGGCCATCCAAGGCGGCGCGCATGTAGTCGATCCAGATGGGCAGGGGGTTGTTGGATCCGTACTCCCGCTCGCCCAAGGGCGCGTGGTCGGGAAAGCCCACCCAGACGCTGGTGACCACGTCCGGGCTGTAGCCGTTGAACCAGGTGTCGGCGGCGTCGTCGGTGGTGCCGGTCTTGCCGGCGATGTCGGTGCGTTCCAGCGTCCGCGCCCGGCGTCCGGTGCCGCGCTGGATCACGTCCTTGAGCATCTGGTGCATGATGAAGGCGTTGCGTTCGTCGATGGCCGGCGCCGCCGGCGCGGCCGGCGACTGGGCCAGCAGATCCTCAAGGTTGGTCGGCTCCTCGGCGGGCAGCGCCGGGGATTGCGCCTTGCCGCAGGGGCGGCAGACGGCGGCGTGCTGCGGTTCGAAGACGATGGCGCCGTCAATGTCCGCCACCCGGCGGATGATGTGCGGCTGCACCCGGTATCCCCCATTGGCGAACACGGCGTAGGCCGCCGCCATGTCGATGGGCGTCACGGCCATGGTGCCGCCGCCGATGGCCAGTTGGGTGTTGCGGGGAAATGATTCGGTGTCGAAGCCGAAGCGCTGGGCATGGGTGAGGACGTTGCCCGCCCCGACCCGCATCAGCACCCGCATCGACACCAAATTGATCGAGCGGTAGAGCGCTTCCCGCAGCCTCGTGGGGCCGTTGTAGCGGTTGTTGTCGTTTCGGGGCCGGTACTGGGACTCCAGGTTGGCATCGTCATGCACCAAGGGCGCATCCATGAAGATCGAGGCAGGCGTCGCGCCCTGTTGCAGGGCGGCGGAGTAAACGAAGGGCTTGAACCCCGAACCCGGCTGGCGGGCCGCCTGCAAGGCGTGGTTGTACTGGCTGGTTCCGAAGTCGAAGCCGCCCTCCAGGGCCAACACTGCGCCGGTGGCGGGATCGAGGGACACCAAGGCGCCTTGGACCGCCGGCAGCTGCGCCAGCCGCCAGCCTTCCTCAGTGGCCTGAACCCGAATCAAGTCACCCGGCCGCACCACGTCCCTCGGGCGCTTGGGCGCCGGCCCGCGAACGTCCGTGTCGATGTAGGGACGCCAGCGCAGCGCGGCCATCTCCAAGGTGATCGATGCGCCGTCGGCCAAGGTGGCGGTGGCCCGGTCATGGCTGACGCCGGTCACCAGGGCCGGCGCCAAACCGCCCAGGACTGATCGGTCCGCCAACGCTGCCAGCCCCTGCTCCTGATCGTCGAACCGGGCTTCCGGGCCGCGGTAGCCGTGACGGCGATCGTAGGCAATCAGCCCGTTGCGCAGGGCTCTGGTGGCGGCGGCCTGGTTGCGGCTGCTCAGGGTCGTGTAGGCGGCGTAGCCGCCCGAATAGAGGTCCGGGAAGCGGTCAAGCAGTTGTTGGCGCACCCACTCCGCTGGGAAAGGCGCGGGCACGTCGAGATCGCGCCCGTGCAGCCCGGCGGTTATGGGCGCCGCCACGGCGTCGTCGTGCTCGGCATCGGTGATGGAGCCTTGGGCGCGCATTCTCGACAGCACCAGGTTGCGGCGCCTGAGCGCCCGTTCCGGGCCATTGATGGGATTGCCGGCGGTGGGCGCCTGCAGCACGCCGGCGAGCATCGCGAGTTGGGCGATGTTCAGTTCGCCCAAGGGCTTGCCGTAGTAGGTGCGGGCTGCGGCCTCGGCGCCGTAGGCGCGCTTTCCGAACGGCATTTCGTTGATGTAGAGCGCCAGTATCTCGTCCTTCTTGAGCTCCGTTTCGATCTTCAGCGCCAGCAGCATCTCCTTGAACTTGCGGAGGAAGCGCCGCTCCAGGCTGAAGGAGATGTTGCGCGCCAATTGCATGGTGATGGTGCTCGCGCCCGGGCCCAAGGAGCCTTCGAGCAGCAGGCTCTTGGCCAGGCCGAAGGTGTCATTGGTCAAGGATATGAAGTCGATGCCGCGGTGTTGGTAGAAGCGCTTGTCCTCGGTGTCGAGCAGCGCATTGATGAAATGGCGCGGCACTTGGTCGAAGCGGATCGGGATGCGGCGGCGCTCGCCGAACTCAGCGATCAGCGCCTCATCCCCGGTGAACACTCGCAGGGGGGTTTCCAGCTTGACGTGCCGATAGGACTCCGCATCGGGGATTTGCGGGTTCAAATAGAGAAAAACGGCGGCCAGCGTAAGCGATAACGTACAGATTCCGGTCAGCGCGATCCAGATAATGGTGCGCGTCAGCGATCTTTGGCGAGGTTGGGCCGTGTTGGGTGTGTTGAGGTTGTTCAAGGGAAAGCCTGCCGGTTTGGTCGGGGTGGACATCGGCCCGGCATCGGTCAAGTTGGTTGAGCTGTCCAAGCAAGCGCATGGATGCCGGGTCGAGGCCTATGGGATGGAGCCGCTGCCTCCCAATGCTTGGGTTGATGGCCAGTTTAGTGATGTGGAGCGCATTGGTGAAGCCATTCGAGAACTGAAGCGCCATTGCGGCTGCCGGTCGAATCGGGCGGCGCTGGCCTTGACCGGGCCGTCGGCGGTCATTAAGACCCTTGCGGTGGATGCGGCCTTGGCGGATGCGGACTTGGCCGCCACCATTGAGGTTGAGGCCGAGCGTCACCTGCCCGGTCCGCTTGACGAGGTGGCTTATGACTTTGAAGTTCAAGGTTTGTCGCCCCGCGATCCCCAGCAGGCGGAGGTGGTGTTGGCGGCCTGCCCGAAGACGCAGCTGGCGCAGGGCGCAGCCGTTCTGCGGGCAGCGGGGCTGCGGCCCACTATTGTCGAAGTCAGGGAACTGGCGCTGGCGCGAGCGTTGGCCGAGGCGCGCGCCGCCCTGGCTCGGGACGATGCGGGACTTACTGCGCTGTTCGATGTTGGCCCCGGTGCGGCCAAGCTCAGGGTGTTCGAGCGCGGGTTCTGCATCCACCAGGCGACTGAGGCTCTTGACCGGTCGGTTGACCTGCCGGTCGCAGCGGATGGCGAAGTTGTGGGGGCGGGCATCGACCCCGGCGCTTTGGCGCGAGCGGCTGCCCAAGCCCTGGAGCGCTTTGCAGCGTCCGCAGCCCCGGCCCGGGTCGGCGTGGCGCTGTTCGCCGGCGATGTCGCGGCCACAGCCTTGCTCGATGCCGTGAGTGAACGCCTGTCGGTGCGCGTCGCCGTTGCCAACCCTTTTGGGGGCATGTCCCTGGCGCCGCCAATCGACCGCCAGGCGCTGTATCGGGACGCCCCAGGCCTGCTCGCGGCCTGCGGCTTGGCGTTGCGGAGGGGCCTGTGATTCCGGCCGTAAACCTGTTGCCTTGGCGGGACCGGCAGCGTCGCCGCCGCAACCAGGTGTTCGGCCTGCAGTTGGGCGGCGCATTGACCGCGGCCTTGGCGTTGATCGGGTCATTCGCGTTGCACCTCAACGCCGTGGCTGATGGCCAGCGCCAGCGCAATGACTTTCTCCAAGAGAGGATCGCTCAATTTGACCGGCGGATTGAAGAGGTCGAGCGCCTGCGTCACCAACAGCGCGAGTTGAGCGTTCGCATCGAGGCAATTCAGGCGCTTGCAGCTCGACGCGGCGCTTTCGCGCGCCTGTTGGAGGGGTTTGTCAGCACGCTGCCCGCCGGCGTTTACTACCAAGCGATGGACCTGCGCGGGGATCTGCTCACCCTGCGCGGCGTGGCGTCGAGCAACCAGGAGGTCTCGGCGCTCATGCGCAATCTGCAGGAGCACGTCTGGTTTGCGGAGCCGAGGCTGCTCAACCTCAAGGACGCCATGCTGGGCGGGCTGTCCGGAGGCAGTGCCACAAATGGCCCAGGCAGCGCCATAAATGGCCAGGGCAGCGCCTTCAGCATGACCGTTCTTCGGGCGCCCTTGAGTCCCGTCCGGCAGTCCGCCCTGAACTCAGCCGTGGCGGCTGCCTCAGCGTCGAGCCAGTGATCATGGAACACCCCGATTGGTTGCGCGTTGACTTGGCCAGCCTCGACTGGCGCGACCTTGGCACTTGGCCGGCTTGGCTGCGGGCCGCGCTCGTGACGGGGCTGTCTGCCGCAGTTCTGGCGGTTGGCGGTTGGGCACTGCTCAGCGGCATGGCGGCCAGGAACGAGGCGCTTGAGGCCGAGGCGCGGACGTTGCGCGCCCGGCTGGCCTCCGGCGCGGCGCAGGTGGCTGATCTGGACCAGCTCAGGACTCAGGAAGAAGCGCTTGAAGCGACCTTTGCGAACTGGCGTGAGCGGCTCTTCGCCAACTCTGAAACAGCCGCCTTGATCGAACACATCACCGAAGCGGCCGAGGGCAGCCATCTGGCCATTGCGGGCATCGACCTCGCCGACAGCCGTCGCCTTGACCACTACGCTGAACTGCCGGTGAGCCTTCGAGTCTTGGGCACCTATCACCAAGTCGGCGCATTCGCAGGCCGCTTGGCCAACCTTTCCCGCATTCTTACCCTGCACGACTTCGATATCGAATCCGCGGAACCGGGCCCTGAGCTCAGGGTGCGCATTGACCTGAAAGCCTATCTGCGCTTGGAGGAGCCATGAAGCTCATGACAAAAGCCTGCGCCCTTTGCGTCCTGGCCTTGGCCGCTTGCGGCGGCGGTCAACTCGACGATGTCGAGCGCTACGTCGCCGAACTTGAAGCGGACGCCGACGGGGCACTGGCGTCATTGCCGGCGTCCGCCCAACCGCCGCCGGCTGCCTATGAGGCGGGAAGCGGGCGCAGCCCATTCGACCTGTCGGCGTTTGGCGCAGAGTCGGGTACACGACAGGGCGCCCGCGAAGTTGCGCCCGACTTCAGCCGAGCCAGGCAGCCGCTGGAGGCTTTTCCGTTGTCCGCCTTGGGCATGGTCGGCACCATCGCCAAGGGAGGAGTTCGCTCGGGTCTGGTGGTCGATGGCGATGGCGCGGTCCACGAGGTGGGTGCCGGCGACTACATGGGCCTTAGTCATGGCCGCATCCAACGGATTGGGGAGGCAGCCATCGAATTTGTGGAGATGCTGCCCGACGGCGATGGCGGCTGGGTGGAGCGCCAGCGCAGCTTGGTGTTGGCTGAGACGGATCCATTGACGGCCGGGACAGCGCCATGAGTGGCCAAGGCAGCGCCATGAACGGCCAGAGCGGTGCCGTGACGATGCGCAGTGCCTGCAAGATGCGCAGCGCCTGCAAGCTGGGACGATGGTTTGGCGCAGCACTCGTCCTATTGGTCCTGACGCCGGCTGCCGCCGAGCCGCCAGCTCCTACCGATGCCGAGCCGCTGTCCCTGAACTTCCAGGACATCGATGTCCGCGCTGCGCTGCGCGTCATTGCCAATGCCGCCGACTTCAATCTGGTGGCCAGCGAAGCGGTGTCGGGCCGGGTGACGCTGCGGCTCAAGGACGTGCCTTGGGAGCAGGCCCTTGACCTGGTGCTGCAAGTGGCCGGGCTCGACCAGCGGCGTTTGGGCGATGTGGTCTATGTGGCCCCGGCGGCGGAAATCGCCGCCGCCGAGCAGCTCCGCCGACGCACGGAGCAGCAGGCCGCAGCGCTGGCGCCGGTGCACACGGAGCACATTCAAATCGGCTACGCCAAGGCGGCTGACATCTGGTCCCTGTTCAACGACGGCGGACCGCCGGAAGGCGCCTTTGCCGATCGCGGCCACGCCATGATTGACGAGCGCACCAACGTCATTCTCTACACCGGCACCGCCGCCCAGATTGCGGATTTCCGGCGCATCGTCAAAGCCCTTGATGTGCCGGTTCGCCAAGTGCTCATCGAGTCCCGAATCATCACCGTCAACAACAATCTTTCGGAGCAATTCGGCATTCGCTGGGGCGGTGGCGGGATCGACGGCGGCGACGGCAGGGCGTTGCGCTTCGGCGGCTCCTTGAAGACCTTGGGGGAATTGCAGAACGCCTTGGCCAACCCGGCCGGCGTTGGCGAGATATCGAGCCCGGAAGATCTCGTGGTTGACTTGGGCGTATTGAGCGAAGGCGCGTCGAGCTTAGGCTTGGGCATCACGGGCAACAGCTACTTGATCGACTTGGAAATCTCGGCGCTGGCCGCCGAAGGCAAAGCCGAGATCATGGCCCGGCCCAAGGTCATCACCGCCGACAAGTCCCGGGCCCGAATCGAGTCCGGGGTTGAGATCCCCTACCAGGAAGCCAGCAGCAGCGGCGCCACCTCCACCTCGTTCAAGGATGCGGTGCTGTCCTTGGACGTGACGCCGCGCATTACCCCCAACGACCGCATCATCCTGGAAATCAACGTCAAGCAGGACAACGTCGGACGGGTGTTCAACGGCGTGCCTTCGATCAACACCAACGAAATCGAGACCGAAGTGCTGATCGATGACGGTGAAACGGTGGTGTTGGGCGGCATCTTTCAGACCGATCGCAACTTTGCCACCGAAAGGACCCCGCTGCTGGGCAATCTGCCCTTGCTGGGACGCCTGTTCAGCCGCACCTTCGAGCGCGACGACAAGCAGGAACTGCTGATCTTCATCACCCCGCGCGTCCTGGCGCCCGACCCGGCCGCTGGCGATGAAATGAAGCCGGGCTAGCCTGGGCAGCTCCCGATTTGCCGGTGCGGCATCCGGGCTACAATTCGCGCATGGCGCAGAGCATTTACTTCGTCGGCTTGATGGCCGTGGGCAAGACCTCGGTCGGCCGTCATCTCGCTGCCTCCCTGGGCAGGGAGTTCTTCGACACCGATCAGGTCGTCGAGGAGCGGACCGGGGTGCCGATCGCTTGGATGTTCGATGTGGAGGGCGAGCAAGCCTTCCGCGACCGGGAGCAGGCGGTCATCGACGAGTTCACCGCCAAGGAGAACATCGTGCTCGCCACCGGCGGCGGCGCGGTGCTGCGGCCGGCCAATCGGCGGGCGCTGCGCAGCCGAGGCTGCGCGGTGCATTTGTACAGTCCGATAGACCGGCTGCTCGAACGCGCCGCCAAGGACCGGCGGCGTCCCCTGCTGCAGCAGGGCGATCCCCGTGAGACCTTGGAACAGCTCTGGCAAGAGCGCAAGCCCCTCTATGACGAGGTGGCCGACTATCGAATTCTGACCGCTGGCCAAGGGGCGCGGGCGCTCGCCGAGGACGTGGAGCGCGTCTTGCGCAGCGAGGGCGTGATTCGTGATTGAGCTCAAGGTGGAACTTGGAACGCGCAGCTATCCCATACTGATCGGCGACGGTCTGCTGGGCAGGCCCGATCTGCTCCTCCCCCACATCGGCGCCCACCAAGTGGCGGTCATCACCAACACCACGGTTGGCCCGCTGTTCCTCGACAAGCTGATGGCGAGCCTGGGCGACCTGGCCGCTGACGTAATCGAACTGCAGGACGGCGAGCGCTTCAAGACCCTCGATGCCTACGCCAGCATCATCGATGCGCTCATGGAAAAACGGCACCACCGCACCACCACCTTGGTCGCGCTCGGCGGCGGCGTCATTGGCGATCTCGCCGGCTTTGCTGCCGCCACCTTCCAACGGGGCGTTGCCTTCGTGCAAGTGCCGACCACGTTGCTTGCGCAGGTGGATGCCTCGGTCGGCGGCAAAACCGGCGTCAACCATCCGGCCGGCAAGAACATGATCGGCGCCTTTCACCAGCCCCGCTGCGTCCTGGCCGACACCGCCGCCTTGGCTACGCTGCCGGAGCGCGAGTATCGGGCCGGGCTGGCTGAGGTGGTGAAGTACGGCGTCATCTGGAGCGCCCGGTTCTTCGCCGAGCTTGAGCGACGCACCGACGCGCTGAACCGACGCGACGCGGCAGCGCTCGCCGAGGTGATCCGCTGCTCCTGCGCCATCAAGGCGGAGGTGGTGGGGCAAGACGAACGCGAGCTCGGTCGGCGCGCCATCCTGAACTACGGCCACACCTTTGCCCACGCCTTGGAGACCCTGACCGGCTACGACCAACTGCTGCACGGCGAGGCGGTGGCCATCGGCATGGTTTTGGCCGCCGACTGCGCCTGCCGCCACGACCTGCTGGACCGGGCATCCGTGCAGCGCATCCGCGGCCTGCTGGGTGCCTTGGGCCTGCCGACGGCCATGCCCGCCGCCATGGACCCGTCCGCAGCGCTTGCTGTCATGGGCATGGACAAGAAGGTGGTGGATGGCCGACTGCGGCTGGTGCTCCCGGAGCGCATCGGCGCGGTGCGGGTGACGGACCAGGTGGAGCAGGCCGCCGTGCTGGCAACGCTGGAGGCTGGCTAGCTCGAAGCGGAGGGGTTGCCGTCAAGAAACCCTCGAATCCGCTCTTCAAGCGCCTCCAGATCCTTGGTTTCGCACTCCCAGACCACCAACACCTCCCACCCGAGCGCCCGCAGCTGGGCTTGGTTCTCGCCGTCGCGCTCCACGTTGCGCCGCAGTTTGTGGGACCAGTAGGCGCGGTTGGTCCTCGGCGTTCGATTGCCCTTCGCGCAATCGTGCTGATGCCAGAAGCAGCCGTGAACGAAGATCACCTTGCGCCGCGGCCGGAACACCAGGTCCGGCCTGCCCGGCAGCCCCCGCCCATGCAGGCGGTAACGGAACCCCATCCCGTGGGTCAATCGCCGAACCCGCATTTCCGGCCGGGTGTTGGCTCCCTTGATGGCCCGCATGATGCGGCTGCGCATCTCGCTGGGCGGCTCGGTCATTTTTGGGGGTGCGGGTTCGGACACGGGAGCGCTTTGCGACGGCAATCAAATGCCTGCGATCTGCTTCGCATGCCAGCGCAGCGCGCCGGCATCAGGTCGGTCGGCGTGAGAGGCGGGCACTCTCAGCGGATTGCCGTCAAACTGCATGAGCCATTGATTGCGCAAGGCTTGGCTTGCGTAGGTGGACACCATGAGGCGCAGGTCGTCGTCAATCCAGATCATGCCGCGATCAAAGGCCCAATGCAGGGTTCGGCTGAGGGCCAGTCCGTTTTGCACCACGTCCTTGCCGCCCCTGTGTACTGGAACGAGGTGAGCTGCATCGACCTCGAAAGCGCTCGATGCGTCAGCCAGCCCGAGTCCGGAGACCGCGCACGTGGAGCCGTAGGCGCCTGGAATGCGGCAGCGAAAGAGGTCGGAACGAACTCGGATTTGCCGCGGCTCCAGCTCGCGGGCGTTTAGGTCCTGCAGAACGCTGTCCAGGTTTCCTGGGGTCGGCGTCAAGTGACTGCCTGGCTCCCGCCCGGCCCAAGAGTCGAATTCCTCCGGCAGCATGGCCACGATGGTGTCGGCAGACAGTTCGGTGAGGTTGAAGTGCGCGGGCAGGCGGGTCACGAACTTGCAAAATGCCCGCAGACCGTTGGATTCGTTTGAATAGCCGCGCTTCGGCTGGCCCGTAACGTTGTCGAAGTAGAGTCGGCTCGCCGCGCTGAGGGCGCCCTGACTGCTCATGAGCCTGCCTTGTCGCTCGCCCAAGGCAGTCGCCGCCACGCCATACTTGTGAAGCGGGTAGGCCAAAAGGAGGCCCAGTTCTCCATCGACACCCCCGGCGTGCTCGCGGTACAGCAGATAGGAGCCGCGCAGCAGATGGCGGCGGCCTTGCCGCCGGATGGCACGATTCACCAAATGCCGCGCGTCGTCGTAGGGCCTGCGCACTCCGGTGCTGGTTTCGGGGCAGACCGCATCGAAATAGAAGAGCGACAGCCACTCCCACAGCCCGGACTGATCCACGTCCTCGGCTATCCCGGCGTTGCGGAACTGATGATCAACATACCTCGCAAAGGCGTGCCGGTTTTTGAAGTTGCGGGGTTCGACTGAAGCCTCGCCGGGTTCAAACCGCATCGAGTGTTTGGGGTGGGTCAGCAACTCCGTCGGTGGCGGCGTCCGTCCGTCTTCGCGCAACCGCGTCAAGTAGTCTTTGAAATGGCCAATGCCGCTTTCTGTTAAGCACCTGACTTTCATGTCTTGCGCATCATCCGCCCACCTGCATCAGGGCACTTTAGGCCATGCCCCGCATTGTGCCAACACTCACCATCCGTCTGTGAAACTCAGCCATAATGGCTTGATGATCGCCGCGAGGCACATCAACCGCGAGTTGCTCGCCGTTTTCGTGGCCACCCTGCTGGTGCTGTTTGCCGTGGCGGTCGGCGGGCGCTTCATTGGCTACTTGCAGGAGGCGGCTGCGGGCAAGTTCGCCGCCAGCGACCTAGTGGCCATCATGGCGCTGCGGCTGCCGGGCTTCATGCAGCTCATCGCCCCTTTCGCCTTCCACATCGCCGTGCTGCTGACCGTCGGCAGGCTGCACGCCGAGCAGGAGATGGCGGTTTTGCGTAGCAGCGGTGCGGGAACTTGGCAGCTGCTGGTTTGGATCCTGCCGTCCGCAACGCTGCTGGCTGTCGGCGTCGGCGCCCTTTCGCTTTGGATAACGCCGGACCGCAACGCCGCCTTGGACCGCTTCCTCATCGAGCTACGCGCCCAAGCGACTTTCGATCGGATGAGCGTTGGCACATTCAACCCCTTTGGCCGGGGCCAGCGCACGCTCTACGCCGAAACCGTCAGCGACGACGGCCAAACCCTGGGCGGCGTGTTCATCTTCGAACGCGGCAAGGGCGAGTCGCTGGTCACGATCTGGGCCGAGCAAGCCTCACGTCATGTGGATGAGCGCACGGGCAGCCAATTTCTGGTGCTCGGGGACGGCGTCAGACACAGTCAGGAGCCTGTCAGCGATCCAAGCCGGCGCACGGAGGGCCTGCGGCGCCAAGTGATCGAGTTCTCCGCGTTAAGCCAGAAGATCGACACCGACGTGGCGGCTTCGAGGCGCGTTAAGCCCGAAGCCCTGCCCTCGGCCACCTTGTGGCAGCGAGCCGACGCCGCAGCGGCGGCGGAACTGCACTGGCGCTTGGCCCTGCCTGCGTTTACCCTCATCAGCGCACTCATCGCCATGGGACTTGCGCCGGTCAAACCCCGCCAAGGCCGATTCGGCCGGGTGCTGCCCAGCATGGCGATGCTGGTGGCCTACTACCTGGCGCTGCTGGCCAACCAGAACGCCGTTCTGTCCGGCCACCTGCCCGCCGTTGCCGGCCTATGGCCCGCCCATGCCCTGTTCGCCGCCATTGCCGCTGCCGCCTTGGCGCACAGCGCCAAGCCAGCCCGTCAGTGATGCCCCTGTCTCGGATCGACCGCTATCTGTGCCGGACCATGCTGAGCGCCGCTGCGGTGGTGCTGCTGGCGCTCACCGCCTTGGTCGCGGTCTTCGCCCTCATTGAGGAGCTCGGCGAAGGGCACAGCGCCTACGGGCCGCTTGAAGCAGCTTGGTACGTCATCCTGACCCTGCCGCGGCGGGCGTGGGAAACGCTGCCCTACGTCCTGTTTCTCGGCAGCTTGATCGGCCTGGGCAAGCTGGCCAGCCAGTCGGAATTGGTGGTTCTGCGGGCCGCCGGGATGTCTGTGCGCCGCTTGGCCGGCGCCACGGCTTGGGCGGTCGCCTTGGCTTGGACGCTCGGCATGGCGACGGGTGAATGGATCGCGCCGGCCACCGAGGCCGCGGCGGAAGCCCACAAGGCGCGCATCCTGCGGGGCAGCGCAGGCATCGAGTTCAATGACGGCCATTGGTACCGCGAAGGCTCGCTTTACATGCATGTCGAGGCATTGGATGGCAGTGGCGGCTTGCTGGGCGTGCGCCAGTACTGGCTTGATGACCGCGGCCGCCTGTCGCTGATTCGGGAAGCCGCGCGCGCCGAGCATCTGGGCGCAGCGGATGCGGGCGAGGAGTGGATTCTGCACGACGGCCTGGAAACCCGGCTGGGCGACGACGAGCTTGTGGCGCAGCCGTTTTCGGAACGGGTTTGGCACAGCCGGATCGAACCCGGCCTGATCAGCGAGCGGCTGCGTCTCGATGCCCGCAAGCTGTCCCTGCTGGACCTGCGCCGCCAGATCAGCTACCTGCAGCGCGAGGGCTTGGACGCCACTTCCCAGCTCATCGCGTTCTGGAGCAAGTGCCTGCAGCCGGCCGCCCTGTTCGGCCTGGTCCTGCTGGCCTTGGCTTCGGTGCTCGGCCCCTTGCGCGACGTCGGCATTGGGGTGCGGATCAGCGCCGGGATCGTGGCCGGCCTGTCGTTCAAGTACCTGCAGGATCTGTTTGCGCCGATGGCTGCGGTCTATGGGTTGGCGCCGTCCTTGGCAGTCAGCATCCCCATCGCCCTGTGTTGGGCGCTCGGCATCCTGGGGCTGCGGCGGGTCGGTTAATCCGCGTAGCGCTCCACCCGGGAGTGGCTGGCGAGGTCCGGCCAGGTTCGGCCTTGGCGATCAATCAACGCCCAGAGGTAGCCGATGCCGAGGCCCCCGAAAGCAGCCAACGCCACCGCAAAGCGCACCGTCGCCTGGTGCAGGCTGATGCGTCCGCCGGCGTTGGACACCAAGCGGAGCCGCCACGCGCGCATGCCGGCCGTTTGGCCAGCTGCGGTCCAAAAGTACGCGAAGAAAGCGAAGGCCTCCAAAAAAAGCAGGGTTTGCACGGGTGCGCCAAGCACGGGCTCGCCGCCGTTGGCGACCACCATGGCCAGCAAGGTGATCATCCAGATCGCCAGAATCAGCAGGGCGTCATAGAACATCGCGGCCAGACGGCGCGGCAGCCCCGCGCCGGGCGGTTCAGAAGCGGGCTTCGCCGGCATTCAAGCTCATCGAACGGCCGCAGAACTCCTGTTGGATCATGGCGTCCAGGGTGTCGGCGTCCCGGCAGTTGGCCCAGGTTCGCTCGCCCCCGCCGAGGCGCCCGGCGATGTGGGCCACTTCGGGGCCTTCCGGGCCGTACATCACCGAGTATCCCTCGACGGTGGCCTGGCCCTTGTGGTCGGCGACTAGGTCACGGGCCGGCAGGGCATCCACCTCCGCTTGGGGCGCCTCGTGGCGGAAGGGACGCGGGGGTGGCTGCGTGCTGTACAAGCCAATGGCGTGCTTGGTGAGGTAGCCGCCGTTGGCCGACACCAGGCCCTTCCCGCCCGGGTCGCCGCGCAGCACTTCCGCCATGCGGGCGATGGCGTGCATCACGTAGTTGTTCAGGGGGCCGCCGGCAAAGGTCAAGCCGCCGGTGACGGTCAGCGGCAGCTTTGCATCGGAGCCGTTGGAGCCATTCAAGCCGACTTCGGCAGCCGCCACCTGGACGGCGATGGGAAAGCAGCTGTAGAGGTCCACGTGGTCCAGCGCCGCAGGCTGCCAGTCGGCCCACTCCAATGCCCGGCGGGCTGCGAGCCGGATGGCTGGGGAACTGTGCAGGTTGTCCCGGTTGGAGACGAGATAGTGGTCGTGGGCGTCCGCTCCCGCCCAGGGATAGACCCACTTCCGGCGCGGAACGCCCAAGGCTTGCGCCTTGCGCTCGGAACACAGTATCAGCGCGGCGCCTTGATCGACATTGCTGTTCGAGTTCATGAACTTGGGGTACGGGAAGGAAACCGGTCGGTTGGCTGCTGAGTGGCTGCGGATCTCCGCGGCGGTCTTGGCCTGCCGCAACCAGGCATGGGGGTTTTCCGCAGCTACTGCGGAAAAGCTCGCCCAGAGCTCGGAGATGCGCGCTATGTGGGCATCCACCGCTTCGCCGAGATGGTGACGGCGCGCGGTCTCCATGATCGGATACATGCGGATGGGCCGGTCGATGCCCAGAGCCAACTCCGCCGGATGCCCCATGGTCACGTCCTCGCCGATGTGCAGATCCGGCGTACCGTCGATGCTGCGCCAATCCGGCTTGGCGCCTGCCCGGCGCAGCCGCGCTCGAGTATGGCCGCATTCCGCGCCGGTGATGAGGATGACCTCATGGGAACCCGCCTGGATGTCGAGGACGGAGCGGTTCACCACCGTTTGCACGAAGTTGCCGCCGAAGGGCGTCAGGGCCGTCTCGGCCGCGGCGCTGCCGAGCGCTTCGCCGACGGCCCGGGCTGGATTTTGGTAGGGCCAGTAGCCCCGAATGACGCGAATCGAGCCCGCTTGAGCCGCCAACTTGGGACAGCCGGCGTCCTCTGCCGCCGCCCGGCTTGCGTCGATCATCAGGTCAACGGGTTCCTTGCGTTCGTCGAGCGCCTCGGTGCGCTGGCTGATCTGCGCCACGCCCACGAGCACCGGTGTTTCCATTGCCATCTCCAGCTGCGGGGAAAAGTGGACGCCCATGATAACTGAGCGGGCTGAGGAAACATTTCGGAATCCGATCCACGCAACGGTGGCGGAGTTTCGCGTAGCGAAACGCCAACGAACCGTAGGTTCGCCGCGCCCGCCTCGCCGGCGCGCAATAGCTGGCGCCGCAATTCGTTGGCATCGCTCAATCGCGGCGGGCGTAGTCCACCTCAGCCACTCGGAATCGAAGCCCGCCACCGCCTTGCATCAGGCGCAGCAGAGCGGCCGCGTCGCCCCGCAGCGGAATGTGGCTGGCATCGGCGCGAAGTTGGTTCCATGTGGGATCAACCGTGCGCCAGAAGCCGTCCAAGGCCACTTCATTCCAGGCATGGAAGGCCAAGGCCGGCTCCTTCCGTCCTGAATACGCCAAGCCGACCACCGTTCGGGCCGGCCAGCCCAAGGATCGGGCCAAGGTGGTGAGCAGGTCCGCATATTCGGTGCAGTCGCCGGTTCGGCGCTTGATGGTCTCCAGGACGCTGGTTGGCGGCGCATCCGGCTGATAGTCAATGTAGGCATGTACGAAGGCCACCAAGGCGGCCAACCGGCCCTCGTCGGTTTCGGCGGATCCCACGCCCCGCTTGGCCAAGCGAGCCACCTGTTGATGTTGGATGGGAAAGCGCAGCGTCTCGCCGAGGAAAGCGGTCGCATCGGTCGCCGCCACGGGCTTGGCTTCGAGTTCAAGGCGCCAGCCGCCAAGGCCCCGGCGCGCCTGCGGCCAGATGGCGTCAAGCCGCTCCGCGTCGTCCGCGATCAGCACCAAACGCTTAATCTCGCCGTGGTTGGGCAGGTGCCGATCCAAGGCGATCCGATGGTCGGTCAGGTGCAGCGGTGGGCGTGCCTTGAGGGCCTCGGCCTCGGTCGTGCGGGTTAACGAGAACAGGCCCGACATCGAAAACGCCACCGGCACGTAGTGGCTGTCCAGCTGGATTTCCGTGGCGCGCAAGGGCGCGGGGCTGGCGAAGCGATAGCCGACCGCATTCCTTTCCAGGACTTTGAAGGGCTTGTTGACCAGCTTGGCTGCGTTGAAGTCCAGGCTCCTGACCCGGAAACGGGCTCCGCTTGGCGGCTGTTCAGCGGCCAGCCAGGATTCCAGCGCCAAGTAGTCGCCCAACGAATAGGCCCAATCGACGGAATGCTCCCGGACCGCATCGCCGCGCCGGAACTGCGCCCGTCCGCCGTCGTCCGACCACTCGAGGACGACGCCCTCCGTGGCCGATCCGGCTAGGTCACTCCAATGCTCGGCGCGAATCAGGCGATACGGCGGCAGCGGATCGAAGGTCAAGGATTCACTGATGCTGACCGGTGCCGTGCCGTCAACGGAAAAGAGCATGAATGACCGAAACCGCCACCCGCCCTGCAGATCGCGCCCAGCTTCCGTGGTGAGGTGGCCGATCGGCGCAGCGCCCATGCTGAGCGCATACCAGTGGACGCCGGAGAGTGCGTCGGCCCGTTGCGCTTCGGGGGGGCGGGCGTTGGCCAGCCACTCCGCAAAGGCGAGCAGCAACGCCAGCGCCAAGACTCCGGCTGAGAGCCGCAACAGCATGGGAAGCTTCCGCCCTGTCCCGGAAAGGACACCAGATCAATGCGGCTGAGTTTACCAAAGACCCATCCCTGCCGTGGCTGCCCCCATCGGCACCACCGACGACGGGCTTGAGCCCGCGCCGTGCGGGGGCTTGTGCGGCTACAATAGGCTTTTCGCCGCAAAACGCGCCCAACCCGCAATGGACCGATCCCCATCCGACTTCATCAGGCAGCAGATCGACCGGGACATCGCCAAGCCCGGCGGCTCCAAGGACGTCGTCACCCGTTTTCCGCCCGAGCCGAACGGCTACCTGCACATTGGCCACGCCAAGAGCATCTGCGTGAACTTCGGCATCGCCGAAGAGTACGGCGGCCACGCCTACCTGCGCTTTGACGACACCAATCCCTTGGCCGAGAGCCATGAGTACGTCAAGGCGATTGAACGGGACGTGGCTTGGTTGGGATTCGATGTTGGCGGCCGGGTGACCTTCGCCTCAGACTACTTCGAGGCGCTCTACGACAGCGCCTTGGAGTTGATTGGCAAGGGCAAGGCGTTCGTCTGCAGCCTCTCCCAGGACGACATCCGCGCCACCCGCGGCACACTGACCGAGCCCGGCAGCGACAGCCCGTACCGCAATCGCCCGGTCGATGAGAGCCTCGACCTGTTCGCCCGCATGCGGGCCGGCGAGTTCCCTGACGGCGCCCATGTGCTGCGCGCCCGAATCGACATGGCCTCGCCGAACCTGAACATGCGCGACCCGGTGCTGTACCGCATTCGCCATGCCGCCCACCACAACGTCGGCGAGGCTTGGGTGATCTACCCGACCTACGACTTCACGCATTGCATTTGCGACGCCTTGGAGAGCATCACCCATTCGCTGTGCACCCTGGAGTTCGAGGATCACCGGCCGCTCTACGACTGGGTGTTGGACAACCTGAGCCTGAACGCCCGGCCACGGCAAATCGAGTTTTCGCGCCTGGAACTGGAACATACGGTAACGAGCAAGCGGCTGCTGCAGCGGCTGGTGGCCGACGGCGTGGTCGAGGGCTGGGACGACCCACGGCTGCCCACCTTGGCCGGCTTGCGCCGCCGGGGCGTCACCCCAGGCGCGATCCGCGACTTCTGCCGGCGCGCCGGCGTCACCAAGCAGAAAAACCAGCAGGAAATCGAGCTGCTGGAGTTCTGCATTCGCCGCGACCTTGAGGATTCAGCGCCGCGCGCCCTGGGGGTGGTCAAGCCATTGAAGGTGCGGCTGACCAACTACCCCGATTCCGAGGAGACGCTTAAGGCCCCTTGGCATCAGCGCCGCCCCGAAATGGGCGCTCGCCAACTGCCCTTCGGCCCGGAACTCCACATCGACCGCGACGACTTCGCGCTTTCGCCCCCGCCGAAGTGGAAACGGCTTTCGCCGGGCGCCCACGTGCGCCTGCGCTACGCCTACATCATCCGTTGCGACGAGGTGGTCACCGATGCCGACGGGGAGGTTGCGGAACTGCGGTGCGCCTACCTGCCTGATTCCAGGAGCGGCAGCGACACCAGCGGCGTGAAGCCCGCCGGCGTGATCCACTGGGTGGCCGCCCATGCGGCCGAGCCGGTGCGGATGCGGCTGTACGACCGCCTGTTCCGGGTGCCCAATCCGCAGGGCGGCTCGTTGATGGACGACCTCAATCCAGCATCCCTTGTGACCGCTTCCGGGTATCTGGAGCCAGCCGCCGCAACGGGCCGGCAATCCCGCTTTCAGTTCGAGCGCGTCGGCTACTTCCACCGGGACCCGGCTGCGCCCCGCACCTTCAACCGGATCGTCTCACTGCGGGACTCTTGGCGGCCCCGGCAGGCCTAGACCTGATCGAGCTTGGACCGGTAGCGCTCGACTCGGGAGACGTAGCGTAGGCCCGACTGCCGCTGCCGCGCGTTGAAGCCGACGTTGTAGCTGGCCAATGCGCAGGCCAAGGTGCCGCAACGCTCCTGAAGATGGGCCAGCACTTGGGCGCCGCAATGGATGTTCTGCTCCGGATCCCATAGGTCGCGCACCCCGCAGAAGTCAGCCCAGTAGCCGGGCTTGACTTGGGCCGGGCCAATGGCCCCGGTGCGGGAGCGCGCCTGCTTGCGGAAGGAACTCTCCGTGAACACGAGGCTGGCGATCAATTCCGGCGCCAGTTGCTGGCGGTCGGCGGCCTCGAGTATCCAGCCGGCGAACTCAATGGCGCGATCCAAGGGAATGTCGAAGGCCTCGTGCACCCGCCAGCCAAACGTCTCCCGTCGCTGCCTCCAAGACTGGCTGGCATGGTAGGGCTTGGCTACGGGAAAGGTCTTGAGCCCAGGAGCTTGGGCGCCGTCCAACGCGGAAGGAGCCGTTGGCGAAACGCTCCCGGCGCTACCGACAATCAAGGCGGCCAAGAGGCCCGCCAACAGGCAACCGGCGAAAACAAGGCTGCGGCGCTCCGAACTCACGATCATGAAGCCGGTCTTCTCCACAACAGACATGACGCTGACCTCCTCGGCAAAAGGGCGGCGAGTCTATCAAAGAAGAGCGAAAAAAGTGAAGGCGCGCCCGCAAAGCGGGCGCGTTTCTAGTTTCGCTGGCGCGAAACTCCGCGCTCATCGCGCAGGTCAGATTCGGAAATGTACTTTAAGCCCTCGCAAGTCCGGCGAATTCGCCGCAGGATCGTTGTCCGGGAACGGCAAGGCAACTCGGATGCATCTTCGTCGGCAAGCCGCGGCCTCGCCGCTAAGGCTTCAGGCCGCCGTCAATTCAGCGACCAGCCGCCGCTGCTGATCGACCGGAATGCCCCCGTATGCCGCCGCCGTGCGATCCACCAAGTCACCGTAGCGGGCCTTGATCAGCCCCGGAATGGCGTTGGGTTCGCCGCTCACCGCGAAGGCGCCCAGCATCTCATCGCTGATCAGCGAGCCCATTTCCACCCAACGGCCCTGCTTGGACATGCGGTTCAGCTCCGGCTGCAAATCGCCGGCGCCGATGCTGTCGAGCACCGGCTTGTAGGCCGGGGTCGAGCCGTAGAAGGCAATCTGCTGCCGGGTGGCGGCCTCGGCTTTGGCGGTTTCCTCCTCATTCTGGCCGGTCACCACGAACAACGGATAGCTGATCTCGAATTCGCTGCGCTGCTTGCCCGCCTTGGCGAAGCCCCGCTCCAAGGCCGGCAGGGTGGTTTCCCGCAGGTAGCGTTCGGTGGTGAAGGCATGGACGATCACCCCATCGGCCACTTCGCCGGCCACCTCCGTCATCCGCGGCCCCACCGCGGCGAGAAACACCTTCGGCGGGCCGTAGTCGTTGTTGGTGGGGGTGAAGAAGGGCGTCATCAGCGTATGCTGGTAGAACCGCCCGGCGAACTGCAGCGGCTCGCCCTGATGCCAATTGGCCCAAATGGCCCGCATGGCCAAGATGAACTCCCGCATCCGCGGCGCGGGATTCGACCACGGCATGCTGAAGCGCTTGGTGATGTGGGCGCGAATCTGGGAACCGATGCCCAGCGCGAAACGCCCCTTGGAGACGGCGTTCAGATCGTGGCCAATATTGGCCAAGGTCATCGGTGAACGGCCGAAGGCGACTGCGATCGAGGTCATCAGCTCGACGCGCTCGGTGTTTTGCGCGGCAACCACCAGAGGGAAAAACGGATCGTGGGCGGTTTCCGCCGTCATCAGGCCTGAATAGCCAAGCTCCTCCAGCGTCCGCGCCTGCTCGCCCACCTTGTCCAAGTCCCAACCGATTCCACCATCTACTTTCACTTAAACCTCCCAACAGGGTTGTCAGCCAACTCGTCACGCAGCCATCGCTGCGGCTGCGAATTGTTCCAGCTTGGAACACGGGACGCAACGGCGCCTCTCGCCCGGAGGGCGAGAGGCGCAGTTGCGTGGGTGGGGTTCCGAAATGTCTCTGGGCCCGCGCACCCGCGAAGCGGGTGCGATTGAGTTTCGCTAACGCGAAACTTCACGCCAGATGTCTTCTGCCTGCGGCTATTTTCCCGGCAGTGCAATAGAATGGGGCGTTTGCGGAGAGCCAACATTGACGGCGAAGGTATTCATCGACGGCCAAGCCGGCACCACCGGCATTGAAATTTTCGAGCGCCTGCGCCAGCGGCCTGACATCGAACTCCTGTCGGTGGCCGAAGCGAAGCGCAAGGACCCGAGTGCGCGAGCGCACCTTTTCGACCAAGCGGACATCGCCATTCTTTGCTTGCCGGACGATGCCGCCCGCGAAGCGGCGGCGCTGGCGGAAGGGCGCTGCCGCCTGCTCGACGCCAGCACGGCCCACCGCACGGCGGACGGCTGGACCTACGGCTTGCCGGAGCTCGCGCCCAGCCAAACGGACGCCATCGCCGCCGCCGATCGGGTCAGCAATCCGGGCTGCTATCCGCAGGGCTTCGTGCTGTGCGTCCGCCCGCTGGTCGATGCCGGCCTGCTCCCACCGGAGGCGAACTTGACCCTGCATGCCATTTCCGGGTACTCCGGGGGTGGCCGGAAGATGATTGAGGCCTATGAGGCGGCCGACGCCGCGCAACGGGACCAATGGGGCGCCCGACCCTACGCCTTGAACCTGCGCCACAAGCACCTGCCGGAGATGCAGCGCTACTCGGGCTTGACCAGCCCACCGTTGTTCTCGCCCACCGTGGGCGCTTTTCGCAAGGGCATGGTCACCTTGGTGCCGCTGTTCAGGGAGCAGCTGGAAGGCGGCGGCCAAGCTGGGGACGTGGTGGATGTCCTGACCCGAGCCTACCGGGACAGTCCTTTTGTGGCGGTGTCGCCCTACGGCGATTGCCGTGGCTTGGAAGGCGGCTTCCTGAGCCCCGGTGGCTGCAACGGAACCAACCGCATGGAAATCAGCCTGCTTGGCAACGCTCGGCAACTCCTGCTCGCCGCCCGCTACGACAACCTGGGCAAGGGCGCCGCCGGCGCCGCCGTTCAGAACCTCAACCTGATGCTTGGCTGCGAGCAGACGCGGGGTTTGGCGTGAAGACCCTCGACGAGATGACCGCAGCCGAACTCGGCCAAGTCGGTGAGCGGGTCGAGCGGGAGCTGGCCCTGCAGCGCGCCAACAAGCTCGCGTTGGACTTAAGCCGCGGCAAGCCCAGCCCTGAACAGCTTGACCTAAGCGCTGAACTCAACGCGCCCTTGCCCAGCTTGATCGCCGAGGACGGCACCGACGCGCGCAACTACGGCGCCCTGCGCGGCATCCCGGAAGCGCGGGCCTTGGGCGGCGAACTCATGAACGTGGCCGCCGACAGAGTGTTGGCGGCGGGCAACTCCAGCCTGTTCCTGATGTACCAAGTGGCCGTCACCGCCCTGCAGCGCGGCCTCTGGGGAGACGAGCGCCGCTGGTCCCGCACTCCGCAACCGGCCAGCTCAAACGCACGAGTTTCGCCAGCGGCGAAACTCGAACGCGCCGCTGGCGGCGCGCCGCCGCCGCGCATGCTGACGCCAGTGCCCGGGTACGACCGCCACTTCACGATCTGCGAATCGCTCGGCATCGAAATGATCAACGTGGCCATGCTCGACGACGGGCCGGACATGGACCAAGCCCGGCGGCTCGCCGCCGCAGATGCTTCGATAAAGGGCATCTGGTGTGTGCCCAAGTACGCCAACCCCACCGGCTGCATCTACGCCGACGAGACGGTGGCGGCCATGGCCGAACTGCCGCGGATTGCGGCGGCGGACGACTTCGTCGTCTTTTGGGACAACGCCTACGCCGTGCATGACTTCGAGTTTCCCGCAGCCCCCCTGGCCAACCTCTACGAGTTGGCCTTGGCGGCGGGCACCGCTCGGCACGTGGCCTTGTTCTCATCCACCTCAAAAATGACCTACGCCAGCGGCGGGCTCGGCTTCTGCGGCGGCTCCGAGGCACTGCTCAACGCCTTGGAGGGAACCTTGAGCCTGATGTGCATCGGCCCGGACAAGGTGGCCCAACTGCGCCACGCCCGCTTCCTGTCCGGCCGCATCGAAGAGCACATGGCCGGCCATGCGGCGCTGCTCAAGCCGAAGTTCGCCATCGTTGACCAAGTGCTTGAGGAGGAGCTTGGCGGCTTGGGGCTGGCCCGATGGACGCGGCCCAAGGGCGGCTACTTCGTCAGCCTGACCACACCGCCGGGAACCGCCGCCGACATCGTCAAGCAGGCGGCCGACGTGGGGCTCAAGCTGACGCCTGCCGGCGCCCCCTTCCCCTACGGACGAGACCCCAACGACGACAACATCCGCATCGCCCCCAGCTTCGCGCCGCTGGACGAACTGGAGGCCGCCATCAGAGTGCTGGCCGGCTGCGTTAAGCTGACCGCAATCACCCATCTTCTCGGCAAGCGCCCGGACGGAGGCTGAACGACGCTCATGGCTGAACCACGCGACGATGAGGCTTCGAGTCCCGACGGCGAGGAACTGCACCGCTTTTCCGAGTACGCCCTGCCTGAACCCCTCATGCAAGCCATCAATGACTTGGGCTATCAGCGCTGCACCCCGATTCAAGGCCAAGTGCTGCCGCTCAGCTTGGCCGACTACGACATCACCGGCCAAGCGCAAACCGGCACCGGCAAGACGGCCGCCTTCCTGATCACCATCCTGACCCACCTCTGGGAGCAGCCGCGAAAGCATGCGCCCGGCAGCCAATTGCCCACCCCTAGGTCGCTGGTGCTGGCGCCGACCCGGGAGTTGGCGATGCAGATCGAGGCGGACGGGGAGGAATTGGCCCGGCACATGGACCAGAGCGCCCTGTGCGTGGTGGGCGGCATGGACATCCAAAAGCAGGTCAACCGGCTCAACGCGGAGCGGCCCAACATCCTCATCGCCACCCCCGGTCGGCTGATCGACCTGCTGCAGCGGGGCTGGGTCGATATCGGCGGGGTGGAGATCCTGGTCATTGACGAGGCCGACCGAATGCTGGACATGGGCTTCATTCCCGACGTGCGGCGCATCGTTTATCGCACGCCGCACAAGCATCGGCGGCAAACGCTGTTCTTCAGCGCCACCTTCAATGATGACGTGATGCGCTTGGCGCAATCCTGGACCTTGGAGCCCGAGCACATCGCCGTCGCCCCGGAGCAGGTGGCGGTGGAGACGGTGGAGCAGCTGTTCTGGCTGACCAGCCGGGAGGGCAAGCGGCAACTGCTGCGCGACTTGCTGAGGACCGAGCAGCCGGAGCGCGCGCTGATCTTCACCAATCGGCGCGACCAGACCCATCGCCTGAATGAGTGGCTGAACGGCAAGGGCATCAACAGCGAAGCCCTGGCGGGCGACGTGCCCCAGAACAAGCGCACCCGAACCCTCAACCGATTCAAGGAGGGCGGGGTTCGCTACGTGGTGGCCACCGACGTGGCCGGGCGCGGCATTCACGTCGATGGCGTCAGCCACGTCATCAACTACGACCTGCCGGAGGACGCGGAGGATTACGTGCATCGCATCGGGCGCACCGGCCGGGCCGGGGCCTCCGGGGTGAGCATCAGCTTCGTCTCCGAGGACGACGCCTTCAACCTGCCGGCCATCGAGGAGTTTCTGGGGGCTCCGGTGAAGTGCGTCCAGCCCAGTCTGGACGGTCGCCAGAAGGCTTGAACATGGCCGCCGCCGACGTCCGGGCCGTTCAGGTGGCGGCCATTCAGCATTGCGCGACCGCCGATGTGGCGGGCAACCTCGACCTAGTGGAGCGGCTGGCCTTGGCCGCGAGGGATGCGGGCGCCGAGGCCGTGATGACCGCCGAGGCGTTTGCCTACATCGGCCCGGATCGAGGCAGGCGCGACCTGCTTGAGCCGCTTCCCGCCGGCGGCCCCATACTGGACCGCTGCCGGCAGCTGGCCGTGCGCCTCGGCTGCGACCTCGTGCTCGGCGGCTTTCACGAGGCCGCTCCGGACGCGGGCAAGGCCTTCAACACCTGCGTGCATCTCGACGCCCGCGGCGAAGTGGCGGCGCTGTACCGCAAGATCCACCTGTTCGACATCGAGCTGGCCGACGGGACGAAGCTGCACGAATCGCGAGGCACGTCGCCGGGCGACGCGCTGGCCACCACCCGGCTGCCATTCGGCCTGCTGGGCTTGACCATCTGCTATGACCTGCGCTTTCCCTACCTTTACCAAGCGCTGGCCAACCAGGGGGCGGTGGCCCTGACCGTGCCCTCCGCCTTCACCGCCACCACCGGCGCGGCCCACTGGCACACCCTGCTGCGAGCTCGCGCCATCGAGTGTCAGTGCTACGTCATCGCGCCCGCCCAGCATGGTCGGCACAACGCCCGGCGGCGCTCCTTCGGCCACTCGCTCATCGTCGATCCCTGGGGCGAGGTGATTGCCGAATGCGATGGCGGCGACAGCTTCGCGCTGGCCTGCATCGACCCGGCGCGGGTGGCCGAAGTCCGCAAGCAGTTGCCGTGCCTGGGGCATCGGGTGGCCATGAGGTCGCTGCGGCAGCAGCCTGGAGACCGCTGCAAGGCATCTCCATGACAGCGGGCATGGGCGCGGGCAGGGGCATTGTCATCGTTGCAGCGTTGATCGTCGTCACCGCCGGGCTGAAGGCGGCGGCGGACCTCGCCGTTCCCTTTCTGCTGGCCGTCTTCGTCGCCACCATCGCCGCCACTCCCATGTACTGGCTGGAGCGGCGCGGCGCCCCCGGCTGGCTGGCCATCACGCTGGTGATGGCGGCCATTCTGGTGGCGCTGGTCGGGGTGGGCGCCTTGGTGGTTCAGTCTGCCAACGCCTTCACCGCCAAGCTGCCGTTCTAC
>JAPOTD010000013.1 GCA_026709365.1 Gammaproteobacteria bacterium
CCGGCTGCCGGGCGAGCGGCTCGGCGAGGTCGGGCGGCGCGAGGGCCAGCGCGAGGGGCCGGACCCCGTCGTTGTCTCGGAGGGTCAGCCGCAGCGCTTTGGCGCCCAACGCCTTGGGGGCCGGCTTGGTCCCCGGCTCCCTGCCCTTGCAATGGCCTTCGACCACGAGCGCCTCGTTGCGCTCCGTGAGGGCGTCGTCCACCACGTTCAGGAGCGGGCCTTGGGCCGTCCAGCCGTTGGCCGCCGTCAGCCGCCTTTGGTTCGGGAAGGTCACGTCCGCCGGCGACTGCGCCTGGCTGCCCGCGGCGAGGCGCAGGCCGCAGCCGGTGTAGCCGCCCGATGCCGGCGGGTTCCTCAACGTCAACCGGACGGTGACACTGCCCGCGTCCTCGTTAAGCCGAGGGGATGCGACGGCAGCGATCAGCTTGGGCGGCGGCGCGGGTTCGGCGAGGGTCACCGCCGTGCCCGACACCGCATACCCGGCCAAGGCGGCGCCGATGGCAATGGTCCCGTCAACGTCGTCCCGATCGGCCGCCGGGTCGATCCGCAGCACCGTCGAGCCGCTGGCGGCGCCGGCCTCAATGGCGATGCTTTGCGTCCCGCTCACCCGGTAGTCGCCCGCCCCAGCGGTGCCGGACAGCGTGAGCGGAAGGTCGAGCCGCTCCGTCGCCTGGCCGTCCAGCGTGGCCGTCACCGTCACGGGCGTGGCGGCGGCGGTCTCCAGGATTCGCGAAGGCGCCGCAGCCAGCGTTACGGTCCGGGATTCGTTGTCGGCGATGGCGGTGGTGGCCGGCGTTGAGGCCAGCCCAACCGCCGACGGCTTCATGCCCGCCGCGCCGCCCTCGCAGTAGGCCTCCACCGCCAGCGCCTCGTCGCCCTCGGCCAGGGCGTCGTCCACGATCCGCAGCAGCTTGCCGACGGCCTGCCAGCCGTTGCCGGAGTTGAGGTTCAGACCGGCGCCGGCGAAGCCGACGTCGGCGGCGTCCGCGACGCTGGCCGGCGCCAAGCGCAGGCGGCAGCCCGTGTAGCCGCCGGAGTCCGGCGGATTGCCCAGGGAGACGGTCACGCCCACCTCGCCCACGTCCTCGGCGATGCCCGATTCGCCCACGCCGTCAAGGGCGACGGACAGCGTGCGCCGCGGATGGACGTCCGCGTGCTGGACGCCCATCCGGTTGCCGGCGGCGTCGCGGGGGCGCGCGGCCGCGTCGGCGTTTGGAATGTAGGAGACCTGCACCCTGGCGGTGCCGGCCACCGCCTTGTCGAGGGTCAGCGCAATCGTCGCGCCCGCATCCGCCTGCCGGGTCGGGACCGCCACTGCGGCCACCCGGAGCACGGCGTTGGACCGGACCACGAAGTCGTCGCGCCCCGGCGGGACTTCCGCCCAAACCGGCTCGCTGAGCGTCAGGGTCAGCGTGGCGCCGGCGTAATCGGCCGCCACGATGGTCGGCGCAGTGGTGTCCGCTGCGTTCCGCGGCTGGGCCGTCCCGCCGATGGACGCGCCGGGCGGCGCCGCGGCGGCCTTGGAGACGGCGCGCACCGGCGCGCAGGCCATTCCGGGCCGGCTGGCCTCGCCGACGGGGCAGTCTGTGCAGGACGGCGCATAGGCGGGCCGCTCCGTGCCCGCAGGGCAGGGTGCGCAGAAGCTGCGGGAGCCGTCGGGCAGCCGATGCTCCGGGCAGCGGACGCAGGCGCCGTCCCCGTCCCCGTCAATCTCAAGAGGGCCGCAGCGGGGCGGCAGAACGGTCAGGGTGATGTTGGCGAACGTGCTCAGGCCGCGCGAATCCGTCGCGCCCGCCTCCAGGACATAGGTGCCCGCCGCCGCATCCCGGGGTGGCGCGAACCCGATCTCCAGGCGCGGCCGCTCCGAGGGCCCCGCGCTCCAGGACGGCTGCGCAAGCCACGCCGGCGGCGCTTCGGGATCGGGGCGCAGCGCGACGTTCAGCCAAACCGCTTCGGCGGCGCCCTCCCCGTCAACGTCCGGATCCAGCGCCTCGACGGCCAGGACGGCCCGCTGCCCGGCCCGCACCGTCACGCCGACGGCCGGGGCCAGCAGCGTCGGCGCCCGGTTGGCGGGCGCGGCGACCCGCCCGTCGGCATCCGACCCCAGGGACGGGGAGCCCGGCACCAGCGCCCAGGCCGCTGCGGCCAGCCCGCAAAAAGCCGCCGCCCGAATCAACGGGAGGGACCGGCTGCGGCTCCGGGCGTTCATGGGCGGTTGCGGCGAATCCCCCGCGCCTGCCTCACTGCGCCAGCGGCGGGCCGCCCAGCCGGGGGCGGGACGCGCCGGCCAGCTCGACTTCCAGCTGGTCAAGGGTCAGCCGCCCCTGCGCCAGCATCTCCTCCACCACCCGAACGCGCCGCACATAGCCCGCATGCTCCGCGCAGGGCCCCTGCGGCAGGCCGAACTGGGCGCAGGCCTGGGCGACCGCAGACCCGTCCGCCGCCGCCGACGCCGCCAGGCGCTCGACGTGGCGCAGCGCCAAATCGGCCGACGGCCAGGGCGCCCGGTCCACCAGCCGGTCCCGGTAGCGCAGGGTCGCCGCGTCCAGCAGCGCCAGCCGCCGCTCCCGGCCCCAGTCGGCCACGTCCGGCAGCGCCAGCGCCGAGTAGTAGAGTTGGGCCACCTCGTCGGGCGCCCCCTCAGGCAGTTCGTCGTAGGGCGCCGGGTCGGCCCAGGCCAGCGCCCCGGCCATGCCAACAAGCAGCCATGCCGCGACGAGGCCTCCCAGCTGAATCATGGTCCCTCCAATCGGCCAAAAACTCGCCGAAGCCACAATAGTTCGGCCACCTTAACCGCAACTCGGGCGAAACGGAAGATGGCGCGCCCGCGAGTAGTGGCCCAGTTGGACTCACGTCGTTGTCGTGATTCGGTCGGGGGCGGGGCTCGCTCCGGGGGCCTCACGTGAGGTGGGCGTTTCGCCCCGGAGCGAGGGCATCCTGCCCTCGCAGTGACGCTCGTCGGAGCGCCAGCCGCTCAAGCCCAGCTAAAGTCAAACCGAGCCACTATCCGCCCCCGGAGCGGGCGCGTTAGCTGGCGGCGTCGATCATTGCGGCGAGGCGGTCCGGGTCCAGCGCGCCCGGCGACACCTCGACGCCGCCAGGGCCGAGCACTAGGAACGCCGGCGTGCCCGTGACGCCAAGGCGGGTGGCCAGTTCACGGTTCGCCCGGATCAGCGCACTGACCTCGGCCGAGGCCATGTCCGCCTTCAGACGCTCCAAGTCAAGGCCCAGTTCGCCCAGGATCGACTCCAGCGCCGCGGCGTCGAACGCGCCTTCGTGCGCCATCAGCGCAAAGTGCGCCGCCTCGTAGGCGCCTTGGCGGGCCGCTGCCAACGCCGCCCGGGCGGCGGCCTCGCTCTCCTCGCCGAGGATCGGGAACTCCCGCAGCTCCACCCGCACCCCGTCGGCCTGGAGCAGGCCGCGCACCGCACCGAGCGAGCGCTTGCAGTAGCCGCACCGGTAGTCGAAGAACTCCACCACGGTGACGCCGCCGGACAGGTCGCCGAGCGCCGGCACGCCCGCCGCCGCCAGCAGCTCATCCCGGTGCTCGGCCACTCGGGACGCCAACTGCCGGGCCGGGTCCAGCGCCTCGCGCAGCACTTGGGGGTTGGCCAGCAGGTACTCCCGAACGGCGGCATCGAAATCCGAACCGCGCGGCTGGACAGCTGCATGGACCGGCAGGCCAGCGGCCCGAGGCTGCCCGATGCGCACGGTGATCGCGGTCGGCGCCCTCGCGTCTTCGGGCTCAAACATCAGATGCACCGGCTCGGGCAGACCCGTCAGCAGCACCACCAGATCTGCGGAAAAGTCGTCCGGCCAAGCCTTCCGCGCCGCAGTCCGAAGGATCACCACATGCGGGTGTTCCGTTGCCCGGCGAACGGTCAGCCAGGACGCTTGCGGGCCCTCAAGTTGCGACACCGGCCAAGGACCACCCGCAGAATCAAGGAAAGACACTGTCATAACCCGATCCGGGGACAGGCCCAAAACGGGCGACGCCCCCGACTCCGCAATGGGCCACTCAACCACCGCCCGCCCGCTGGCTGACGGCACGGCATCGGCCCCCACACCCAAGGGCCACAGCGCCAAGAGCGCGGCCAATGCATGGTTTGTTCGCCACCGCATCAGATTCCGCTTCGTCAACAGAGCAACCACCAAAACAACACTGAAAGAGAATTAGATCACCTAATTCAAGGTCCGAATCACCGCAACGATTAGGGCTAGGGCCGACACCACAATCGTTCCCAACATCCACTTGATGAGCGTGTTCTCCATCTTTTGGAGGTCTGCCTTGGTGGCCGCATGACCCAGATTCGCCTCAAGCTTGGCCAAGCGTTTTCGTATATCGCCGCTTCTTCCGTTGCCGCCGTTGCTTCCGGTCTGGTCTTTACCGCGAAGATTTGTGACATCACCCATTGTCAGCAGCCTTTATCCAATCCACAGCACCGGATTGCAAAACGCCTGAATGCGAATCCAAAGGAACAACAATGCCAGCCGGAGCTTCGGCTTCAGTGGAAATTCCAACCAAGTCCCCTATGTCTTGGGCGGTTGAAATTCCCTCCGGAGCGACGAACGCCATTCGACTGCTAAGGACGTAGTGTCGATTAGGCCACTCATCACGGAGCTTTCGCCAAGCGGACTTGTCGGGATCTACCAAGGCAATTGGGAAAACGCTCATAAGGCGTCGGAATCCGTCGGGGTCGGTTTGAGTGCCATCATGGTCGATCCTCGGTTGGTGGCAGAGCCAGCACTAAGAAGCTAGCACATCCGGAGGTTGATTGCGCAGCCGATGATCAGCCGATGATCAGAACCAGCGCGCCGCCGCGAAGTAGGCCTGTTGGTCCAAGTAAGGGTCAGGGTGGCGGTCCAGGGCGCAACGCAGCAGCGCGCAGGCGTCCGCCACCGGCAGCGCGCCGGTTCGACATTGGTCGATGGCTTGGGTCAGGCAGGCGGTTTCCGATCGGTCGAGCCGTCGTTTCAGGTGGCCCTGCATGTGGGAAAGCGCATTGGCGTGTCCAGCCGGGGTGGCCGGACGGGACAGGCCGGCCGTGAGGCAGGCCAGATAGTTCGGGGCGAGGGCCGCAACGCCCGGTCGCAGGTCACTAAGCAAGCGGCCAGCCCGGCCGTAGTGGGGCACACTGTGCGCCATCAGCAGGTACTTGTGGCGGGCGTGGAATTCGATCAGGCGCTGCGCCGTCAGGCCGTCCCGCTCAAGGCGGCGCCAATGGGCGTAGGCCAAGGTCCGGTTGATGAAGGCGCTGCGTCGCGCCGGATCGAACAGCCGCTCGTTCTCCTCCGCCGGCAGGTTGGGACGCTCGGCGAGCAGGCTTGCCGCGTAAACGCCTCGTCCGTCGGTGCGCTGCGGCTCGCCGCGGACTTCGGTGCGCACCTTGACGCTGTCCAAGCCGCAGCTCGGGGAGCGGGTCATGAAGATGTGGCCGCACACGTCCGCCAGCCGCTCCGCCTGACGGCGGCCAAAGGCGTTCAAGGCATCGGTGACGTCGAGGTTGGCGTCGTGGGCGCCGACGGCGCGAAGGCCGCCGCCCTCCGCCACCAAGCGAATTGGCGGGCGGGGAGCGCCCATGCCGACGCCCACTTCGGGACAAACAGGCACGTAGTCGAAGACGCCGGCCAGTTCCCGGTGCGGCAGCGCATGGGCGGCATCGCTGCCATCGTAGCGCACCGCCTGGCCCGTCAGGCAGGCGCTGACGGCAACCGGCACCGGCGGCTCAGGACGCGGCGGAAAGGCCGGCGTCAAGAGGAGGTCGCCAGAAAGTCCCAGACCTGATCGGCACCCAAGGCACACAGGCGGCGGCCGAGCAGCGCCTGCCAATGGGCCTCGCTGCCGCACTCGTCGCGCCATGCCCAGAGCCGGCGGGTGAAGTGGTGCAGCTGGTGCTCATGGGTGAAGCCCATGGCGCCATGCACTTGATGCACGGCTTCAGCAACCAGGCCAACCGCCTCGCCGACCCGGGACTTGGCCGCCGCCACCTCAAGCGCGAAGCGGTCAGAGCCGATGGCGGCCACCGCCGCATCGCTGGCCCGGCCGGCGGCGGCCACTTCCGCCGCCACCATGGCCAGCATGTGCTGGACGGCTTGGAAGCGGGCGATGGGCCGCCCGAACTGCTCGCGCTCCTGGGCGTAGCCGATGCCAAGCTCCAGCACCCGCTCCAAGGCGCCGGCCGACTGCGCCACCCGCGCCAACGCCAGCAGCGCGAGTGGGGGCTCCGCGCAAGGCAGGGGCCGCACGTCCCGAACCTCGACCTGATCACGCGGCTCCCCAGCCAAGTTGAACGCTTCCCGCACGGCCACGGGCTTACCGGCAAAAACCGCGCCGTCGTCGGCAACGCCAACGATGCGCCGCGCCGCCCGTCCCCAAGGCGCATCCAGCCACTGGGGGTTGCCGTCCTGGGCTACCAGCGCGACGGTGTTCAGCGCATCGGCCGTCCGGTCCCCGCCCTCCCCGCCCAGCCAACGATTGGCCAGCAAAGCCTCGGCCAGCGGCAGCGGCGCGGCGAACCGGCCCGCCACCCGCAGCACGGCGAACAGGTCCGCCAGCTCCGCGCCGCTGTCCGGCAGGGCCATGAGTTGAAAGCCGTTTTCGCACAGGAGTTGCCATAGGCGCGCCGGAAATTGCCCGCTCTCGGCGGCATCCAAGGCCGGCTTGGTGCATTGGTCGCGAAAGATCCGTTCCGCGGCATCCGCCAGCATCTGCTCCATCAGCGCAACCCCAAGCCGCGGGCGATGACGCCACGCAAAATTTCCCGCGTGCCGCCGCGCAGGGTGAATGAAGGCGAAAGCAGCAGCGTTTCGGCGTAGGTTTGCCGAAACCGCGCCTGGGCGCCGCCGTCGCCGCTGCGCGAAAGGGGCGCCGCAGCTCGGGCGATTTCCGGCAGCAGCTTCTCGAAGTTGTTGCCCAGTTCCTTGACCAGGGCCGCCTCCACATTGGGGGTCTTGCCGTTCTCCAGCATCCCCGCCACCGACATGGACATGCGGCGCAGCGTCATCAAGTGCGCGGCGATGCGCCCCACGGCCGCTGCTTCCGAGCGCTCCGGATCAGCGCCCACCAGACGCACGAACTCGACATAGACCCGGAATGCGGACAGGAACCGCTCCGGCCCGCTGCGCTCGTAGCCGAGTTCCGAGGTCACCTGGGACCAGCCGTTGCCCGGCTCGCCGACCACGTCCGCATCGGCCACGAACACGTCGTCAAACACCACCTCGTTGAAGTCCTCGCCGCCGGCCATGTTGCGGATCGGGCGTATGGTCACGCCGGGCGCCGCCAGGTCAATGATCAACTGCGACAGCCCCCCATGCCGGTTGCCGTCCGCCGGCGCGGTGCGCACCAAGGCGATCATGTAGTGGTTGCGGTGGGCATCCGTGGTCCAGAGCTTGGTGCCGCTGACCCGCCAGCCGCCCGCCACCGGCTTGGCCACCGTGCGCACCGAGGCGAGGTCCGAGCCGGTGCCGGGCTCGCTCATGCCAATGGAGAAGAAGCTGGCGCCGCGGATGATCGCCGGCAGGTAGCGGGCGCGCTGCTCCTCACTACCGGCGCTGAGCAGCAGCGGGCCGCTCTGCCGGTCGGCGATCCAATGGGCGCTGACCGGCGCCCCGGCGGCCAGCAGCTCCTCGGTCACCACATAGCGTTCGAAGAAGCTGCGCTCAGCGCCGCCGTAGGCCTTGGGCCACGTCATGCCGATCCAGCCCCGTTCGCCAAGGCGGGCGGAAAAATCCGCATCGTGGCCTGAACTGAAGTCGGAGTTCGGGGCGCTGATCCGATCCGAGTTGGTGGCCAGGAAGTCCCGCACTTCGTGGCGCAAGGCCTCCGCAGCCTTGGGCAATTGCACGGGATCGAATTGCAGCATCGGCATTTGTTGGGCGTCCTTAAGCTGGATTATGGGCACGCATTGGATTTGCCATCTCTTGACGTGCCAATATGCCGTTGCGGGCATCGTGGCACAAGCCCGCGCCTCTCGCCCAGAGGGCGAGAGGCGGTTGGAGTTTCGCTGCGCGAAACTCCGCGCTCGTCGCCTAGGTCGGATTCCGGTATGTTTCCGAATCCCCACAAAGCCCGTGCGCCCTAGCGGTCGCGGAGCGGATGCGTGATTCGGCGCTGGCGGTTACAATACGTCCGCGCCGGGGCGTAGCGCAGTCTGGTAGCGCACTTGACTGGGGGTCAAGTGGTCGCAGGTTCAAATCCTGCCGTCCCGACCAACCAAACCATCTCCCTCACTTGGCTCACCTTGGAGGATACGCCCATGCCGGATCGACTGCCCCTTTTTGTCGGCGGCAAATTCATCGACAGCGAAAGCAATGAGACGTTGGCCGTCACCAATCCGGCCACCCAGGAGACGCTCGCCGAACTGCCCTTCGCCACCCAAGCCGAAATCGACCGCGCGGTGGCCAGCGCCAAGGACACCTTCAGCGCTTGGCGCGAGACCCCGGCGCCGGATCGGGCGCGATTGATGCTTCGCTACCAAGACCTGCTTAAGCAGCATCAAAACGACATCGCCCGCATTCTGAGCCAGGAGACCGGCAAGACCTTCGCCGATGCCCAAGGCGACGTCTGGCGGGGCATCGAGGTGGTGGAGCACGCCTGCAACATTCCCAGCCTGACGATGGGCGAGACCCTGGAGAACGTGGCGGGCCGCATCGATTCCTACAGCTACACGCAGCCGATCGGCGTCTGCGCCGGCATCACGCCCTTCAACTTCCCGGCGATGATCCCGTTGTGGATGTTCCCCCTGGCCATCGCCTGCGGCAACACCTTCGTGCTCAAGCCCTCCGAGCAGGACCCGATGACGCCCAACAGGCTAGCGGAGCTGTTTGTCGAGGCCGGCGCCCCCGAAG
>JAPOTD010000120.1 GCA_026709365.1 Gammaproteobacteria bacterium
CGCTTCGCCCGCGAAGCGGGTGCGCGTGTTGAACACCAGAATTGCGTGTGTATGATTGTTACACACGCTAAATTCAAGTCAAAACATGGCACGAGTCCAATTGGTGATGTCCGATGACGATCAAGTCCGCTATCGTCAGCAAGCCCAGCTGGAGGGCCTGTCGTTCAGCGCATGGCTTCGGGCGGCGGCGCAGGAGCGGCTGGAGCGCATGCGCTCCAGCCGACGGTTTCGCTCACTTGATGAGCTTTCCGCTTTTTTCGCCTTGTGCAATGCGGGCGAGGACTCGCACGAACCGGAGCCCGACTGGGAACGGCATAAGGCGGCTATCGCTCGATCCCGTCAGCGCGGGCTGCCTAAAACATGACTTTTGTGGACACCAACGTCTTCATGTACGCAGTTGGGCGCCGCCACCGGCTGCGCGCCCCAGCGCAGGACTTCTTCGCTGACGCACTCGCTCGGCAGCAGGCGCTGGCAACCTCAGCCGAGGTTCTTCAGGAACTCGTCCACGCTTACATCCCCGTGGGCCGATTGGAAACTCTCGAACGTGCAATGACCTTGCTGGACGGTCATGCGGTGTCCGTGTGGCCGCTTGAGCAGGATGACGTAGCCTTGGCAACGCAGCTGCATCAGCGTTTCCCCAACCTCGACGCTCGTGATCTATGCCACCTCGCCAGCTGCCGGCGCCGCGGCGTCTCCACCATCAAGACCTTCGACAAGGCACTAGCAGCGGCATTCAGCTCGGGAGATCGCCAAGTCACTACGGCGTGACTGGCACCCTAATCCACCGCGCACCTGGCGTTGCGGAACAATCGCAGCCAAGGGCCGTCCTCGCCCCAGGCGGGGTCGGGCCAAGCGTTCTGGACGGTGCGGAACACCCGTTCCGGGTGCGGCATCAGGATCAGCACCCGGCCAGCCGCCGCCGTGACGGCCGCCAAGCCGTCCTGCGAACCGTTGGGATTGGCGGGGTAGGCCTCGGACACGCGATGACGGGCATCGACGTACTGCGCCGCCACCAAGCCGGCTGCGGCGAGCTGCGCCAGATCGCCCGGGTCGGCGAACTCGGCGCGGCCTTCGCCATGGGCGACCGGCACCGGCAGGACACTGCCGGCCATGCCGTCCAGCCAGGGCGAGGCGCTGGGGTTGATCCGCACCAGCACGTTGCGCCCTTCGAACTGCTCCGAACGGTTGCGCACGAATCGCGGCCAGAATTCAGCGTCGGGAATCAGCGCCTTGAGGTGGGCCATCATCTGGCAGCCGTTGCAGACGCCAAGCGCCAGCCGGTCGGCAGCGAAGAAGGCGGCGAAGGCGTCGCGCACCGCGCCGTGATGGAGGATGCTCTTCGCCCAGCCGCCGCCGCCGCCGAGCACATCTCCGTATGAAAAGCCGCCGCAGGCGGCCAGCACCGGGAAGTCGAGCAGCGGCACGTCCCCGGAAATCAGGTCCGTCATGTGGACGTCCACCGCCGTGAATCCGGCCCGATCGAAGGCCGCTGCCATTTCAAGGTGGCCGTTGACGCCCTGCTCCCGCAGCACGGCGACCCGAGGCCGGGACTTGCCGATGGCGAAGGCCGATGGCGGCTCCGCGGGATCGAAGGTCAGTCTGGCCGACAGCCCCGGACTGGCTTCGCGGATGCCGGCGCGCTCCTCGTCCGCCGCTTGGGGATTGTCGCGCAGGCGCTGCATTCGGTGGCTCGGCTCGGCCCATCGGCTCTGCCAGGCGGCGCGCTGCGCATCCACCACCAAGGCGCCCCGGTGGCGGATGCGCAGCCACTCGTCGCTGCGCACGACGCCGAGGTCAACCACCGCCGCCCCGGCCTCTCGGTACGCGGCCTTGACCCTGGCCACCTCGGCGTTCGCCACCTGCACCACCCACCCGAGCTCCTCCGCAAAAAGCGCGGCCAGCAGGTTCTCGCCGGCGATGCTGATCTCCCAGCCAACGCGCCCGGCGAACGCCATTTCCGCCAAGGTGACGAGCAGGCCGCCATCGGAACGGTCGTGATAGGCGAGCAGCGCACCGGCTCGATTGAGCGCTGCGGTGGCTTGCAAGGCGCCCGCCAGCGCCTGCGGATCATCCAGATCGGGACACTCATCCCCCAATTGCCCGAAGCACTGCGCCAAGGCGCTGCCGCCAAGGCGCACCCGACCACTGCCCAACTCCACCAGCAGCAGTCTGGAGGGCGTGCGCCGCAGCAGCGGCGTGAGGGTGCGCCGCGCATCGACGACCGGCGCAAAGGCCGACACGATCAGGGTCATCGGCGAGACGACGCTGCGCTCCCGGCCGCGCTCCCGCCAGCGGGTGGCCATCGACAGGCTATCCTTGCCGACCGGAACGGCGATGCCCAACGCCGGGCAGAGGCCGAGCCCGACCGACCGCACCGCATCAAACAGCGCCTGCTCCTCCACATCCCGGCCCGCCGCCGCCATCCAGTTGGCGGACAGCACCACGCGCCGCAGCGCTTCGACATCCGCCGCGAACAGGTTGGTCAGCGCCTCCGCAACAGCCAGGCGCGCGGAGGCCGCGGGATCGATCAGGGCGACCGGCGAGCGTTCGCCCATCGCCATCGCCTCGCCGCGATGGGTGCGGAACCCCGCCAAGGTGACCGCCACATCGCTCACCGGCACCTGCCAAGGGCCGACCATCTGCTCGCGGGCCACGAGGCCGGTGATGCTGCGGTCGCCAATGGTGATCAGGCATTGCTTGCTGGCCACGGCCGGAAAGCCGAGCACCCGATGAATGGCGTCGGCCAGATGCGCGTCGGCCAAGTCCAAGGGCGGGCGGTGGCGCACTGACCGCTCGATTGACCGATGCAATCCCGGTGGGCCGCCAAACAGCACGGAGAGCGGCATGTTCACCGGGCTGTTGCCAAACGCGCCGTCGCAGACCACGAGCGACTGTTCGGCCGTCGCTTCGCCGATCGCCGCCCAAGGGCAGCGCTCCCGCTCGCAAAGCGCCGCGAACTCCTCCAAGCGAGCCTCGGCGACGCCCAGCACATAGCGCTCCTGGGCCTCGTTGCACCAAATCTCCGCCGGCGACATGCCCGGATCGGCGTTCGGCACCTGGCGCAGTTCGAAGCGGCCGCCGGTGCCGGCATCCTTGACCAGTTCCGGCAAGGCGTTCGACAGCCCCCCCGCCCCCACGTCGTGAATCAGCAGAATCGGATTCCCCTCACCCAAGGCCGTGCAGGCGTCGATGACCTCCTGGCAGCGGCGCTGCATCTCGGCGTTGCCGCGCTGCACCGACGCGAAGTCGAGCGCCGACGAGCTCGCGCCCGACGCCATGCTCGAGGCGGCGCCGCCGCCCAAGCCGATCAGCATCGCCGGCCCGCCGAGCACCACGAGTTGGGTGCCCGGCGCGAAGCCTTGCGCCTGCACATGGCCGGGGCGGACGGTGCCGAGCCCGCCGGCGATCATCACCGGCTTGTGGTAGCCGCGCACCACCTGCGGATCGCGGGCATCGGGCTGCTCAAAGGTGCGGAAGTAGCCGCACAGCCCCGGACGGCCATACTCGTTGTTGAAGGCTGCCGCGCCGACCGGCCCTTCCAGCATGATGTCCAGCGCCGACGCCATGGCCTCCGGCTTGCCGGTGCCGATTTCCCAAGGCTCCGGGCAGCCGGGGATGTTGAGGTGCGAGGTGGTGAAACCGGTCAGCCCTGCCTTCGGCTTGGAGCCCCGTCCCACCGCGCCCTCATCGCGAATTTCACCGCCGCTGCCGGTGGCCGCTCCCGGATGGGGCGCGATGCCGGTGGGATGGTTGTGCGTCTCCACCTTCATCAACACCGGCGCCTCCTCAGCGACGTAGCGGTATTCGCGGGAGCGGGGGTCGGTCATCAGGCGCTGATTGGCGGGGCCGCGAATGACGGCGGCGTTGTCCGCATAGGCGCTGACGATGCCGAAGCCGTTGATCGCCCGATGGCTGTTGCGGATCATGTCGAACAGGGACTGATCGAGGGGCTGGCCATCGATGGTCCAGCTCGCGTTGAAGATCTTGTGACGGCAGTGTTCCGAGTTGGCTTGGGCGAACATCATCAGCTCCGCATCCGTCGGATCGCGCCCAAGCTCGGCGAAGGCATCGGCCAGGTAGCGTATTTCGGCCGGCGCCAACGCCAAGCCGAGCTCGCGGTTGGTGGCCTCAAGCGCCGCCCGCCCGCCGCTCAGCAGGGGAATGTGCGCCAAGGGCCGCGGCGGCTGGGCCTCGAACAGCCGCCGCAGCGCCGCCTCATCGATCGGCGCCTCGGTCATTCGGTCGTAGAGCTGCGCAACCAGGGACTCATCCAAGCCCGGCGCGGCAAACCAGCGCACGCCCCGCTCCACCCGAACCACCTTGCCGAGCCCGCAAATGCGGAAGATGTCCGTCGCCTTGCTCGACCAAGGCGAAATCAGCCCCGCCCGAGGCATGACGGTGGCGACCCGCACGGCATCGGCACGAGACGCCAGGGACGCCGGCAGGCCCTGCTGCGGGCCATACCGCAGCAGGCTTTGCGCCCGTCCCAACTCATCGGCGTCAAGCGGCTCGGCAAGATGCAGGACATGCACGTGCTCCGCGTAAAGGGCATCGAGCCGCAGCGGCTCCCGGAGCTTGCGCAAGGCGAATTCGGACAGCGCGGGCGGGCCCGGCAGCGCCAACACCTCGGTCACTTGGAAACTCCTTGCGCCAAGACCACGGAAGATCAGCCTGAATGAACCTGGTCCACAAGCCGGGCTGGATGGGCTTCGATCTTCCTGGAAGGCCGCCGTTGCGCAAAGAACGCGCGCATCATGGCCGCGCACTCGGCCTCCATGACGCCGCCGGCAACGGCAACCCGGTGGTTGTGGGCTGGATTGTCGAGCGCGCGGCCGCGGCTGCGAACCGCCCCGGCACGGGGTTCCGGGGCCCCAAACACCAGCCGCTCGATGCGGGCGTGAACCAGTGCGCCCGCGCACATGGTGCAGGGCTCCACGGTGACGTAGAGGGCGGCGCCCGGCAGCCGGTAGTTGCCCCGTGCGGCGCCCGCCGCGCGCAGGGCCACGATCTCCGCGTGGGCGCTCGGGTCGCAATCCTCAATGACCCGGTTGCGGCCTTGTCCAAGCAGGCGATTGCTTGCCAAGTCCACCACCACGGCTCCCACCGGCACCTCGCCGCAACGGGCAGCCTCCGCGGCCAACTCAAGGGCCTGCGTCATCCAAGCCAGATCAGCCTGCGCTACTCCCACTCGATGGTCGCCGGCGGTTTGCTGGAGATGTCATAGACCACGCGGGACACCTGCGGAACCTCGTTGATGATTCTGGCGGAGACCTCTTCCAGGAAGTCGAAGGGCAGCCTCGCCCAACGGGCGGTCATGAAATCCACCGTCTCCACCGCCCGCAGCGCGATGACGGGCTCATAGCGGCGGGCGTCACCGACCACGCCGACCGACTTCACTGGCAGATGGACGGCAAACGCCTGGCTGACCTGATCGTAGAGGCCAGCGGCGCGCAAGGCCTCCAAAAAGATCGCGTCCGCCTCCCGCAGCACGTCGGCATGCTGGGGCTTCACCTCGCCGAGCACGCGCACCGCCAGCCCGGGGCCCGGAAACGGGTGGCGGTTGATCAGGCTGTCCGGCAGGCCGAGCCGGACGCCCAAGCTGCGCACCTCGTCCTTGAACAGCTCGCGCAGGGGCTCCACCAGCTTGAGCGCCATGCGCTCCGGCAGCCCGCCCACGTTGTGGTGGGACTTGATGACGTGGGCGTTGCCGTGGGCGCTGGCAGCGGACTCGATCACGTCCGGGTAGATGGTGCCCTGCGCGAGCCAGGAGACGCCGGGAATCTCCTTGGCCACCCGCTCGAAGACGTCGATGAACGTCTCGCCGATGGCCCGCCGCTTGGCCTCGGGTTCACTGACGCCGCTCAGCCGGGCGTAGAACTCCCGGCGGGCGTCCACCGTGACCAAGTTGAGCTTCGGTGCGTTGTTGGGCGCTGATGGGGGCGCGAACGCGGCCTCCACTTCCGCCCGCTCGTTCCTGCGCAGCAGGCCGTTGTCAACGAACACGCAAGTGAGCTGGTCGCCAATGGCGCGGGCCAGCAGCGCGGCCAGCACACTGGAGTCCACGCCGCCTGACAGGCCCAGCACTACCCGATCGCCGCCCACCTGCCGCCGCACCCGTTCCATGGCGTCGTCTATGATGTTGTCCGCCGTCCAAGCGCCCGCGCAGCCGCAGATGTCGCGAACGAAATGGCGGACCAAGGCCTCGCCCTGATCGGTGTGGGTGACCTCCGGATGGAACTGCAGCCCGTACCATGGCGCCCGCTCGTGCTCCATGGCGGCCACCGGGGCGCTGTTGGTCGCTGCCGTGACGCGAAAGCCCGGCGGTGGCGCCACCACCTTGTCGCCATGGCTCATCCAGACGGCCAAACCGCCTTGGGCGTTGAGTTCAAGCGCCGACAGCAGCCTTGAGGGGCCGCGCACCCGAATCTCCGCCGGCCCGAACTCCCGCTTGGCGGACGCCGCCACCTGCCCGCCGAAGTGCCGGGCCATGGCTTGCAGCCCATAGCAAATGCCCAGCACCGGCACGCCCAAGTCAAACAAGCCCTCCGGGATGGGCGGCGCCGCGGCTTCGGTAACCGACTCCGGCCCGCCGGACAGGATGATGCCCCGGGCGCCGAAGGCGGCAATGGCGTCGATGCCCGCATCATAGGAGAGGATTTCCGAGTAAACGCCCGCCTCGCGCACCCGCCGGGCGATGAGTTGGGTGTATTGGGAGCCGAAATCGACAATGAGCAGCCGTTCGTCCCGGAGCCGCCCGGCCACCACGGGCTTGACGGCTTGCAGAGGTGTTGGCATCAGCGGCTAACGCAGCGGGTAATTCGGTGCTTCCTTGGTGATCGTCACGTCGTGAACATGGCTCTCGGCCACGCTCGCGGCGCTGATGCGAACGAACTCCGGGTTGGCGCGCATGGTTTCGATGTCGGCGCAGCCCGTGTAGCCCATGGACGCCTGCAGGCCGCCGATTAACTGATGGATGATCGGGCCCACCGGACCCCGGTAGGGCACTCGGCCCTCAATGCCCTCCGGCACCAGCTTGCGGCCATCGCCCTCCACCTCCTGGAAGTAGCGGTCGCTGGAGCCGTGCCGCTCGCCCATCGCGCCCAAGGATCCCATGCCCCGGTAGGACTTGTAGGTCCGGCCCTGGTAGAGCTCCACCTCGCCGGGCGCCTCATCGGTGCCGGCGAGCAGGCTGCCCACCATCACCGAGCTGGCGCCGGCGGCAATCGCCTTGGCCACGTCGCCGGAGTAGCGTATGCCCCCGTCCGCGATGACCGGCACATCGACTTCGCTGGCCGCCGCCACCGCTTCGGACACCGCCGTGATCTGGGGCACGCCGATGCCGGTCACCACCCGGGTCGTGCAGATTGAGCCGGGGCCAATGCCCACCTTGATGGCGTCCGCCCCGGCCGCCAGCAGGGCCGCGGCACCGGCTCGGGTGGCGACGTTGCCGCCGATCACCTGCATCTTCGGATAGCGCTGCTTGATGAGGCTGACCCGATCGAGAACGGTCTGCGCGTGGCCGTGGGCGGTATCGACGACAATCACGTCGGCGCCGGCTTCGATGAGCGCATCGAGGCGATCGTCGGTGTCCGCGGCGGTGCCCACCCCGGCGCCAACGCGCAGTTGTCCCGCCTCGTCCTTGCAGGCGTTGGGATAGGCTTGGGACTTGTGGATGTCCTTGACCGTCACCATGCCCTTCAATGCGAAGGCGTCGTTGACCAGCAGCACCTTCTCAATGCGATGCCGATGCAGCAGCTTGGTGACTTCGTCAAAGCTGGCGTTCTCCGGCGCGGTCACCAGCCGCTCCTTGGGGGTCATCACCTGCCGCACCTTCGCATCCAAGCGTTTCTCAAAGCGCACGTCCCGGGCGGTGACGATGCCGACCAGCCGGTCGCCATCAACCACCGGCACGCCGGAGATGCGGTTGTCTTGGGTCAGGGCAATGAGTTCAGACACGGTGCTGTCCGGCGCAATGGTGATCGGATCGCGAATGATGCCGGTCTCGAACTTCTTCACGGCCCGCACCTCCTGCGCTTGGGCCTCGATGCTCATGTTCTTGTGAACCACCCCAACCCCCCCCTCCTGGGCGATGGCGATGGCCAGCCGCGCCTCGGTCACCGTGTCCATGGCGGAGGAGACGAGCGGAATGTTGAGGTCGATCTCCCGGGTCAGGCGGGTCTTTAAGTCAACGTCGGAAGGCAGGAGGCGGGAATGGGCAGGGAGCAGCAGCACATCGTCAAAAGTGAGCGCATCCTGAGCGATTCGCAACATTTGGACAACCCCGCAAAACCGGCATGTTACTGAGCTCGCGGAGGGGTGTAAACACTCCTGCCGAGCCCGCAGACCCCCCGGATTGCGCTCTGAGTCAAGCCCTCTCGGGAATTCCCAGTTTGATCGGCTGGCAGTGCCGGAAGCGCCCTTCCATCGTCGGAATGCGCAGAGGCGGGACGCCCACAAGCGTCAACTTGGTTAGGGCTTGCAGGGCAAGGCGCTTCAGCCGACAGCCACCGTCCGGCATCATCCGCCAGCTTCGGCAAGACGCCGCTCAAGTTCCGCAATCCGGGCTTCGGCGGCTCGTCTCGCGGCTGCCTCGGCATCGCGTTCCACATTGGCTGCGTCGCGCTCCGCCTTCACCGCATCGCGCTCCGCCTTGACCGTTTCGCGCTCCGCCTTGACCGCTTCAATGATTCGGCTCTTCTCCCCGGAATTGGGCAGGAACTCGCCATGCGCCGGGTCGAACAGGCGCAGCGCATGGCCCTGTGGGCGAAGCTCCAAGCCAAGCGCCGCTGACCAGCCTGCCAGTCCCCCGTCCCGTT
>JAPOTD010000060.1 GCA_026709365.1 Gammaproteobacteria bacterium
GGCGGTGCCCGACCTTTCATTTTGCGTACAGCCGGTGTGCTCGAGGGCCCGGCCCCACCCATGAGTGAGCCTTCAGCCGGGGAGCGCGAGGGGCCTGCCCCTTCCACGAAACAACTTTCAATTCTCCTAGCGGAAAGCGCGTTCCATGAGCCCAATCGAGGGCGGGAAGCGCCGCTGGTTCACGCGCTTGCGGCCCCTTTGGTAGATCACCAGTTCCCCGTGCGTCCACGCCCCGGCGGGCCGGGGCTTGCCCCTCGCATGAAGACAGGTTCAGCCAGGGAGCGGGGGTTGCGAGCTCCCCATGAAGTCACTGCTCGAATCGGGCCGGCCCACGCGCCAACGGCCCGGTGACGAACGAGCGCAGCTCTGCAGTGAGGTGTCCAGGATCCGCATGCCCACCGGCGTAAACCCCCGCTCCGAATCGAATCCGGTACTTCCAGCGCTGCTTGTTGATCAACTCCCGGAACAGGGTCATGTCCTTGAGTTCGGTGTTGGCCGCGTACAGCAGGTAGTAGAGCCAAGAACTGCGGGCCTTGATGTGCGCGGGCACGATGGGGCAGGCGTACTTTCGGGCGAGGCTGACCGCCGTGGCGGTCCACTCTCGCTCGATCAATCCCGTCAGGCTCGGCCGGGCCAAGCGTCCTGAAGGGAAGATCACCACCAGCCGCTCCTCGCGAAAGGCCCGCACCATGTGGCGCACGGTCTCCCTGTTGCGGGCGTGTCCCCGGCGCCCCGCGACCCATTCCACCGGTATCACCAACTCGGCCAGGTTTGGCGCCGCCCGCACGGCGTCGCGGTTGGCGAAGAAGACCACGTCCCGGCGCACGCGCTTGATGGCGTCGTACAAGGCGACGCCGTCGGCAATGCCGGCCGGGTGGTTGGACGCGACCAGCGCGCGTCCCTCAGCGGGCAGGCATTCCAAGCCGTGCATCTCCACCCGCAGGCGCAGCATTTCGCTGAGGTGATCAAAGATCTGCTGCCCGGACATCGGCTGCACACGGTCGATCAGCGCCACCGCCCTCGGATAGGCGACCAACGGGTAGAGAAAGGTGCGCACCAAGCGCCAGACGACGGGTCGTTGTCGAAGCTTTTCAGCCCGTTCCTCGATCAGCACATCTACGATGTGGGGCATTCAATGAACTCGGCCAGCGCTTGGTTGAAGGCGGCGGCGGCTTCCAAGTTGACGGCGTGGCCGGCTTCAAGATCAACGATTCGCACATGCGGCATGTGGTCGGCGATGAATTGCCGGTGCGCTTGGAAGCGCCGTTCCCGAATGCCATTGAGAAGCAGGGCCGGGCGTTGGTTGGCGCCCAGCTCATTGCGCACCGATGCCTCCGGCGTCGTGTAGCGGATGGTGTTGGCGATGCCTTGCGGCTTGAGTCGTGCCGCATCGGCCAGCACCAACGCCCGGCTGGCCGAATCGATCTGCTTGGCGCGGCGCGGATGCACGGGGATGCGTTCGATGGCCTTGTGTCCCCCGGCCAGGATGCGGGCTGCGGACGCTTCGCCTTCCGCTTCCCACCGGGCCACTTGCGCGGCGTCGGCCAAGGCTGATGTGGAGTTGGTGAAGGCATGCCCGATGATGCGCTGCGGATGCAGCAGGGCATAGCGCACGGTCAAGCCGGCGCCTATGGAGAAGCCGCAGAGGAGCCACTGCTCGGTGCGCAAGGCTTGGCGGATGGTCTCGAAGGCCTCGACGTAGGCTTCGGGCCGGTAGCAATCGGGTTGCGCGGGCGCCGGCGAGCGGCCGTGGCCCAGCAGGTCAACCACCACGGGCTGGCACACCGCGCCCAAGGCGGCCAGATTCGGGTGCCACTGGTTGGGCCCCATCAGAAATCCATGCACCAGCAACAGGTAGGGGCCGGTGCCCGGATGCATCTGCCAATGGGGCATCAAGGCCATCGGGCTGTCTCCGCGTGTTTCATGGGAGCCTCCAGCCCGGTCCATCCCGGCCCGTGGCGGACGGTGGCGCATTCCCCATACGGAGAGGGAGCGGCGCAGCGCGACGCCCGTTCCGAATCACATTGGTGACATGGCAGCTCCAAGAATTTCGCCTTCGCCTTTGCGCGGGGAACGGGTAGGCTACCTGATCGGGACACACGCAAGGAAGGCATGATCATGCAAAACACGAAAACGATGAGCCTTTTGGCCATCAGTTTGTTCGCGGCATTGCTGCCGCATACAGGCCACGGCTCGGCAAACCTTTTATGTGGATTTGGACGGTACCGTCATCGCCATCGACCGCGAGGTGCATCCCGCCACGGCTGCTGAGGATATCGCCGCGAAGCTTGCGGAGCTTGGCGTCTCCCGACGCATTGGGGAGGGGCAACCCTAGGAGCCTGCGCCGTAGGAAGTCGCGAAAGCGAAAATTCGATGCCGCCGTCCCTTTGGGCGGGCGATTGAGGAGAATATCGAGCCATATTTGACGAAATCGAACGTTCAAAGGGGCGAGCGGAAGCGGATTTGCAGCCGTGAATTCCTACGGCGCAGGCTCCTAGCAGCCCTAATCCGGCCAACGCTCATCGGCGGCGGCTGCGTGGCTCAGGTTCCGCCGCGTTCTCAGCGCGCACAGGTCTGCTGGAGGCGTCCGGTTAACCGGAAGGAAAGCCGGTTAAGATAGGCGGCATCAATCCAATCGGAAGACGACGCATGGCCTACGATCTGCTCATCAGGAACGGCATGGTGGTGGACGGCTCCGGCGGCGCCCGCTACCGGGCGGACGTCGGGGTGCGCGATGGCCGCATCGCCGCAATTGGCCGGATCAATGAACGCGCCAGGCGAACCTTGGACGCGGAGGGGCACGTCGTCACGCCGGGCTTTGTTGATGGGCACACGCACATGGACGCCCAAGTGTTCTGGGATCCCCTTGGCGCATCCTCCTGCTACCACGGCGTCACCAGCGTGGTGATGGGCAACTGCGGCTTCACGTTGGCGCCGTGCAGGCAGGCGGAGGCCGACTTCGTGTTCCGCAACCTGGAGCGGGCCGAGGACATCTCCCGCGAAGCCATGCTGGCGGGCATCGACTGGCGTTGGGAGTCCTTCCCGGAGTTCCTTGACGCGGTGGAGGCGCTGCCGAAGGGCATCAACTACGCGGGCTACATCGGCCACTCCGCCTTGCGCACCTACGTCATGGGCGAGCGGGCCTTCTCGGAAGCCGCAACCGAAGCCGATCAGCAGGCTATGGAGCGCCTGGTCCAAGAGGCCGTCAAGGCCGGCGCGATCGGCTTTTCCACCTCCCGCACCTTCAACCACACGACCGCCGATGACCGTCCCGTGGCCAGCCGCCTGGCCCAGTGGGACGAAGTGCGCGGCATCGTCAACGCCATGGGCGCGGTCGGCAAAGGCTTGTTCGAGATCGCCGGCGAGGCGCCGGGCCGCGATCCCGAACGATGCCGCGAGTACCACGAGCGGCTGCGCGACCTGGCGGTGGAGTCCGGCGTCACCCAGACTTGGGGCATGTTCAGCGTGCGCGCGGCGCCGGAGCTGTGGCGTCCGTACTTTGACCTGCTCGACGAGACCGCGGCGGCAGGCGGGCGCATGTTCGCCCAAGTCCACAGCCGGGCGCTCAACGTGCTGCTCTCCTTCAAGACCCAAACCCCCTTCGACAAGTGGGATGTCTGGAGGGACTTGCGCAGCCTGCCCCTTGAGGAGCAGAAGGCAGGGCTTAAGGATCCGGTGCGCAAGGCCCAGTTGATCGCCTCGGCCAGCGCCGACTACAAGGGCCCTCGGGTGGTGGGCGCGGAGGCGCGGCCACCGAAGTGGGATTGGGTGTATCCCATGGCGGACATGGCCCAGGATCACCTCAGCATGGCCGAGTTGGCCGCTCGCAAGGGCGTGCATCCGGTGGCGCTGATGATCGACCTCTCCCTTGAGCACGACTTCGACATCTTCTTTCGCCAACCCATTGCCAACGAAGATCAGGAGCATGTGCTGGAGATGATGCGGCACCCGCGCTCCGCCATCACCTTCTCCGATTCCGGCGCCCACGTGGCGCAAATCATGGACAGCTCCCTGCAGACGCACCTGCTCAGCCACTGGGTGCGCGAATGCCAAGCTTTCACCTTGGAGGAGGCGGTGCGCCAGATCACCTACAACACGGCCACCCTTTGGGGCCTGCACGACCGGGGCTTGATCCGCACCGGCATGGCCGCCGACCTAGTGGTCCTTGACCCGGACACCATCGGACCGCGGCTGCCGGAAGTGGTCCACGACCTGCCCGCCGGCGCCAAGCGGCTCAAGCAGACCGCCGACGGCATCAAGCATACGGTGGTCAACGGCGAAGTGCTGCTGACGGACAACGAACACACCGGCGCGACGCCAGGACTGCTGCTGCGGGCTTGATGTCTAGCCGTCTCGCATCACGACCAAGCAGGTAATGTCGTCGAACTGCGGACGCTCGCCGGCGAACCTCCGCACGGCATCGAATATCGCGTTGCAGATGTCCTGCGCGCCGGCGCCGGCCAGCCGCTGGTCGGCAAACACCGCCTCCAGTCTTTGCAGGCCGAACTCCTCGTCCGCTTCGTTCACGGCTTCGGTGACGCCATCGGTGTAGAGAATGGCGATGTCGCCCGGCTCCAGCGCCACGGAGAGCTGGCCGTACGAAAAGCCGGGGACGACGCCCAAGACCAATCCATCCGTGGTTGGGAGCAGGCTTGGCGAGCCGTTGGCGTGAATGATCAACGGCGGGTTGTGCCCACCGTTGGCGTACTGCAGCGTTCCGGTTTGCGGATCGAGCATGGCGTGGAAGAGCGTGACGAACATGGCGGCCGCATTGTCCGCCTCGAGCGCGGAGTTGACCGCAGCCAGCACTTCGCTGGGGCTGGGCAGGAGCGTGGCCGCGCTTTTCAGCAGCGCGCGGCTCAACATCATGAACAGCGCCGCCGGCACCCCCTTTCCGGAAACGTCGGCAACCGTCAGGCCAACCCGCCCGTCCGCCAAGTCGGTGACGTCGAAAAAGTCCCCGCCGACCTCTCTAGCGGGTTCCATGTTGCCAAACATCTGGTAGCCCGGTGGACTCGGGAACTGCCTGGGCAGGATCGACTGCTGCATGCGGCTGGCGATGTCGAGTTCGTTTTGCAGCGTCACGAGACGGTCTCGGGCCTCAAGCGCCTCCCGCATCTGCTGCATGTGGTTGAGCGTCTTCTCAATGGTGATCTTGAGGTCGCCGAAGTTGATCGGCTTGGTGATGAAGTCGAAGGCGCCGCGATTCATGGCGGTGCGGATGTTCTCCATGTCATCATAGGCCGAAACGATGACTGCCCGGATGTGCGGATCGACTTGCGGAATCTGTTCCAGAAGCGTTAGGCCGGTCATGCCCGGCATGTTGATGTCAGACAGCACCAACTCAATGTCGCGGTCTTCCTTCAGCTGTTCCAGCGCCTCGAAGCCGTCACGGGCGAAGAGCAGTTCGTAGCGCCCGTCACGCACATCCCGGCGCAGGCGCCGTCGCAGGAGATGCTCGAGGTCCGGCTCATCGTCCACCACCAAGATCTTGCGGGGCAAACTAGCCATTAAGTTTTCCGATCGGCGGCCAAGCTCTTGGGAGGCCGACCGTCCGCGCACGGCAGGGGCGTTGACCCGGCAGGTGTGATGGGGCGTCGGGCCGGATCCACGTCTGGCGCGGACACCCGGCGCCGCTTGCTCCGAACCGCCAATGTCCGTCCATGGAATGTGCCTCCATGGAAGCCTTAGCCCTCCGCGGCGCCTTGGCGCACGCCTGCAAACGCATAGGTCGCTTGGCAGGAATCCGTTTCGTTGCTGAACTCCACCTGCATGGCAACCGAGAGCGAAGTGGGAGCGGCGAGCTGCGCAATGCGCCAGGAGCCGACCTTGCCGTCTGATGACCGATACGTTCCGGAGGCGGCCGCCAAGCCGGCTCCGCCTTCGGCGCGCCCGGTCAGTTCCAGAACCCTCCCGTAGAAGTTGTCGAAACTCAAGTTAAGCCCGCCGTCCGAGGCCGAGGCGCTTAGGGTCGCCGTATCCAACAGCGCAATGCTGCCAGTGCATTCCGGGGGACCGTTCGTGACCACGCTCTTGCCTTCGAACCTGTGGCCGAGCAGCGCAAGTTCCGCTCCCTTAGCCGGGGCGTCGTAGGCCGGCAACATATATTCCGTTGCGAACGTCGATTGCACGCGAGCGCCCTCTGCCGTAAGCGTCACGGCTTCGCGCCGGCTGTTGACCATGCGCTCCCCATCGCGCAGGCCCACTGAAACGCTGTAGGGACCGATCAGCAGCCCGCTGAACCGGGCCACCGATTCACCGCGGTCAAGCATCGCCTTTTGCGTTTGCCCGTGCCCGGTCACTTCCACTGCGGCGCTGGCCCGGTTGGAGGCGAGCGCTGCGGCGTCGCTGGCCTCCTCCCAAAGTCCCGCATACTCCAAAGTCCACTGGCAGGAGCGCGCCGGATCGTTAAACTCGATGGCCAGCGCGATCGCCGCCCGCGAGGGTGCCGACAGCTCGGTGACCACCCAGTCGCCCGCCTGGCCGGTCGCCGTCTCGAATCCCCCGGTGGCAAAGGACGGTTCCGCTGGCGGGGAAATCACGCCCGACAGCCGCAGCGGCTCCTGCTGAAAGCTTGCCACCGACAAGGTCAACCGCTCGCCATCCGTGAAGAGGATTAAATCCGAAGGCGTGGGATCGGCCGATTCCTGGCCGGGGCACGAGTCGGAGGTGATGGTTGCCGTGCCGACGTACTGCCGCCGCAGCGTTCGATCGACCGTCGCCTCGACCGCGAGGTCGGCGCGCTGGAAGTCGATTTGCACGGTGACGTCCCCCATGCGCTCCCGCACGTCAACAAAGTAGGAGAAGGCCCCGACCTCAACGTCGTTGCTATTCACCGTGGCAAGCAAGCTGTATCGCCCAACCTCCAAGTCATCGAACCGCACCAGGCGATCGCCCTTCGACAGCGTGGCGGAATGCTGGACGCCGTCGCGTTCAAGCGTCACGGTGGCAATCGACTGGGCGGGCATCTGGGCGTCCGAGTCAGCATGCAGACGCACGACCAGCCCGCCCTTGGCCGGTTCCGGCTCAGGGACAACCGCCACCGGTTCCGGTTCGACGGGTTCGACCGCCTCGGGCGGCTCCTCCACGACCTCCACGGTCTCGCAACCCGACAGCCCGGCCAACAGCAGGCCGACCAGCAACCCGGTGCGACATCCCGCCCGCCTGACACGCAACGTCGAAGTCAACACTCTCACTTTCTCCCGGCAGTTTCCAATTCGAACTGAGACTAAAGCATAGCGAAGGGCGGCCATTCTACAACTGTAGCCCGCTCGCTGCGCGACCTGACGGTCGCGGATGGAGTTTCGCTGGCGCGAAACTCCGCACCATTTGCGCGAATCAAATTCCGATATGCTTCTGAGCCCGCGCAGTTGCTGCGGTTTTGGGGAATCCTGTCCAAGGAGTCGCGTCGCCTATCCATGGCGCCCACGCACTACCGAGGAATTGGCCAATGTGCGATCATCCGAACCGTGGCATCCTTTCGCTCTGGTCGGCAAAGCCAAGGCGTCTGGATCGCACGTATTGCCGCAGAACGCTCGCGAGGTGCAGCCCATACAATTCTTCCGCAAGCTGGCTCAAGTCGTTCGTTCAGGGCAGGGGCCAGCTGACCTGTTCAGGCGTGTTGCCAGCCGCATTGAAAGCGCGGCCTGGAAGCCCCGCATCGAAGGCTTGTTCGCGCGCATTTCAACAAAGCTCTACATCGGCATCGGCGCCGCCGTGGCGCTCACCTTCATCGCGAGCTTAGGGGCTTGGCTGGCCTTTGACCGCGTCGGGGATGCCCAAACGGCGGTCAATGAAACCACTCTGCCCCAACTTGCCAGATCGTTTGCGGTTGCCCAGCAAGGCAGCGCCTTGGCCGTCGCGGCGCCGCGCCTAATCGGCACCGCTTCAAGGGAGGAGCTTGCAGGCATCGAGGCCGGCATCCGCGCGGAACGTCGAGCCTTTGAGATTCAGCTTTCGGCCTTGACCAGCCAGAGCGGCGAGCGCTTCGACCGGGTTCGCATCGAGGGCGGAGCCTTGGTCACCAATCTGGATGCGATTACGCGGTCATCCAATCAACGCTTCGCCTTGGGCGAGCGCACTGATGCCCTGCGCTCCCAGTTGACGGGCTTGGAAGCGGAGTTTGCGCGCATGCCGGGTTCCGCCGCAGACGCCTTGAAGAACCGGGGAGCGCTGGCGATCCAATTGCTGACCAACGCCTTGGACAGCACCGATGCCGTGCTGCTGCAGCGCACCCGGGAGCGCTTCGAGCGCATCGTGGGCGCCATGCCCGCCAACCGTTCGCGCGTCGCGCGCTTAAGCAACTTGGGCCTGTCCAAGGAGGGGGTGTTCGAACTCTGCGCCCAGCAGATCGCCCTGGCAGAGCGGCAGCGGGCCTACCTCACCGAGAACCGCAAGTTCGCCGCCGGGCTGCTCAGCGCCGTGGAAACGCTCGTGACGGCGTCCCAGGAAAATGCCTCAGTCGCAGCCCAAGCCTCCCAGGACGCCATCGGCGCTGGCCGCATTGTCCTCATCGTCGTCAACGGGATCAGCATCGTGGGCGCCGTTCTGGTCGCTTGGTTGTTCGTTGGCAGGCTGCTGCTGCCGCGCCTGCAGGCGTTGTCGGATCGCATGCGGGCCATGGCGGAGGGCGATCTTGAAGCCGAGGTTGAAATCGAGGGCCGGGACGAGGTCGGCGACATGGCGGCCGCCTTGGAGGTCTTTCGGCGCCATGCCATCGAGGTGCAGCGGCTGAACTTGGTCGAGAAGCTCGCCGAGGAGCTGCGCGGCAAGAACG
>JAPOTD010000105.1 GCA_026709365.1 Gammaproteobacteria bacterium
GTGGTGGCGGCCGCGGCGGTGCAGCTGCACGAGCGCTACGCGCAGCAGCGGCAGGTCGCCCAGGCGTTGGCGGACTGGCGCTCCGGAATCGCGGACCAGCAAGCCGCGGTCGACAGCCTGCAGCGGCAGCACGCGGTGGAAAACGAAGCCATCAGCAAGCAGTTGGCCAACATGCAAGGACGGCTGTGGCGCATGGAGGCGCTCGGCCAATGGGTCACCGATGCAACCGGCCTCGACGCCGGGGGGTTCGACTTCACGGCGCCGCCGGCCCAGGGCGGGCCTCTCCGCCAAGCGCCTTCCACCTGCGCGGCGGCGCAGCCCGCCGGAGGCAGGCCCGAACTCGCGGACGGGAGCGGGCACTCCCCCGAAGCGGCGGACAGCACGTCGAAGTCGGCGCTGCCCGTTGCTCAATGCGAGGAGGCCATCCTGCCGCGCAGCGACCTGCAAGCTCGCATCAATCAACTCGCGGGCCACATTCGCCAACGTGAAGACGACTTCGAGCTGTTCGAGGCCCTGCTCAGGACGGCGGAAGGCCCGGCTGAGCAAGACGACAAGGTGCGGCCGGTCGATCGGGGCTGGGTATCCTCGCCCTACGGGCGGCGCATCGATCCCATCAGCGGCAGGATGGCTTGGCACACCGGGGTGGATTTCGCGGGCCGCAAGGGCTCCGAAGTCGTCGCCGTTGACCGGGGCATCGTCGTTTTCGCCGGCCGTCGCGCAGGCTACGGCAACTTGGTGGAACTCGCCCATCTCAACGGCCATGTCACCCGCTACGGCCACCAGGCCAGCATCGCCGTGCGCCGCGGGGAAATCGTTCGCCAAGGCCAGGTGATCGGCTCGATAGGCAACACCGGGCGCTCCACCGGCCCCCACCTCCACTTTGAAGTGCTGAGGAACGGACGCCACATCAATCCGATGCAGTACCTGAACGACAAACGTTCCTAGAGCGGCCCCGGAGCCTGCGGCGCAGGCTGTGCGGGCTCACAAAATTTCGGAATCTGATCCGCGCAACGGCAGCGGAGTTTCGCGCAGCGAAACTCCACACGCGAACGTCAGTTCACGCAGGCTCCTAGCCGGGGCGCGGATCGTTGTAAAATTGCGGCCAACGCGGCGTCCCGCTTTGTCCCCCACCTATGATCGGCAAGCTGTTCCAATCTGTTTTCGGCACCAAGAACAGCCGCGAGCTCAAGCGCATGGGCAGGATCGTCGATGCGATCAATGCCTTGGAGCCGAGCTTCGAGGCGCTTTCCGCCGATGCGCTCAAGGAGCGCCTGGACGAACTGCGCCGGCGTCACGCCGACGGCGCGGGCCTTGACGATCTGCTGCCGGAGGCCTTCGCCGCGGTTCGCGAAGCGGCGAAGCGGGCCAAGGGCATGCGCCACTTCGATGTCCAGCTGATGGGCGGGATCGCCCTCCACGAAGGCCGCATCGCCGAGATGCGCACCGGTGAGGGCAAGACCCTGGTGGCCACCCTGCCGGCCACGCTTAATGCCATAACCGGCAGCGGCGTCCACATCGTCACGGTCAACGACTACTTGGCGCGCCGGGACGCCAACTGGATGGGCCCCATCTACGAGGCCTTGGGATTGACCGTCGGCGTCGTTCAGTCGGGTCAGGGCGCTGCGGAGAAGCGCAGCGCCTACCAAGCCGACGTCACCTACGGCACCAACAACGAGTTCGGCTTCGACTACCTGCGCGACAACATGGCCTTCGCGCTGGCCGACAAGTTCCAGCGGGACCTGCACTACGCCATCGTCGATGAGGTGGATTCGATTCTGATTGACGAGGCGCGCACCCCGCTGATCATCTCCGGGCCGGCCGAGCAAACCACCAAGCTCTACCAGCAGATCAACGGCCTAGCCCCGAAACTGAAGCAGGAGGTGCCCGGCGAAGGCATCGAAGCGCCGCCGAAGGTGGTCGGCGACTTCACCCTGGACGAGAAGAACCGCCAAGTGGAGCTCACCGAACGGGGGCATGCCAAGGTGGAGGAGCAGTTGGTCGGCATGGGCCTGCTGGAGGGGCAGGACAGCCTCTACGCCGCCAGCAACCTCAACCTGCTGCACCACGTCCAAGCCGCACTCAAGGCCCATGCGCTGTTCAAGCGCGACGTCCACTACATGGTGGCCAATGGCGAGGTGGTCATCGTCGATGAGCACACCGGCCGCGCCATGCCCGGCCGGCGCTGGTCCGAGGGCATCCACCAGGCCATCGAGGCCAAGGAGGGCCTGGCCATCCAGAACGAGAGCCAAACGCTGGCCTCAACCACGTTCCAGAACTACTTCCGCCTGTACCGGAAACTGGCCGGCATGACCGGCACCGCCGATACGGAGGCCTTTGAGTTCCGGCAGATCTACAGCCTCGATGTAGTGGTGGTGCCCACCCACATGCCGATGATTCGCGAAGACCACAACGACTTGGTGTACTTCACCATCGACGAGAAGTATGACGCCATCGTCGAGGACATCACCGACTGCATGGAGCGCGGGCAGCCGGTGCTGGTGGGCACCGCGTCCATCGAATCCTCCGAGCGCCTGTCGGCGGAGTTGAACAAGCGCGGGATCGCCCACAACGTGCTCAACGCCAAGCAGCACGAGCGGGAGGCGGACATCGTCGCCCAAGCCGGCACGCCCCGCGCGGTCACCATCGCCACCAACATGGCCGGGCGCGGCACCGACATCGTGCTCGGCGGCAACTGGGAGGCGGAGGCTACCCAGCTTGAGGGGGCGGATTCGGCGGCGGCCGAGGCCGACATCGAGCGCATCAAGCGCCAATGGCAAGTGCGCCACGACCAAGTGATCGAGGCGGGCGGCCTGCACATCATCGGCACCGAGCGCCACGAAAGCCGGCGCATCGACAACCAGCTCCGGGGCCGTTCCGGACGCCAGGGCGACCCCGGATCGTCACGCTTCTTCCTGTCCATGGAAGACAACCTGATGCGCATCTTCGCCTCCGACCGAATGCGCGGCATCATGCAGTCCATCGGCTTGGAGAAGGGCGAGGCCATCGAGCACCGCATGGTCAACAACGCCATCGAGAAGGCGCAACGCAAGGTGGAGGGGCACAACTTCGACACTCGCAAGAACCTGCTCGAGTTCGACGACGTCGCCAACGACCAGCGCCAGGTCATCTACCAGCAGCGCCGCGACCTGATGGGCGAGGACGACATCTCCGAGACCATCACCGACATCCGCGAGGAAATCGTCGCCGACGTGGTCAGCGAGCACATCCCGCCGCAAAGCCTTGAGGAGCAGTGGGACGTGGAAGGCCTGGAGCAGGCCCTGCAGACCGAGTTCGCCAGCACCCAGCCGCTGCGCAAGTGGCTGAGCGAGGACGACGCGCTGGCCGAGGAGGGCCTGCGGGCGAAGATCCTCAAGCAGGTGGAGGCCGAGTACCAAGCCAAGGAGCAGGTCTGGCAGGGCCACGGCGTGGACATGCGGGGGATCGAAAAGCAGATCATGCTGCAAGTCCTCGATCAGCGCTGGAAGGAGCACTTGGCCAGCATGGACTACCTGCGGCAAAGCATCCATCTGCGCGCCTACGCGCAGAAGCAGCCCAAGCAGGAGTACAAGCGCGAATCCTTCGAACTGTTTCAGGCGTTGCTCCACAACATCAAGCTCGACGTGGTGAAGCTGCTTTCCCGCGTTCAGATCGAGGCGCCCAGCGCCTTGGAGGAGGCTGAGCGCCGCCGCCGGGCGGAGGCCACCAAGCGAATGCGCTTTTCCCACCAAGCCGCCTCCGCCCTTGAGGCGCCCGCCAAGCCCAAGGCCGATGGCGCTGCGGGGTCTTCAGCCCGGGCTGCGCCGCCGGCCAAGGCGGCGCCCTTCGTGCGCAACGAGCGCAAGGTGGGGCGCAACGAACCCTGCCCCTGCGGTTCCGGCCGCAAGTACAAGCTGTGCTGCGGCAAAGTGGCTTGACGTGGCGGTGAACCTGCCGCCCTTGGGCACCCTGCTGCCGGTGCCCGGGGTTCGCCTGGGCACCGCCTGCGCCGGCATCAAGCAGCATGAGCGCGACGACTTGGCGCTGATCGAACTCGCCGAAGGAACCACCGCCGGCGCGGTCTTCACCCAAAACCGCTTTCGGGCGCCGCCGGTGGAACTTGCCGAGGCCCGTCTTGGAAGCCATGCGCCGAGGTTGCTGCTGATCAACAGCGGCAACGCCAACGCCGCCACGGGCCAGGCCGGCCTTGAGGACGCCGAGGCCTTGTGCCAGCGCGCCGCCCAATGCGGCGCCCAAGGCATTGAAGCCGAGCAAGTGCTGCCGTTCTCCACCGGCGTGATCGGCGAGCGCCTGCCGCTCGCCCCCATGCGCCGCGCCATCAAGGACGCGATGCGGTCGCTGACGGCGAACGGCTGGGCCGACGCCGCCCAAGCCATCCTCACCACCGACACCGGCGCCAAGGGGCTCACCCAGCAGGTTCAGATCGGCGGCCGGGCCGTCACCCTGACCGGAATCGCCAAGGGCGCCGGCATGATCAAGCCCGACATGGCCACCATGCTGGCGTTCATCTGCTGCGATGCGAGCATCACGCCAAACGCCTTGCAGACCATCGTCCGGGACGCCGCCGAGCGCTCCTTCAACCGCATCACGGTCGATGGCGACACCTCCACCAACGACGCCTTCGTGGTCGCCGCCACGGGCCAGGCCGACCATCCGCGGATCGAGGGCCCCGGCGCGCGCCTTGACGCCCTGCGCGGCGGGGTGTCCGAACTTGCGGCCGGGCTGGCCGAGCGCATCGTGCGCGACGCCGAGGGCGCCACCAAATTCGTGACCGTCCAAGTGGTCGGCGGGGCGACCCAAGCCGAGTGCCTGCGGGTGGCCTACGCGGTGGCGGAGTCCCCCTTGGTGAAGACCGCCCTGTTCGCCGGCGACCCCAACTGGGGCCGCTTCTGCATGGCCATCGGCCGTGCCGGCATCCCCGACCTCGACCCGGCCAAGGTGTCGCTTGCCTTGGACGACGTGGCCGTGGCCGAAGCCGGGCTGCTGGCCCAAGGCTACGACGAGGCGGCAGCGGCGGCCGTGATGGCAAAGGCCGAGTTCACCATCGGCATCAACCTCGGCCGCGGCCCCTGCGAACAAAGCGTTTGGACCAGCGACCTGTCCTACGACTACGTCCGCATCAACGCCGAATACCGAACCTGATGCCGGACGGCACGGCGCGAACCTTTGGTTCGCGTTGTGGTTTCGCTGGCGCGAAACTCCGCGCTCGTCGCGTAGGTCGGATTCCCAAATGTCTCTGAGCCCGCACACTCCACCAACAGATTCGCGTTCGAGTTTCGCTACCATGGCGTAGGTCATGTTCCGGAGTGGGTCTGAGCCCGCACAATCTTGAATGCTGTCGGCCGTTCCGTTAAATTCTCTGTAAATTTAACGGAAACGCCGACAGCATGTATCCACGCTTGATCCAGCTGCCAAAACAAAGCTTCTTCCTGTTCGGGCCTCGAGGCACAGGGAAGTCCATGTGGCTTTCGCAAGCACTGCCGGACGCACTGGTGATCGATCTGCTCAGATCAAGCGCCTATCTCGCCTACCAGCGAGATCCGTCCCTGCTGGCGCGTGAAGCGGCGGCATTGGAACCCGACTCCTGGATCGTCATTGACGAAGTGCAAAAACTGCCGGAACTGCTTGATGAAGTCCATGCGCTGCTGTTTGCCAACCCTCAAGGCCATCGGTTCGCATTGTCCGGATCGAGCGCCGGAAAGCTGCGCAAATCCAATGCCAACATGCTGGCCGGCCGAGTCTGGTCGAAAAGGATGTTTCCCTTAAGCCCCCTTGAGATGGGGGAGGACTTCCGGCTTGAGGAGGCCTTGCGCTACGGCCAGCTGCCACTCTCCGCCACCGCCGCTTCAACTGCCGACCGGATCGAGTTTCTGGACGCCTATGTCGAAACCTATCTAAGGGAGGAAATCCGGCAGGAGGCTCTGGTGAGGAGCCTCGACCGATTTCATCGGTTCCTGTCCGTTGCGGCCCTGGCAAGCGGTCAAGTCCTGAACATCAGCAACGTCGCCCGAGACGTCGGCGTCGCCCGCTCCACGGTGCAGGGCTACTTCGGCATTCTGGAGGACACGCTGCTCGGCTGGCAGCTGCCCGCTTGGCGCAAGCGAGCCAAGGTCAAGGAGGTCGCCCACTCCAAGTTCTACCTGTTCGACTGCGGGGTGCAGCGCGCCTTGGCGGGCCTGCACCGGGACAAGCCTTCGAGCGCCGAACGAGGCGCCCTGTTCGAGACTTGGCTGCTGAACGAGTTCCGCGCCCTCAACGCCTGGAGCGCCCAAGGCGCTGAGTTCTTCTATTGGCGCACGGAAGCCGGCACCGAGGTGGACTTGATCTGGAAGCGGGGCGGCCGTGCGGTGGGCATTGAGATCAAGGCCTCCCGGAATTGGAAGGAGCCGTTCAACAAGGGGCTGCGCACCCTCCTGCAGGCGGGCGGCATCGACCAGGCCTTCGGCGTTTACACGGGTGAGCGCGAACTGAAATTCGACGAAATCAGGGTATTGCCCTACCAAAGCGCATTGGAAAAGGCTTGGGCGGGCGAGTTCTCCACAGGCTAAACGGATTGTTCAACGCAAGGGCCGCGCAGGCGGTTCCCATTGCGCGGCTCGTCGTCAAAAACAACTCTCGCCAAAACAACTCTCGCCAAAACAACATTGTCAAAAATCACTTCAATTGATTAATCTATAGGTTGTTACATCAATTTGCTGGAGCCGATGTCCAACATCCTCCATAGACAGGAACTGGGCGATCTTGAGCGTTGGTTTGCGCAACGGCCACGCAAGCCCCTGGTGGTTCGAGGCGCCCGCCAAGTGGGCAAATCGACGCTGGTGCGGGAGTTCGCTCGGCGCCGGAGCGTGCCGTTGGTCGCCATCGACTTCGAGCGGAACCCCGAGGCCCGCGATGCCTTTCGCGCGCGGGAGCCGGCAAGAATTCTCTCCACCCTAACACTGCTCACCGGCCAGACCGTGACGCCGGGAAGGTGCCTGCTGTTTCTCGACGAGATTCAAGCAGCCCCGGAAGCCTTGGCCGCATTGCGCTACTTTCACGAGGAACTGCCAGAGCTTGCGGTGGTGGCGGCGGGTTCGTTGATGGAGTTCGCCCTTGCCGATGCGCAGTTCTCCATGCCCGTCGGCCGGATTGAGTATCTCCATCTGGGGCCGATGCGGTTTGGGGACTTCGTGGCAGCTTTGGGGCACCCTGAGCTCAAGGTCCATCTCCGCAACCTGCGACTCAGCGATCTTGAGGGGGCCTTCCCAGATGCGGTGCATGACCGGTACATGGACCTGCTGCGCCAGTATTGGGTGGTTGGCGGGCTTCCGGAAGCGGTTTCGGGCTATGTGCAGGCGCAGCGGGAGTCCGAAGGCGGTTTCGAACGGGTGGCCCGGATTCAGCACAGCGTCGTGGCAACCTATCGGGACGACTTCAGCAAGTACAGTCACGGCAAGGCGCGCGACCGGCTGCAAATGACCTTCGACAGGCTGCCCGGTTTGGTGGGGCGCAAGTTCAAGTACGTTCAGGTCAGCCGCGACCACCGCGCCGCCGATCTGGCGGAAGCGTTGCGGCGGCTGTGCTTGGCGCGAATCGCCTACAGGGTTTGCCACACGGCCGCAAACGGCGTACCGCTGGCGGCGGAGACGAACGAACGGCACTTCAAGTGCCTGTATCTGGATGTCGGCCTGATGAGCGCCGCATTGGGGCTGAACGTTCTCGACTTGAGCCGCCAGGACTTGACGCTGGCAAACGCTGGCAGCGTCGCTGAGCAGTTCATCGGCCAGCACCTGCTCCACAGCGGCCCGAGCTTCCAAACCCCATCGCTCCACTACTGGATCCGCGAGGCCAGAAGCGCCGCTGCCGAGGTGGACTACCTGATGGCCCTCGGCGGGCGCATCGTGCCGGTTGAAATCAAAGCGGGAACCAGCGGCTCACTCAAGTCGCTGCATCAGTTCCTGAAGGAGAAGGGCAGCGAACTCGCGCTGCGCTTCAACGCCGACCCGCCCGGCCTGCTGAGTGACGCCAAGCGACTGCCCACCGGCGAATCCGTCAACTACAGGCTGCTGTCGCTGCCCCTGTACTTGGTGGGTGAAGCGAGGAGGTTGTTGGGGGACGAAGCGTTGGGTTGAACAGCCCCCAAGTCAGGCCGACAAAGGCGGCTGCTGCGCATCGATCCGCACGGAGCGGCTGCCCCGCTCGACCCCGCCATCCCGCCGAGGCTGGCGGCCTCAGTCGATGACGACCTCGTCGGTCGCCGGGCTCCAGGGGCCGGCCAGGCCGTCGGCGTCCACCGAGCGCACCCGCAGCGCGTAGGCCCCCGGCGCCAGGCCCGACCAGCGGAACGACGTGCGCGCGGTGCGCGACAGCGAGC
>JAPOTD010000042.1 GCA_026709365.1 Gammaproteobacteria bacterium
CGCTGACGCTGGGACTGAGCGCGGCCCGGTCGGCGGAGGCTTGGAAGGTGATCTGGGCGGCGTCGGCCACGCCGAGCCGGGCTGCAAAGTATCCGCCGGTCCGGAACCGGGCCGTGCCGTCGTGCCCGGCAGCGGGCGTCCAGGACAGAACGTTGAGGGTGAGCGTGCCGCAGGCATCGCCTTCCGACGACTCGCAACTCGCCTTTGCCACCTGCGCCAGCAGCTCCGGCACCTGCTCGTTGAGCGCGGCCTCCGTGAGCGGATTGCCGTTAAGGTCCACGCGCTTGAGTCCCTTCAAGCCGAGCAGCGGGGTCAGGTCGGAGATGCGGTTCGACGCCAAGTGGGCCTGCTCAAGGCCCGTTGCCGCCTCCAGGCCCGTGAGGTCGTCTATGCCGCGTCCGAAAGCGTGGAGCACCAACAGCCCCGAAGCCCTTTCCGGCGTTACAGGACCATCAACCAAAACGGGGCCTCCTGCGGTAGCCTCTCGGAGCAGGCCGCGGAGTTTCCTGTCCGGAACGGATACCGGTTCACCCTCTGCAAACGATCCCGCTAAGTTGTCGAAATCCACCCCCCAGGATTGCAGCGTGGAGATTTGAGCATCAGCGGTCATGGGGTCGAGGGGAACCCCCCACAGCGAAATGCGCCCGCCACCCTCCCAGAGCGAACGCTGGACCAGCGGGGCGAGGTCGGTCAAAGGATTGCTGTTCAAGCCCAAATACCAACTCCGTGCCCCCATCCTGCCCATGAATGCGGCCAACGGGGATAGGTCGGAGATGCCTAAATTCGATAAGCCAAACCAGTCAAACCGGCTGTCTGGTTGAAACACAGCGAGGAAGTCGCTGATGGATAGGGGATTGCCCCCAAGCGAAAGGCTTTGAAGCCGGGTTAGCTGCGCTAGCGGCATTGCGTCCCTGATCCCGTTGTTGCGTATTGTGAGCAACCGCAATTGCAGCAGCCCCGACAACGTCGAGATGTCGTCAATGCGGTTGTCGCTTAGGCGTAGAACTTCAAGGTTGGTCAATCCGCCCAAGGCGGAGATGTCCTCAATACGGTTGTGGTCAAGATCAATGGCCCACGGGTTCGAGAGCCCCGCCAGTAGCGAGATGTCCGCAATCCGGTTGCCAGCAAGCCGAATGTCCCTCAGTTGCGGCAGTCCGGCCAGTGGCGAAATGTCCGAAACGTTGTTGTTCGAAAGGTTCAGGCGCTGCAGTTGAGGCAACGCGGACAGGGGCGAGACGTCGCCGACGCTGGCGTAACGTATGTGCAGTTCGGTCAGCGGCAGGGACCACAGCGGACTGAGGTCGGAGACCTCGCTGCGAGAAGCCCAAGTGCCAACAAGCCGCAGGGACGCAAGGCTGCGCAGGCCAGCGAGCGGCGACAGGTCGGCGAGGCGGGGCGATGTGGCCAGCCAAACCGTCTCCAGGGCGATCAGGCCAGCGAGCGGCGACAGGTCCGCTACGCCGCCATCCTGCAGGCCGCGGTTGCCCCCCTCGTCCATGTTGAGCCTCAATCTCTTGAGCCCCGTCGCCAACGCCAGGCCGGTCAGGTCCGAGATGTCGGCGCTGTCCACCTCCAGCGCCTCAAGCCCGGCCATCTCCGCATCCGTTATGGGGTCTCCCGCCGCCTTGCCCAGCGCCCGCTCGACGACGGCCCGCAGGTTCGCGTCCCGGAACGGGTGCAGCCTCTGGGCGTTGTCGCCCACGCCGTCACTGTCGGCGTCCGCGTGGTCCAGCGCGTCGTCGGGGAACAGGTCGTCGCCGTTGTCCACGCCGTCGCCGTCCCGGTCGGGGTCGGCATTGTCGCCCAACCCGTCGCCGTCCAGGTCCGCCCATTCATCGGCATCATGCGGAAACGCATCGTCGGGATTGGCCCTGCCGTCGCCGTCCGCATCGGGGTCGGCGTTGTCGCCAATCCCGTCGCCGTCCAAGTCGGCCCAATCGCCCGGGTCGTTGGGGAAGGCGTCCGCCGCATCCACGAAGCCGTCGCCATCCGAGTCCGGCTTGGAAGAGCGCACGTCAGCAACCTGGAAGCGGATGAGGTCCAGGCTCCGGGTGGCGTCCGCGCCTTGGGGGTGCGTGGTGGGCAGGCCGCAGGCACCTAAGGGCCGGCAACGGTCCGAGACTGGGCTGGAGAACACAGGGGTTCGGGATGTGCTCCCGTAGCTCATGATGGTGCCAAAGTGCGGGGCTGGCCCCCACACGCCAACGTAGTGCCCGCGGGACCAGCGAAAGGCACCGTAAGACTCGCCTTGCCGGGCGGAATGCGCCAACCCCATGACGTGCCCCAGCTCGTGCGCGATCACGCCGGGCCAAGGCCCGGCTGTTGAGGAACTGGTGGGTCGCCAAATGCCGCGGTTGCGGAAGCTGCCAACGCCTGCGCAGCCAGCAGCAAAGTCACCACATGGATCGGGAATCCCGTCCCCCGCGTTGTACCAGAAGTTGTAAACATCGGCGCCGTGCAGATCCATCAAGTCGTCCAAGCGTTCCGACTTGACGCTCCCGCCCTCGCTGAGATCATCATCATCCACCGGAGCGAAGCCCACCGAGCGCAGGCGCAGGTTGGTGCCACTGTCCACGAACATGGCGTTGGCGACGACGGCCGCGTGGTGGTAAGCCGGCACGGTGTCCGGCCCGGCCAGCGACGCTTGGTAGAGCCAGAGCACGTCCACTTCGGACCCGCTCGGCTTGGAGGTGGCTGAGTCGGGGTCGGTGCCCGCGATGCGCTCGTTCACGTCCCCCGTGCCGTCGCCGTCCGAGTCCGTCAGGATGTCCACCCAGCGGCTGGCCGCGCCGGATGAGCCGTCGCTTGGAACCGGCCACAGGCTGAGCGTCTCATGTTGAATCAGGTCCGCGCTGTTCGGGGTGCGGTCACCGCCTGTCCCCTTGGCCTCCCAAAGCCGAATCGCGAATCCAAGGCCGGCATCGGGCTCCCGGACTCGGAAGGAACGAACCAACCCAACGACCGATCCGTTGGGAGGGATTTCGCCGACGGAGCCTTCCGGCTGACTGAAGGACGAACTCCAACGGGTGACGGCTTGCCGCGTCCCGTCCGATCGGGTGGACCATGTCCTACGCAGGGCGTGTACGCCCACCTCCGCACTGCGGGCGTCCCGAAAGCTGCGCACGCCAAAGCGCAGAACCAGCGCGCCCTCGCCGCTGCCGTCCGCGTCCGGCGTGAACTCCGCGCTGCAGGGGCACTCGAACGCAATGTCCCGGTTTTGGGCGAGCACCTCGCGTGCGCCGCCGACTGCCAGCAAGGTGGCGACCAAGGCCACCCAAACGCCGATCGATCCTCCCTTGATCACGTGGCGCCCCATCGCCCTACCTGCCGGGACGGCGGCCAATGGGCCGCCCCGCCTCGTCCAGCACAAAGTAGTCGGGCTTGCTGAAGTCGAAGCCCGCCCGCTTGTTCGCCGAAGGCAGCAGCCAGCCCTCCCGCGCACCGTGTCGGACGGCTAGCTCGTGGGGGCCTTCCGGGGTGTCGATCCAGGCGAACAGGCTGGTTGGCGCAACCGTCACGACCCAGCGCTGCGGGCGGTCCCCGTCCCACTCGGCCCAGCCGAGCAGCGACCGCGCGCCCGGGCCGTCGTCCACCGCTTCCACGGCTGCCGCAAGGCTCTTCCCAAGCTGCGGCACGGCCAGCGTGATGCGATCCCCGACCCCCAGGCCGCCCGCCGCCGCCAAGTCCCGGGAGAGCCGCACGAGGGCGCGGCCCGCCTTGGACCAGCGCTCGTCATAGGGCGGCAGCGCGGGCGCGCGGGCTTCGTCGATAACCCGCCACAGAGGTTCCGGCATCGGCTCGGAAGTCTTGAAGACGTTGGATTGCGGTGCCGAAGCAGGCTGCTGCGAAACGGCGGGCGCAGCGCTGGGCGACGGCCCGCCCGCATCGCCGACGGCTGCCTCACCGGCGGGCGGTGGCGGAACGGTGGCAATCCAGGCGATTCCGACGCCTGCCAGCACCGCTGCCGCAACGGCAAGCCAGCGTCGCTTCATGAGCCGGCCAAGCCTCTGCAAGCACGGTTTGAGCACCGCACGTTGGTTGACGGCTGCCCCGCTGTCGGCCAAGCGGGACATCCTCGGCACGGCATTTGGAACTTCGTCCCGTCAGCAATCATGCGGCGGAATCATAGCAAAGTCCGGAGTTGCTGCGCTAAGGCCATGGGGTTGAACCAGACCGCCGCGGCTCACTGACCGCTTGCGGAATCGCGTCCAGCAGCGAATCGGCGGCGGCGCTGAAGAAGTGGTCGGCGCCCGGAATGAGATGCACCCTGGCCCCGGGCCAATTTTCCATCAAGTTAGGATATAGGGTTGAAATTTGAAGCCGAAACCCTATGTTGCGCTATCTTGAAGCCAAGGTGAGAGTCGGCTGTTTGCTGGCTGTTTGCTGGACTGGCGCCAATAAGGACATCGGATGATTGAAGCGGATCGGCTGACGCGCCGTTACGGCGACTTCGTGGCCGTTGATGAGGTCTCGTTTGCCATCGAGCGGGGCGAGGTGGTTGGCCTGCTCGGGCCGAACGGAGCGGGCAAGACGACCATCATGAAGATGCTGACCGGCTTTCTGGAGCCGAGCGGCGGCCGGGTGCTGGTCGATGGCGCGGAGCTTGAGGACGACCCTCGCGCCGTGCAGCAGCGGCTGGGCTACCTGCCGGAGAGCCTGCCGCTCTATCCGGAACTGCTGGTGGTGGACTATCTGGCCTACGCGGCGGACCTAAGGGAGGTGGATGATCCGCGTCGGGCGGTGGTTGAAGCCATTGAGGCCACCGAACTGGGCGACAAGGCGCTGGAGCCGATCGGCACCTTGTCTCGGGGCTTCAAGCAGCGGGTGGGCGTGGCCCAAGCCATCCTGCACAAGCCCCGCTTCCTGATTCTCGATGAGCCCACCAACGGCCTCGACCCCGGCCAGACCCAGCACATGCGCGAGCTGGTGCGGGAGCTGGCCCGCTCATCCACCGTCATTCTGTCCACGCACATCATGCAGGAGGTCAACGCCATCTGCGACCGCGCCCTGATCCTGCGCAACGGCGCCCTCGTGCTCGACGAGCGGCTCAAGGACCTGCAGCGCAGCAACGTGCTGCGCCTGCGCACCGCGCCGGACGCCATGCTGTCCGCCCCTTCCGGAGCAAGCGCTTTGAGCTTGGGCGGCGGCCGCTGGCGCCTTCAGGTGGAGGGCGATCTCGACGCCGCTGCCCGCGCCATCGCCGAGTCGTTGGTGGGAGACGGCGCACCGGTCTATGAACTTGCCGCCGAGCAGCGGGATCTGGAGACCCTGTTTCGGGAAGTGAGCGCAGCCGGGGAGGCGTCCTGATGAACCTTCAAGCCACACGCCGCATCGCGGCCAAGGAACTCACCCTGTTCTTCGCCTCGCCCACCGGCTATTTGTTCCTAGCCGCGTTTCTGGCGGTCACCCTGTTCGTCTTCTTCTGGGTGGAAGCCTACTTCGCCCGCAACGTGGCCGACGTGCGGCCCATGTTCGAGTGGATGCCGGTGATGCTCATCTTCCTGGCGTCGGCCCTGACCATGCGCCTTTGGAGCGAGGAGCGGCGCACCGGCACCATGGAATTCGTCTTCACCGTGCCGGCCCGCACCTGGGAGTTCGTGCTGGGCAAGTTCAGCGCCTGCCTGTGCCTGCTGGGCCTCGCCCTGCTGCTCACCCTGCCGCTGCCGATCAGCATCGCCTTCCACGCCGACCTCGACTGGGGGCCGGTGCTTGCCGGCTACGCCGCCGCCTTCCTGCTCGGCGGCGCCTACGTCGCCATCGGCCTGTTCGTCAGCGCCCGCACAGACAGCCAGATCGTCAGCCTGATCATGGCGAGCTTCGGCTGCGGGGCGTTCTACCTGGTGGGCAGCCCGGTGCTGACCGAGCTGGCGTCCGGGGGGCTTGCTGACTTCCTGCGCTCCTTGGGCGTCGGCGCCCGCTTTGAGTCCATCACCCGGGGCGTGGTGGACTTCCGCGACCTCTACTACTACGTCTCGCTGGCCGCCGTGTTCCTGGCACTGAACGTCCATGGCTTGGAGGTGCAGCGCTGGGCCAGGGACGGCGAACGCACCCGGCATCGGGCCTGGATGCTCGGCACGACGCTGGCAGCCGCCAATCTGCTCGCCGCCAACCTGTGGCTGGCGAGCTTCTCGGGGCTGCGCATCGACGTCACCGAGGGGCGCATCTACTCCATCTCCGACGCCACCCGGGGCTATCTCGCGCAGCTTCGGGAGCCGCTGCTGATTCAGGGCTACTTCAGCGCCAAGACCCACCCGTTGCTGGCCCCCTTGGTGCCGCGCATGCGCGACCTGCTGGCCGAGTACGAGATCGCCGGCGGCGGCAACGTCAAGGTGCGCATCATCGACCCGGCCGACGACCCGGAGCTTGAGGACGAGGCCAACACCAAGTACGGCATCCGGCCCGTGCCCTTTCAGGTGGCCGACCGCTACCAATCGAGCCTGGTCAACTCCTACTTCGATGTGCTGGTGAGCTACGGGGACGAGTACGAGGTGCTGGGCTTCCGCGACCTGATTGAGGTCAAGGTGGCCGGCGAAGCGGACCTGGACGTGCAGCTGCGCAACCCGGAGTACGACGTCACCCGCAGCATCAAGAAGGTGCTCTACGGCTTTCAGGGCGGCAGCAGCATCTTTGCCAACATCCAAACCCCAGTGAGCTTCACCGGTTACGTGTCCGCGGACGAAAAGCTGCCCGAGGCGTTGGCGGAGTTCCGTGCGGTGGTCAGCGACGTGCTTGATGAGCTGCAGGCGGAAAGCGGGGGCAAGCTTAGCGTTGAGTTCATCGACCCCGATGCCGACGGCGGCGCCGTTGGTGTTGAAATCGCCCAGAACTACGGCTTTCAGCCCATGGCCACCAGCCTCTTCGACGCCAATGCCTTCTATTTTTACCTAACCCTCGCCGACGATGAAACGCTGGTGCAGGTGCCCTTGCCGGAAGCGCTTTCCTCGGAGGCCGCCAAGCGCGGCATCGAGGAGGGCCTGAAGCGCTTCGCCACCGGCCTGCTGCGCACGGTGGCCCTAGTGACCCCCCCCGCGCCCGCGCCCTACATGGCCCAACAGGGGATGGGCGGCAATCAGTTCAGCCAGCTTCAGGGACTGCTCGGCAACGACTTCAGCGTCGAGACCGCGGACCTCGCCGAGGGCGTGGTGCCGGAAGCCGCCGACCTGCTGGTGGTGGTGGATCCCAAGGAACTGTCGGACAAGCAGGTTTTCGCCATCGACCAATTCCTGATGAAGGGCGGCACCGTGGCGGTGGCGGCCAGCGCCTTCGAAGCCAACTTCGCAGCGCAGACGCTGACCGCCGCGCCGCGCGTCACCGGCCTTGAGGACTGGCTGGACCATCTCGGCGTCGGCATCGGCGAGTCCTTGGTGCTCGACCCCACCAACGCCGCCTTCCCGGTGCCGGTGACCCGCAACGTGGGCGGCTTCAGCTTCCAGGAGTTGGTGATGCTGGACTACCCCTACTTTCCCGACATCCGCGCCCCCAGCCTCAATCCCGACTCGATCATGACCTCGGGGCTGCCCCAGGTGACCATGGCTTGGGCGTCGCCCATCGAACTCGATGCGGAGAGGAACGCCGCACGGGAGGTCGTCGAACTGCTGCGCACCTCGCCGGGCAGTTGGCTGTCAAGCTCCACCGACGTGCTGCCGCGGATCAACGAGCAGGGCCTGAGCGCCTTCACCCCGGACGGCGACCAGCAAAGCCGCTTGGTCGGCGTCCTGTTGAGCGGACGCTTCGACTCGTTCTTCGCGGGCCAGCCTTCGCCGCTGCTTGCGGAGGAGGCGGCGGCGGAAGAAGCGGATGGCGAAGCGGACCTAGCGGAAGAGGTGGATGAAGCGAGCGAGGACGACGGCCTTGGGGTGGTGACCTCGGTGATCGAGCGCTCTCCGGAGTCGGCGCGCCTGTTCGTGTTTGCCTCCAACGGCTTCCTGGCCGACCAGACCCTGCGCATGCTCGGCTCCGCGGACGGCACCATCTACGGCAACTCGGTCCAGTTGATGGTGAACGTGGCGGATTGGTCGCTGGAGGACCAAACGCTGCTCGGCATCCGCGCCCGAGGCAACTTCAATCGCACGCTGCCGCCCTTGGCGGAGCAGCAGCAGGCCCTCATCGAGTACCTCAACTACGGCTTCGCCCTGGCGGGCATCGGGGCGGTGTTCGCCCTGCGGCGCTGGCGCGCAGCTGTGGCGAGGCAAACCTACGGCGGCTGGTTGGCGGGAGAATCGGCATGAACGCACGAATCGGCTTGCTGGGCGGGCTGTTGGCGGCTCAAGTGGCCATCATCGCCGGCCTGCTTCTGGCCAGCGGCGTGGGAACGGACGCGAGTGCGCCGCAACTGCTCTCCTTCGACCCGGCCAAGGTGACGAAGCTCCGGGTGTCGGGGGACGAGGGCGCCGTGCAGCTGACCCGAAACGGGGAGGACTGGCGATTGGCGCCGGGTTCGGGTCAGGAGGCAGCGGACGGCCTGCCGGCCGACGGCGGCAAAGTCAGCGAACTGCTCGCCGACCTCTCCGACCTTGATGCGCCTTGGCCGGTGGCGACCAGCGACGACAGCGCGGAGCGCTTCGAGGTGACCGAGGACAGCCACCAGCGACGTTTGGTGATTGAGGACGAGGACGGCCCCATGGCGGACCTGCTGCTGGGCACGTCGCCCGGATACCGCCGGGTCCATGCCCGCGTCAGCGGCCAAAACGATGTGTACAGCATCGACTTCTCCAACTTTGAGGCACCCACGGACGCCGACCAATGGCTCGACAAGGCCTTGCTGTCGGCCCGGGGCGAGGTGTCGAGCGTCGTGCTTGAGGATGCTTGGCGCTTGGATAGTCCAGATGGCGAGTGGCGCATTGACGATGCCCCCGCTGACGCCGAAGCGGCCAACGACCTGGTTCGGCGCTTCACCAGCCTGCAGGTGCTTGGCATGGCGGACCAAGAGGATGAGGCGGATGGCGAAGGCGGTGCGGTCAGCGAGCCGGCGGGCGTGTTCCTAGTGACCGACGCGGACGGCGAACATCGCCTGGCGCTGTTCCACGAAGCGGAGGAGGACGATTACAGCCTGACGTCGAACCGAGTGCCGGGGCGCTTCGAGCTGGCCACCTACATCGCCGAGCAGATGCTCGCCGACCCGGCCGACCTGCGGTCGGAGGATGGGGCGAACGGCGCAGCGGACGCTACGGACGAGCCTGCCGAAGATGCGGCCGGGGCTCAGGAAAATAGGCTCGAAGAGGGTTCGGCTGCGGATCAGGAAGGCTGAGTGCGGCCCATTTTGGTGCGGCTCGTCGGCTTCGCCATGCTGGCGGCCGTGGCTGGCTGCACCTCCTCACCACCGCGGTTCGGAGAAGCCGCGCTTGCCGCCGCCCAATCGCCGCGGACTTGGGTGCCCTTGGCGGGCGCTGCGCTGCTGTCGGTGGGCGATCTCGACGATTCTTTGTCGGAGTGGGCCGCGGATGAGCGGCCCCTCTTCGGCGGCAGTGCCGAGGGGGCCAGCGATGATCTGCGCGACCTTGCCGTGGCAGGCTACTTGGCCACCGCCCTCGCCGCGCCGACCGAGCGGGGGCGTTGGCGCCGCATCGGCTGGGGGGTGACAGCCCTGTATGCCCAAGGGGGCGTCGTGGAGGGCCTAAAGGATGTCATCGGACGGCAGCGGCCTGACGGCAGCAATGATCGCGGGTTTCCTGCCGGACACGCCGGGGTGGCCACCAGCGCTGCCACCTTGGGGCAGCGCAACCTGGACGCCTTGGCCATTGCACCCGGTTGGCGCCTTGGTGCGTCCATCGGCTTCGATGCGCTGGCCGTAGGCACCGCCTGGGCGCGCATGGAGGCCGAAAAGCATCGCGCGGTCGATGTGCTGGCGGGCTACGCCATCGGCCACTTTGCCGCCGCCTTCGTAGCGGCGGCCTTCATCGAGCCAGGCCTGCCCGCCGCCGAGCTGTCCTTCCAAGGCGTTGGCAACGGTGGCGCCCTGCGCTTGACCATGCCCCTGCACCCTGCCCGATGAAGCTGGCGTTCCCGGACTATCTGGCTCGGCTGAGTTCCGCGCCGCAGGGGCCGCAAACCGCCTGCTTTGATCTCGACCGTACCCTCATCAATGACTACTCCGTCAAGGCTTTCTTCCTGGAGGGGGTCAGATCCCGCACGCTGTCCATTTGGGGTCTCGCTGCCCAGTTCGTAGCGCTGTGCAGATACCGCTTCGGCAGCTTGGACTACCACGGCGCGATGGGCGCAACGCTCAAGGACTTGGCCAACCTGCCGGAAGCGGAACTGATGGCGATGGGCGAGCGGGCCTTCAAGCGCCGGGTGGCGGCGATGATCTATGTTGAAGCGCGAGCCTTGGTCGCTGAACACCGGCGCCTCGGCCATCGGCTGGCGCTGGTCACCTCGGCCACCCGCAGCCAAGCCGCGCCGGTGGCGGCGAGCTTGTCGATTGCGGATCTGCACTGCACCGAGATGCAGGTGAGCGACGGCCTGCTGACCGGTGAGTTCACGCCCTGCCACGGGGAGGTCAAGCGCCGCATCGTGCTCGACTGGCTGGCCGAGGAGGGCGTCGATGCGTCACGCACCTACTTTTACTCCGACAGCGATGAGGACCTGCCGCTGCTCGAAGCCGTCGGCAGGCCAGTGGCGGTGAACGCCAAGCCGCGCTTGGCCGAGATCGCCGCCGAGCGGCGCTGGCCGGAACTGACCTTTATTGAGGCGGGCCTGCCAACTGCGGACGTTTGATCCACTCACTCCAAGGTTCGGCACACTTCGGGCGTTGTCCCTCGGAGCGAGTTATCGCCCCCGATTCAGATTCGCGCGAGGTTGCTGAAGCCGAGGCGTCCCCTCACCAAGGCACCGCTTGGCGGGTGAAGGCCACGGCAAGGACGTAGCCGACGCTGAGCAGGGCGCCGACCAGGCCAATGGACTTGAGCGCGGTCGAGCGGCCCCTGAGCGTCAGCACGCCGAAGCCGATGTAGGCGGCAAGGCCGGCCAGCTTGGCGCCCAGCCAGCCCTCAAGCAGCGGGATCTGCGCCATCACCGCCAAGGCGGCCCCGATGCCAAGCAGCGCCGTGTCGATGACGTGGGGCAGGACGCGCGCCGCCTTCGTCCTGGCCAAGGCGCGGCTGGCTTGGTCGGCCGACAGCGACCAGAACGCGCGCAGGATGAAGCCGACCACCGTGGCATAGGCTAACATGACGTGCATCGACTTCAGCATTTGGGGAGTATCTCATTTCCACTGGCATTGATGCAGCCATAGACGCCGCCATGCGCCCCTTGGCGGATGCCGTATCGGGGTTCATCTTCTTCGCCGTGCCGGTGGCCGGCGCCGAACTGCCGTTGATCGTCCTGTGGCTGATCTGCGCCGGGGTGTTCTTCACCGGCTACTTGCGGCTGGTGAACATCCGCGGCTTCAAGCACGCCGTGGATCTGGTGCGCGGCAAGCACAAGGCGCCCGGCGACCCGGGCGAGATCAGCCAGTTCCAGGCGCTCACCACTGCGGTGTCCGGCACCGTCGGGATCGGCAACATCGCCGGCGTCGCCGTCGCCATTTCCCTAGGCGGGCCCGGCGCCACCCTGTGGCTCATCGTTGCCGGCTTGCTGGGCATGTCCGCCAAGCTCGCGGAATGCACCCTGGCGGTCATGTACCGCCGGGAGCGGGACGGACAGGTTTCCGGCGGTCCCATGCACTACTTGGAGCGCGGCCTCGCGGCGCGCAATTGGCCCAAAGTGGGCCGTGCCCTCGGCCTGTTCTACGGCGCCGCCATGGTCATCGGCTGCCTTGGCATCGGCAACATGTTCCAGTCCAACCAAGCCACCGCCATCCTCATCGACGTCACCGGCGGCGCCAACAGCGTCTTCGCCGATCGGGCCTGGCTGGCGGGCCTGCTGCTGGCCGCCGCCGTGGCCTTGGTGATCATCGGCGGCATCCGCTCCATCGCCAACACCACCGCCAAGCTGGTGCCCGCCATGGCCGGCCTCTACGTCCTAAGCGCGCTCACCATCATCGCCCTGAACGCCGAGGCGCTGCCAGGCGCCATCGCCGCCATCTGGAATGGCGCCTTCTCTCCCGAAGGGGTCGCCGGCGGCGCCTTGGGGGTGATGATCCTCGGCTTCCGCCGAGCGGTGTTCTCCAACGAGGCGGGCTTGGGCTCGGCGGCCATCGCCCACGCCGCGGCGCGCACCAAGGAGCCGGTGAGCGAGGGCTTCGTGGCCCTGCTGGAGCCGTTCATCGACACGGTGGTGATCTGCACCCTGACGGCACTGGTGATCATCACCACGGTGTATGATCCGGCACTGGCGGGCAGCGGCGTCAGCGGCATCGAACTCACCACCCGGGCGTTTGCCAGCACCCTGTCCTGGTCGCCGATTCCGCTGTCCATCGCCGCCATCCTGTTCGCCTACTCAACGATCCTGGCCTGGTCATACTACGGGCTGAAGGCGTTCACCTACCTAGTGGGCGAAGGGCGCGGCGCCGAATTGGGCTTCAAGCTGTTCTTTTTGACTTTCGTGGTGCTTGGCAGCAGCATTCAGCTTGGCGCCTTGGTCGATCTGTCGGACGCCTTGGTGTTCGTGGTGGCCATTCCCAACCTGCTGGGCCTGTACCTGATGGCGCCGCTGATCCGCCGCGAACTGATCAGCTACGAACGGCGCCTGCGCTCGGCGACGCGGCCATAGGATGCCAAACTAGCCACAACCAACCAAACCAACCTGAGGACAATCGGAACGATTCATGGAAGGACCCACATCGCACATCTACTTCTCGCAACGGCTGCGGCTGCACTACGTCGATTGGGGCAATGAGGACGCGCCGCCGATGCTGCTTGTGCATGGCGGCCGCGACCATTGCCGGAACTGGGACTGGGTGGCCCAGGCCTTCCGCGACGAGTACCACATCATCGCCCCGGACCTGCGCGGGCACGGGGATTCCCAGTGGCTGCTCGGCGGCAGCTACGACCATGTGGACTACGTTTACGACATCGCCCAGCTCCTGCATCAACGCCAGCACACGCCGGTGACCGTCATCGCCCATTCCCTGGGCGGTTCCATTGCGCTGCTCTACGCCGGTCTCTATCCGGAGACGGTCACCCGGCTGGTGTCCATCGAGGGCATGGGGCCCCCGCCAAGCATCATTGAGGAGCGCATCAACCAGCCCGTCGCGGCCCGCCTCACCGCCTGGATCGACGACCTGCGGCGCATTGCCGGGCGCATTCCGCGCCGCTACGGCTCCCTGGAGGAGGCCTACGAGCGCATGCAAACGGAGAACCCGCACCTGACCGAGGCCCAAGCCCGGCACTTGACCATCCACGGCAGCACCCAGAACGAGGACGGCACCTACAGTTGGAAGTTCGACAACTACGTGCGCGCCTTTCCGCCGGTCGGCTTGCCCTACGAGGAGCAGCAGCAACTGCACAGCCGCATCAGTTGCCCCACGCTGCTGTTCCACGGCCAGGAAAGCTGGGCCTCCAACCCCGCCGAGGACGGCCGGGTCAACAACTTCCAAAACGCCCAAGTGGCCAGCATCGCCAATGCCGGGCACTGGGTCCACCATGACCAGCTTGATGAGTTCCTCAGCATCACCCGGGACTTTCTGGCTCGTTAGCTGGTGAGCGAACGGGCCCGGCTGCTGCACGACAGCCCGTGGCAGGGCGTTGTGAACCTAACGGGCGGCGGTGCTGGCCTGCTCAGCGAGCTGCTCGCTGAAGCCGGCGCCTCACGAACCCTCATCGAGGCCCGGATTCCATACGCCCAAGCCAGCTTGGACGCCCTGATCGGCGGCCACCCGGACCAAGCCTGCAGCGCACCCACTGGCCGCGCCCTGGCCATGGCCGCCTTCCAACGCGCCCAGTGCTTCGGCGCCCGGCCCGCCTTTGGCTTCGGCGTCACCGCCAGCCTCGCCACCGAACGGCCGAAGCGGGGCCCCTGCCGCGCCCATCTCGCCGTGCAGACCTTGGACCGCACCACCCAGACAAAGGTCGAACTGCAGGGCGAGCGCGCCGACCAGGAGGCGGCCTTGGTGGATTTCGCATGGCAAGCCCTGTTGGAGTCCCTCGCCCTGAGCGACCCGCCACGGGCCTGTCTTGAGCAGGTGGCCGCCCCGGATGAGTGGCAGGCCCTGGTCGCCGGAGATCGCCGCTCGGCGCTCGCCCCGCAAAACCCGGCGCTGATCCTGTGCGGCTCCTTCAACCCCCTGCATGATGGCCACCGGCGCATGATGGCGGTCGCCGAAGCACGGCTGGGACAGGCCGGAACCTTCGAACTCTCGGTGGAAAACCCGGACAAGCCGCTGCTGGACTACATCGAGATTCAGCAACGGCTGGCGCAGTTTCAAGGCAAGGTTTGCCTGACCCGCCTGCCCGCCTTCCGGGACAAGGCAATGGAGTTTCCAGGCGCCACTTTCGCCGTCGGCATCGACACCTTGCTGCGCATCGCTGATGCGCGCTACTACGGCGGCGAAGCGCAGCGCGATGCGGCCGTCGCCGACCTGCTCGACGCCGGGGCCTCCTTCTTGGTTTTTGGCCGCCTGGTGGACGGGGCGTTCCAAGGCCTTAGCGACGCCCCGCTGCCGCAGGCTTTGCGCCGCGCCTGCACGGAAGTTCCCGAGGCTGAGTTCCGCGCCGACGTCTCATCCACCGAGCTGCGCCGACGCACTACTCCAGATCCTCCAGCCGCTTAGGCCAGTTGTCCTTGAGCAGACGCGACAGGGAGCGGTCGGCCAGCAACCGGCCATCAGTCTGGCAGCGGGCGCAGTAATTGGCCTCGTTCTCCGCATAGACGATGCGCTGCACTGGGGATCCGCAACGTGGACAGGGCTGGCGGTACTTGCCATGCACCGCCATCTCCTTGTGGAAGGCGGTGACTTTGGCCGGAAACCGCCCGCCTGCCTCCAAGCGCAGGCGCTCGGTCCACTCCGTCAGCACTGACCGGCAGGCCGCAAAGAGCCGCTCGACCTCCTCATCGCTGAGCGCTCCGGCCCGCTTGAACGGCGACAAGCCGACTGTGAGCAGTATCTCGTCGGAATAGGCGTTGCCGATGCCAGCCAGCACCCGCTGGTCGGTCAGCGCCCGCTTCAGGGTGTGGTTGGCGTTGCGCAGACGGTCCGCAAAAGCCTCCAAGTCAACTTGCAGCACCTCCAGTCCGCCTGGGTCCAAAGCCGCCAGTGCGGTCCGTCCCCGCACGAAGCGCAGGGCGGCGCGCTTCTTCCTGCTCGCCTCGGTAAAGACCAGCGTGCCGGTCGAGAAGTCGAACAGGGCCAGCACGTTGCGTCCTGGCTTGCGCACGCCCTGGGCGCGCCATTGCAGGCGCCCGGAAATCATCAGGTGCACGACCATGAAGCAGTCGCCTTCCAACTCAAGCACGATCTGCTTCGCCAAGCGGCGCACGCCTTGCACCCGCAGGCCGCGCACCTCATCCACGCCGGGCGTCACCGAACGCAGCACGAAAGGGCTCCCAAGGCGCACCCCGTCCAAGGTAGCGCCGAGCAGCCGGGCTTCGAGATGCTCCAAGTAAACGGTCAGATCCGGCATCTCAGGCACGTTGCCGCTCCTCCATGGACACTGCGGTGCGCCATCGCCCGCGGCGAAAGCGCGCGACCAGCATGCAGGCCTTGAGCAGGTAGTCGCCCACCATTGCCGAATACACCCAAACCACCGGAAGCTCCAGGTAGGTGAACAGCGCCGCCAAGCCGCAACGCACGCCAACCAGGCCACAGAACGTGGCGATCAGCGGAAAGCGCGTGTCGCCGGCACCGCGCAGCGCGCCGCCCAGCGCGAACTCCACTGCCAGCAAGGGCATCATGGCGCCCAACACGTAGATCAGGATGATGGTGTAGCGCACGGTCAGGGGCTCATCGCCAATGAAGTAGGTCGCCAACTCACCCGCGAAGAGCGCCACCAGAAGGCCCAGGCCGCCCATGATCAAGATGGCCAGCGCACAGGCCCGCCAGCCGCTGCGCACCGCGCCCGGATGGTCGCCGGCGCCGAGATGCTGGCCCACCAGGGTGGAGCCGGCGATGGAGAAGCCGAACCCCACGGTGATGCAGACCATCAACAGGTTGCCGCCGACGTTGTAGGCGGCGAAGGCTTCGGTGCCGTAGAAGTTGCCGATCAGCATCAAAAAAATGAAGAAGCCCACTTGGAACACCACCTGCTCGGCTGCGGCGGGATAGCCGATGTCGAGCAGGCGGCGCAGCCGGGCGCGCCGCCACCAGCCGCTGGCGACATGGCGAACGCGAAACTTTTGGTTCAGCCACAGCATGAGCAGCACCGCGCCGCCGATGCTGAACGACAGCCCAGCCGCTGCGGCAACGCCTGCAACGCCCAGGGCCGGAAAGCCGTAGTGGCCGAAGATCAGCACATAGAGCAACGGCAGGTTGAGTAGGTTGACGCCTATCCCGATCCACAGCGGCGACCAGGCATCGCCGGCGGCGCGCAGCGCCGCGCTCAGTATGAAGTTGACGGCGAAGGCGAGGTTGAACCAACCGAACATGCGGATGTTGGAGGCCGCCAAGTCCAAGGTCACCGGATCCAAGCCGAAGAGGCTGGCAACCGGCCGCGCCGCCGTGACCCCGACCGCCATCGCCACCACGGCGAACAGTCCCGCCAGCGCCAGCGAAGCCATGGTGACGCGGCTGGCCTCGTTGTAGTCGCCGGCCCCCCAAGCCCTTGCGACGAGCGCAGTGGTGCCGGCGCTGACCGCAATCAGGATCGCCTGCATGGCAAAGAACACCCGCTGGCCGACGCCCACCGCCGCCAACGCCTCCGCACCGAGAGCGCCGACGAACTTGGTCTGCACCAAGGCGACCGCGCTGAAGGCCACGTTGCCGAGAATGGATGGAAACGCCAAGGCCCAGATGCCAGGCGGCTCGCGGCCTTCGGGCCTCGGCATGGATGTTGGCGTGGACACGATCGGGTTGGTTGAATTCAGGTCGGGCTTTGGGTTCGAGGTGCGTCGAACTTAAGCCGCTGCCCGCGTAGGCTAACATAGGGACTTAAGGCGGCAATGTCCGCCAAGGCGACGGATGGGCATGGATCTGTTTGCGAACATAGCCACGACCAGTTTGGGCGGGCCGCATCGCGAGGCCATCGTTGCGGCAGTGCGTGACGGGGACTGGCGGCTCGTGTTTCCCTCCGGCTCATCATCTCCCCCGCCCCTGCTGGTCGGACGCACCGAGCAGGCCGCCCGCATCAACTCGCTCGCGGCCGAATTGACGCGGCCACCGGAGGCGGCGCGGTCAATTCACGGTGTGGTGCTGTTCGGCCCCAGGGGGGTCGGTAAGACCGCGCTCCTTAACATCCTGGCCAATGAACTGCCTAGGATGGCGCCGGGCTTGGTTCAGACCATTCGCCTCTCCGGATCGAACCTGAGTTCCGCTGAGGACTTGGCGTGGGAGATTTTGCGGAGGACCCCCGAGGGGACTGAGAAAGTCAAAACGACGCGGCGGCGGATCGGGATCAAGATGGCCAACCTGAGCGTCACCACAACAACTTCCCCGGACAGGCGCGGGTCGGCTCCTGGATCAGCGGCTCCATCCGTTTTGTTCGCGCTTGATCGCTTTGGGAGTCTTGAAGGTGGGGGCAGAGCGCCGGTATTGATTTGCGTCGATGAAGCCCATGTGAGCCACCCAATGGCGTTGACCCGCCTGCTTGAGGCGGCGCAAACCTTGAATGGGGCGTCTTGTCCCGTTGCCGTGGCGCTGGCCGGAACGCCCGACGTGCTCGATGTGCTGAGGTTGACCGAGGCGACTTGGTTTTTGGATCGAGCGCAGGATGAGCGGCTTTTGCCGGTCGGCAACCTGACTGATGGGCAATGCGCCCTTGCCGTTGCCGACCCCTTGGCGACGGCCGGGGTGGCTTTTGAACGGGACCGCCTTCGCGAGGCGGCGGGATGGTGCCGCGGCAGCCCGTACTTCACTCAAGCATTGGGCTCCGCAGCGATGGCAGCGGCTTTCGAGGGCAGCAGGCGAGCGGACTTCTCGGCGGATGGACCGGTGCGAGCCGCCTTTCTGGATGTGGCCCAGCGCCGCTACTCGGAAGCCTGGACCAACATTGACCGGGTGGGACTGACGGGCTGCGCCCGGCAGCTTGGGGCGCTCTGGCGGTGGTCCAGGAGTGGAGAAGGGAGGTTGATTCACGAAGAGGACGTTGAGGCGGCCGTGCTGTCCGGGCTGAATCATCCGCCAACCCACAAAAGCCCGACGCTTTCCGGCGAGGAGGCGGGCGTTCACTTTCGTCACTTGGGGCTGCTGTGGTCCCCGTCAGGAAACCGGGCGGGGCCTTGGGAGTTGGGCCTGCCCAGCTTCTTTGCCTACGTTGAGTCGGTGTATCAGTCCCGAGCCAACCGCAGGTACCACGAGACGCTGGACGCGCTGGTTGCCGACGAGGCGTCGATCGTGCCTCCGGACCCGTCGCCGGGGAGGAAGACAACAGTGGCGCCCGATTCGATTCAAACTGGAAGTGACCGAACCTGAAAGTGGGCTTGTGCGGGCTTAGGAAACATTTCGGAATCTGGCCCACACGCAACGGCAGCGGAGTTTCGCGCAGCGAAACTGCGGCCGCTGGCAGCAATTCCCGCCGCCGACAGAACCCCCCTGTTTTCGCGCCTTTGCGGTGGGTTGCAGAAGTAGTTTTCGCAGACTTTCCGCGCTTGCGCGGGGGGCATAATGGGGCGTTGTCATTGAAGAGGGGTTTCCCATGGGTAGGCCGGGGTTTCGCAAGGCGCTGAGCGCGCCGGGGCTGCTGGGGCTGGTCCGCGGCCGGTTCGAGCGGGTCAATGACCCGGTGGGGAACCCGAGGATCGCCCTGCCGTACTGCCTGATGTCGGCCTTGGCGGTGTTCGGCATGAAGCACTCCCCGCTGCTGAAGTTCGAGGAGGGCGTGCGGCGCGACGGGGCCGTGCGGGGGAACCTGCGCCGCCTGTACGGGGTTCGGCAGGTGCCCGCCGACACCACGATGCGCGAGCGGCTCGACCGGGTGGACCCGTCGGAGCTGCGCGGCGCCTTCAAGGCGGTGCTCTCAGCGCTGCGGCGCGGCAAGGGGCTTGACCGCTTCGCCTGGCTCGACGGCCACTGCCTGCAGTCGGTGGACGGCACCGGCCACTTCCCGTCGAAGTCCGTCCACCGCGGCAGCTGCTGCGTGAAGGAGCACAGGGACGGCACGAGGACGCACTGCTACCGGATGCTCGGCGCCGCGCTCGTGCATCCCGACTTCCGGGAGGTGTTCGCCCGGCCGCCGGAGCCGATCCTGCGCGGGGACGGGCGACGGGGAACGACTGCGAGCGCAACGCGGCGAAGCGCCTGCTGCGCGACGTGCGGCGCGAGCGCCCGCACCTGAGGCTGATGGTGGTGGAGGACGGCTTGGCGTCGAACGGGCCGCACATCCGGCTCCTTCAGGAACTCAACATGCGCTTCGTGCTGGGCGCGAAGCCCGGCGACCACGCGGAGCTGTTCGAGGCGGCGGACACCTGGCCGATGACGCGGACGATGGAGGCGAAGGGCGCCGACGGGACGCGGCACCGCTGCCGCTTCATCAACGGGGTGCCGCTCAACGACGCCAACCGGGATCTTGAGGTGAACTTCCTCGAATGGACCGGGACGAGGCCCAACGGGAAGGTGCAGCGCTTCTCGTGGGTCACGGACGTCGCGGTTGACGGGACCAACGCGGAATTGCTGATGCGGGCCGGCCGGGCGCGCTGGCGCATCGAGAACGAGACCTTCAACACCCTGAAGAACCAAGGCTGCGGCCTTGAGCACAACCACGGGCACGGCCATCGCCACCTGGCGACGGCGCTCGCGGAGCTGATGACGCTCGCGTTCCTGATCGACCAGGTCCAGCAGCGCTGCTGCGGCCTGTTCCAAGCGGCGCTGGCGAAGTCGAAGCGGCGCATCCGCCTGTGGGAGCGGATGCGGTCGCTGTTCACGGACTACCGCATCGACAGTTGGGAGGACCTCTACCGGGCGCTGGCGTTCGGCTTCCAACAGCCCGCCCTCACGCCGTTCGACACGTCCTGAACGGGCGCCGTGCCCAAGCGTGCGACGGGCGGTTCCTCAGGGGTGACGACGCGGCCAGCCAAGGACTTCAGCGCGGCGCTGAGGGAAACCACTCCCCCAATCAAAAGCCGAGCTGCAATCCCCCACCGAAAATGACCCCGGCAGACCGAAAGGGGTGGCCAGCGGGAATTGCTGGGCCGCTGGGTCGTGCGCGGACTTTGCGGCGCCAATCGCCTAACATCACGCTTTTGATGCCTTAAGGAACCCTCAATGAGTGAAGAACGCCGATACGCCGACATCGCGGTGACCCGAAGCGGCCATGTGGCCACTGTCGAAATCCAGCGGCCGCCGCACAACTTCTTCGACCACAGCCTGATCGGACAGATCGCCGACGCCTTCGACGGCCTTGATGAAGACCCCGAGTGTCGGGTCATCGTGCTGGCCGCGCAGGGAAGGTCCTTCTGCGCCGGGGCCAATTTCGGCAGCGGCCAGCCCGGAGGCGGCGGCAGCGCCGACTTCACCGAGGAGGGCTTTCGAAACACCACCGGCAAGCTGTACCGGGAAGCCGCTCGCCTCTACGGCAACAGGAAGCCCATCATCGGCGCCATCCAGGGCGCGGCCATCGGCGGCGGCCTCGGCCTGTGCTTGGTGCCGGACTTTCGAGTCGCCTCCCCGCAAGCGCGATTCGCCGCCAACTTCGTCAAGCTGGGCATCCATCAAGGCTTCGGCATCTCGGTCACCCTGCCGCGCCTGGTCGGCCAGCAGGCCGCCAACCTGATGCTCTACAGCGGGCGGCGGCTGAACGGCGAGCAGGCCTTGGAGATCGGCTTGGTGGACATTCTGGTGGAACCGGAAAACCTGCGGGCGCGAGCCGACGAACTGGCCCAGGAAATCGCTGAAAACGCGCCCTTGGCGATTGTTTCCGTGCGGGCCACGATGCGCGCCGGGCTGGCCGAGGCAGTGGCTGAGGCCACTGAGCGCGAACTGGCCGAGCAGCAGTGGCTAAGGGCCACCCAAGACGCCGGCGAGGGCATCCGCGCGGTTGCGGAACGACGCCCAGGCAACTTCGTCGGCGCCTGATCGCCGCACGGAAAAGACGGATTCAAGTGTCCCCAAAGGTTCCGTAGGCGCCGCGCCAATACAGCAGCGGCGAGCCGTGCGCGTCCAATATCCCGAGATCGCGCACCCGGCCAATGGCGATGGTGTGGTCGCCGGCGTCAAGCTCATCAGCCAGTTCGCAGTCGATGTAGGCGAGAACGCCCGCCAGCACCGGCGAACCGGTCTGCCCCGGCTGCCACGCAAGGCCGGCGAACTTGTCAATGCCGGTGCGCGCGAAGAGGTCGCTAACGCCCTGCTGGCGGTCGCTGAGGACGTTGATGCAGAAGTGGCCGCTCGCGCGCAGCTTCGGCCAACTGGTGCTGGTCTTGGACGGACACAGGGCCACCAAGGGCGGGTCCAGCGACAGCGAGGCGAAGGATTGCGCCGCAAACCCAGCCGGCGTTCCCTCAAGGCAGCCAGTGGCAATCACCACCCCGGTGGCGAACTGCCCCAACGTGTCGCGAAACTCGCGGCCATCGAATTGATCCATGCAGGCCATCCCCTGAAAGACAGCCGCAATATAGCGCCACTGGCCCTTCCATGGAAACACGCGCGCCCGCTTCGCGGGCGCGATGGAGTTTCGCTGCGCGAAACTCCGCGCTCGTCGCTCAAGTCAAGTTGTTTCTGAACCTGCACCCAACCAAGGCATGGACGCCGGCATTCTCGCCGAGGCTCCAAAACGCCTAGCAGTCCAGCCGGAAGGCCTCGCCGTCGCGCACGATGCGGCCGGCGGTGGGTGCGGCGAAGTGGGTGCCGATCACCAGCACCGGGCGGTCGGCGTAGCGCTGCATGAAATCATGGCGGGTGGCGGCGCTTAGGTTGGGGTCGGCATCGGCGACGCTCGACCAATGCGGGTGGGCGATTTGGCAGGGATGGTGGATCATGTCGCCGGTGATGATCGCCTCCTCGCCCCGAGAGGCGATGTGAACGCTCACATGCCCCGGCGTGTGGCCCGGGGTGGGCTCAAGCCAAATCTCGTCGTTGACGCGATGGTCCTGGGCCACCAGCACCGCCTTGCCGGCATCGAAGATGGGCTGCACCGAATCCTCGATGACCGGCCCGTACTCCTGCTCCTCGACGCGCCAGTGCTGCCACTCCTCCTCGGCAAAGAGGTAGTCGGCGTTCTCGAAAGTGGGCACCCACCGGTCATCGACCAAGCGCGTGTTCCAGCCAACGTGATCCACGTGCATGTGGGTACACATCACCTTGTCCACTCCGTCAACGGCGAATCCGGCAGCCGCGAAGTCTTCCAGAAAGCTGCGCTGCATCCGGTTCCAAGCGGGATAGGTCCGCGCCTTGCCGTTGCCGATGCAGGTGTCCACGACCAAGGTCTCGCCGCCCGATTCAACGACCAGGGCGTGGATGCTCAGAACCAGCCGCCGCCGGTCATCGACAAAGGGCTTGATCCACGGCAGCCGGTCCATCTCCTCCGGCGTCGCTTGGGGCAGCAGGTACGGCCCCAGCGAGGCCGTGGTCAACTCCACGACCTGCGTGATCCTCACGTCGCCAACCCGCCACCTCAACATACGATGCTCCATCAGCTTAGAGTCGCCAAAGCGTTGCAAAAGGTTGATCGCTAGTCAACGCGCCGCCTACGGCGGCGTGATCGAGTTTCGCTGCGCGAAACTCGGGGGTGGGAAGGAGGGTCGCTAGTCAACGCGCCGGCTAAGGCGGCGTGATCGAGTTTCGCTGTGGCAGTTCTTTCAACTCGGCTAACATGGCTCGCCAATTGGGGGCCAATCGATGCCCCGCTGAACCAAGGGAGGGACGCGCCTTGCTGTTTGAAGACTTGGAAGTAACCCGCACCGGCCATGTGGCGTTGGTTGAAATCCAGCGCCCGCCGAACAACTTCTTTGACGTGCGCCTCATCAACGCCTTGGGCGACGCCTTCGAATCCCTGGACGCCGACGCCAATGTGCGCGCCTTGGTGCTTGCCGCCCAAGGCAAGCACTTCTGCGCCGGGGCCAACTTCGGCGACCGCAGCCAACAGGATGAACGCAAGGCAAGGCGGGAGCGGGACGGCAATCCGCTGTACAGCGCCGCAGTGCGGCTGTTCGCCTGCAAAAAGCCGGTCATCGGCGCCATTCAGGGCGCGGCGGTGGGCGGCGGCTTCGGGCTGGCGGTGCTGCCCGATTTCCGCGTGGTCTGCCCTGAAGCCCGGTTCACCGCCAATTTCGTCAAGTTGGGCTTCCATCCCGGCTTTGGGCTGACCCACACCCTGCCTAAGCTGATCGGCCAGCAGAGGGCCAACCTCATGTTCCTGACCGGCCGGCGCATCGACGGCGCCACGGCCCACGAGTGGGGCTTGGCCGACGTGCTGGTCGAGCGGCAGGAGCTGCGCAGCCGGGCCCTGTCCTTGGCCGAGGAGATCGCTGAAAACGCACCCCTCGCCCTGCTCTCGGTGCGGGCCACCATGCGCCAAGGCATTGCCGAGGCGGTGAAGCGGCAAACCGACCTTGAGTTCGTGGAGCAGCACCGCCTGCAGCAAACCGAGGATCACAAGGAGGGCGTTCGGGCGGTGGCGGAACGTCGCCCGGGGCGATTCATTGGCCGTTGAGGCGCGGCGGCTAGGGCGCTGAGCCCCGGCTGCATCCGTCGCACGGAGGAGTGGCGCCGCCCACGGTTCGGTTGTGGGCTGCGAAACCGACTCCGGAGGCTACGCTGCGGGCTGTTTACGGTCGCGCAGATATCCTTGCCGAAACCACCAGTAGCCGGCCAGCCCCATCAGGATGTTGCTGGCTGCGGTGGCCGCGAAGATGCCGCCGTAGCCCTGCCACTCGTTCAGCGCCATCGCCAGCGGAAGGTAAACCACGAACATGCGGGTGAAGGACAGCACGGTGGAGGGCAGCGGCCTGCCCAAGCCATTGAAGGAGGCTGACGTCATCATCAGCACGCCCCAAGCGCCGTGACTCAGCGGCACAATCAGCAGGTATAGGGCCGCGACGGCCACCACCCCCGCATCGCCGCTAAGCCAAGCCGCGAACCGCTCGCCCCAAAGGGCCATCAGCAGTGCGGCAGCCAGCCCCCAAAGCAAGCTGAACTGGCATGCCGCCCGCAGGCCGGCTTGGACCCGGGCCATGTTTTTGGCCCCAGCGTTCTGCCCCACGAACGGCCCGATGCTGCCGGAAAGGGCGAACAGCGTCATCACCGCGACGGCCTCGATGCGGGTGGCGACGCCGAAGCCGGCCACGACGACCTCGCCATGGGCGGCGACCAAGCGGGTGATGAAGGCCCCGGAAAGCGGGCCGATCAACTGGGTGGCGGCGGCCGGAAGTCCGATGCGCAAAATCCTGACGGCGGAGACCTTTAGGCCAGCCAGCGGCGCACGGGTTTTGATGAGTCCGTCGCGGCGCACGCAGTGCAGCAGCCAAGCGGCGGTCAGCACCCGCGTCACCGTCATGGCAGTCGCCGCGCCCGCCAACTCCATGCGCGGGAAACCGAACCAGCCGAAGATCAGCAAAGGGTCCAGGGCGAGGTTGAACAGTGCCCCGGCGGTCATCGCCAGCCCCGGCGTATTGGCGTTGCCGGACGCCCGCAGGATGCTGCCGGCGATCATGGTGATGGTGAACAGAACGGTTCCGGGGTAGTAGATGTCCAAGTAGCTGTGGATCAGCGGCAGCAATTCCGGGCGGGCGCCCAAGGCGGTGAACACCGGGTCGATGGTGGCCCAGCCGGCCAGCGACAGCAGCGCCATCAGGCCGCCGATCAGCACGATGGCGTGGGAGCCGAGGCGGCGCATGTCACGGCGGTTGCCCGCCCCGGCGCTGCGGGCGATCACCGAAGAAGTGCCGATGCTGACGCCGAGCGCAATGCTGGTCAGAATCATGGTGATCGGGAAGGTGAAGGTCAGCGCCGCGACATGCTCGGTGGAGAGCTGGCCGATGAAGCCCATCTCCAGCGTCTGCACCAGGATGCTGGAAGCGACCCCCAGAATCATCGGCGCCGTCAGCCGATAGAGCGAGAGCCGCACGGAGCCTTGGGTCAGGTCGTGCTGCGCCATGGGCGCTAGCTTACGCGAGCTTTGCCCAAACTGGCGCGATTCCAGACCCGAAGCATAGGCTGGTTCTAACTCATTGCAGTGACCCTAATCTCCACCCGGGCGCCAGGGATGGCCAACTCGCTGACGCCAATCGCGGTCCAAGCGGGCCAAGGTGGGCTGATGAACTCATCCTTCACCTTCATGAACGCGCCGAGGTGCCGCTGGAGGCCCACATGGTAGGAGGTGATCTCGATGACGTCCTCGAAGCCCAGCCCCGCCGCCGCCAAGACCCGGCCCACGCCCTGCCACGCCAAGCGGAACTCCTGCTCGGCGCTGTCGGGGACGCTGCCGCCGGTGGCGCCAATCTGGCCGGACAGGAGCACCAAGCCGCCGGCGCGCGCCGCCGGGGCGAAATGCAAGCTCTCGTAGCTGGCGCGATCCTGTTCAGGAACGATGACGTCGCGGGGCATGGCAAGGCTCCAAGTCGAGTTGGGCTTGAATCATAACCCGCCCCCACCAACCTTGACCCGCCCATCAACAAGGTCGGCGAGGGTGTCCACCACCAACTGCCGCTCGGCGCGCTGGACCCGGGCCTCCACATCCTGGGCCCGATCGCCAGGCTCCACGGGCACCCGAACCTGGGCAAGGATCGGGCCGGTGTCGTAGTCCGCATCCACCAGATGCACGGTGGCGCCGGTCTCGGCATCGCCGGCGTCCACCACCGCCTGGTGTACTCGGCGGCCATGGAAGCCGCGCCCGCCATGCCTGGGGAGCAGCGCCGGATGGACGTTGAGAACTCGGCCTTGGAAGGCATCGAGCGTTCGCGGCCCCAGCTTCTTCATGTAGCCGGCGAGCAGCACCCAATCGGGCCGCGCCTGCCGCAATGCGGCGCAAATGGCCGCATCCAAGGCGCTTGGCTGCGGGTGGGTGCGGCCGCTGAGGTGCCGGAAGGCAATGCCAGCATCCCGTGCCCGGCGCAGGGCCATGGAACCGCTGTTGTTGCTGATGACCGCCGCCACTTCGGCATTCAGTTCGCCGCTGCCGCAGGCGTCCATCACGGCCTGGAGAATGGAGCCGCCGTGGGAGGCCAGCACGGCGAGGCGGATCACGCCGCAGCCTTGGATGGGGCATTGCGCCCACAAGCCGCCATGCCCCGCGCCAAACAGCACACTAGCCGTAAGCCTGAGCCGGCAGCCATGTCACGAGGGCATCCCAATTGAAGATGATGACCAGGCCGATGAGCTGCAGAACGATGAAGGGCGCCACGCCCTTGTAGATGGTGCGCACGTCCACGCCCGGCGGCGCCACGCCCTTCAAGTAGAAGATGGCGAAGCCCACCGGCGGGGTGAGGAAGCTGGTTTGCAGGCAGACGGCGAACAGCACCGTGAACCAGACCGGATCGAAGCCGAGGCCCGTCACCACCGGTGAGACTAGGGGCAGGATGATGAGCGTGAGTTCAATCCAGTCGAGAAAGAAGCCGAGCAGGAAGGTGGCGAACAGGATGGTGATGATGATGCCCGCCGGACTGAACGGCAGGCTGAGCAGGGCGCGCTCGATCAGCTCATCGCCGCCCAAGCCGCGCAGCACCAGGGCGAAGGCCGTGGCGCCCAGTAGCACGCCAAAGATGAAGGCGGTGGTGCGGGTGGTCTCATGGAGCACCTCCCGGAGCACCCCGCCGTCCAGGCGGCGCTTGAGCACGGCCAGCAGCAGCGCTCCGGCGGCGCCGACCCCGGCGGCTTCCGTGGGGGTGGCGAGGCCCAGGAAAATGCTGCCGAGCACCGCGAGGATCAAGAACGCAGGCGGCAGAATGGCGACGAACAGATCCCGCACCGTGGCCCAGTTGACGGGTTCGCGCTCGCCGGCCGGGGCAGCATCGGGCTTCAGCAAACCAACACCCAGCAAGTAGGCGACGTAGAGCCCGCCGAGCAGGGCGCCGGGAAGGACGGCGCCCAGAAACAGGTCGCCGACGCTCATGGCCATGCGGTCGGCCATCAGCACCAGCATGATGCTCGGCGGGATGAGGATGCCCAGGGTGCCCACGGCGCACACCGTGCCGGATGCCAGCGCCTTGTCGTAGCCTTGGTTCAGCATCACCGGCAGTCCCAGGAGCGCCAGCAGCACCACCGAGGCGCCGATGATGCCGGTGGTCGCCGCCAGCAGCAGGCCGATGAGGGTGACGGTGACCGCCAGCCCGCCGCGCACGCCGCCGAACAGGCGCGAGAAGCTCATCATCAGTTGGTTGGCGATGCCGGAGCGGTCGAGCAGCAGGCCCATGAAGATGAACATGGGCAGGGCGACCATCACCCAGTTCTCCATGACGTTCCAGGAGCGGTCCACCACCAGCGAGGTGTAGCTCCAGTCGATGGCGAAGGGGAAGTCGAAGTCGAGGTTCAGGACGATGGCCAGCGCCGTGAACAGCACCGCCAGCCCGCCGAGAATCCAAGCCACCGGAAAGCCGGTGAAGACCAAGCCGATGAAGCTGGCGAACATGAGCAGCGCCAGCCCTTCATTGGGTGACACGGCCCGCTCCTGACTCCCGTTCCGCAACGCCTTCCTCCGCAGTGGCTTCTTCCGCAGCGCCCTGCTCCGCAGCAGAGACAGCGCCGAGGAACAGCCAAGCCCAGACCCGCGACAAACGCGACAGGGCCGCCAACAGCAGCAACAGGAAGCCCAACGGCAGCATCGCCTTGATGGCCCAGCGGTAGGGCAGCCCTCCTGGGGATGAGGAGACCTCGCCGAAGGCGAAGCTGGCGCGCACGAACGGCACGGAAAAGACCAGCACCACGACGATGAACGGCAGCAGCAGCAGCAGGATGCCGTACAACTCCACCCAAGCCGCCAAGGTGGGCGGGAAGCGCTCGTGCAGCACGTCCACCCGGATGTGGGCGTCGGCCTTGAGCGCATAGCCGAGCCCGAGCAAGAAGCCCGTGGCGTAGAGGTGCCACTGAACCTCCTCGAACTCGATGCGCCCCTCGCCGAAGACGTAGCGCAGCACCACGTTGACGACGATCACGGCGAGCAGCAGCATCCACAGCCAAGAGGCCCACTGGCCGATCCGCTCCAGCCACGGATCGACAAGCCGGGAAAAGCGAGTGGCTGGAAGCTGCATGGGGGGGCTAAAAGTCCCTAGGCAGGTAGGCGCGGGCCTTCCAGTGGGCGTGGCTTGCACGGAAGCGCTGCTGGGACTCGAGGATGGCGGCGAAGTCCGCATCGTTGGCCGCCTCCTCCTCGAGCACTTCTCGGGTCACCCGCTCCAGCTCGCGCAGCACCTCGTCCGGCAGCGTGTGCGCCTCCACGCCCAATTCCGGGAAGCCGGCGATGACCTCGCCCTGCAAGGCCTCGCTGCGGGCGAGGTTGCGCAGCACCCCAGCCGTGCAGGCGGTTTCGATCAGCTTCCGGTCTGCGGGGGCGGTCTGGTTCCAAGCCCCCATGTTGACCACCAAGTGCGATGAGGTCGCCGGCTGGTGCCAGCCGGGGTAGTAGTTGTAGGAGGCCACCCGATTGAAGCCCAAGGACTGATCGACGATGGGCAGGGCGTACTCGGTGGCATCGATGGCGCCCTTTTCCAGCGCTTGGAAGATCTCGCCGCCGGGCAGCATGGTGACCGATGCACCGGCCCGCTCCATCACCTTGCCGCCGATGCCGGCAAAGCGGATCTTGAGCCCCCGCACGTCGTCGAGGCTGTCGATCGGCTCGCGAAACCAGCCAGCGGTTTCCGGGCCGGTCAGGCCGCAAAACAGGATGTGGATGTTCTGCTTGGCGTACAGGGCCTCGCCCAGCGCGCGGCCACCGCCTTCGAACCACCAGGCGGCGAACTCCCAAGGCTCCATGCCGAACGGCACCGCGGCGATCAGCGCCGCTGAGGGGACCCGCCCCTGGTCGTAGCCGAGCCAGGTGTAGCCCGCCTCCACCTTGCCCTCCCGCACCGCCTCGGTGATGGCCAGGGCCGGCACCACCTCGCCGGGCTCGAAGATGCGCAGGTCAACCGCGCCTGCCGAGGACGCGCGCAGCATGTCGGTGACGTAGATGGGGTTGTCGCCCAGCACCGGCATGGTGGTTTGGAAGGACAGCGGCAAGCGCCATTGGATGCGGCGCGCCGTCGTCTCGGCGGCCTGTTCGCGGTCGGTGGCCCCCTCACCTCCAGGCGGACGGATGGCCAGCGAGGCCAGGCCGCCAACCAGGAAGGCCGCCAGCACGGCGACCAGCGCCGAGGCGTTGGTGATTCGGCTTCCGTTCATGGCTAGGCATCCATCTCATTTCGAGAGCGCATTAAGCCGCCTCGAGTTCCGCGAGGGGAATGTCCATGGCCCGAGCGACCGCGATCATGCGCCTGTCGTAACTGGCAAGCGCAACCCGCTGGCCGTGCTCGACCAAGTAGGCGCATGATGCCAGATGGAGCGCATCAAGCGTCCGCAAGGGCATTGAGCCGGGAAAGGCATCGAGCGCTCGGGCGAGGACGGTGGGGACGAGTTCCAGCAGGGCAACGCGCCCAATCAGCCAGCGCGCGGCCTCGCCGTGGGACTCGGCGAGTCCGCGCGCACGCAGCGGCGTCCACAGTTCATAGGCAAGCAGGCGACTGGAAACCAAGGTCTGGTTCCAGAGCGAGTCCGCAGGCCGACGGTCCTCGGCCAGGAGCTGCGCCAGAGCTACGGAGGTATCAAGGTAGATCACCCATCGCTCCGATGCTCGTCAAGCTCCGCGAGCAACTCCTGCAGGCTGGCGACGGGCGTTGGGCGCGGCGGGGGCCCGGAAGCCGCCAGCGCCGGGGGGTTCAGCACGCCCGATCGCACCGCTTCGGCCAGGAATGCATCGGCGAGGAGCGGGCTGCGGGCCTCCCGGAGCGGACCCAGCTCCGCCACCACCCGGTCGCGATCCGTCACCAGCACCGTCTCACCGGACGCAGCCAGCCGGACGTACTCGCTCAACCGACTGTTCAACGCCTTGATTCCAACGGATCGCATGGGCCAAAAAGTAGCGACCAATGGCTACCTTGTCAATTCAGATAAATCGGGTAAAGTCGCCCTCGCCCGCAAACACAGCGTGGCCTCAACAGCAACCGGGAAACCAAAGGCAAACCATGCAAATCGGCGCACCCAAGGAAACTTGGCCCGGCGAGCTGCGCGCGGCCTTGACGCCCGCCGCGGTCAGGAAACTGAAGTCGGCCGGCTTTGAGGTCGCCGTCGAGGCCGGCATCGGCGCCGCCGCTGGCTACCTCGACCCCGACTACGCCGACGCCGGCGCGGCGGTGTCGGGCGATAGGGCAGGCCTGCTGGGCGCATCCGACATCGTGCTGCGGGTGCGCAAGCCCGCTGCGGACGAGTTGGCGCTGCTCAAGTCCGGCGCGCTGCACATCAGCTTCCTTGACGCCTTCAACGAGCGCGCGCTCGTCGAGGGCCTCGCGGCGCGGGGCGTCACCGCCATCTCCATGGAGATGATTCCACGCACCACCACCGCGCAGAAGCTCGATGCGCTGTCCTCCCAGGCGAGCTTGGCCGGCTACGTCACCGTCATCCTCGCCGCCGCCCACAGCCGCAAGATCTTCCCAATGATGATGACGCCGGCGGGCACCATCGCCCCAAGCCGGGTGTTCGTCATCGGCGCCGGGGTGGCCGGCCTGCAGGCCATCGCCACCGCCAAGCGGCTCGGCGCCCGCGTGGAGGCCTTCGACACGCGGCCCGTGGTGGCCGAGCAGGTGCGCTCCCTGGGCGCCAAGTTCGTCGAAATCGACTTGGGCGAGATCGGCCAGACCGAGCAGGGCTACGCCAAGGAACTGACCCCCGAGCAGCTAGACAGGCAGCGCGAGGGCCAGAAGCGGATCATCGCCCAATCCGACGTGGTGATCACCACCGCCCAGGTCTTCGGCCGTCCGGCGCCGCGCATCGTCACCGCCGACATGGTCGCCGGCATGGCGCCGGGCAGCGTGGTGATCGATATGGCGGCCGAGAGCGGCGGCAACGTGGAGGGGTCGGTGCCCAACGAGGTGGTCGATGCCGGCGGCGTCAAGATCGTGGGCCTCGGCAACCTGCCCTCGGAGGTCTGCCGGCACGCCAGCGACATGTACGCCGCCAACCTGGCCAACCTGCTCGGCGAGTTCTGGGATGCCGAGAACGGGGCGCTGAATCTCGACCGGGACAATGAAATCGCCGCCGGTTGCGTCATCACCCAAGGCGGCGGCATCGTCAATGCGGCCATCCAGAGCCTCTACGGGAACGTTCAGAACAGCGAATAGAAAACGAATCGAGTCCTAAACGAATCGAGTCCTAAACGAATCGAGTCCTAAACGAATATAGGAGCCCGACTATGGAAGCGGTGTTTCTCGCCTTTGTGTTGATGCTGTCCATCTTCCTGGGCTTCGAACTGATCTCCAAGGTGCCCGCCACGCTGCACACGCCGCTGATGTCCGGCGCCAACGCCATCTCCGGGATCACCTTGGTCGGCGCGCTGACCTCGGCGGGTGCCGGCATTGAGGCGATGGCCACCATTCTTGGCGCCGCCGCAGTGGCGTTCGCCACCGTAAACGTGGTCGGCGGCTACCTGGTCACCAACCGGATGCTCAGCATGTTCCGCAAGAAGGAGGGTCCGCCCCCATCGACAGGCCGGCCGGGAGCATCCGCGTGAGCGCCGAGTTGATCAACGTCTGCTACATCGCCGCAGCGGCGCTGTTCGTCCTTGGCCTAAAGCAGCTCGGCTCGCCCGCCACTGCGGTGCGCGGCAACCTGCTGTCGGCCACGGGCATGCTCATTGCCATCGTGGTCACGCTGTTTTCCAAGGGCATCCTGGAGTTCCAGTGGATCTTGGTGGCCGCCGCCGTGGGCGCGCTGATTGGCGCGGTGGCGGCGCAGAAGGTGGCCATGACCGCCATGCCGGAGATGGTGGCGCTGTTCAACGGCTCCGGGGGCGTGGCCAGCCTGCTGGTCGGCTGGGCGGCGCTGTACAACGACGGCAACACCACCTTCACCTACATCACCATCCTGCTGTCGGTGCTCATCGGCGGGGTCACCTTTTCCGGCAGCATCATTGCCTGGGGCAAGCTCTCCGAAGTGATGACCAGCCGCGCTGTGGTGTTCGGTGCGCAGCGGGCCGTCAACGCCTTGATCCTGATCGCCCTCATCGCCTGTGGCGTGATGTTCTGCTTGGAGCCCGCCCTGGACTCGCCCTACCTCTACGCCATGCTCGCCCTGAGCCTGCTGTTTGGGGTGATGGCGGTCATGCCCATCGGCGGCGCGGACATGCCAGTGGTGATTTCGCTGCTCAACTCCTACTCCGGCTTGGCGGCCTGCGCGGCCGGCTTCGCCATCGGCAACAACATCCTCATCGTCGCCGGCTCCCTGGTCGGCGCCGCCGGGATCATCCTCACCAACATCATGTGCAAGGCCATGAACCGCTCGTTGGCCAACGTGCTGTTCTCCGGGTTCGGCGCCGTGAAGACCGCCAGCAAGGTGGAGGGCGAGGTCAAGCCAATCTCCGCCGAGGACGCCTTCCTGATCCTTGAGGCGGCATCCTCGGTGGCCTTCGTGCCGGGCTACGGCATGGCCGTGGCCCAGGCGCAGCACGTGGTGCGGGAGTTGGGGGAGCTGCTGGAGGGCAACGGGGCCGAGGTGTCCTACGCCATCCATCCGGTTGCCGGGCGCATGCCGGGGCACATGAACGTGCTTCTTGCGGAAGCCAACGTCCCCTACGACCAACTCATCGAAATGGACGACATCAACCCGCGCATCGGCAACATCGACGTGGCCGTGGTGATCGGCGCCAACGACGTGGTCAACCCAGCAGCGCGGGAGGATGAGCACAGTCCTATTTACGGCATGCCGATCATCAACGTGGACCAGGCCCGCACCGTTTTCGTGCTCAAGCGCTCGATGGCCTCCGGCTTCGCCGGGGTGGACAACCCGCTGTTCTTCGGAGACAACACGCGCATGCTGTTTGGCGACGCCAAGGCCTCCATCTCAGCGGTGGTGGGCGAATTTAAGGGTTAGGCTAATCCAGCGGCAGCGGGCGGGCACGGGCCGAGTCCGGCTGCCCGCCGATCACGGTTCCCCAGTCCGTGTCGAGCACCCGCCAAAGATTGCTGATGGCGCGGGCGCCCAGTCGCATGGTCAGGATCTCTTCGGTGCCGCGCAGGGCTTGCTGCGCACTGCGCATCATTCTCAGCCCCTCGTCCGTGAAGACGATCCGGTTGGCGCGCCGATCAAACGGGTCGGGCATTTGGGTGACGATGCCGTCCTTGCGCAGCTCGTTGATCTGCAATTGAATGGCTTGACGGGAAACCCCTAGGGCGCGCGCCAAGGACGCACCCCGGGTGATGCCGTTGGACAAATTGACGAGGATCATCCTCTGAGTTCGGGTGCGGGGTTCGTAGCCACCTTCCCGCATGCCGTTGAGCAGACTGTCGTCCATCCAGCGGTAGGCCCGCAGAAGGCCCAGTATCAGTAGGCCATCCGGATTGGCCTCTGCTCTTTCTTCGGCTATGACTCGATCGATTTTCACAAGCTGCTCCCCAAAAACGCGACGGAGACGGGAACGACGCCGACCGCCAGCGATCGATTCCCGACGTCAAACCCAGAGCCCATCGCCACAGTTCGATTAAGGTTCAATGCACCGAAGTATTGCATACTCAAGATTCCTGTCAAAGCCCCCGTAACTCAACCCGGCAACCAAAGAGCGCCCGGTTGGACTTGGGTGCCCGCAAGTTGTACCTTGGCTACCTGATTCCGGGCGTGGCCAAAACCGGCCGCCAAAGCGGGGACGGCATGGAGCAATCCGGCGAACATCGAATCCCGGCGGACCGCGCAACTGTGTGGCGTTCGCTGAACGATCCTGCCGTGCTGGCCCGCTGCATCGACGGCTGCCAGTCCATGGAGCGGCTCGCTGATAACCGCTTCGCCGCCACGGTCAAGGCGCGGATCGGCCCGGTTCGGGCCACCTTCGACGTCGCTCTGACCCTTGCCCGGATGCGTCCCCCCGAAAGCTACGTGCTGGAGGCTGAAGTCAAGGGCAAGGCCGCCGGCTTCGGCAAGGGGTCGGCCGAGGTCGCCCTTGCGGACGCCGGGGACGGCGCCACCCTGCTGAGCTACCGCGTCGTCGGGCGGGTCGGCGGAAAGTTGGCGCAGATCGGTGCCCGCCTGATCAACGGCGCCGCCCGCAAGATGGCGGACGACTTCTTCTCCGCCTTTCACGAAGCGGTCGATCCGGCGAGGAGCCGGACACCGGCAACGAACCCACCATAGGAAGCCCCATGAACCTGTCGCTAACCGTCAACGGCGTCGAGCACAGCCTGGACGTCCCGGCCAACACCCTGCTCGCGGACCTGCTCCGCTCCCAGCTACGTCTCACGGGCACCCATGTCGGCTGCGACACCAGCCAGTGCGGCGCCTGCACGGTGCATCTCGACGGCCGCTCCGTCAAGGCCTGCACGGTGCTCGCCGCCCAGACCCAAGGCCGCGCCGTGACCACCATCGAAGGCATCGGATCACCGGACGACCTGCACCCGATGCAGGCCGCCTTTCGCGATTGCCACGCCCTGCAGTGCGGCTTCTGCACGCCAGCCATGATCCTGCGCGCCATCGAGCTGGTCGAGAGCGGCAGCGCCTTGGACAACCGCACGGTGCGCGAGGGCCTGGAGGGCAACATCTGCCGCTGCACCGGCTACCACAACATCGTCAAGGCGGTGCTGACCGCCGGCGAAGCCATGCAGGAGCAAGCCCGATGAGCGCGGAAACCGGCATCGGCGCCGCCGTCAAGCGTCGCGAGGACCTTCGATTCATCACCGGGCAGGGCAACTACACCGACGATCTCAACGTGCCGGGGCAAGCCTACGGCGTGTTTCTGCGCTCGCCCTACGCCCGTGCCAGGATCAACGCCGTCGATGCCGCCGACGCGCTGCAAGTGGAAGGCGCATTGGCGGTGTTCACCGGCCAGGACACGGCGGCGGACGGCTTGGGCGACCTGCCGTGCGGCTGGCTGGTCAAGTCAAGGGACGGCTCGGACATGGTCTCCGCACCCCATCCGCCGCTGGCGGTGAGCCAGGTGAACTACGTCGGCGAGCCTTACGGCCTAGTGGTTGCCGAAAGCCTGGCCGCGGCGCGGCAGGCGGCTGAACGGGTGGACGCGGACTTTGAGGAGCTGACCCCGGTAGTGGCCACCGCTAGGGCCGCCCAGGCCAGCCCCATTCACCAAGGCCTTGAGGACAACCTGGCCTACGACTGGGAACTGGGCGATGAGGCGGCCACCGACGCGGCGCTGTCAGCCGCAGTCCACGTCACGCGGCTCGACCTGACCAACAACCGCCTGATCCCCAACGCCATTGAGCCGCGCGCGGCCTTGGCCACCTTCGACCCGACCAACGGCGAATACCAACTGCGCACCACCAGCCAGAACCCGCACTTGGAGCGGCTGGTGCTCTCGGCCTTCGTGCAGATCGCCCCGGAGCACAAGCTGCGCGTGGTGGCCCCCGACGTGGGCGGCGGCTTCGGCTCCAAGATTTTCGTTTACGCCGAGGAGACCGTTGTCACCTGGGCAGCGGCCAAGGTAGGCCGGCCGATCAAGTGGACCGCCCAACGCAGCGAGTCCTTCCTGGCCGACGCCCACGGCCGCGATCACGTCACCCACGCCGAACTCGGCTTGGACGAGGCGGGCCGCTTCACGGCGCTCAAGGTGAGCACCACGGCCAACTTGGGGGCCTATCTCTCCACCTTCGGCTCATCGGTGCCCACCTACCTGTACGGCACCCTGCTGGCAGGCCAGTACAAGACCCCCAACATTCACGTGCGGACTCATGGCGTTTACACCAACACCGCGCCGGTGGACGCCTACCGGGGTGCGGGGCGCCCGGAGGCGACCTTCGTGGTGGAGCGCATCATCGAGGCGGCGGCGCGGGAGACCGGCCGGGATCCCGCCGAACTCCGCCGCCTCAACATGATCGCGCCGGAGGACTTCCCTTACCAGACGCCAGTGGCCCTCGTCTATGACACCGGCAACTACCAAGCGAGCCTCGACAAAGCGCTGCGGCTTGCCGACTACGCGGGCTTCGGGCAGCGCCGGGCGGCATCCCAGGCCGCAGGCAAGCGGCGCGGCATCGGCTTCTCCTGCTACATCGAGGCCTGCGGCTTGGCCCCCTCGCAACTCGCCATTCAGCTGGGCGCCGGGGTGGGGCTCTACGAGAGCGGCGAGATCCGCGTCAATCCCACCGGCTCGGTCACCGTGTTCACGGGCTCCCACAGCCACGGCCAAGGCCACGAGACCACGTTCGCGCAAGTGGTGTCCGACAAGCTCGGCGTCCCCTTCGACGACGTCGAAGTGGTCCACGGCGACACCGGACGGGTGGAGTTCGGCCTGGGCACCTACGGCTCGCGTTCCCTGGCGGTGGGCGGCTCGGCGCTGATCTGCGCCTCCGACAAGATCATCGCCAAGGGGACCAGGATCGCCGCGCACATGATGCAGGCCGAACCCGACAGCGTAGCCTTCGAGGCGGGCGCGTTCATCAGCGGCAACCAGCGCCTGACGCTGCAGGAGGTGGCCTTCGCCGCCTACGTGCCCGCCGACTATCCGCCGGACCTGGAGCCGGGGCTGTCGGAAAAGGCCTTCTACGACCCGGAGAACTTCACCTACCCGGCCGGCGCCCACATCGCCGAAGTGGAAGTCGATGAGGCAACCGGGGTGGTGCAACTGGCCAACTTCGTGGCGGTGGACGACTTCGGCCACGTCATCAACCCGATGATCGTCGATGGCCAGGTGCATGGCGGCCTCGCCCAAGGGGCCGGCCAGGCGCTGCTTGAGCACGGCATCTACGACGCCGACGGCCAGCTCACCACTGGTTCCTACATGGACTACTGCATGCCCAGAGCCGACGACGTGCCGGACTTCACGGTGGACACCACGGTGACCCCCTGCACCCACAACCCGCTGGGCGTCAAGGGCTGCGGCGAGGCCGGCGCCATCGGCTCGCCGGCAGCGATCATCAACGCCGTGACCGACGCCCTCGGCACCGAGGACATCACCATGCCGGCGACCCCCGAGCAGGTGTGGCGCAAGCTGCGCGGCCTTTAGCGCGCAACGGCAGCCCGCAAACCAGGAAACGACAAGGGAACGGACATTGAACCCATTCAACTACCACAAGCCATCGAGCTTGGCGGCCGCCGTCGCCCTGCACCGCGATGCCGAGGATCCCGCCTACCTGTCGGGCGGCCACACCCTGCTGCCGACCATGACCCAACGCTTGGCCGCGCCGAGCGACCTGATCGACTTGGAGGGGCTGACAGAGCTGACCGGCATCGCCGCCCAAGGCAGCGTCCTAAGCATCGGCGCGTTCACCCGCCATGCGGAAGTCGCCGCTTCAAGCGAAGTGCGAGGCGCCCTGCCGGCGCTGGCTGATTTGGCCGAGGGAGTCGGCGACGCCCAAGTGCGCAACCGGGGCACCATGGGCGGCTCGCTGGCCAACAGCGACCCGGCGGCGGACTATCCGGCGGCAGCGCTCGCCCTGAACGCCGTCATCCGCACCGACCGGCGGGAAATCGCCGCCGATGACTACTTCCGGGGCCTGTTCGAGACCGCCTTGGCGGAGGACGAGGTCATCACTCGCATCGACTTCGCCGTCCCCAGCCGCGCCGCCTACGAGAAGTTCCCCAACCCCGCCTCCCGCTACGCCACCGTTGGCGTCATGGTGGCGGACTTCCGCGGCGCCGTTCGCGTCGGCATCACCGGTGCAGGCCCCTGCGCCTGCCGCGCCCCGGCCTTTGAGGCGGCCTTGAGCGCCCGCCTGGCCCCAGCATCGCTCGACGATGCCGAGCTGCCAGCCATCGACTTCAACAGCGACCTGCACGCCTCCGCGGAGTACCGCGCCCACTTGGTGCGGGTGATGGCGCAACGCGCCACTGCCCGAATCGCTGCGGGAACTGATTGAAACCTAGGATTTAAGGCAAGGGCGGGATTCTCGGAGCGGGCCACGGCCCGAAGGTTGGCACCCTCGCAACGGTGCTCGATGGAAAGCCGTCGTAAAAGCCCCGCACAGCAATCGACGACAGGAAGGATTGATTTGCCCCTAGCCCAAACCGTTCTGTGCGAAGCGCTGTCGGAGGACATCGGCAGCGTCCGGCTGGCCCAGGTCGAAGTGCCGGCGCCGCAGCCCGGCGAAGTGCAAATCCGGCTGAAGGCTTGCGCGGCCAACTTTCCGGACCTGCTGATGATCCAGGGCAAGTACCAGTTCAAGCCGCCGTTGCCGTTCGCGCCAGGCGGCGAGGCGGCGGGCGACGTGGAGGCGGTGGGCGCCGGCGTCGAAGGGGTCGGGGAGGGCGATGCCGTGGTAGTCGGCATGCGCTACGGCGGCTTTTGCGAACGGGTCAACGTGCCGGCGAGCGCCGTGCGCCCGAAACCCGAACGCCTGTCCTACGCCAAGGCCGCGTCCTACCAAACCGCCTACCTCACCGCCTACGTCGCGCTGGTGCGCCGCGGCGGCCTGCAGCCCGGCGAAACCCTGTTGGTGCATGGCGCCACCGGCGGCGTCGGCTTGGCCGCGGTGGACTTGGGCAAGCGCTTGGGCGCTAAGGTCATCGCCACCGGCGGCCGCGACGACAAGCTGGCCATGGTCAAGGCCCGGGGTGCGGATCATGTCCTGAACTACACTCTGGAGGACGGCCGGCTGGGCGGTTTCCGGGAAGCGGTCAAGGCGCTCACCGACGGGCGCGGCGCCGACGTCATCTACGATCCGGTCGGCGGCGACGTGTTCGACGAATCCATGCGCTGCATCAATTGGGACGGCCGCATCCTCACCATCGGCTTCACCAGCGGCCGCTGGCCGCAAGCGCCGGTCAACCTGATCCTCATCAAGCAGATCGCCGTCATCGGCGTGCGGGCCGGGGAGTACGGACGGCGCAACCCCGAAATGGGCCGGGCCAACACGGAGGCGATTCACCGCATGGCCTGCAACGGCGAGATCGACCCCTACGTCTGCCGCGGCTTTCCATTGCAGCAGGCCGCGGACGCCATGCGCCTGCTGGAGAACCGCGACGTGGTGGGCAAGACCGTGGTGACGATGAACGGGTACTCGATGTAAGCCAAGGCCGTCGCAACGTGCCATACTGCGGCCATGCGCTTCTTCAACACCGCCGGCCCCATAAAAGCCGACCTGCACTATCAGGTTCCGCCCTTAGGAAGAATCGACCTCGGCAATCTGCTGCGGCTCATTCGGGAGCAGAAGTACTTCGTGCTGTGCGCTCCCCGCCAAACGGGCAAGACCTCGGCGCTGCTGGCATTGCGGGACGAACTGAACGAGAGCGGCGAATACCGTTGCGTGTACGTCAACGTCGAAGTGGGCCAGTCGGCCCGGGAGGACGTTGAAGCGGCCATGCGCGCCATTCTGGGTTCCATCGCGCTGGAGGCCGACGACGACGCCCTGGAGGAAATCTGGCTCCGCGCCTTGAGGACCGGCAGCCCGCATCACGCACTCCAGAAAACGCTCGCTCGATGGGCGCAACTGGAACCGAAGCCCATCGTGCTGATGATTGATGAAATAGACGCGCTTATCGGCGATACCCTGCTGGCGGTGCTGCGCCAGCTGCGCGCCGGCTACGCCAACCGCCCGGACCGCTTTCCCCAGAGCGTGATCCTGTGCGGGGTTCGGGACGTGCGCGACTACCGCATCCGCTCCACCAGCGAGGAGGCAATCGTTCTGGGCGGCAGCGCCTTCAACATCAGCGCCAAGTCCCTGCGCTTGGGCGATTTCTCGGCACAGGAGGCCGAGTCGCTGCTTACCCAACACACCGAGGCCACCGGCCAAGCCTTCAATGAGGAGGCTCGGCGGGAAATCTGGGCCCTCACTCAAGGCCAACCTTGGCTGGTGAATGCCCTGGCCTACGAGGCCTGCTTTGAGAACGGGGATGGGCGGGACCGCAGCCGCGCAATATCTCGTGAGGCCATTCAGGAAGCGAGGGAGCAGTTGATTCTGGAGCGCGTGACGCACCTCGACCAACTCACCGACAAGCTTCGGGAGGAACGGGTGCGGCGGGTGATCGAACCCTTGCTGACCGGCACCGACATCGGGGATTCCATTTCCGATGACGACATCCAGTATGTGCGCGACCTAGGCTTGGTGGCCGCAAAAGACCCCATCGCCATCGCCAATCCCATCTACCGCGAAGTGATTCCACGGGATCTCACCTACCCCACGCAGGCCATGACCATCCATCAGGAGGCCGCTTGGTACTTGAACGCCAAGGGAGAACTGGTCATGGGCAAGCTGCTGGAGGCTTTCCAAGCCTTCTTCCGGGAACACTCCGAGCATTGGGTTGAACGCTTCCAGTACAAGGAAGCTGGCCCCCAACTCCTGTTGCAGGCGTTCCTTCAGCGCATCGTCAACGGCGGCGGTCGTATCGAACGCGAATACGGCCTTGGCCATAGGCGCACCGATCTGCTCATCATCTGGCCGGTCACCAGCAGCGACACCATCCAAAGGGCCGTCATTGAATGCAAGATTCTGCACCACAGCATGGAACGCACCGAGCGCGAGGGCCTTGGGCAAACCCGTGCCTACATGGACCGCTGCGCCGCAACGGAGGGCCATCTGGTGATCTTCGACCGCTCGCCGGACAAGTCTTGGGCCGAGAAGGTGTTTTGCCGTCAAGTCACCGACGGCGGGGAGCCGGTGACGATCTGGGGGACTTGACCGTCCAGCCTCACGTCAGGGCCAAAGCGTGCCGCTGGCGGTCTGGATCGCAAAGCGGTGGGCGGGCCATATCTCCACGCCATCGCTCGACCTGAACGAACGCTCGCCCGTGTAAACCAGTATCCGGCGCACTAACCCCGGCACGGCGTCGAGCGCCCGCAAGCCCTTAAGCAAGCCCGTTTGGTAACGATTGGTTACCTTGACTTCGATCGCGAGAAGCTCACCGCCCCGCTGCAGAATGAAACCCACCTCCACCGCGGATTGGTGTGGCGCCCAATAGCTGAGATGCTCGTAGAGCTCCAGCGCTTCAGCATGGGCTTGCAAGGTGGTGGCGACCCAACTTTCAAGCAACGAACCCTTCTCTTCCGCGGTCGGAGGGCCAAGTTGACGCTTGACGGCTCTGACGACGCCCGGATCAGCCCAGTAGAGCTTGCGCCGCTTTGCACCTCGTTGAGCAATGCGGGCAAGCGCTGCACTTCATCCACCACCACCCAATCACCCGCCTTGCGGTCGGCGATGGACTGGGCGAACAGCGAGGGATCGGCAAGCAGATCTTGATGGAGACGCTCATCAAGCAGGTCCAAGAAGGCCGCTTTGGGGAACATGGCCCGAGCCCAACTGCTCTTGCCCACGCCGCGCATGCCAAACAGGAAAAAGCTGCGCTGCGGCGGGCGGATCAAGCGCTCATAGTTGCTAACCATGTCGTCATTTTTCCATGAAAAGTGACGACATGGTAGTCATGCGGGCTCCTTTGGGGCCAACGCGCCTGTTGGCAAGCCCGTCTCGGCAAAGGTCAGTTCCGGCCAGCGCCGCTCGGCAGCGATTGTGTGCTAGTCTGCCCAATATCAGTGGGTCAGTAGCGGCACGCCCCGCGCAAATTTCGTTGAGGATCGGAGAAGGGCTCGGGCAAGGGTGATGAGTGACTTAAGCGCTTTGGTCACCGACTTCGGGGCTGATCCAGCCGCTCTGCTCGATCTTGACGGCGACAGTCCTGAACTGCTGCCGTATGCAACGCTGACGACAGCGCGGCGCAATCAGCACAAAACGCTCGGTGTAGTGGAAGCCGTTTACGAGTGGCACGGCGCCCCGCTGGTGTTCCTGATCTGCAAGGACTCCCTGGACGATGAACAGCACCTCCTGCGGATACGGCGGCTGCTCGCGATGCGGGGGGATGCGCCCTATGTCGGGGTGGTGGCGCCAGGAAGTCTAAGCGTGTACCGCGTGGCGCTTGACAGAAAGTCGGTTCGCCAAGCTCGCGTTGATATTGGGGAAGGGGCCTCTGGCAGGTCCGCGGTGTTCGCGCGGCTGGGCAATTTGCGGCCAAGTGCGGCGATCACAAATCGGAATTGGATTTCGAACATCGTTCTGAACCTGCTTACCGGGTCGACGACCAGCTTGATGAGCCTTGACCTATCGGACAAAGACGCGATTTCGCTGGTTGGCCGCGCACTCTTCACGCGGTTCCTAGCGGACCGGGAGTTGCTGCCGGACGACAAATCGGATCCGAATATGGCTGCCAGCTTGTTTGATAAGCCCGAATCGGCAAGAGAAACGTCGAGATGGCTCGATGAGACATTCAATGGTGACATGCTGCCGTTATCGGCGGAGATTTTCGACGTTTTGCCTGAGCGCGCTTACCGAGTGCTGGGTGACGTTCTTCGAAAGGCTCCCGGGGGTCAACTATTTCTTGGCTGGGAGGAGAAGTGGGGGAACCTCGATTTCGCACACATCCCGGTTGGTGTGCTGAGCCAAGCGTACGAACTCCATCTGAAGAACCACGCTCCGAAGCAACAGAAGAGACAGGGCAGCTACTTCACCCCGAAGCCCATTGCGGACCTCATGGTTCGGGCGTCTTTCCGAGCGTTGAGGCGCGAAGGAGTTGCCAAGTCGGCTAGGGTTCTCGACCCGGCAGCGGGCGGAGGCATGTTCCTTCTAACCGCGTTTCGTGAGTTGGTCGCGGAGCGCTGGCGAGCAGAAGGTGACAGACCTGACACCAAGGTGCTCAGGCGGATACTGTACGACCAATTGGTGGGCTTCGACGTCAACGAGGCCGCTCTCCGGTTCGCGGCGCTTGGCCTTTACTTGCTGTCGATCGAACTCGACCCGGAACCTAGGCCGGTGGACAAGCTGCGGTTCGAGAACCTGCGCGGGAAGGTGCTTCATCGGGTCACGCTGGAGGGTGAGGAGGAAGGGCAGGGGCTTGGCAGCCTTGGGCCTGCTGTTGGTGACGAGCATAAGGGTGGATACGACCTCGTCATTGGCAACCCGCCTTGGGCTAGCGGGACCAAGCTGCCCGAATGGGGTTGGGTGCGGAACAAAGTGGCCGGTATCGCGAAAGAGAGGAAGATTGAAGATCAACCCCCTCCGCTGCCGAACGAATGCCTCGACTTGCCCTTCGTTTGGCGTGCGATGAAGTGGGCCAAGCCACAGGGTCAGATTGCGTTTGCGTTGCACGCCCGCTTGCTGTTCCAGCAAGGCGATGGGATGCCTTATGCGAGGAAGGCGCTCTTGGAAGCATTGGACATTACATCGGTCATTAATGGCGTGGAGTTAAGACAGACGAAAGTATGGCCACAGATCTCCGCACCATTTTGCATTTTGTTCGCTTCGAACAGGACACCCGGAGTCGAGGCGGGCTTCAGGTTCATTACTCCCCGTATTGAAGATTCGCTGAACAATGCTGGCACCATGCGGATAGACGCGATAAACGCGGAGGTCGTAGGCGTGAGGCAGCTTATCCAAACGCCGGATCTGCTGAAAGTGCTGTTTAGGGGAACTCGCGCTGACCTCGGGATCGTCGATCGAATTCGGGCACACGGGCACCCAACCTTGGAGGGGTTCTGGCGGGAGCGTATTGGAAGCGGGAGTCGGGGGCGCTTGCGTGGAAGCGGCAGCGGCTATCAAACGCTGAAGCCGAGCAGCCGTGTTCGCAAGCATGGCGACGGACGCCCCGGCGTGGACGCGAGCTATCTGAGGCAGCGCAAGGAGGTCACTTTCAGATCACTTGGGGGGTTTTTTGTGGAAGATGAATCGCTCGGCCTCTTCTCGCGTGAGCGCATCCACGACCCACGGTCGAAAGATATCTTCGTGGGACCGCTCGTGCTAGTTCATAAATCTCCATCCGCCAATACGGGGCGGATCAGCGTCGCGATTTCGGATAGGGACGTCGTCTTCAACGAGTCGTTCTACGGGTACAGCCCGAGTGGTCATCCCAATGCGAGGTTGCTTGCTCGATATCTCGCACTCATTCTCGGGAGCAAATTGGTAACGTGGCTAGCGCTCGTGACAAGCGGAGAGTTCGGATTCGAGCGGGATGTCGTCGAGAAGGCTGCGCTCGACCAAGTGCCTTTGCCCGATTTCGACAAGCTGAGCGGTAAGCAGCGTGGGGAGATCAGAAAGCTTACTGAAGGTTTGAGATCGGGGGCAACGTCTTGGGAGGATGTCGATGATTGGGTGGCACGGCTGTATGGGCTCAGTCAGGGAGATTTGCAAGTCGTGTTCGACACTCTGGAGTTGGGTTTGCCGTTTGCCGAGAACAAGAGGAAGGCTCAGAAGGTGCCATCGGCAATTGAGAAGGACGAGTTTTGCAGGGTTGTCCAGGATGAGCTGAGACCTTGGTGCGAGCGATTTGGCTCCACTGTTGTTGTGCGTCCGGTCCCGTCGTTGAAATCGTCGCCGTGGGAGGCAGTCAGTATTTCGACTGGGCGTGGCAGGACGAAGGAGGGTGTTGCTGCGGATGACTGGATTGGTCTGCTGAAGGCTGCTGACGGGGAGGCGGCCTCGGAGATCGTTGTTCAGTACGACACGAGTGGGCTGCTGGTGGGATTACTCGCCCAAAGGCGCTGTTGGAGCAAGACGCAGGCACGGCTGCTTGCTCAACGCATCATCTGGTCCCACGTCGAGTTGCTGAAAGGGCACGCGCAGGAGTGAATGGGCCTGCAACTCGGCCTCGACTCGATCAGGTCGCGGAACTGACCAAAGGTGTCTGTTTGCCTCTGCCGGCCATTGCCAGCGTACATCTGGAGGTCTTGGCGGAAGGTCTCCGCCAAGTATTCGACGAGCTTTGCGTGGATCAGCCGGTGACGATGGTTTCTGGTGACGAGAACGAAGTGACTGCCCTAATGGAGGGGCGCCTTAACATGCTGATCGAGAAGGGGACGCTATGGGGTCAGCTTGTGAACTTGGTGGTGCGCGGGAAGGAGAGCATTAGCTTTGACGGTTCGCATTTGGAGAAGCGCCCGGACCTGTGCTTCTACTTGACAGATCGCAGGCAGCGATTTCCGTTGGTGGCGGAGGCAAAGATACTTGACGCTACCGCGTCGAAAACGCTGAAGCTATACTGCAAAGAGGGCATCCGCCGATTTGTCAAGGGCGAATACGCGTGGAGCAACCGGGAAGCGTTCATGGTCGGCTACGTACGCGATGGATCGTCAATTGATACCCATTTGAGGCCGTTCTTGTCGGAAGCTATCGGCTACGGCTCGGCAGACTACTTGGTCGAAGAGCTTCCTGTTCATTCCGGATCCGGCGTCTGCGAACTAGCGCACACGCGGCATGGGCGAGACTTCCTCTATGGCGACCAGTTGCCGTCAAGCAGCCCGGGGGCGATTGCGATTTGGCACTTATGGCTATCCAAGACTTGATGGGCAGCCGTGAGTGACCTGCGTGATCAAGTGCTGGATCGGATCTATGAAAGGGTCATCGTTGGATCACTCGGTTGGCTTCAGTGTTGTTTGGTAGGATAAGTGCCTTGGCGGCATTGTCGCGGTCGTCTGGGCGTAGTCGGTCAATCTGATGCTTCATTGTTAGCTGTTGTCTTGATTTGAGCCTCCAGCGGTTTACAAGTTCTCTCATACAGCATAAACAGATGCTCGACGCGTTCGCGTTCGGATGCGAAGCCAGCGCGGCGATAGAGGCGGTCCACCGCGCGGTCGAGCGCTTGGTGCGCCCGGCGCAGGTTCAGCGGCATCAGGTCCGGGTCGTAGAGGTCGGCGAGCGTCGCATCCGAGTGGGCCACACGAGCATCGAGCACCGCTTGGGCGAGTGGTTCCAGCTTTGAAGGGTCCACATCATCAGGCGGCAGCGGGAAGGTGTTGTAAACGAGGCCGATGGAGTAGCGGTATCGGCTTTCCAGCCTCCCACCGATGTGGCGTAGCCAAGCCATGTGCATCGCCGAGGTCAGCAGCGCGAAGTCAACCAGCGTGGCGCTGTCCAGAATCCGCACGAGATTGCTCGGAATCGTCGGCGGCTCCAGCCAGCCGATTGGGGCGTACGCCCGCCGCTCGGAGCTGACTTCTGGAATCACCAGAAACGGCGCTTTCGGGATGACCTCGACGTTGTACCGGGTCGGGTAGTCAGCGATTTGCAACGTGCTCTTGCGCTTGCTCCTTGCCCGAAAGGCGCGAACGGCGGCCATGCGCTCCCTCACGCGCGGAAGGGACTTCAATGTCGTCGGCGACGTATCCTGCAAGGCCAGAATCCACCGCTTCCCGCCTTGAAGGTACTCCCGTGCCCCGACGTAGGGGCGCAGGAATGTCGCGGCGACCGGCTCGGCTTCCAAAAGTTCGGTGCGTTCTTCCGCGTTGAATATGTACAGGCCGTTGTCGATGGGCTGGCTGCCGCTGACCAACCTGTTCATCCCGTTGATCGGCCTGCTTTCCTCACGCACCACCAAGTGCGGGTCTGACAGCCCGCCCGCATCGAACAGGTACGGCGACAGCGCCGCATGAAGGCTTTCCTCCGGATCGCCGTTGATGTCGGGATAGCTGAACAGGCGCTTCTCCGTCCGTGCCGCCTCACGCTGGTCAAGGCCGAGAATGACGACATGCACGTGCGCCTTGCCTCGCGCATCCGAGCCCCAAGCGAACGTCCGGTGCGCGAAGGCGATCTCCAGCCGACAGTGCCAAAAAAGGATGGGCCAGAGCTGAGCGACCTGCTCGCCCTGGGTGATCGAGTTGGTCGCGACGAAGCCGATCCGGGCGCTGCCGCCCTTCACGTATTCCCCTGCCTTGATGAACCAAGCGGCAACGTAGTCGAGCGTGCCGCCGCTCTTGCCAAGCGCAGCGATTTCCCGCACTTGGGCGCGCTGCTCCGCCGTCTGGAACTTCGCGCCCACGAACGGCGGATTGCCCAGCAGGTAGGCGCAGTCACCGGGTGCCAGCAGGTCGGACCAGTCGATCTCCAGCGCATCACCACTGACGATGTGCGGCGACTTCTCCAGCGGGATGCGGGCGAAGGACTGGCCGAACTGCAGGCTCAGCCGGTTGTTCATGATGTGGTCCATCATCCACAGTGCTGTTTCCGCGATGCGGGCCGGGAACTCCCCAAGCTCAATGCCGTGGAACTGGTCCACATCCACCACCGACTGCCATGCGGTGTCGAGCACGTCCTGCGTCGATGCCGCGGTCGCGTCGCGAATCTCCTGGACCACCTCGATCTCCAGCAGCCGCAACTCCCGGTAGGCGATGATGAGGAAGTTTCCGCAGCCGCAGGCCGGGTCGAGGAACTTCAGCCGCCCAAGCCTCGCCTGGAATGCCCGAAGCTCGGGCAGGCGGCGGCTGTCCTTGCGGGACTTCATGCGCTCGAACTCCGCTCGCAGGTCATCCATGAACAGCGGCTCGATGACCTTGAGGATGTTCCTCTCGGTCGTGTAGTGCGCCCCCTTGGCCCGGCGCTCCTGCGGATCCATCACCGACTGGAACAGGGAGCCGAAGATGGCCGGGGAGATGTTCGACCAGTCGAAGCGGCAGAGATCCAGCAGCCTCTCGCGCATCCCGGAGTCAAAAGCAGGGATGCGCAACGGCCCATTGAAGAGATCGCCGTTGACGTAGGGAAAGCGGGCGAGGTCTTCGTCCAGCGTCGCCAGCCGGTCCGCCTGCGGCGTGTCCAGCACTTGAAACAGCTGCATCAGCAGCGCGCCAAGGTCCGCGCCGTCCTCGCCCGTGCGGGTCTCGACGAAGTCTAGGAAAATGTCCCGTGGCTCGAACACCCCAGTGTCGTCCGCGAACAGGCAGAACACGATGCGGACAAGGAAGCGCTCGAGATCGTGGCCCCGGTAGCCCGCCTCGGTCAGCGAGTCGTGCAGCCGACCGACCAGTTCAGCCGCCTTGATGTTGGCGGGGTCCTGGTCACGGAAGGTCCGGCGCTCGCGGCCGAGGATGAAGCCGAACGCCTCCACATGGGCAGGCAGGTCCTCAAGCGCAAAGGCGGTCTTCCGCCGCTCGCTTAAGTCGTGAAGCTCGAAGGTCCGGAAGTCGCTGACCAGGATGTGACGCGGCCGGTCGCGCTCGGGCAGTGCGTCGAAGTACTCCCCGGCCTGTTCGTAGGCGCCTTTAAGGTCGCGCCCGGCGCTCTTCTGCTCGACGATGAGCACGCCGGGCCAGAACAGGTCGATGAAGCCCGAGCGGTTGTCCAGCTTCGCGACGTGCTCCTCGTAGCGCGCCACGCTGCGACGCTGAACGCCGAAGACCCGGAAGAAGGCGTTGTAGAAGCTCTGCGTCTCGCCCTTCTCGTAGGCCGCGTCCTGCCATTCCTCAGCGAAGGCCGCGGCCCGAGAGCGGACCTCGTTCCAGGACAGGCGCATCAGCCCAAGCCAGCCACATCGCGGTTACAGGCTCCAATTATGTGCGCACCGCCCCCAAGCGACGCACCTTCATGCCGCTGGTTTCGAGGTGGATGCTCTTCATCTTGCGAAGAATGAAGAACTATCGGTCGGTTAGCAAATGGCAGAGCCACAAGGCGGTTTCGCGAGGGCCTTGATTGGGGGAGCGGCGCCTCTCAGCGGCTCCCAGAGTCCCTGATTGGCTGCTTCGTCACCGGCTCCGAATCCCGGCCTCGCGACCTATGCGGAACCACGCGCCGCACCACTTTCCCCATAGGTCCGGCAAGGCCGCGCGCAGCCTCGTTCAGTCAGGCTGATGGCACTCCCAGAGCACCACCGGCCTTAAGGCTAACGTCGCCCTTGGTCGTCCGTAACACGGTTCTTAATCCGAGCCTTCACCGTCTTCGTCTCGGGAAGGCCTGAGACACGCCAACGCTCGGTCCACACATACTGGAACCAGACCATTCCGTAGCCGTGCGTCTGCATGTCGGACAGCACCAGCTTGAAATAGTTGTTGTCGGTGATGTTGTCCTTGTGGTTCTTCACCCGGACCTCCGCACGGTATGCGTAGCCGATCTTGAAGTCGAATGAGCGGGACAGTTCCAAGTTGAAGGTCGCGTAGTCGCCTTGTCCCTCCTGTGCAGTGCGTGTGGGCAGCTTGCGCTCGCATTGGCGGGCCGTGGAGCGCCGTTGCCTATAGTGTTCGGCTGATCAACTCCTTCATGATCTCGTTGGTGCCGCCGTAGATCTTCTGCACCCGAGCGTCGGCGTACATTCGGGAAATCTCGTACTCGTCCATGTAGCCGGCACCGCCATGCAGTTGCACGCACTCGTCGATGACCTCGCATTGCCGATCCGTACACCAATACTTGGCCATCGATGCGGTGGCGGCGTCCAGCTCGCCTTTGAGATGCCGCACCAGGCACTGATCGACGAAGGTGCGGGCGATCAGGGATAGGGTCTTGCATTCGGCCAGCTTGAACTTGGAGTTCTGGAAGTCCAGCACCCGCTGGCCGAACGCTTGGCGCTCCTTGACAAAGCCCAGCGTGATCTCGATGGCCCGCTCCATGGCCACCACGCCGGCTTGGGCGATGTTCAGCCGTTCCTGGGGCAGTTGCCGCATCAGTTGGATGAACCCCTTGCCCTCTTCGTCGCCGAGCCGGTTGGCGGCCGGCACCCGGCAGTCGGCGAAGGCCATCTCGGAGGTGTCGGCCGCCTTGAGCCCCATCTTCTTCAAGTTTCGTCCGCGTTGGAAGCCGGGGTTGTCGGTCTCCACGACGATCAGGGAGATGCCCTTCGCGCCCTGGTTGGGATCCGTCTTGGCAACCACGATCACCAAGTCGGCATGCTGGCCGTTGGTGATGTAGGTCTTGGCGCCGTTGACGATGTAGTCGTCGCCGTCTCGAACGGCCGTGGTGCGCACGTTCTGCAGGTCCGACCCGGTGTGCGGCTCGGTCATGGCGATGGCCCCGACCAGTTCTCCGGTGGCCATCCCGGGCAGCCACCGCTGGCGCTGGGCCTCGTTGCCGTAGTGCAGGATGTAGGGCGCGACGATGCTGCTGTGGACTTGATAGCCGAAGCCGGTGAGCCCCAGCCGCAGGAACTCCTCCATGACCACGGTTTCATGCCGGTAGTCGCCGCCGGCGCCGCCGTAGCGCTCCGGCATCTCCGCGCACAGCAGGCCGGCCTCGCCCGCCTTGCGCCAAGCATCCCGGTCGATCTCGCCTTGTGCCAGCCACCGCTCGTTGTGGGGCTTGAACTCCCGTTCAAAGAACCTGCGGGCGGCGTCCCGGAGCATGTCGAGCTCCTCGTTCAGCCAGGGCGAACGGTAGTTTTCGTATATGCGGGTCACTACGGAAAACCAGCCCCGGCGTAGGGTGCCTCCACCACCTCGATGCGTCCTGAGCGCTTCTTTCGGCAGACGTCCGGGTCGGAGCTTGCGCAGGTGAGGATGTGCAGGGTCGTGCCGCCCAGCATGCAGGCGAAGGCGCCTTGGTCCGTGGACACGCGATGGGTCACCTTGCCGCCCTCGACGAAGCGCAGGCACTCATTGGTGGACGGGGAGGCCACCCAGATGCCGTCGGCCTCGTCCAGGCAGATGCCGTCGGGCACCCCGCCGTCGGCAAGGGTCGCCCAGATCCGGCGGTTGCCGAGGTTGCCCTCCGCGTCCAGGTCGAAGGCGGTCAGCCGGGCGCCCCAGGACTCAGCGACGATCAACCGGCTGCCGTCCGGGGTGATGACGGTGCCGTTGGGAAACAGCATGTCCCCAGCAGCCACCCGGGCGCCGCCATCGGGTTCCACCAGTATCACTTCGGCGGGCTTGGGCTTCCTTTGGGCGTGCAGGTCGAAGCCGAAGTTCCCGACATAGGCGCGTCCGGCGGCATCCACCACCATGTCGTTGAGATGGAACCGCGCCAAATCCCAAAGTTCGGCATGGGTGCGCAGGGCCACGCCGTCCCAAGCCAACAGGCGGCGGTCGGTCATCGAAACCACCAGCAGGTCGCCGTTCGGCAGCCAGCCGAGGCCGGACGGGTCGTTGGCGACCTCCAGGACGGACGATACGGTGCCGTCGGCGTCCACGGTGATGACTTCCCCGGCGTGCATGTCGGAGCACCAGAGCCTGCCGTCGCGCCAGCGCGGGCCCTCGGGGAAGCACAGCCCGCGAGCGAGAATTTCGGTCTGCATGCGGCCAGTTTACCTGAACGGCGGCTGTTGGCGCACATGTGCGCCGTGGAGCGGGCGCGTTGGAGTTTCGCTGACGCGAAACTCCGCACTGGTTGCGTGGATCAGGTTCGGAAATGTTTCCGAGCCCGCGCACCCGCTGCGCGGGTGCGTTGGAGTTTCGCTGACGCGAAACTCTGCTGGTTGCGTGGATCAGGCCCAGAAACATATCGGAAACTAGCCTGAGCTAAGAGCGCGGAGTTTCGCGAAGCGAAACTCCATGCGCGACCGTCAGGTCGCGCCTTTTGCGCTGACGCTGCTATCATAAGCGGCTCCCGCGCTCCGCTGATGCGGTGGCGGCTTGGAAAGTTCTCCCCAAGACCACAGACGACAGGACAGCCAATGACTGAACTGACCCTAGTGCCCCCCATATTGGGGGCGGTTGGGCTGATCGCCGCATTCATCATCTATGCGCTGGTCAAGCGCTACGACGAAGGCGACGACGCCATCAAGAAGATCGCCGACGCCATCCACACCGGAGCCATGGTGTTCATGCGCCGGGAGTACAGCATGCTGGCCCTGTTCGCAATGACGCTGCTGGTGCTGTTGTTTTTCTCCGGCTTGGGCACGGGAACGATCTGGGCCTTCATCGCCGGTGCCCTGTCATCGGCCGGGGCAGGGTGGATCGGCATGTACACGGCCACCAAGGCCAACGTGCGCACCACCGCCGCGGCACACTCCGACGGCCCGGCGGCAGCTTTGTCAGTGGCCTTCTTCGGCGGCTCCATCATGGGTCTGGCGGTGGCGTCGCTGGGATTGATGGGCTTGGGGCTGGTTTACTACTTCTTCGGCGGCGACCCGGAAACGGCACACGAAATCCACGGCTTCGGCATGGGCGCCTCCATCGTGGCGCTGTTCTCCCGAGTCGGCGGCGGCATCTTCACCAAGAGCGCCGACGTGGGCGCTGACTTGGTGGGCAAGGTCGAGGCCGGCATTCCCGAGGACGACCCCCGCAACCCCGGGGTGATCGCCGACAACGTGGGCGACAACGTGGGCGATGTGGCCGGCATGGGCTCAGACATCTTCGAGTCCTACTGCGGTTCCATGATCGCCACCATAGCCATCGCCTCCACCCTGACCCTCACTGCCTTGGGCAGCTTGGCGCCGGGCATGACGGAAGGGGACGGCAAATCGGCGCTGATGTTCCTGCCCTTGGCGATGGCCTCTACGGGGCTGGTCTGCTCCATCATCGGCATCGGCATCGTTCGCTCGCGGTCGAGCTCGGCGCCGGCGCTGGCGCTGCGCATCGGCATGCTCGCCACACCGGCGCTGTTCATCGCGGCTTCCTACTTAGTGGTCAGCGAATTGGGCCTGTCCAGCAACATCTGGTATTCACTGGTTTTCGGCTCCATCGGCGGCATCGTCATTGGCCTCGTGACTGAGTACTACACCTCATCCAAGCCGGTGGAGCGAATCGCCCACGCAGGCCAGACCGGCTCAGCCACCGTGATGATCACCGGGCTGGCGGTGGGCATGCAGTCGGTGGTGATTCCGCTGCTCACCATCTGCGCCATCATCTTCGTCTCCACCAGCTTGGCCGGGCTGTACGGCGTCGGCATCGCCGCCGTGGGCCTGCTGGCGACCGTCGGCATGACCATGGCGGTTGACGCCTACGGGCCGGTCGCCGACAACGCCGGCGGCATCGCCGAGATGGGCGGCTTGGGCGAGGAGACCCGCAAGATCACCGACTCGCTCGACGAGCTCGGCAACACCACCGCGGCCATGGGCAAGGGCTTCGCCATCGGCGCTGCGGCGCTGGCGGCACTGGCCATCATCGCCGCCTACGTGGAGACCATTCAGTTCGCCACCGGCGGCGAATTCGTGCTGCACCTAGGCGACCCTGACGTGCTGGTCGGCCTGTTCATCGGCGGCCTGACGCCATTCCTCATCGCCAGCATCACCATGACCTCCGTGGGCGAGGCGGCCATGGACATGATTCAGGAGATTCGCCGCCAGTTCCGCGAAATCCCCGGCCTTCTGGAGGGCAAGGCGGAGCCGGACACCGAAAAGTGCGTGGACATCGCAACCTCCGCGGCCTTGAAGCGCATGCTGCTGCCGGGCGCCATCGCAGTGGCGGTGCCGCCAGTGGTGGGCTTCGGCATCGGGCCGGAAGCCCTGGGCGGCACCTTGGGCGGCGGGCTTCTCGGCTGCGTGCTGCTGGCGCTGACCATGGCCAACGCCGGCGGCGCTTGGGACAACGCCAAGAAGTACGTCGAGAAGGGCAACTTGGGCGGCAAGGGCTCCGACGTTCACGCCGCCACGGTGGTCGGTGACACGGTGGGCGACCCCTTCAAGGACACCTCCGGGCCGAGCATGAACATTCTCATCAACGTGATGGCGATCGTCTCGCTGGTGATTGCGCCGCTGCTGGTTTAGCGCTGCCGCGCAATCAAACTTCGAAAGCGGCCAGCTTCCTCGCCGCCAGCCGGTTGTCGAGCCGCACGTAGTCCGGCAGCCCGTTGCGGAAGGGCGGCGGGGCTTCGCCTTCGATCAGCGGCGCCAGGTAGCGCCGAGCCTTGGCGGTGATGCCGAAGCCGTCGGCGCTGATGTGGCTCTTGGGCATCTTGCGCTCCACGTTGGCGACCCGGGCGAGCGGCACCTCGCCAATGGCCCAGCGGTAGGGGTCATCGCTCAGCCGCTTGATGGTGGGCATCACGGCGTTCCTACCCGACAAGGCGAGTTCCACTGCCGCCCGGCCCAAGGCGTAAGCCTGTTCGACATCCACGGCGGAGGCGATGTGGCGGGCGGAGCGTTGTAGGTAGTCGGCCACTGCCCAGTGGTGCTTATAGCCCCACCGCGCGCGCACCATGCCGGCGATGACCGGGGCGACGCCGCCGAGTTGTGTGTGGCCGAAGGCGTCCTTGCCGCCGGCGTCGGCGACGAACTCGCCGCTGGCGTAGCGGGCGCCTTCGGAAGCGACGATGACGCAGTAGCCGCGCCGCTCCACCACTTCCCGCACCCGTTCCAGGAAGCGCTCCTCCTCGAACGGCACTTCCGGCAGCAGGATGATGTGCGGCGCCTCGCCGCGCCGCTCCTGGGCGAGGCCCGCCGCCGCGGCAATCCAGCCCGCATGGCGGCCCATCACCTCCAAAACGAAGACCTTGGTTGAGGTCTCGGCCATCGAGGCCACG
>JAPOTD010000068.1 GCA_026709365.1 Gammaproteobacteria bacterium
CGGCAACGACCCGGACCGCGCCCAGGCCTGCATCGCCGTGGTGACGCCGGAGCACTTCTTCCTGGTGGACGTGGGCGCCCGGTCCCCGCAGCGCATCGCCCAGGCGCGCCTGCCCGTGGGCCGGCTCGATGGCGTGCTGCTCACCCACTTCCATTCGGACCATATTGCGGGCTTGCCGGACGTCAACCTGGCGAGTTGGGTGCAGGGCCGCAGGTCGAGCCTCAAGGTGCATGGCCCCAAGGGGGTCGGCGTCGTGGTGGCCGGCTTCAACTTGGCCTATTCGCTCGACCGGGGCTATCGGGTGGCGCACCACGGCCCCGAACTGCTGGCGCCGCCCGCCGGGCCGATGACGGCGATTGAGTCCAGCCCCGGCGAAGTGGTTTGGCAGGACGGCCTGATGACCATCCGCTCCTTTGCCGTGGATCATGCGCCCATTGACCCCGCCGTGGGCTACCGGCTGGACTATCGGGGCCGGTCGGTGGTGGTCAGCGGCGACACCAACGCCGTGGACAGCCTGTTTGCCGCCGCCCAGGGCGCCGACCTGCTGCTCCACGACGCGCTCTCGCGCACCCTGCTCGATCCCATGATCGAAGCGACGCGGGCAGCGGGCAATTCGGCGCTGTCCACCATCCTCACCGACGTGATCGACTACCATGCGGACGCCTTGAGCATAGAGGCGCGCGCCGCCGAGGCCGGCATCCGGCAGCTGGCCTACTACCACTTGGTTCCGGTGCCGGCCAATGCGCTGGCCCAAAGGATGTTTGCCCGCGGCCTCGATCCCGACACCCTTCTGGTTCGGGACCTGCACACCTTCGACCTGCCCCCGAACTCCACGGAGATCCACATCCATGAACCTTGAGACCCGCCTCCGCTCCCGAGCGATTCGGCTCATGGCCTCCGAGTCGTTTGCGCGCTTGCTGCGGCGGCGGGCGCGGCTCAGGGGGCGGCTGTCCGGCGGAGCCCAAGCGGTGCATTACTTTCATCAGGCGGACGATCCCTACAGCCATTTGGCGGTGCAGAAGCTGGATGCCCTGAAGGCGGCCTACGGCCTGCCGTTCGAGGTCCATCTGGTGTCGGGCCCCGCCGCCGCCTTCCAAGGCAGCAGCGAGCACTTTGCGGCTTGGGCGCTGCGGGATGCCCGCAGCGTCGCCGGCGACTACGGCGTGACGTTTGCCGCCAAGGCCCTGCCGCAACCCTCCAGCGTGGATCAGGCCAACGACCGGCTCGCGCCTCATCTCGGCGCCGCCGATTTCGCGGCTCAGGCGCTTGCCGTTGGCGAAGCGCTTTGGTCAGGCACGTTGCGCCCCGCCAACTCCGTCGGAGCGGGCCGGGACGCCGTGCGCCGGGGCGACGCGTTGCGGGAACGGCTCGGCCACTACCTCGGCGGGATGTTCCACTTTGAGGGCGAGTGGTTCTGGGGCATCGACCGGATTCGGCTGCTTGAGGCCCGCTTGGTTGAGGCCGGCTTCGGGGATGGCAAGCCCCGAGTGCCGGAGCCGGTGCCCGCGGACGTTTCGGGCCTTGACTGCAGCGGCATCGTGCTGGAGTACTTTCCATCGCTGCGCAGCCCCTACACGGCGGTGGGCCACCAACGGGTGCTGGACGTGATCGCCCGCAGCGGCGTTGCCGTGAAGCTGCGCCCGGTGATGCCCATGATGATGCGCGGCGTATCGGCGCCGCGCCTGAAGCAACGCTACATCGTCACTGACGCAGCGCGGGAGGCGCGCGCCCATGGCGTGCCCTTCGGACGCATGGTTGACCCCTTCGGGGAGCCGGTCAGGCGCGCCTTTGCGCTCTTTCCGGGCGCTCTGGCCTTGGGTGCGGGCATGGAATTCGTCACCGCCTACCTCTCCGCCGCGTGGGCGCAGGGGATCGACATCTCGACCGAGGCGGGCCTTCGCCAGGTGACGGCCAATGCCGGCTTGGACTGGAGCCGCCTGTTGGCGGCGAGCCGGGATGCGGACTGGTCCGCGCTCTTGGACGACAACCTGAACGCCATGCTCGATGCGGGCCTTTGGGGCGTGCCGAGCTTCCGCGTCACCGGCGGCACGCTCGGCGACGCCTACGCCTGCTGGGGCCAGGACCGCATCTGGCGGGTGGAGAATGAGATCGCGAGGCGCACCCCGCGGGAGGCGGCGTCCGCGAGCTCAACCCCGGCTGCGGAATCGGAGTGAGCTCCCGGTGGCCGGGTCCCGTTTGGAACGCTGACGCCCTAAAGGCCGAACCTGCCCCGTCGCAGCGCCCGCACTGCGATAACCACGGCTGTCACGGAAAAGGCAAGGACCGCACTGCAAAGGAAGATCATCCACAGATCCCAGGCAGGTCGGTTGCTGATCAGCAGGTTGAAGTCGAACGTGTGCAGCCCCTTGTAGATCCAGCGCTCCAGCCGGCGCCGGTCCGTGAGGCGATTGAGAATTTCGCCGGTGGATGGATTGATGTGAAACCAGGTGGCTTCGGGATCATCAAACTTGACCCGCAGCGCCGGCAGCGGACGATGGCTGTTGTGGCGGGAGTAGTAATGGAGGTCGTAGCCATCGAGTTGTTGCCAATCCAAGATGCTGCTGCCCGGAATCAGCTTGGCCACATGGCCATGGATTCTCCGCGCCAGGGATTCCGTCTCGCCCGCAGCGAGCAGGTGCCGCACTTCCTGCCTGGAGCCATGCAGGGAGACATGGGATTCACCGCCAATCCAGTGCCATGCAACCTGCTTGACCGGAAAGCGCTCATTTTGCCGGATCAGTTGCCGGACATCCTCGGGGCGGGCGTAAGCGGGCGCTGACCGCAAGAGGCCATCCTGCTGCCGGTAGCGCTGCTTCTGTTCAGCAAAGCTGCTGCTGGAATCGAATATCCCCCAAGGCCCCACCGACATCAGGCCGCTGAACAGGAACGTCAGCAGGAACGCCAAGGCCAGCAAGCCGAGGACATGGTGGTACTTCTTCATGCCCCGATAGGGCGAGCGGGAGCCGTTCCGGTACCTGCGCTTCAGCCGCAGGCGCATGAAGCCGATGACCGCGCCGGTGATGACCGAAGCCAAGCCTGCCAGCGCCAGGACGATGATGACGTTCTCCCAAAGGCTGCGGTGCTTGCGCAGCTGCACGGGGTAGATCCAGTGCAGATTGGCGCCCAGCCAGTTCCAGATGCGTTCGCTGCGGCGGGTGTCACGCACCACTTGGCCGGTCAGCGATGACACGTACAACTCCGTCCCCATGCCGTCGTTTATGGACACCCGGTGCAGCGGTCGGTAGGGATGCAAGCCGTCGGACACGGACCACTGGTCCATGTGCAGCTGCTCCAGATGCTTGCCGGCTGCGGCTGCATGGGGATGTTGGGCTTGATGGAAACCCACTGCGACTGCGACCGCGGCCTCCGCAGGCAGTGGGTCGATGCGCGCGCCGGTGTCGGCGTACATGCCCCGCCAGAAGGCGCCCGCCGCCTTGAGCAGATAGACCGGCCGCTCGCCGCTGCTGGTCAGCAGCAACCGTTCAACATCGGCTTCGGAGTCGGCCAGCGCCAGTGGCTCTTCGGCACTAACCTGAATGCGATCGACAGCCAGCGGCGGCAGGCCGGCGTAGTGCTCATCCTGGGTCAGCTCGGGAAAGCCCACGTACATCATCACCACGCCGCTGACGCACCACATCGCCAGGAACAGGCACATGGCAACGCCCAGCCACCGATGGCTGAAGTACAGCAGCCTTCTGGGTTTCATCGTGGCCCTATGGTGATTGTGGTTCTGCGACCGATGAGTTCGAGAAGCAAGCGAAGGGTTCACTGACGGAAGCTTTCAGCGAACCCTTGCCTTGAACTGACGGCCGCTGGCGCCTAGAAGCGGTAGTCCGCCGTCAGGCTTAGCCTGCGGGGCTTGCCGACCAGCCAAGTGGTGGAGAAGGTGTGGGCGGAGGCATAGAGCTCGTCAAACAGGTTGTCGGCCTTGAGGGTCAGGCTGAAGCGGTCGGTCATGCTGATGCGGGCTGAGGCATCCACCACCACATAGGATGGAATGGGAAGGCTCGGATGAAAGCGCTTGCCGACATAGCGGGTGTCCGCAATCAGCCGAAGCCGCTCGTTGGGCGTCCAGATCAGGCCTAGGTTGGCGGTCTCTTCCGGCACATGGTTTGGCGTGGCGCCAGTGTCCGTTTCCGCATCCAGAATGCCGCCGTTGCCATAAACCTGCAGCGCGTCGCTGACTTGGAAGTTGAAGCTCAGCTCGACGCCCTGTGAGGTCTGCTCAGGAAAAAAGAGCACGTCATCCGGGTTGACGGAATCCGGGTCGTCCTCAATCAAGTCCTTCTTGACGATGTCGAACCATGCCAGCGACCATTGCAGCCGACCGCCGAGCAGCCGTTGCTTGATGCCGGCCTCCACCTGCTCGCTCTTGATGAAGTCCGCTTCACGGTTGCTGGGCACAGCCCTGACCAGCCCGGCGTTGGGGTGGGTGGCGCCGGTGCCGAACTGCGCGTACAGCACCGTGTTGTCGGCGATGTCGTAAACCGCCCCGACCCTGCCGGTCAGCGCGTCGGCGGATTGCTCAAAGGGGGTCAGGCTCACCTGTCTGTAGTCGGTGTCCGCATCCTCGTAGCGCAGCGCCAGCACAACCGCCAGCTGCTCGGTGAACCTGAGTTGGCTCTCGGCAAACAGGGCATAGTGCTCCAACTCGGAGAAGCCGTCCGGCGCAAGTTCGGAGTCCGTCATGTCAGCAAAGACGCCAGGCGCAAAGTTGTTCGGATCAACGAAGTCAACATCCGTTGCCCAATCGGCGCCATTGGGATTGCCCGGGCCGAAATTGGTGGGACGCTCAAAGGATGCGTCATTCAGCTCAAAGCCGAGCGAGGCGCGCAAATCCACGTCTCCCAAGTTGCTGTCCAGCGCGAAGTTGACCCGCAGGCCGTCGTGGTCCATGACGTGGTCCCCGGCCCACGGATAGGAGCGCCGGACCAGCCCGGTGGCGCTGTCCAGTTCCGAGAAGTACGCATTGCGCCACAAACGGTCGGTTTCCAAGTGGTGGTACTCGGCCTGCATGGCGAGTGAGTCCGATATCGCCCAGTCGGCCTTCAGGCGAAGTGCCCGATCCTCGTAACGGGATTCGCCATCACTGAATTCAAAGTTCGCCTTCCGGAGACCGGGGGCGAAGTCGCCATTGACCACCGGGATGCCATAGTAGCTCATGTCATCCTGGTCGCCGTGGTCATAACGCAGGCTCAGGCCAAGCTCCTCATTGACCTGCCAGTTGAGCGCAAACGACAGCATCTGCGTGTCGCTGTCGCCATTGCGCACCCAGTTGTTCGACTGGTGGCTGCTGTAGTCCAGACGGTAGGCGAGGTCATCGGTCAGGCCGCCGGTGAGGCCGACGCCCACGAACCGGGTGGCGTCCTCGCCAAGGGTCACCCTGAAGTCGCGGCCGTGCTCCTGTTGCGGTTTCTTGGGGATCACGTTGAGCGCTCCGCCAATGCCGCCTTCGCCGTAAAGCACGGAGGATGGTCCTTTCAGCACTTCCACGCGCTCCACGCCCCAAGTGTCGAACGGGAAGGTGATGGTGCCGAAGGCATTGAAGTAGCTGGTGCCGTCAAACAGCTTGGTGACCGCGCCTTGGCCCCGGAAGCCGCGCGCAGCGATGCTCTGGCTGCCATTGCCGGGGTTGGCTTCATTGGTGAAGCCGGCGGTGCGGGTCACGGCCTCGATCACGGTAAAGTCCAGACGGTCGCGGATGCTGTGGCCGCTGATGATCTCCACCGTGGCCGGCGTCTCCAGAACGCCCAGGTTCAGTCGGCTGCCGGTTGAGTTTTGGCTGCTGATTTGCTGGCCATACACTGAAATCTCCTCAATGACTTGGCCATCGGCGACCGTCGCCTCGGTTGGCGCGTTGGCGCCCTCCTCGGCGTTCAGCTGCAAGGCAAGGCCGAAGCCGATTGCCGTGGCCAGGATCTTCGCGCGGCGGCGTTCGGGTTTGGAAAACGTCATGGGTTTGATCTCCATCAAATAGTGTTATGTTATAACGTTGCGTCATCCGCAACGACCGCTAAGTCTGCTGTTGGCGTAAATTCAGTCTGGCGCCGATTCCAAGAGTTGAGGGCGATTCGGGCCTTGGCTCATCGCGTCCGCCAAACCGTCACGCCGCCTTGGGCGTCGAGCGCCGCCAGCGCGCGCCCGTCCGGTCGCCAGTGCAATTCGGCCACTAGGTCCGCCACGACCGCAGCGCCTATCGCACCGCCTTCGCCGCTTTTCTTGAGCGACCATACGACCACGCCCCCGTCGCGGCCTCCGGAGGCCAGGCGCAATGCGCGGCGGGCGAAGGCCAGGGTCGTGACGGGTTGAACGTGAAGCTCCAGCGCGCCGGGTCGCGTGCCTTCCGGGCCATCGTCTTGGAAGCTCCAGACCGTCACCATAGGGCCTCCGCTGGTGGCCAGCAGGGTGCCCGCATCATCGAAGGCCAAGGCCGACGGCTTGCCGGGATAGCCGGACATCATGGAGTCCTGCTCCGTGGAGCGGCGCCAGAAATGCACTGAGTTGTCCTGGCTGCCACAGGCCACGACATCACCGTCCGGGCTCAGCGCCATGGACACCAGGGAGCCCTTCCAGGAGAGCTGTTGGCCCGCTTCGCCAGTGGAGGCGTCGAAGAACGTCACTCGGCCGTAGCAGGCGGTCGCCAGCTCCCCGGCGTTGGACCAAGCGATTGCGCTGACGGTGCTTGGATGGTCATCGGAGCGCCAGGCCTCGCGGCCGTCCTCACCGTAGGCGGCAACCTGCCGGGAGCAGGAAGCCGCCAGCAATCGGCCATCCGGTGACCATGCCAGGTTCTCCACCCAGGCGCGGCCGACTTCGATGGCCTGCTTCACCTCACCCCCGGCGACGTCCCAGATCAGGACGTGTCCGTCCTGGCCGGCGGTCGCGAACGTGGCGCCGTCCGGGTGGACCGCCAGTGCCAGCGCGCCGCCGTCGTGACGCCCCGGCCATCCCCAAGCGCAGGCACCGGACTTGCCCTCGAAAGCGTAAACGCCGCCGGCGGAGTCAGCGACCGCCAGCGTATCGCCGCGGGCCGTCCAGCCGCCGGCGATGGCGTAGTCGTCAACCGTTGCCGACCAGCCTGTGCGGAGAGCACCGTGGGGTTCTTGGGCGCTCACGTCAGGCATGCATCGAAACCCTGGCGCATGCTGCCTTCGTCGAGATTGCGGCCGATGAAGACCAGCTGGTTGCGGCGCGGCGCGTCCCCCCAAGGACGATCCGGCTGGCCGTCGAAGAGCATGTGAACCCCTTGGAAGACGAAGCGGCGCGGCTCGCCGGCGAGGCTGATGAAGCCCTTCATGCGGAAGATGTCCACCCCGCGCTCGCGGAGCAGTTCGCCAAGCCAGGCGTTGAGCTTGGCGGAGTCAACGTCGCCGTCAGTCTCGATGGCGATTGAGCCCACCTCGTCGTCATGCTCGTGCTGCGCGACCCAAGTGCGCTCTGCCTCATGCTCGATGACCGTTCCTTCAGCGTTCATCAGTTGGATGTCGAACTCCTCCGCAGTGTGCTGGGCGTACAGGCCGAGGCGCGTTGGCCCATCGACATCCAAAAAGAACGACTTGCGCCCGAGGAAGTCGAGCTGCAGGTTGACGTGCTTTGCGAACGGAATCGCTTCATCCGGGCGAATGTCCTGCGCGGGTTCGGCGTACCGCCGCACGCACCACTCCGCACCCTCCCGCAGGGCGGCGTCGGCCGCGCCCTGGTCGGGCACGACGACGAGCGACATCGCCGGGTCGGGGCCGTCGGCGAGGCTGAGTTCATAGCGGCCGCGATCGAGCGCATAAACGCCCGTCCACTCGAACGGGTACTCCGGTTCCAGGAAGGTGGGGCGGCGCTCCAGCGCCTGGTCCAGGTCGAAGGCGCTGAGGTTGAGCACCGTATCGACGGGGACGTCCGCCCGCTCGCTGCGCACGATCTGCGCCATCCGGTTCATTTCCCGGAGCCGAGCTTCAAGCCGGTCGAGCGCCTCGGCATCGACGAGGTCGGTTTTGTTGAGCACCATGACGTCGGCGAACGCGATCTGCTCAGTGCTTTCGTCGCTGCGGCCAAGCTGCTGCTCGATGTGGGCGGCATCGACCAGCGTGACGATCCCGTCAAGCGAGAACGCCGCGCGAATCTCGTCATCCATGAAGAAGGTCTGGGCGACCGGGCCGGGGTCGGCGAGGCCGGTGGTCTCCA
>JAPOTD010000039.1 GCA_026709365.1 Gammaproteobacteria bacterium
CGCGACGCAGGCGCTTGAACGCACGGTCCTCGCACTGGGCCGGCAAGCCGGATGAGCCCAGCCAAGCGATGCCGCAGCGGGACGGTAGTGTGCTGAACCGCAAGTCAGCAAGCGGGTGCTTGCCTGCGTTGCCCAACCCAGCTTTCACAATGAGTGGGAATTGCCGGCAAGCGTGGCAGCAGCCGTTGCCGTCAGGTCATCTGAATCCGGCTTGCAGGGGACTGCGGGCGGCCTTCAAATGACGACCACCGCACCTGTGCCGCCGCTCGAAATGATTGAACCGGCATCGCCCGGCCCCTGGCCGGCCGATGCTTGGCGGCGTGAACTGGCCCGCGCGGTGACTGATGTTGGGGAGTTGCTGGATCTCCTGGCGCTGTCCGCGGAGCAGGTCGATGCCGCCCGAGGCACGGGATTTGCGTTGCGGGCGCCGCGGCCCTACATCGCCCGCATGCGTCGCGGCGACCCAAGGGATCCGCTGCTGCGGCAAGTGTTGCCCACCGCCCGGGAGTCGCAAAGCGTGCCGGGTTACGGGGTGGATCCGTTGCGCGAATCCTCGGCGGTCATTGATGCGGGGCTGCTGCGCAAGTACGCGGGCCGGGCGCTGTTGATCGCCGCCGGCGCCTGCGCCGTGAACTGCCGCTACTGCTTCCGCCGTCACTTTCCATACGCGGAACATCGCCAAGGCGCGGACTTTCCCGCCTTGGAGGCCGTTCGCCGCGATGCCGCCATCAAGGAGGTCATTCTCTCCGGCGGCGATCCGTTGATGCTCAGGGATGCGCGCTTCGCCGCTTTGGTCCGGGGCATCGCCGGCATCGACCACGTGCGCCGCATCCGCATCCACACCCGCCTGCCGGTGGTCCTTCCGCAGCGGGTGACGGCAGCGCTGCTCGAACTCCTGGCCAGCGTTCCCCAACGGGTGGTCATTGTCCTGCACTTCAATCACGGCAACGAGATCGACGGCGACTGCGTTCGGGCGCTCGCCGCGCTCGGCCGCTTCACGCTGCTCAACCAAAGCGTGCTGCTGCGCGGCGTCAATGACGATGCCGACACGCTGGCGGAACTCTCGGAGCGCCTCTTTGCGGCGGGCGTGCTGCCCTATTACCTGCACCTGCCCGACGCGGTGGCGGGCACCGCGCACTTCGACCTGAGTGAAACTCAGGCCAAGGCCCTGCATCGCCGGATGGGGGCTCTGCTGCCCGGTTACCTGAACCCCAGACTGGTTCGCGAGATGCCGGGTTTGGAAGCCAAGGAGTTGCTGTCCGCAAGCGGGCCTTGAAGTCACTCCGGGGTCAACAGCAGCCGATGGCCCTGATCGGTGGGCGCGAAGCCGCGCTGAGCGAACAGTTTGGAGCTCGCGGGCGGTGCGCTGATTTCCCGTGCCCCCTTGGATTCGCAGATGCCGATGGCATGGCCAAGCAGCCAGCGGCCCAGCCCTTGGCGGCGATGGCGCTCGGCCACCACTAAAGCCGTGATGCGGTAGTGCAGGGCGCTCACCTTTGCCACTGCGTAAACGCCGACGACCTTGCCGTCGATCTTGGCGACCCGCATTAGGTTGAGGTCGGCAGCGGCGCAGCCCTCGGCAAGCAGTGACCAGGGCACCTCGTCGGGATAGGGCCGGTGGATGGGCACTTGGCGGGGATCCATGCGAGCCGCCGATCAGGGCGGGTTCATTGCGGACGTTCGCCGGCAAGGGTCACTCGGTGGTGCTTGCGGTGTTGGGGAAAGTAGTCATTGATCGGGCGGTGCAGCGTTGACCGGTTGTCCCACATGACCAGCGTGAACGGCGCCCAGTTCAGGCGCACCGTGAACTCATCGGTGGTCAGGTGGTCGTACAGAAGAGCCAGCACCTGCCGACTTTCGGCGGCGGTCAGTTCCGCAATGCGGGTGGTGAACAGCGAGTTGACGTAGATGGCCTTGCGGCCGGTTTCCGGGTGGGTGCGGATCACCGGATGGCGCACCGGCGGATTGGCGGCGATGGCCGTCGCGAGCCGCTCAGCGCCGCCCGGCTCGGCCAGGCTTTCGCGGAAGCCGTGGCGGAAATCGTGCTCGGCGCTCAATCCCTCGAGCAGCTTCTTGAAGGGCGCGGACAGGGCGTCATAGGCGGCGGTGGCGCTTGCCCACAGCGTATCGCCGCCGTACTCGGGGATGACCTGGCCGTGCAGCAGGGTGAAGGAGGGCGGCGTGGCGCTGAAGGTCATGTCGGAGTGCCACTTCTCGATCTTCGATGGGGTCTCGGGCGTGCTTTCCAGAATATGCACGTCGTCCGTGCCGGGCGCAGCCGGATAGGCCGGATGGTGCAAGGCCGTGCCGAAGCGGCGCGCCAAGGCTTGGAATTGAGTGGCGCTGAGCGGTTGGCCGCGCAGGAAGAGCACTTCGTGCTCAAGCAGCAGCTCGCGCAGTTCGCGGCCCAGGTCCCCGTCCTCGGCGAGCGCTTCCGGCGACGGACCGCTGACGTAGGCGCCGATGGCCGCTGCGGCCTTTTTCACTGTAACCACGGCGTTAGAATGGGTAGTTGATGACTTGGAAATTTTAACGCATGGCGCAGGCCGAAGGGGTCATTCAGTTCAGCTTTTGTCTGGCGGCGCCGGGTGGCGAACCGCTTGGTGACCTGGCGCAGCCGCTGCTCGCTTGGCGCGCCGTGCTGCGCCGCCTTCAGCTGATTGGGCAAGCCGGGGGGCGCTACGGCGGCTTGGGCTACGGCAACGTCAGTTGCCGCCTGCCCGGCGCTGCCGGGGGCTTCCTCATTACCGCCAGCCAAACCGCCGGCATCGCCGATGCCGGCGTCGAGCATCTGGTTTGGGTGCGGCGCTGGGACTTGGGCCGGTTCCACGTGGAGGCTGAAGGCGCTTTGCCGCCGTCCTCGGAGTCGCTGACCCACGCCATGCTCTACGCGAGCGATGCGCAGGTGCACTGGGTGTTCCACGGCCATTGCCCGGACATCTGGCACAGCGCCGCCGCGGCAGGCCTGCCGGCAATCGACGCGGACGTGGGCTACGGCTCGCCGCAAATGGCCGCAGCGGTTTCGGCGCTGTTGCGCGCCCACGGCGTCAGCACCCGGGATCGCGGCCAGGGGTTTCCGAGTGAGTCGGCTGGCGCGCCCGTCGATCCTCCCCCGGTCGGTTTGCGGCATCGCCCCCTTGGGCCCTTGGTGTTCGTGACCTTGGGCCACGAGGACGGGGTGTTCGCCTGCGGCGGCAGCGCCGAAGCAACGGGCGGTGCCCTTGCTGCGGCCTTGGCCAGGGCCTTGGCGTGCGGGCAGCCATGAGCAGCCCGCCAGCCATACGGTGGGAGGGCGATGAACTGCACCTGCTCGACCAGCGCCAACTGCCGCATCGAGTCGAGTACCTGCGCATTGACGGCATTGCGGACGCCGTGGACGCCATTGCCGCCTTGGCGGTGCGCGGCGCGCCCGCCATCGGCATCGCGGCGGCCTACGCGCTGGCGTTGGCGGCGCGGCGCTCCGGTGATGTGGCCGGCGTTCTCAAGGACGGCGGCGATGCGTTGATCGCTGCTCGGCCCACCGCGGTCAATCTCCGTTGGGCGGTGGAGCGTTTGCGCCGGCGCGGCGCCCAGGAGCCTCGGGCGGCCGCCTTGGCGGATGAGGCCAGTGCCATTCATCGGGAGGACGCCGCTGCCTGCCGGGGCATCGGCGAGCACGGGCGCAGCCTCATCAAGCCGGGCGGCAACCTGCTCACCCACTGCAACGCCGGTGCGCTGGCCGTGTCCGAGTTGGGCACCGCCACCGCGCCGATGTACTTGAGCCATCAAGCGGGCGTGAGCTTCCACGTCTATGTCGATGAAACCCGGCCCCTGTTCCAAGGCGCCCGCCTCACCGCTTGGGAGCTCGGCGCGGCGGGCATCGACCTCACCCTCATCTGCGACAATGCGGCCGCCAGCCTGATGGCGGCGGGCAGGATCGACCTCATCATCGTCGGCACCGACCGCGTGGCCAGGAACGGCGACGTGGTCAACAAGATCGGCACGCTCAACCTGGCTGTGCTGGCCAACCATTTCGGAGTGCCCTTCTACGTGGCCTGTCCGTCGTCCACGTTCGACCCCGACACCCCAAGTGGACAGGAGGTCATCATCGAGGAGCGCGCCGGCGACGAGGTGCGCCAGCAGCACGCCGCCGAGGTGGCCGTCTTCAACCCCGCTTTCGACGTGACGCCGGCCACCTTGGTCACCGGGGTCATCACCGAGCGCGGCATCGCCCGCCCGCCTTTGGCGGAATCGCTTTTCGATCTGCTGATCGCAGGATAAGGTTGCCCCATGCGTTCGACTTGCCGCGATGCGGCCGGGGGCTGGACGCTCGGTTGGGGAAGCTCCCTGACCCAACGCGGACTGGGGTGCCGACGCCCCCTGCCCTCGGCCGAATCGCGGCGGCACGGCAGCCGGCGGCGTCGCAACCACGGACTGAACGGATGTCAATTATGAATGCGGACACTGGCATGAAGATCGTTTTTGGGCGGGCCCCGAAGAGCCTGATGGCTGGCGGGCTCCTGGCGGGCCTTGCGGCGTTGACGGGTTGCGCGCCGTCGTCCCCGCCGCTGCAGGCCGACCGGCTTTGGGTGGGCGAGCACATCATCACCTTTGACGACGCCCATGCCGACGCCACCGCAGTGGCCATTGCCGGTGAGCGGATTGTCTGGGTGGGGCGCCGGGAGGATTGGCGCGGCGAGGCGCGGGAGACCGTTGAACTCGGTGGAAGGGCGCTGCTGCCGGGCTTGATTGACGCCCACGGCCACCTCTCCTTCTCCGCCCGCACGGCCAACTTGGCCAACGTGGCCTCGCCGCCGGTGGGGGCGGTGGGGGACATCGCCTCGCTGCAGGCGGTGCTGCGCAGCTACATCGAGGAGCGCGGCTTTGCGCCCGGTGAGTGGGTGGTGGGCGTGGGCTACGACGACTCCCTGATCGAGGAGCAGCGCCATCCGGACCGTGACGACCTCGATGCGGTTTCCGACGCGCACCCCATCGCCTTGATCCACGTGTCCGGCCACTTGGCCACCGCCAACAGCCTGGCCTTGGAGCGGGCCGGCATCAGCAAGGACACGCCCGACCCGCTCGGCGGCGTCATCCGGCGCCGGGCGGATGGCGAGCCCAACGGCGTGCTTGAGGAAACGGCCACCGCCCCGGTGCGCTTCAGCGTGATGGGCGGCGGCGACCTGTCGGCGGCGGACATCCATGCGGCGCTCGACATCTACGCCAGCCACGGCATCACCACCGTTCAGGACGGGGCGGCGTCGGTGGCGGAGCTCCTGCGCTTCGCCCAGGTTGCGGACACCGATGGCTTGGCGCTCGACGTGGAGGTCTATCTTGCGGCCATGGAGCCGGGCTTTCGCATGCCCTTGGGCCAAGCGCTGGGCGAGTACCGAAACCGGGTCAAGCTCGCCGGCGTCAAGATGTTCCTGGATGGCTCCCCCCAAGGCAAGACCGCCTACCTTAGCGAACCCTACTTCGTTCCGCCGCCGGGCTTGTCGGCGGACTACCGAGGCTATCCCACGGTGCCGCAGGAGTTTGTGGACGCGAAGGTTGCCGGCTTTGCCGCAGCCGGGGTGCCCATGCTGGTGCATTGCAACGGCGACGCCGCCGCCGAGATGCTGATCGATGCCTTGGACAGGGCCGCGCAAAGCGCGCCGCTGGGCGACCACCGCACGGTCATGATTCACGCCCAGACGGTGCGCGAGGACCAGCTTGACCGCATGGCGGCGCAGGGTGTGGTGCCGTCGTACTTCTCCGCGCACACGTTCTATTGGGGTGATTGGCATCGGGATTCGGTGCTCGGGCCGCAGCGGGCGCAGCGCATCAGCCCCACCGCCTCGACCTTGGCGCGCGACATGCCGTTCACGGTCCACAACGATTCTCCCATCGTGCCTCCGGACATGATCCGCCTGGTTTGGGCGACCGCCAACCGCCTGACCCGCAGCGGACAGGTGCTCGGCGAGGCGCAGCGCCTGGATGCCTTGGAGGCGCTGCGGGCGGTCACCGCCAACGCTGCCTACCAGTCGTTTGAGGAGTGCTGCAAGGGCACCCTGACGCCGGGCAAGCAGGCGGACCTGGTGGTGCTGTCAAGCGATCCCCTGTCCATGCCCGCTGCGGACCTCCTTGACCTTGACGTGGTGGAGACCGTCTCGCGGGGCAAGACGGTGTTCCTTGCGCTGAACTGAGGCTTAGTGTGAGGATGGTTCGGACATGGCGTCGTTATGGCAGCAGCATGCCCATCAAGCCCATCATTCCGCCCAGCAGCGCCACCAGAAAGGCGAACAGCCATCCCATGCCCAGCTTCACCAGCGATTCCAAGCGATCTATGCGCTGGAAGATGATCTTGTTGTTTGCTTCCAATTCCGCACGGAGCACCTCGGGCGTGACCGCGAATTTTTCAATGGCGTTGCCGATCTCCTCAATCACCGCGTAGGCTTGAGCCCGCTCCATTCCGGAGGATTCAAGACGCTGGGCCATCCCTTGGATCTCTCTTGCTGCTTGTTGCATTTAGTATAGCCCCCGACAGTTCGGCAGTGAAAAAGCCATCACATCACAGGGCTCCAATCCCTTCCTAGTGGACATGTCCGCGAGCCTTGTAGGAAATTGACCCTTTGCGCTTCGGGGCGCGGCTTCCGTGTCGCCGTTCCCCGTATTGGCCCCCCAGGAGCTTCGCCTTGAGCCGCCATCGACCCCCAGCCGTCAAGTCTTCGCCCTACATCACGCGGGCTGGCTACGACGCCTTGCAGGCGGAACTTGGGGAGCTTTGGAAGCGCAAGCGGCCAGCGCTGGTGCAAAAGGTGGCCGAGGCGGCGGCGCTCGGCGACCGCTCTGAGAATGCGGAATACATCTACGGCAAGAAGCAACTCCATGAGACCGATCGCCGCATCCGCTACCTGTCGCGGCGTCTTGATGAACTGACCGTCGTGGAGCGCCTGCCTGAAGATCGAACGCGGGTGCGGTTTGGCGCTTGGGTCACGGTCGAGGACGCCGCTGGGCGGAGGAGCCGCTATCGGCTCGTGGGCGCTGACGAGGCGGATGCCTCCGCAGGCCGCATCAGCGTTGACTCGCCCCTCGGCCAAGCCCTGCTCAACCAGCGGGTCGGCGCTTCGGTCACCGCCGCCAAGCGGACATGGCGGCTGATCGCGGTCTCCTATGCGACGGATTAGGAATTAGTTTGACTCTCACTCCGGCAAGGGCGGTCCGAAGACCGCCCCGGCGAGTCGGTGCGCGGCCAGTCAGTTGCTGGCCGGAATGCACCTGTTTCTGCTTTGTTCCCACGTCGTGCTTGGGTCATTGTTGCAAGCCGTCCGAAGCCTGTTGCATTCCGCATATCCCCTTGGGTCGGCAAAGCACCCCGTGCCCCAACCTGAACTACTGGCTGGCGCAGGGCTCGGGTCAGGCGGCGTTCTGAACCAAACCGAAGTGAATGCCGTATTGTTGTAGTAGCTGCCGCTCTCCGCCGTGAACAAAGCTAGGCAATAGGTTGTGTTTGGACGCGCTCGGATTGTTTGCTGCCATGAAGTTAAAGAAATTGTCCCGTTAATTCCGCTTATCGCTGACTGGGACAAACCGAGGCAACTGGAGCCACTCACCGCACCGTATCTCATTGTGTACGGCGGACTCACGTCACATCCGCCGCAAACTCGACGCGCGTAGGAAACGTCTTGCGATATGTCCGCTGTGTAGTTAATCACCCATTCGCGGGCGGCATTAATCGTTGCGGTTTGAGTTATGTTGAATCCGGGACCGGCGGACACTTGAAGAGTGCCCGTGGTCTGCGCCCACGCCGACGCGGCCACAGCCGCCAGCGCGGCGGCGAGAGTCATTGCCAATCGTTTCATGGTTT
>JAPOTD010000048.1 GCA_026709365.1 Gammaproteobacteria bacterium
GTCGGCTGGCTCAGACAGCCGACGAAGCCCAACTGTTGGGCTGGGGCCTCGGCTGCTATCAGTTCACCCGTTACAGAAGCAAGGCCCGGCCGGTGGCCCAGCTCGTGCTGCCGGACTCGGCGAATGGGAAGCGCCTCCGCAACTTCGTCGGCGCCGTGCAATTGGCCCGCGACCTCATCAACACGCCGGCCGGCGACCTGCCGCCCAGCGCGCTGGCCGAGGAGGCGGCCCAGGTGGCGGACGCCAACGGCGCCGATTGCCGCATCCTAGTGGGCGACGATCTGCTCGCCCAAGGCTTCGAGGCCATTCACACGGTCGGTCGGGCGGCCGCCGACGCACCGCGCCTGATCGACGTCACCTGGGGCCGGCCGGAGCACCCGCTCATCGTTCTGGTGGGCAAGGGCGTGTGCTTCGACAGCGGCGGGCTGAACCTCAAGCCCGCCCGGGGCATGCGCTCCATGAAGAAGGACATGGGCGGCGCCGCAACCGCCTTGGGGCTTGCCCAGCTCATCATGGCCGAGGCGCTGCCGGTGCGCCTGCGGCTGCTGATCCCTGCCGTGGAGAACGCCGTTGCGGGCAACGCCTACCGTCCCGGCGACATCCTCAACACCTACCTCGGCCTGCGGGTGGAGATCGACAACACCGACGCGGAAGGCCGGTTGATTCTCTGCGACGCCTTAGCGCTGGCCGCCGAGGATGAACCGGAACTGATGATCGACTTCGCCACCCTGACCGGCGCGGCCCGCGTCGCAGTGGGCACCGAACTCTCGGCGATGTTCTGCAACGACGACGAACTAGCCAACGGCTTGTTTGCCGCAGGCCGTGCCGTGGATGATCCCCTCTGGCGGCTGCCGCTGCACGGCGACTATGACCACCTGCTGAAGAGCAAGGTCGCCGACACCCTGAACTCAGCCGCCTCGCCCTATGGGGGGGCCATCACCGCGGCGCTGTTCCTGGAGAAGTTCGTCAACGGCGTCCCTTGGGCGCACTTCGACATCATGGGCTACAACGTCCGCAGCCGTCCTGGCCGCCCGGAAGGCGGCGAGGCGATGGCCATGCGGGCGGCTTTTCGCTATCTGGAGCAACGATTCGAGGGATGAAAACGAAATTCTCCGCTGTGAAGCCTCAACCACTTCGGACGACAATCACGAAAATGCGTTTCGCCGACAGGTGGGTGGGTATAGATATTTCAGTCTTCCGAAGCTGGCCAAACTTCCCCGTTGCATAGAGCCTTAATTGCTTTCCGCATGAGCTTCGCCCGATGAAGAAGAAATTTACTATAGTCTTCTCGTATTCTCTTAGCACGGTGCCTTTTATTCCTAATACGATCATAACCACCAACAGCCAACCATTTATATGGAATGAGATGGGACGCTAGGCGGATTTTTACTTCTGAATCGCCTAGGTTAGCGCCTGCTGCACGATCTCGTAAGTATTTTATAGGCTCCGTAGCACCAATACGTCTATTCGTATTCCAAGTGACAAGAGCACAGTTTAGAGCCCGGTACGAATCCTCGGACGCCAGTGTCCCCTCGCCAGTAAGAAGACTATGGGGGAAAAGATGGTGATATTCTCGGTGGGCAAGATGCTGACGCGATACTTTCTCATCATCCGCAAAGTCACGAGCCCCACTCTTTAGCGACAAAGCCAAGATTGCGCGTGCAAGTGTGTCCTTGCGGCGCGGCCAACCAGCCTTCGCCAGCTCGTCGTGTGTCGGTAGAGGGTACTCTTCTTCATCAAAAATAGGGGCGCTTTCGCGCATGTCAGGCGATCTGATAGATTTTACGAGCCCGCGGAGATCTTGGAGTGCATTAGTTGCTGCACTATTGTCATAACGGTGTGTGAAGAAAGCCCTCCATATATACGACCTAACCAGCGCGTTCGCCCGCCCTCTAGCATCAAGTGCCTTTGGTAAATGACTATGTAGCGCCGTCAGTACAGGCAGCACGGCAACGGTGGGCAGCCGAGCGGCATCAAAAATCCTTTCTTCCTTCAACACGTTTATGGTCCACTGAATACCGGCAGTGAGATCCGACCACGTATCAGCGAGGCGACCAAGGTCAAGGCGGTGGAAGCTAGTTTGCGTAGGTGGGCGGTCTTCACGCATAGCGGCCGAACTCAAAACCAGGTCTTTAGGTGTCTGATAGCTTTCTATCTCTGGTACTTGCGTAGCTAGATCTTTAACTAGCTGATGTAACGATTCCCCCTTTTTTTCTTCAAATCGGGCGACGATGATATCGAAAGCTGTTAGTTTCGCCAATGAAGTATTCACTTTGATAAATACATCAAGCGCAATATGACGCGGAGTTTTGGGTGGTAATTCAAGAAATGGGAGATTGAAAGTAATGATTCGTTCCCGCAACTGATTGATCCGAATTTCGATATCACGGCTCCGTTTTAAGTCGCTGTCGGTAGCAGTATCACACCAACGGGTTATCTCTCCGTGAGCAGTTTCGCCAGGCCGCAGAAGGCGCAAAGGGAAGTAGCCACGCTGAAAAACTGAAGAAGGATCATCAAGCCAGACGGGATATCGTTGGCCACGCCTAATCCATCGCGCTTGAACATGGACACGCGGGACTTGCCTACCGTCCTCACCTTTCTCGTACTTCCAGAGATATATCCGATCATCGTATAAATTCATTCAAGCTCTTCCAAAGCGCAGTGACACGCTGTTGGCCATCGAGCAGGTGTTCCTTACATCTCGCCATTTCGCCTGAAATACCTGGCATAAGGCGGCTTTCAAACTTTTCTTCATCACCAACACTTAGGATTAAGGCAGCGCCCGCGGGGAGTCCATCAAGGACCGTCTCAAGCAAGTTGGCAACTTCGGAATGCCCCCAGACTTCGAATCTCTGGAAGCGAGGAAGCCGAAGTTCTCCTGATTTAGCTTTTTCGAACCAATCGGGCAGATTACGATTTCGTGCTTCCATTAGCTGTCTATCTCTGTAATACCTAAGTCGATTAATACCTAAGCCGACCGCCGCCGCGACTCCAGCGCCGCCATCTGCTCCAAGCGCGGATCGTTGGGGTGGATCCACTCATCGCCGATGACTTGGGCGACGCGCAGCTCCTCCGGGATGTTGTCGATGCCGATCATGCGGTCGGCGGCTTGGTTCCAGTGGTAGATGCGCGCCTCCTGGTAGCTGAGCGGCACGCCCTTGAAACCGTAGGATTCGACGGACTTCTGGATCCACTCGCCGAACTCCGTGTCCTCCAGCAGCACGTCGCACAGGCGCTCGCCGTCGTTCACGGTCCAGGAGTCCGGCTTCTGGCCATCGCCCCAGTCCGGCGCCAGGGTCCAGGTCTCCAAGCGGCACTTGTTGATGCCGTTCGGCCAGAACAGCAGCGGCGGCAGCGCCCGCTGGTTCAAGGGGGACACCCAGTTGGGGAACAACCCGTAGGACTGGGTGCAGGTGCGGGCGATCTCGCCAACGGTTTCGATCTCCGCACCGAACGGCATGCGCAGCGCGCGCGGATCATCGACGCCCTTGGGCGCCGGAGCCACCATGCGGTTGTGGCCGTTGGGGTATAGGGTGTTGACGTTGCGCCGGTCGTCCAGGATGGGCGCCACGGTCTTCGGGTGGATGCTGCGCACGTGATAGACCTCGGTGTTGGCCTCCATGGCGATCTTCCAGTTGCAGTTCAGGTCGAAGGAATGGCGCGCCGCCAATCGGCACTGGCCGAACTGGAACTCGGCCCACTCCCCGGCGATGGGGCCCAGCCACTCCAGCAGGCTGGGAGCGCCGTCGTCGAAATTGACGAAGATCAGGTTGCCGAAGCGTTCGCAGCGGATGCGCTGCAGGCCGCGGCAGGAGAAGTCCAAGCCGCGGAAGTCCTCCGGGTCGCGGATGGCCAGCAGTTCGCCGTCGTGGCTGTAGGTCCAGCCGTGGTACTTGCAGACCAAGCGCGGCCGCTGGCCGGACTGCTGGGTGACGATGGGCGCCCCGCGATGGCTGCAGGTGTTGTAGAAGGCGTTGATGGCGCCGCCGTCGGCATGAACGATCAGCACCGGCTGGCCGGCGTTCTCCCAAAGGCGGAAGCAGCCCGGCTCCGGCACTTCGTCGATGTGGCCGGCCAGCAGCCAGGACCGGCGCCAAATGTGCGCCTTCTCCAGCTCAAAGAAACGCGGGTCCGTGTAGCGCCCGCCCGGCAGGTCCGGCAGTGCGGGAAAGCCCGCCGGCGGCTCCCTGCGGCCTGCCTCGAATTCCATCAAGTCCCGCAACTGGGCAATTTCCTGCTGGTTCACGAGCGCTCCTCCAAACTCTTGACCTAGGGCGCCAGTTTAACTCGGGGCCGCGTTTCGACAACCTCGGGGGCAACTCGCGCAGGCGTTGCAATGGCGTACGGTCACAATGCCCGACATCATGCATCCTGGGCTATGATGCAAGCGCACCTTGGGGCGTACACGGCCAATTGCAGCAGCGAGGTGATCAAAACGTCGCGTTCAACCGAATCAGCAACCGGACCGCCTTGATGAGCCTGATCCACACCTTCGCCGGCAATCCCTTGGATCGCGCCGACGTCCAACGCCGGGACGCCGATTGGCTGGCGGCCGCAGCGCGCAGCTTCTCCAGCCGTTTCCTGCCCTTCGCCGACCTCAACGTGCTGCTCAACGGCAACGCCTTGGGGTGGGTGTCCGCCATGGAGGTCGAGGCGGCGGGCACCGGCGGGGAGCCGATTCTGCTGGGCCTGGACGGGGCCGTCGCCCATTTTGCCGTGGATGTGTCGGGCGACGGCGACCCCTTGGCGCAGCTGGGCCTCGGCGGCGGCTGGCGCTTCGAGGACTGCCGCATGGCCGCCATGCGCATGGCGGCGGCGGACACCGGCATCGTCGCCCAAGCCCGCGCCCAACTCGGCTGGCACGACCGGCATCGCCACTGCAGCGTTTGCGGCGCGCCAACCGCCATCGCCAAGGGCGGCCATGTGCGGCAGTGCGGCGCCTGCGGGGCGGAGCACTTTCCGCGCACCGACCCGGTGGTGATCATGCTCGTCACCGACGGCGACCGCTGCCTGCTCGGCCAACCCCACGGCCCCTTGGTGCGCACCGGCATGTACTCGGCGCTGGCCGGGTTCATGGACCAGGGCGAGTCCATCGAGGAGGCGGTGCGCCGCGAGGTGTTGGAGGAGGCCGGCCTGACCGTGGGCGCAGTGAGCTACCACTCATCGCAGCCTTGGCCGTTCCCCTCCTCGCTGATGATCGGCTGCCACGGCAAGGCGCTGAGCACGGACATTCGGATCGACCCCGAGGAGATGGCCGACGTGCGCTGGTTCGAGCGCGGCGAGGTGGTGCGGGCGCTGGACGGCGCCAGCGCCTCGCTGAAGGTGCCGGGCGCCATCGCCATCGCCCACCACCTCATCAAGGATTGGGCCTTGGGCTAATCGGGCAACCCGAGCACCCGCTTGGCGATGATGTTGAGCTGAATCTCCTGGGTGCCGCCGGCAATGGTCAGGGCCTTTTGGCGCAGCCACTCGCGGATGGCCTCGAGTTCCTCGGCGGCAAACCCGTCCCCTTCCCAGCCGACGCCCTGCAGGCCCATGGCGGAGAGGATGAGCTCGTGGCCGTCTTGGGCGTTGCGGGCGCCGGTGAGCTTCACCGCTGAGGATGCGAAGCCTGGGGCCCTTGCTTGGGTTTCCTCCATGATCCGCTGCTGGGTGAGGCGCTGCGCGTGGCCATTCTGCTCGACGCGGATGAGCCGCCCGCGCAGGTCGGCATCCATGATGCGGCCATCGGCGACGGGCGCATAGCGCTTGAGGATTTCCGGCAGGCGGCTGTCCGCCGCGCGCCCGCCTTGGGAGCCGGAGACGTTGATGCCCGCGTGGGTGGAGCGCTCGAACTGCAGCAGGCGCTTGCCCACGGTCCAGCCGTTGTCGATGCCGCCCACTACGTCCGCCACCGGGGCGATGGCGTCCTCGAAGAGGGTTTCGTTGAAGGGCGAGGCACCGGAGATCAGGCGAATGGGGCGCACCTGCACGCCGGGCTGGTCCATGTCCACCAAGATCAAGCTGATGCCCTGGTGCTTGGGCTTGTCGGGGCTGGTGCGGGCGAGGACGAAGATGTAGTCGCAGTCCACGGCATCGGAAGTCCAGATCTTGCGGCCGTTGAGGATGAAGTGGTCGCCGTCGCGCACCGCCTTCAGGCCGAGGCTGGCAAGATCGGAACCCGCTCCCGGCTCGGAGTAGCCCATCGCCCAGCCGCCCTCGCCACGAGCAATGCGCGGCAGCCAGCGGGCCTTCTGGGCCGCATCGCCGTACTCGAGCAGCGTCGGGCCGATGTAGTTGACGCCTCGTCCAGTCAGTGGCGGGCGCGCCCGGATGCGCTTGAGCTCATCGATCAGCACGCGGTACCGGTCGCGATCGAGCGCCGCGCCGCCATACTTCGTCGGCCAAGTCGGCACCGTCCAGCCCCGTTCGGCCATGCGCTCAAGCCACAGGCGCAAGTCCGGCTCAAGCTCGATCCTGCGGCTGCCCCAAGCCACCTGCCCCGGCCCGCGGGCGCCCGGTGGGCAGTTGGCCTTCAGCCAAGCCCGGACATCGCTGCGAAATTCGGTTACGTCAACTGCACCCATCCGCAGAGCTCAAAGCCGCAAGGGCCGGATTCCCTGATGACGAAGGTTTCGTTGCGAGCCGGATTGCGGCCACGGCATCTTGGGGCAGCCGCTCACCTTCAGGGCTTAGGAACCCCGGTCGCCACCATTCCGGTCCCGCTTGTCCCGTTCCCGCTTAAGCGGGTTCCGCATCCGCTGGGGCTGCGCAGGCGGCCGCCACTCGCTGGCGAACTCGATGGGCGCGGGTGCTGTCAAGGACACCACCCGGTCGCCCCGGCTTATGGCGCCGGATGCGGACTCGACCTTAGCGATGCTGAACTTCTCCTGCACTTGGGAGACCGTGAGCCGGCCCGTCAGCGTGTCCATGCTGCCGAGGCTGATCCCTGTCTCCGGATCGATCAGCTCCTCGCCTTTGGCGTACACCTCCAAACGCTCGCCCACGTTGACCGCGCCGGTGCCCAGATTGAGCCAAACCCGGCCGGAATCGGCCCGCACCACGCTACCCTCAGCGGGTTGGGCGCCGACCACGCCCACCAAGTCGAAGACGCCCTTGTTGACGCCGGCGATCACGGCCTGTCCAATCGGAGTGCGGGCGTACTTGCCAAAGAACCCGCCCAAAGCGACCCCGCCCCCAAATCCGCCGCCGCCCAGGATGAGCCCGCTCTCCTTAATGATGGATTCGATCTGCTTGGTGTAAACCACTTCGCTGGTTTCGGCATCCACCAGGCGGAAGTTGAGGCCGACACGGCCTTCGCCGCGCTTGATGCCAACGCCGCCGATCAGCGGCACCCGCGTCAAGGCGCCGAGCGCTCCGCCGCCGACGCTGCTGGTGTTCTCCTCATAGTCAGTGACCACCACCTGCAGCAGGTACTGGGCACCGAGCACCTTGCCAACTTTCGCTGCCGAGGGCTGCGAGACCCGATCGCCCAGATCCTGCTCGTCGAGCACGTTGCCGAGCACGGTGCGCTCCACGAGGGCGAACCGCCCAGAGCGGGCCATGGTGTCGATGACAATGGCCTCAATGCCGTTCACCGGCACCTGCTGCTCGCCCACGGATACCTCGGCGCTGTCGCCGCCGGAACCGACGGAGACGGTGGCGACGCCGCTGGTATTGTCCACTTCCAGGACGCCCACTCGGGCCCGCTTGCCGGCATAGCTGCCCCACTCGATGTT
>JAPOTD010000076.1:0-6374 GCA_026709365.1 Gammaproteobacteria bacterium
CGGGCCTCCTCCACTGCAGCCAACTTGGCCAGCAGGCTCATGTCACCGCCTTGCTCACCAATGCCGCCAACTGGGCGACGTTGCGCACGTCGGCCAGCTGCCGCTGGTCGATGATGATGTCGAAGCGGTCCTCCACTTCCATGACGAACTCCATGATCTGCGCCGATTCAAGGGCCAGCGCATCGAGCAGGTCCGTATCCGAAGCAAAGTCCGGGGGCAAGGGCGTGATGCCGGCAAGCAGCTCGCGCAACTCCAGTTCAAGGGGCTTGTCCATCAGGTTTCCTTTGAGCTCCAGCCACGAAAAGTCCGTTCAAGTCCACTGGCCAGATCATGCCTTGGCCGCCAACCGGTGGCGGCAGTGAAGTCATCGCCGTCACCCACCCAACGATCGTGGCTGAGCTCTCGAACCTTGCCCGGCGTCAGCATCGGCGCACGGCCCAAAAGCCGCGAAAAACCGACGTTTGCCTTGGCCGCCGCTTGCAGCAAGGGCTTGGGCATCACCAGAATCCGAGCGTTGCGGGCACCCGCCGCCGCCGCAATGGCGGGCCAATCGTAGCCGTCTTCGGCACCGTCGTCGATGTTGAACTGCCGACCCCGGCAACGCCGAGGCGCCTGCAGCCAGAACAGGATGGCGTCAGCCAAGTCATCGACGTAGAGAAAGGACAGCTTCTGCGCGGGATTGCCGGGCACCAAGACCCAGCCGCGGCGCATAAGGCCGAACAGCGGCGTCAGTTCGCGGTCCCCCGGACCGTAAACGGCAGGCGGACGAATGACGGTTGACTCGATTTGCGGATGTGCCGCCAGCGCCAACTCGCCGGCTCGCTTGCTGGCGGCATAGTCGGACAGCTGCGGCTCGGTGGCGGCCAGCGACGAAACCAGCAGCATGGACGGCGGGTTGGCTTGGCGCAGGGCGGCAGCACACAAGTGGCTGACCGCCTCGCTGTTCGCGGCGGCGAAGTCCTTGGGCCGCGCACCGCGCACCGCGCCGGCGAGATGCACCACGGCGTCCACCCCGGCCAGCGCTTCGACCAGCCCATCGGCATCGTCCAAGGCGACAACCCAAGGCGAGATGCGGGCATCCAGCACAGCGGTCGGCCTCCTGACGATGGCCCGCGTCTCAATGGACGCCGCGATGAGCTTGACCGCCAGACGCCTGCCAATGAATCCGGTCAGGCCGGTGACGACAACGGTGCGTGGCTTAGCGGAAACGAAAGGAGCCTTCAGCCAAAAGAGCCTTCAGCCACAACGGCCGTCAGCCAAAAGAGCCGTCAGCCACTGTTCAGCCATTGGCGAGCCGAGCCCTCGCCATGGCAGGCACGGCCTTCGATGCGGGATTTCCGGCCTCATCCCAATGGGTTCGATCAAGGAAGCCCGCCCGGGCGGTCACCCGGGAGAGCTTGCCCGAAGAGGTGCGCGGCAGGGTCCGGGGCGGGACGATCTCAACGTAGCAACCGACGCCGAAATGCTCGCGCACCAAGGACTCGATGCGTCTCGGCAGGCCGGGCTCCGCCCGCTTGCTCTCCACGACCAGAACGACCAACGGATCGCCGTTGGGACGAGTGGCTTCAAAGGCGGTGGTGGTACCGGAGCGAACGCCCGGGGAGCTTTCCGCCAACTGCTCCAAGTCCTGGGGCCAGATATTGCGGCCATTGACGATGATGACATCCTTGCTGCGGGCGGTGACCACGAGATGGCGACCGATGCGGTAACCGATGTCGCCGGTGTCCAACCAGCCCCATTCGTCGAGCACCTCGGCTGTCGCTTCGGCGTCATTGAAGTAGCCGCGCATAACGCTCGGGCCACGCACAAAAATGTGCCCGCAGTGACGCTCAGCCACTTCGCGGCCCTCATCATCGCGAATTCGGAACTCGTAGCTCGGCAGAACCGCCCCGCAATCGGCCAGCTTCAGGATGCCGCCCTCGCCTGTCACGGGCTTTGCCAAACCAGAGGCGCCGATCGCTTCCTTGTCCACCGCATCCACTTCAAGGCCGTTGTTCAGGGGCGCAAAGCTGATGGCCAGCCCACATTCAGCCATGCCGTAGCAGGCGACGAAGGCCTTGGCATCGAACCCTGCGGGGGCCAACACCTGACTGAACCGCTCAAGCAGCCGTGGGTTGATGCGCTCGGCGCCGACACAGGCAATGCGCCAGGAGGAGAGGTCGTACTTCTCCCGATCGGACAGCCGCAGCCGGGTCGCGCACAGGCCGTAGCCGGAAGGCGGACTGGACGACACCGTGCAGCGATTATCGGAAATCAGCTTCAGCCACAGCCGCGGGCGCATGGCAAACGTGCGGGGGCTTAAGTAATCGACGGACAGAGCGCGGATTACCGGCACCAAAACGCACCCCACCAACCCCATGTCATGGTAGAAGGGCAGCCAGGACACGAATCGGTCGTCGTCGCGCAACAGAACGCCGACATCTGCGATTTCGCGAAGATTGCAAAGCACGGCGCGCTGTGACATTTCCACCCCGCGCGGGAAGCGCGTGCTGCCCGAGGTGTACTGGAGATAGGCCGGCTCATCGCCACGCAGGGGCGAGGGCCGCTCAAAGGACTCCGGCAAGGCATCAAAATCCGCTTCGCCGCCGACGAAGGCCAAGTCCAAAGGCTCAGCGGCGGTTTGCAGCAGGTCCAGAAAGCTGTCCGGCGCCACCGCAGCGGCGGCCCCGCAGCTATCCATCATGCGTTGAATTTGGCCCACGTAGGCATCGCCACCGCCCATCTGCAAGGCGGCGGGCATGGGCACGGGAATCAGGCCGGCATACTGGCAGGCGAAGAAGAAACGGTGAAACAGGGGATGGGTGTCAGCGATGATGGCCACTCTGGCGTAACGGGGCAAGCCGAGGTGGGCCAGCCGGCGGGCGGTGGCGAGCGCTTGGTCACGGAGCGCGGCATAGGGCAGCACGGCCTCCAGCTCCCCGGAGCCGCCGTAGAAGTTGTAGCCGGTGCATCCCCGCGCCGCAAAGTCCAGCGCGTCAGCCAGCCCTTCGAATTCTCCCTCCGGAAGCGGAATTCCACTTCCCGTCGGGGTTGCGCCTACATATGCCAATGTTCGCTTTTTCTTGTCGATTTGAGCCGGGATCAGGGTGCTCTGCCAACGCCAATCTACCCCACCCAACCCAAGTTGCTGAATTTTGTCGCCCTTCGGTTCGCTAGCATTGCTTGGCAAGACCCGGCCAATCCATCTGGCAGACAAACCTGAACGCGGGCTGAATTGTAAACCAAATCCACAAAATCACCTACCTTCAATCTGCCTTATTTGTTACGTCTGTGGACATATAGACGATACATTATTGAAACATTTTGGAGAGGAGGTCAAGGCGCGCCCGCGGGACGGGCGCGTTGGAGTTTCGCTGCGCGAAACTCCGCGCCTGCCGCGAGAGGGGGGCGTGCCGCGGGTTTCGGTGGCCGCGCGTTGGCGTTTCGCTGGCGCGAAACCCCGCGCTCGTCGCGAACTCAAGCCGCCGCGCTGGGTCGTGCGGACACCGCAGCGTGCCAACGCTTGAGATTTTCGCAGTGGTCCGGGATGGGGAGCCGGGCAGCGCCGACGGCAAAGTCGATGGTACACAAGGCGGTGATGTCAGCAATGGTGAAGGCGTCGCCAGCCACGAATTCGGATTCTCCCAAGGCCGCGTTCAACCGCTCGTAAAAGCGCTGCACCGTGTTCCTGCCACGCTCCACCAGCACGGGAACGGCGTCCACCGCTCCGGCGTTGCCGGCCAGTCCCCGATTGGCGAAGCCGGGAAAGGCGTTGCGGAACGCCTCCGCAGCGCCCGCCAAGCCATCGAACTCCATGTGCCGCTGGCGCGCTTCAACCTGCGCCTTGCTCACCGGGTCGGTGCCCATCAGCGGCGGCTGCGGTTGCGTCTCCTCGAAGTAGCGGCAGATGGCGACGGACTCATCAATCACCGTCCCGTCATCAAGCACCAAGGTGGGCAGCACTCCTCGGGGATTGATGGCGAGGAAGCCATCGTCCAGGTTCTCGCCTTGAATGATGTCCACCTGCACGACGTCGCAGGCAATGCCCTTCTCCGCCATGAAAATGCGCACTCGGCGCGGGTTGGGGGCCAGTTTGCTGTCGTAGAGCTTCATGGTTCGATCCTTGGTTGGAGACTGGGTAAGGCCGCCGTTCAGCCAACGGACGGGCGTTTGCGGCGGTCAAACGCGTCAGCATCCCGAGACGGCGCAAGCTCGTGGCCGGGCCGGGATGGCTCGCGAAACGTGATGGAATTATAGGTTGAAACCCGTCCGCTCAGGCAAGCGCGTAGTGCTCGGGGTCCAGATCATGCAGCCGCTGCCAAAACTCGTGCAGGCTGAACGGGGAATTGTTCACCACCCGGCCTTGGCTGTTCTTGTACCAGCTTGAGACGCCCGGATGGCCCCAAGCCAGGGTTTCGCTCAACGCCTGCACCTCGCCGTTGTAGGCATCGTTCACGGCTTCAAGGACCTCCATCGAGCGCACCCCTTGGGTGACCATGAGGGCAAGGCACTGCATGACGTAGTGAACCTGGCACTCCACTTGGTAGATGATGCTGCCGCCATGCACGATGTTGGTGTTGGGCCCGTACAGGCAGAAGAAGTTGGGATAGTCCGGCACCGTGGTGCCTTTGAAGGCCTGGGGGGAATCCCCCCAACGACGTTCCAGCGTTTCCCCGGAACGCCCGGCCACAGCCATCGGCCAGAGGAACTGGCCGGCCTTGAAGCCGGTGGCGGCGATGATCACGTCCGCCTCGTGCAGCGCCCCGTCGGCCGTCAACAGACCTTCGGGAACGATGCGCTCGATCGGGTCGGTCACGAGGGCCACGTTGTCCCGGGCCAGGGTGCCGTACCAGTTGTTGTCGATGATCAGCCGCTTGCCGAACACGGGGAAGTCCGGCGTGCAGCGTGGAGCAAGGTCACGGCGCTCGCCGAGCTGATCAACAATGTAGCCCGTCAGCGCTTCGCGGAAGGCGTCGTTGGCCTCGTTCATGGCCTGCCTCGGCCGGGTCCACTCGGGGTCCGCAACCACCACGGGCCAATTGAGGTCCGAGAAGGCGAACACCATGCGGGCGCGGTGCCACTCGGCGTAGCCTGGGATGTGCCTGAGCGCCCAAATCTGCCCCTTCTCCACGGGCCGGTAGTAATCCTCATTGGGCGAGACCCAATGGGGCGTCCGTTGAAAGACGCTCACCTTGGCGGCCGCGGCGGCGGTTTTCGGCAGCAGTTGCACGGCGCTGCAGCCCGTGCCGATGACGGCCACCTTGCGGCCGGTCAAATCGACGTCCGAGCGCCAGCGCGCGGAATGGAACAGCGGCCCGGCAAAGGACTCGATGCCGGCAATGTCCGGCATGGCCGGCCGGTTCAACTGGCCGACCGCGCTGACCACGGCGTTGGCGAGGAGGGTGTCCGCAGCGCCGGCGGCATCGCGCACGTCAAGGCGCCAGCGGCCGCTGGGCTCGTCGTAGGCCATCGCCGTCACCTCGGTTCGCAGGCGAATGTGCTGGCGCAAGCCGAACTGGCTGGCGCAACGCTCGAAGTAGGCATGAAGCTCGTCGCGCTTGGAGAAGTAGCCCGACCAATCGGGATTGCGGGCGAAGGAGTAGGAATAGAAGTGGTTGGGGGTGTCCACGCCGCAGTCCGGATAGGCGTTTTCGTACCAGGTGCCGCCCACGGCGTCATTTTTCTCAAGAATGGTGAAGCCAATGCCCGCCGCCTTGAGCTTGGCTCCCATGCAGATGCCGGACATGCCTGCGCCAACGATGGCAACGTGGAAGTCAGCCGCGGCGCCGGGCACCCCAGCCAGTTGCCGCTGCCACTGCTCGTCGCGGTCAACGAAGCGGGTCTCCTCCAGAAGCATTGCGGCGTAGGCCTCATCAATGGGCTCGGCCACGGCAAAGGTCATCAATTGCGCCATCCGCCCAACGCTCGGCGGCGGCGGCAGCTCGGGGCGCTCGCGGCGCAGTTGGCACAGCGCACCAAAGGCCGCCGCGCGAATCTCCGCCGCAACCTCCGCGGCGTAGCCGCCGGTGTTGTCCGGGAACAGCTCACCTTCAGGCACGGCGATGGGCGCCGGCGCATAGCGTGGCGCCAACCATGACTCGTCCCCCGTCAGGTGGGCCAAGGCGACCAGCAGCGTCGGCAGGTTGACGTCCTCAAGCGCCGCCTCAAGCTGCGCTTCGGTGCCTGGAATCTCGATGCGCGGCACTTTCCACCTCCTCACCCATGTCAACGGCAATGCGTCCCATTGTAGGCAAAAGGGCCGCTTGGCGGTACATGCGCACCCGCTTTGCGGGTGCGTTGGAGTTTCGCTGGCGCGAAACTCCGCGCTCCTCGCTTAGGCCAGGTTCGGTATTTTCTGAACCCGCGCGACCTGGCGGTCGCGGATGGAGTTTCGC
>JAPOTD010000076.1:6384-49620 GCA_026709365.1 Gammaproteobacteria bacterium
GGGCGGTCAGAGCCTATTTGGAATCAAATCTGAATTTCAGCTCGGCACATATCTGAACCCGTGCATGGCATAGGCATCAATGCGAACGCCGATCAAGGCGACCTCAGTTCCCGCCGTCAGCCGGCTCGTCAAAGTCCAGCCAGCCCACCTGGTAGCCGGGCGGGAGGGATTCATTGCGCTCAAGGCGTCCGGCGAAGGACTTCAGATCCTCAATGATCATGAGCAGGTAAGGGTCGCTGGCGGGCCGGACGATGTCGGTGAGCAGCAGCAGCTGCTCGACGCACCACCAGAACACGTCTTCGCCCGGCAGCACCGGGCGGCGCGGCGGCATGACTTCGACTTGCTCCTCGTCATCAAGAACCCGGCTTAGGAACTCCATGACTTCGGCATTGCCCTGCACGGCGGGCGAGGCGCTCCTCAGGGTCTCGATCAGCTGCGGCTTGTGCCGCTCCATTAGTTCCTGGGCGTCCATGGGGGATTCTCCATTGGCTGTTTGGAGCCTCAATTATCGAAGGAAACAGGAGCAGGGGAAGTCGATTTCGCTGCACATCCTGTGCGACTTTCGCCACTCCTGCACCATTCCTGCACCCTGCACCACTCTTGCGCCATACTTGGCCCTCAACCGTCCGACACAGGAGCAACAGCGCCCATGACCACCATCGAACCCTTCGCCATCGACGTGCCGGCTGCGGACATCGACAGCCTCAAGAGCCGCTTGGCCGCAACCCGCTGGCCGGAAGCCGAAACGCCGGACGACTGGAGCCAGGGCGTTCCGCTCGCCTACGCGCAGGAATTCTGCAGCTACTGGGCCGAGAGCTACGACTGGTCCGCCCGACAGGCCTTGATGAATCGCTTCGCCCAGTTCAGGACCACAGTGCAGGATCTGAAGATCCACTTCATTCACCATCGAAGCCCGTCTCCCGAAGCCCGGCCGTTGCTGATCACCCACGGCTGGCCGGGATCGGTGGTGGAGTTCCACAAGGTCATCGAGCCGCTGGCGGACCCCGCTGCCCACGGCGGCGACCCGGCCGATGCCTTCCACGTCATCTGCCCCTCCCTGCCCGGCTACGGCTTCTCCGGCAAGCCCGCAGCCACCGGCTGGGGGGTGGAGAAAATCGCCTCGGCCTGGGACCAACTGATGGTCCGTCTGGGCTATGACAGCTACTTTGCCCAAGGCGGCGACTGGGGGGCGGCGGTCACCACCGCCATCGGCATCCAGAACCTGGGCCGCTGCGTCGGCATTCACCTCAACATGCCCTTCGCAGCGCCCACCGCCGAAGCCCTGGCCAATCCAGGCGCTCGGGACAAGCTGGCGCTGGAGGGCGCCAACTACTATCAGGAATGGGATTCCGGCTACTCGAAGCAGCAGAGCACCCGGCCGCAAACACTCGGCTACGGTCTGGTCGATTCGCCCGCCGGGCAGGCCATGTGGATTTTGGAGAAGTTCTGGGCGTGGACGGATTGCGACGGCCATCCGGAAAACGCGCTCAGCCGCGATGAGCTGATCGACAACATCATGGTCTATTGGCTCAACGGCGCCGGCGCCTCCTCCGCCCGCCTCTACTGGGAGAGCTTCGGCAAGGCCTTCTCCGGCGGCGACGGCGAGACCGTGGCGGTGCCCACTGGCTGCAGCATCTTTCCCAAGGAGATCATTCCGACGCCCCGGTCCTGGGCGCAAGTTCGCTACCCGAACATCGTCCATTGGAACGAACTCGACCGCGGCGGCCACTTCGCCGCCTTCGAGCAGCCGGCGCTGTTCGTTGACGAGGTGCGCAGCGCCTTGCGCGCGATGCCGTAGGGCGCCGCCGCCCGAATCCGTCCGGTCAAGCCGCCCGGGAGGGCGGCTGCGCGATGCGCTTGCCAAGCGCGATGCGGTAGAAGACCGGCACGGCCAGCAACGTCAGCAGCGTGGCGAAGGCGAGCCCGCCCATGATGCAAACCGCCATCTCCCGGAAGAATGGATCGGCCAGCAGCGGAGCCATGCCGGCGATGGTGGTGCCGGCGGCGAGCATGACCGGGCGCAGGCGGCTGACCGCGCCCTGAACCATGGTTTGCAAGGTCGCCTCGCCCTCGCCCAGGCGCTTGTCAATTTCGTCGATCAGCACGATGCAGTTCTTGATCAGCATGCCGGAGAGGCTCAGAAAGCCCAGGAATGCGGGAAAGGTGAAGGACAGATCGGTGGCCAACAGGCCGAGCACGACGCCGCAGACCGTCATGGGCACCGACAGCCAGATCACCACGGCCTCCCTGATGCGGCCAAACATCAAAATGGTGATCAGCAGCATCACCCCAAAGGCCATGGGGATTTTCGGCAGCAGGATGCGGTAGGCGTCCTGGTTGGAGTCGTGTTCGCCGCCCCATTGCAGCCGGTAGCCGGGCGGCAAGGCGATGGCCTCAACCAGCGGGCGAACCGAGGCGAAGGTGCGGCTCACGTTCAGGCCCGGCTGCGGATTGGCCTGGGCTTGAATCGTCCTGATTCGGTCGCGGCGAAAGATGATGGCATCCTCGGCCACGAGGTCAAAGGACGAAACCACTTGGCGCATGGGAATGTAGCGCTGCTGGGACTGGCTCCACACCAATCGGTCCGGCAGGCTGGCGATGTCGGCGCGTTCCGCCTTCGGCGCCCGGGCGATGATCGGGATCATCTTCTCATTCTCGCGATACAGCCCGATCTCCACCCCGAAGGTTGCGTAGGCCAAAGCCACTGAGACGTCGCGGCGGGTGACGCCGGCGAGACGCGCCCGCGCCTCGTCGTAACGGGGCGTGATCTGCAGCGCCGGTTGGCGCCAATCGGTGCGGCGTTCAATGAGGCCCTGCTGAAAGTAGATGGCCAGCGCCCGGTCGGCCAAGGCGCGCAGAACCTGGGCGTCGGGTCCGAAGAAGCGGGCTTCGATCTTGGCGTCGCCGCCCGGCGTGAACTCCGCCCGGCTCACCTCCACCGCGGCGTCCGGGCGCAACTCGCCCAAGCGGCGCCGCGTCTGGGCCATCACGGCATCCATCCTGCGCACGTCGGCGACCCGCACCACCAGCTGGGCGTAGGCCGAGTTGGGCTGCTCCGGCTGCATGATGGCCGTGAAGCGCGGCGCCCCCCGGCCGATGAAGCTGCTGACCGAGACCACCTCCGGGTCGGCCACCAAGGCCTCCTCCAGCCTTTCGACGTCGGCGGCGGTGGTGAGGATGTCGGTACCCTCGACGAGTCGGTAGTCCACGTAGAAAAGCGGTGCGTTGGTGGTCGGGAAAAACCCCTGCTTGACGAACTGGGCGCCCCATAGGCAGGCGGCCAAAATGGCCAGGATGGCGAACGTGGCCAACCAAGCCCGACGCAGCCCAAAGGCCAGCAGGCGCCGATAGGGAGCATAGGCCCATCCTGAATAGAGAGCCTCCTCGGATTGCCCTGGCCGGGCCTTGAGCAGGCGGCTGCCGAGCAGGGGCACCACGGTGATGGCCAACACCCAGCTGAGCAGCAGGGCAATGGCGACCACGTAGAACAACGAACGCAGGAAGTGGCCGCCGTTGTCGTCCGTCAGGCTGATCGGCCCAAAGGCCACAATGCCGATGACGGTCGCGCCGAGCAGGGTGAACTGGGTGCGCCTTGCGGAGCGGGCCGCCGCCTCCGCTGGGCTCAAGCCCTTGCCGACGCCAATCACCATGCCCTCCGCCACCACAATGCCGTTGTCCACCAGCATGCCCATGGCGATCATCAACGCGCCCAAGGAAATGCGCTGCAGCTCGATGCCGAGCGCGGCCATCGCGCACAGGGTGCCGAGCACGGTCAAAAGCAGCACGGCGCCGACCACGGCGCCGGCCCGCCAACCCATGAAGAGGCACAGGGCCAAAACCACGGTGGCGACCGACAGCGCCAGGTTCCGGAGAAACGCCTTGATGGCCTCATCGACCACCTGATGCTGGGCATAGACGGTCGCAGCGGTGACGCCCAACGGAAGTTCGCTGAGCAGGGCCTGCATGCGGGCATCGACGGCGCGTCCCACCTTCACCACGTTTTCCTCGGGGATGACCGAGACGCCGACGATGAACACCCGCTCGCCGTTGTGGCGGATGATCGCCGATGGCGCCTCGACCGGCTCCCGCGACAGGTTGGCGATGTCCGTCAGGCGCACGATCTCGCTGGAGCCCGGGCGGCCGAGGCGCATGTCACGCACCGCTGAGGCGCTGTCGAAGGCCGTCTGCGGGGCAATGCGCAGCCGACGGCCCTCAAAGGCGATCGAGCCGGCCGGGGTGATGTCGTTCTCGGTGCCAATGCCGGAAAACAGCGCATCCATCGGCAGGCCGAGCCGGCCCAGCCGAGCCTGTCCCACCTCGACGAAGACCGCTTCCTCGGGCTCGCCCCCGGCCTGCGCCTTGGCGACGCCGGGAACCGACTTCAGCACCGTGGCGATGCGCTTGGAGATGTCCTGGACGTCAGCGGCGGCGTAGCCCGGCGCCGAAACGGCGTAGAGGATGCCGTAGATGTCGCTGTAGTCGTCCTCAACCAAGGGCGTCTCAGCCCCTGGAGGGAGCAGGCTTGCCGCTTCATTGACCCGCCGCCGCAGCTCGTCGAAGATCTGCTGGGTCTCCGCGATGCTGTACTCCTCCTTGATTTCCACCTGAACCTCGGACTTGCCCGCGACCGACTTCGACACCATCTCCTCAAGGTAGGGCAGCTCCTGCAAGGCGGCTTCCACCACGTCGGTGACCTCCTGCTCCACTTCCCGGGCCGATGCGCCCGGATACTCCGTCAGCACCAAGGCCATCTTGACGGGAAACGCCGGATCCTCGAGCCGTCCCACGCGGTCGATGCCCACGATGCCGCCAATCAGGCAGGCGAGGATCAGCAGCCAGGGATAGAGCGGGCGCTCAATCGAGAGCCGGGCGATGTTCCATTCCCGCCGGGCCGGCCGGCGCGGCGGTGCGGCATCCTCCGCCACTATGTGCCGACGGGCGAATCGTTCATGGGGCGAACGCGCATGCCCTCCTGCAGTTGATTGGCGCCGGTGGAAACCACCCACTCACCGCCCTGCAGCCCGGACCTGACGGGCACGCCATAGGCGGCCGGCGGGCCGACTTGCACCGCCTGCTTGCGCACCGCTTGGGTCTGCGGGTCGTGCAGCCAGACGAAGAAGTCCTTGTCCGGCCCGCTGACCAAGGCGCTGGCCGGGATCCATGCCGCCACCGCATCCGCCGCCGAGCGCAGGGCCACGCGCACCGTGGCGGTCATGCCCGGCAGGATGTTGTACTCAGCCGGCCGCTGCATGGTGAACGAGACCTCATAGGTCTGGGCCACCGCATCCGCCTCGCCGCGGTTTTCCCGGAAGGTCAACGGAAACCGCTGCTCCGGGGCGAAGGGGAAGCTGGCGTCAATGCTGACCACGTGCTCGGTGCGCACGGTGACCAGCAACTGCTCCGGCACGCCGGCCACCACTTGCAGCTCGTGCAGGTCATTGAGCCGCATCACCTTGTCCATGGCCCCCAGTTGCACGAAGTTATCGACATAGCGATGCGCCACGTAGGCATCAAAGGGCGCGTTGATGCGGCTCTTGGCCAAGGATTCACGCCGTTGCGCCAGCCGCACCTGCTGCAGCCGGTGCATGGAGCGGGCATCCTCGACCAGGGAGGCGGCGATGCCGCGCTGCGCCAGCAGCCGGCGCTTGCGCTCCCAATCCTGCCGCGCCAGTTCGACCTCCAGCTCCGCCTCCCGCACGGCCAAGCGGAAGTCAGTCGGATCGAGCGCGGCGACCAACTGGCCGCGCTCAACGGTCTGGCCTTCCAGAACCGGCAGTTCCGCCAGGACCCCATCGACTTCAAATGACACGTCGATCGACTGCGCAGCCTCCACCCGGGCGACGAACTCATGGGCCGTAACGCCTCCCGCCGCTTCCACCCTGATCACTTTGGCAGGACGCAGGGACTGTTCCGCAACCACCGTCTCGGCTGGGTTGCCGCAGCCGCCCAGCAGCAGGGCTGCGGCCAGCAGCGCGAGTGCTGACGGGCCAAGGGGTGTGCGGTGGGGCATTAGTGCGGGCCGCGGTTGGTGGCGACGTCCCGAAAGGGGCCTTGGTCGAACCTAGGCTCCTTGGGCAGGCCGAGAACGCGCTCGGCGATGATGTTGCGCTGAATCTCGTCGGTGCCGCCGGCAATGGAGACCGCCGGCACGGACAGCAGTATCTCAGCGATCAGGCCATTCTCGGGGCCATCCTCACCGGCCAGCAACGCATCGACGCCAGCGATCATGGTATGGACCCGTGCCGCCAAGCGGGCCACGTGGCTGGCGGCCAGCTTGCCGAGCGAGCCTTCCGGCCCCTGCGTCTGGCCGTGCCGCTGGGCGGCCCTGGCGCGGCGGGCGGTCCATTCGGCGGTGCTGGACACAATGAGCAGGCGCGCCAACTCCTGGCGCACGGCGGGATCGCGGATGCGGCCGCTGGCCACCGCCCTCGGCAGCGCGAGATCAACCCGTCCGGCGCGTTGCGGATACCACTTGTAGGGCGCCAACGCCGTCGCCGACTCCTGGGCCTCCTCGGCGTAGATGGTCCCTTGCCGTGGCGGCGCCTCCACGTCAGCCCGCCCGGACCGCAGCCCGTCGGCACGGCGGCGCTCGTGGGCCAAGGTGGTCATGGCGACCTTCCAGCCTTGGCCCAGTTGGCCGACCAAGTGCTCGGCCTTGACCTCGGCGTCGTTGAAGAACACTTGGTTGAAGGACGCATGGCCGTTCATCTGCTTGAGCGGCCGCACCTCGACGCCGGGCTGGCGCATGTCGATGACGAAGTAGCTCAAGCCTTGGTGCTTGGGCGCATCCCAGTCCGTGCGCGCCAACAGCAGGCCCCAATGGGCGTGGTGGGCGCTGGTGGTCCAAACCTTCTGGCCGTTGACGGTCCAGCGCTGGCCGTCAAATGCGGCGCGAGTCAGCGCCCCGGCCAGGTCGGAGCCGCTGCCCGGCTCACTGAACAATTGGCACCAAACGTCCTCGCCGGTCAGGATTCGACGCAGGAATTGCGCCTTTTGGGCTGCACTGCCGTGCTCCAGCAAGGTAGCCGCAGCCAGCAGCCGAATGCCGCCCGTGGCTACGCCCACTGCGCCGCAGCGGGCGAACTCCCGTTCGACTACCCGAGTCAGCGCCGCGGACAGCCCCCGGCCGTGCCAGTCCGTCGGCCAGTCCGGCGCGCCCCAACCGGAGTCCACCAGTTGGGTGCGCCATTCGACCAATCCGGCATTGGGATCCCAGTGGTCGTTCAACCACGCCCTGACCTCGTCGCGAACGGCCGCTTCGGCGGATGCGCTCACGCCACGGCCTCAGCCGGCGGCGATGTGGATTCACGGCCCTCAAGGCAGGCGATCATTCGCTCGCGATGCCATGCCGGGTCGCCCAGCAGCACTTCGGAACTCTTGGCGCGCTTGTACCAAAGCTGGGTGTCCTGATCCCAAGTGAAGCCAATGCCGCCGTGCAGTTGAATGGCCTCGACGGCGGCCTGCAGGTAGGCCTCGCTGGCGGCCGCCTTGGCCAAACTGGCCTCGTAGGCGAACTCATCGGGATTGGCATCAGCCAATTGGGCGGCGTGATAGGCCGCCGACTTCATCAACTCGACTTGCAGCAGCAGTTCCGCGCAACGGTGCTTGATGGCTTGAAACGAGGCGACGGCGCGGCCGAACTGCACGCGCAGCTTGATGTACTCAAGGGTGTCCTCCAGCAGCCGCTGCGCGCCGCCCGCCATTTCGTTGGCGAGCGCAATGGCGCCGATGTCCAAGGTTTCGGCCAAGGCCGGCCCAGCCTCGCCCAAGCCGCCGAGCAGCTCCGCCGGCACGTCCTCAAAGTCGATCCTGGCCAACGGGCGCGTTGGATCCAAAACCTGCAAGCGCCGACGGCGCACGCCCGGCGCGTCTCCCGCAACCGCGAACAGCGACAGCCCTGCCAAGCCACGCCGGCCATCCGTTCGGGCCGCGACCAGCAGCAGGTCCGCGTTGCAGCCATCCACCACATAGTCCTTGCGGCCGGCGAGCGAATGCCGGCCATCCGCAGCGACGGCCCGCATGGCAATGGACTCCATGCCCGGCTCGCCGCCCGGCTCGGCATACGCCAACGCCGCCAGGGTCTCGCCGCTGGCGATGCCCGGCAGCCAGCGGCGCTTCTGGGCTTCGCTGCCGGTTCGGCACAAGGCGTTGGCCGCGAGCACCGCCGAAGCCAGATAGGGCGCGCAAAGGAGCGCGCGGCCCATTTCCTCCATCGCCAGCCCCAACTCCACCAAGCCGAAGCCGCTCCCCCCGTAGCGTTCCGGGATCATCAACCCAGTGAGTCCGAGTTCGTCCGCCATGCGCCGCCAGACCGCCCGATCGAATCCCGGTTCGCTGTCCATCAGGCGGCGCACCTCCGAGGCCGGGGAGGCCGCGGCCATGAAGCGCCGCAGCACGTCGCGAAACTGGCGCTGCTCTTCGGTGAAGTGAAACTGAACGTCCGGCATGCTTGGCTGTGAAGGTGGTGGAGCCAGGGAGGATCGAACTCCCGACCTCTACAATGCCATTGTAGCGCTCTCCCAGCTGAGCTATGGCCCCACGGCAGGAAGCGGGAGAGGCGGAATGCTACGGGGGCGGTCTGCGGCTGTCAATGCGCCCGCTTTGCGGGCCAGCGCGTCGATTCAATGCTGAATCCGCCGCACTTGGGCGAATTGATCCGCGAAAGCATGGACGACACGGGCTGGAGCGTCACCGAGACGGCGGGACGGCTTGGCTGCGAGCGCGGCACGCTGGCGCGCCTGCTGAACGGCAAGGCGGGCGTATCGGCGAACATGGCGCTGGCGCTGGAAGACATCGGTTGGGGCACCGCCGATCACTGGATGCGTATGCAGGCCAGCTACGAGCTTGCGCAGGCGCGACGCGATCGGACGGCTGCGTGAGCATGGCTCCGGTTCACTCCCCCAAACCGGCCGGGAGTGTTGGCTTGCGGGCTGATCAATGACTTGAGGGCGTGTACCAGACGGGCGAAGTGTAGGCGCGGTCCTGGACGGTCAGGGGCACGTCTTCCGGCAACTCGACACCGAACCAGACTCGGTCCTTGGTGCTCCAGCGCGGACGGGGAATCTCAATGACGCGGGCGTAGTAGAAGGCCCGCTGGTTGGGGTCGAAGTCCGGGTCGCGCCACACCGCCGCCAATTCCGCGGCGCCGATGCTGTTGTCGAAGGTGGCGTCGGCCAGGTTGACGGTTGAGCCGACGGGACCGACCTTGCCGGTTTCCGGATCCGCCGCGCGGTCGCCTGACCAAGCCACGTCATGGACCTTCTCGTGCAAGTCGCCCTCCCCGTCCAGCCAGCCCTTGATGATCTGCGTCCGGTCCAGGTTGGCCCCATCCGGATCCTTGGCCGCCACCAGGATGAACGTCGGCGAGGCGCCGTCGGGCGGCTGGGCGAGATCGCCGCCCATGGGCACGCCGGTGCCGTAGGCGACGTCCAGGTATGCGGGTTGGTGGATGAGGCCGGGCGCATAGTCCCAGCCGCCAAAGAAGCGCACCCGAATGCGGGAGCCGGTGGTGGCATAGACCTCCCGCCGCTTCATGGCGTCGAACAGCGCCGCCCGGGTGTTCTCCCTGGCCCAGACCGCCGCGTAGCCCGAGGCGACGATGTTCCAGTTCTGCCACAGGCGCCCGGCCATGATGTTCCCGATGCGTTGGGCGCCGGGTTCGGACTCCGGGAACTTGCCGAAGAAGTTGTCCTCCTCCGGCGTGGAGAAGCTGTTGTGGCCGTCGGTGCTGCCAATCAGGCCGATCTTGAAGGGATTGACGCCGACCGCCGCATCAAGGGCCAGCCCCAGCTTGAGGGCGCCCCGGGCGTACTCATGCTGCAGCATCCAGTCCGCCTTGGCTTCGCTGCGGCCGATGTTGTCCCAATCCCAGTTCTCGAAATCGGCAAATTCATCATAGGGCGACAGGGTCGGGTGCGCTTCGCCGTCGCCCTTGACTTGGGTGACTTCATAGATCGGCTCCCAACGGGCGCGCAGGCTGGCGTACTCCGGGCCGATCGGCTCGCCGTCCACGGTCTCGGAGGGGAACATCATGCCGTTGGACAGGTTGCCGTTGTGCGGCACGGCAAGAACCTCGCCGCCGGTCTGCGCCTCGTAGCGGGCCAGCGCCTGCCATAGATCACGCGGATCCAAGCTGTCCTGGGCCGAGAAGGGCGGCAGTTGGCCGGCGGTCTCGGCATCGTCCTTGTAGATGACCACCCGGTGGAGGTTGTTGCCGGTGATCATGGACGTCCACTCGTAGCCGATGAAGGCGGTGAAGCGGCCTGGCCGGTTGTGGTCATCCGCGGTTTGGGCAACGTCACGCCAGATCTGCAGGCGCGTCTCCTCCCCAAAAGCCGGGTAGTTGCCCGGATCCTGCATGCTGTTGACGAAGGTGCCGAACAAGCCCGCCATGTCCCCGGACGCTTGGAACTCAAGCCATTGCCGACCGGCTGCCGTCCCGGTCACCAACGGATCGTCCACAAAGAAGCGGTAGAACCCCTGTAGGTACTCCGCGTGGTCGGCGACCACCAGGAAGTCCAGCGGGCGGCGCAGCTGCACCCGCATGCCGTTGTGGGCGGTGAGCGCCTCGCCCTGGGCGTAGCGGAAGGCGTCCGCCGGGCTTAGGTTCATGTTGCCCAGCGAATAGGCGTCCGCCGAGTTGCGGGTGTGCAGGTGGGTGTCGCCCCAATAGAGGTTGCGGGGGTAGTCCTGGCCGACCGGCGCCGAATACTCCGCGGCTGCCGCAATGCCGAAGGCGCCTGCCAGTGCCATGCCCAAGCAGAGCCGCGGGAAGCGGCCCCTTGGCGGGCGCCAGCGATTCTCATTTTGGATCAAATCGACCCTCCGTTGCCCAATCGAGGGCGGGAAGCCTCCGAGCGAGTTTCCGCCCTCGAACTCTCGCTCCGTCGGACGGCTTCAGCGTCAGGGCGTCCTTGCGGCCACTGGCCAAAATGAGAATCGCTGGGCAGGAGCCGGTTTTGTTGGCCGCTGCAGGTCACTGACGCATCGGCCCGTCAAAACTTCTGCCGCCAGCGCAGCCCGATGGTTCTCGGCCGGTTGGTGGTGATGCGGGTGTCGTAGGAGAAGGCGTTCCTGAACACTTCCGCGCGCTCGTCGGTGAGGTTGCGCACGAACAGTTCAGCGCCCCAGTTGTCCCGCTCGATGCCCACGGCCAAGTTGAGGATGTCATAGGCGCGCTGCTTCCTGCGGGCGCGCGTGTCGGTGGCGCCGCTGCCGACCAAGGCGTTGTAGGACGACCCGGTGTACACCCAATAGGCTTGGACGTAGCCGTCGAAGTCCGCAAGGCTGAAGCTGTAGCGGGTGGACAGGTTGGCCTTGAAGTCCGGCACCCGGGGCAGCGCATCGCCCTTCGCCGCATCGGGGTTGCCGTCGCCGATGTTGGCCGCGTTGATCCAGTAGTCTTCCCGGAGCTCGGCGTCGATCAGGGAGAAGGCCACGCTGACGTCCCAGCTCTCGGTCAGCAGGTAGGCCAAGTCGCCCTCAATGCCCCGGCTGCGGGCGTTGCCGACGTTGTAGGTCAGGGTGGCCGGCGAGATCGAGGTATCCTGCCGGCTGAGCTGGAAGTCCTTCCAGTCCATGGTGAACGCCGCCAGGTTGTAGCGCGCGCGGCCCTCCAAGGCCTCGGCCTTGATGCCGACCTCCCAGCTCTCCACGAAGTCCGGGTCGTAGCCGAATCCCGCCACGGTGCTCGGATCCCGGTTCAGCCCGCCGGGCCGGTAGCCCTCCGAATAGGTGCCGTACAGCATGACGTCGTCGGTGACGCGCCAGGAGACGTTGCCTTTGAACACCGTGTCCTTGTCCTTGGTGACCAAGTCCGCGTTCTCCTCGCCCGGTGCCCGCCCGCCGAAGCGCTGCGGCCACCAGACCGTGCCGTAAAATCCCTTCAGGCTCACTTCGGAATCGAAGCGGCGGAAGCTGCCCGCCACGGTGAGGTTGTCCGCAAGGTCAAACGCCGCTTCGCCGAAAATGGCCGTCTCCTCGTTGCCGCGCACCATGTCAGTGGTCCAGTAGATGTCCGGCGGCTCGACGGCAGCCGGGGTTCCGGCGGCGCTGACCAGCCCATTGAGGCCGAGCACGTGCCATTCCCAGTCGAAGTCATGGTCGCTGTCCTCGTGGAAGGCGCCCAGCAGTGCCCGAAAGCGCTTGTCCTGCGGCGAGGCGATGCGGATTTCGTGGTTGTCGCGCTTGACGTGGTCGTCGTAGGTGGACTGCTCCCGCGGATCGGTGCATTCGCCGAAGTAGGCGACGTAGCAGGAATAGAAGCGCTGCACGGTCCCGCCGCTGATGTACCAGTCGGTGTAAAGGGAGTAGTCCACCGTGGCGTATGACTTGCGGTCCAAGTAGGAGCCGGCGTAGGTCAACTGAAAGCCCGCTATCTCGCCCTCCACCACCAAGGACACTTGGGTCCACTCGTCATCGCTTTCGTCCGGCAGCAGGCGGGCCACTTCGAGGTCGCCCACCTCCTCCGGGTCATGGTCCCAAACGCCGGAAGCCTCCAGCTCCTGGCGCATGACGCTGGCCGTGACCGTCCAGTTGTCGTTGAGGTCAATGCCCAGGGCCGCCCGGGCGCCAGTGGTGGTGGCCTCGTTGAAGTCGCTCTCCACCACCTCCGCGTTGTCCACGGTGATGTCCGCCGCCTCGGCGATGAGGGCGGCGTCGGTCAGCCCGGCGCGAACGTTGGCGTTGCTGAAGGTATGGCTGTAGGGCACGTTGTCGATGAAGCCGGCGTCCTCCTTGTGCCAGCCCACCAGCCGCAGGGCGGCGCGCTCGCTCAAGGGGAAGTTCACCATGCCCTCAAACAGGTAGCCGACGTCGCCGCTCTTGATGGAACTGCCCTCCACGGCGTAGCTGCTCTCAAAGCCTGCCGGATTGGGCTTGTTGGTGATGATGCGAAGGCTCCCGGACTGGGAGTTGGCCCCGAACAGGGTGCCCTGCGGACCGGCCAGGGCCTCGATGCGTTCGATGTCGTAGATGTGCGGGTTGAGGTAGCCGCCGACCTCGGTGATCGGCTGCTCGTCCAAATAGACCGCCACGTTGGGCGATGAGCCAAGCACGTTCTCGCCGCCGCCGGAAATGCCGCGGATGTAGATGCTGCCGCTGCCCGGACCCAAGGCCACGTAGCTCACCGAGGGCAGCAGCTGCGCGAAGTCCTCCAAGTCGGTGACGCCCAGGTTCTCCAGTTGCGTCTCGCCAAGGACATTGATGCTGATGGGCACGTCCTGCAGGCTCTCGTCCCGCTTCTGCGCGGTGACGATGACCTCCTCAATGGCCAGGCCCTCCTGCGCCACGGCCGTCGGCACCGCGAAGCCGGAGACCAAGGCCGCCGCCCCTGCGGACACCAGGGACTGCCGCCGAATCGCCCGAGCGACGGGCTTCAGGGCAAATGAACGGCCAACGCGGCGGACGGCGCTTGCATCACGCATCAATCAGTACCTTTACATGAAGTGTGGGCCAACCTTACGCAAAAGCGGGAGGAAAACCAAATCACCCTGCGCCGAGCGCTTCCTTGAGCGGCTCCAAGTGCGCCTCAAAGCGCCGCCACTGGGCCATGGCGTCGCGGTAGATCGGCTGGCGGACCTGCTCGGAGCTGGCGGTGCGCACCGGCCGGCTGTTGCGGTGAAACGCGAGGCAAGCCGCCTCAAACGGCAACCCGCAGTGGTCGAGCAGGCGGCGCACCTGCCCTTCAAGGTCCTCCACCACCCGCTCGTAGTCCACCCGCAGCACCCGCCCGGGCAGCACGGCATCCCAGTGGGCCATCAACGCCGCGTAGTCCCGGTAGTAGCGGCCAATGTCCGCAAGGCTGTAGGTGAACTCCTGGCCGGCCGCGAACAGCTGCTTGAAGCAACTGAAGCAGGTGGCCATGGGATGGCGGCGGGCGTCGATGATGCGGGCATTGGGCAGGATGAGGTGAATCAAGCCGACGTGGGCGAAGTTGTTGGGCAGCTTGTCGATGAAAAAGGGGGCGTCGCCGCGCTGCAGGCGGGCGGCCTCCAGGAACTCCGCGCCCAGCGACCGGCACTGCTCCTGGGTCAGGCGCCAAAGCGCATCGGCATGCTGCGTCCCGGAGGAACGATCTCCGCGGCCCGCCAACCGGCGCGCGATCTGGGGAATGTAGGGCAACTCCATGGTGCCGTCCACCTGCGAATGGCTGGCCAGGATCTGCTCAAGCAGCGTCGAGCCCGAGCGGGGCAGCCCAACGATGAACATGGGGTCCGGGTCGGGGTGGCCCCAATCCTTGCGCGCCGCAAACCGCTGCCGGGTGCTGGATGCCGCCAGCGCTTCGGACATGGCGCTGTTCACGTCCGCGCTGTAGCCGCTCTGGGCGCGCTTGACGGCGTTGCCGCGCGCATAAGCGGCGAAGGCGCCGTCGATGTCGTCGGCATCCTCCAGCGCCTTGCCGAGGGCAAAGCCCAGATGGAGCTCATCGCGGGGCGTGAGATTCTCCCGCGCCGCCAGCCGCCGCATGGCGGCGAGGTCACGCTCCTCGAAGCGGAAGGTCTTCAGGTTCGCCAGGTTCCACCAGGCTTCGCCCAGACTCGGCTCCGCCTCAACGGCGCGGCGGTAGGCGGCGATCGACTCCGGCTGCCTGCCCAAGGTCTTCAGCGCATGGCCGTAGCTCATCTGCAGGCGGGCATGGCCCGGCGCCTGCTTGAGCACCCGCTCATAGCGGGCAATGGCCTGCTCGTAGGCGCCCACGTTGACCAGCACTGAGGCCGCCAGCACCGGGTGCGAGAGATTGCGGGGCTCCAGCCGCTCCAATGCCTCGGCCTCCCGCAACGCCATCTGGAAGTCGCCCGTCCTGCTCAGCGCATTGGCGTAGTTGCTGCGGGCTTGGAGGTAGTCCGGAGCCAACTCCAGGCAGCGGCGCAGCAGCGCCACCGCATCGTCGAAGGCTTCAAGCTGCAGGGCGATGTCCGCTAGCAGCCGGATGGCGTTGACGTCTGTTGGCCAGCGGTGCAGGTAGTCGCGCAGGATGCCTTCGGCCATGCCCAGCTTGCCTTCGGCCACCAAGCGCACGGCCTGGCGCAGCCCGGGATGCCGGCCGGATGCGGCCATCTGCTGGCGAAAGGCCGCATCCGCCGCCTCATCGTCGCCGCGTTCGGCCAGCAGTTCGCCGAGCGCCTGCCAAGCCGCAGCCAGCTTCGGGTTGGCCTTGACCGCCCGCTTGAAGGCGGACGTGGCCTCCGCCAGCTTGCCATTGGCCCGCAGGGCCAAACCCAGTTCGTGGTGAATCGGCGCCGTGCCGGGGGCGGCCTTGGGCGCCCGCTTCGCCAACCGGCGCAGCTCCTTCAGCGCGGCCTGATGCTCGCCCAGGCGGTTCCTGGCCACGGCGCCGATGAAGGCGGCGCGGCCATCCTGGGGAAACCGCTTGCGGATCTCCTCGGCCTGGGCCAGCGCCGCCGGGTAGGCCCGTTCCTCAATCAGCTTGCGGGCGTTCGCCAGCGCCGCGTCGAGGTCGCCAAACGGCACGGGCTTACCAGCTGTTGCGCAACTCGCGCAGCTTCAGGAACACTTCCCTCGGCGACGGCGACTCGCCGAGCTCCGGAAAGGCCTCCCGCAGCCGCCGGATCACCGAGGGGCTGGTGAGGCGGAAAAAGGTGTTGAACTCCTTTTCCTGGGCGAGCGTCGTGACCATGGCGGCGTCGGGATCGTGGCTGCCCTCAAGGGTGGCGAGCAAGTTGGCGGCGGCTTCGTTGTCCGGCTCCCGGTCCAAGGTGAAGGCCAGGTTGTGGGTGATGTAGTCGTGGCCGGGGTAGATCCGGGTGTTATCCGGCAGGCGCTCAAGCTGGGCGGCGAAGGTGTCGTAGAGCTCGTCGGGATGGCCGCCGTTGTGGCAATTGCCGGCCCCGGCGTTGAACAGCGTGTCGCCGCAAAACAGCGCCGGCTGGTCGGTTTGCGACAGCAGGCAGACGTGGCTCATGGTGTGGCCGGGCGTGTCGAGCGCCAGCAGCTCCACGGTCCTGCCCACCCGCACCAGGTCGCCCGCGCTCAAGCCCCGGTCCAAGCCCTCGATGGCGTCGCCGGCATTGGCGTGGGCCATGATGCCCGCCCCCGTCGCCCGACGCACGGCGCCGTTGCCGCCGATGTGGTCGAAGTGCTCGTGGGTGTTGAGTATCCAGGTGATTTCCCAGCCCTCGGCCTTGGCCGCCGCCAAGCACTTTTGGTGGTCCAATGGATCCACCGCCAGCGCCTCGCCGGTCTCCGGGCAGGCGATGAGGTAGTTGAAGTTGCGGTAGGCGTTGCCGGTCCAGATCTGTTCAACAAGCATGGATCGTTCCGTGGTCGCGATGCAGGGCAGTTTACTGCAATTCAGTCACTGCGAACTGTTGGACTGGGTTGTTCTGCTAAACTGGTTAGTCAATGGTCAGTTTTCATGGGGAGTCCGTCATGGCAGACAGTGTCACAGCACTCGAAGCTAAGACCCGCTTCGGTCAGCTTCTCGACCGCGTGTCGCGGGGCGAGGAGGTCATCGTCACCCGACACGACAAGCCCGTCGCCCGGATCGTGCCTGCGGGCAGGCCAGCGCGAGAGGAAGTGCGCGCGGCCGTGGAGGGCCTCCGCGAGTTGCGCCGGACCATCGCGATGCGCCGCGGGGCCCAGCCGGCACTCACCGACGCCGACATCAAGTCCCTGATCGAACAAGGACGCCGGTGAGTGCCGCCTTCGTATTGGATGCCTCCATGGCATTCGCCTGGGTTCTGCCAAGCCAAACGCACCCTGCCGCGGAAGCGTTGCTGGAGCGCGTGGAGAAGGGCGATGAGGTCGTGGTGCCGCCGCTCTGGTTCCTGGAGGTCGCCAATGGCCTGCTTGCGGCCGAACGGCGGAAGACGATGGCGGCCCCAGAACGAAGACTTGCACTGGAACGTCTCTCCGCACTCGCGCTTACCATTGACGCGGCCCACGCCCAGGATGCTTTCGGTCGAACGTCGGCGTTGGCCGAGCAGTACGGCTTGTCAGTTTACGATGCGGCCTACTTGGAAGTTGCGATCCGCCGCAACCTGCCGCTGGGCACGCGAGACCGCGCCCTGCGCGCGGCAGCCGAGCGCAGCGGCATTCCCCAGTTCGACCATTGACGCCGCCATGATGCCAGCGGTGGTTTCCTCCTGTAGGGCGGACGGGGCGCGGAGTTTCGCGCAGCGAAACTCCAACCGCCTCTCGCCCTCCGGGCGAGAGGCGCATGTTGGCGCTTGCCCGCCCATGCATTACAATATCTTCGTTCAAGGGGTGCGCGGTTCACGCACCTAGCAGCGATGCGGGAATAGCTCAGTTGGTAGAGCACGACCTTGCCAAGGTCGGGGTCGCGAGTTCGAGTCTCGTTTCCCGCTCCACTTCCGCCCAACAAAACCATCGCCCGGGCGTCCCGGCCTTATCCGCTCCTGCAAGCCATCCGCAACACGCGCAAGGCTGGGTCGCCATCCCTCCAACAAGCCCCTCAAGAATCGCTGTGCGAGCCTAGGAAACACTTCGCAACCTGACCCGCGCAACGTGCGCGGGCTCAGAAACATCTCGGAACCCGACCCGCACAGCGGCAGCCGAGTTTCGCGCAGCGAAACTCCAACGCGCCCGCTTTGCGGGCGCGCAGGCGCCTTGACATTGTATTGATTAGTAGTTAAATAAGTTTATGTTGATTAATGGTTGAATAACTTTTGTCCCGATGCCCCGTCGGGGCATCGGGACAAACACTGGATGTGACGCCAAGGAGGAGAGCCCATGTCATTCAAGGAAACCACGCTGGCCCGCTGGCTGCTGCGCTTGATCGCTTGCGCCGGTCTGGGCCTGTCCCTCGCCGCCGCCGCGCAGGAGGCCGCTGATGAGGAAGTCATTGAGGAAGTGATCGTCACCGGCTCGCTGATCAAGCGCGCCACGGTCTTTGAGGGCCGGGCACCGGTGCAGACCATCGATGCCACCCTCATTGAGACATCCGGTGCCGTGCAACCGGTGGACATCCTGAAAAACCTGACGCTGAACACCGGCTCGGAGCATGCAACGGAGTTGAACGACCGCCAAGGCGTGTCGCAGTTCAACTTGCGCGGCTTGGGTCTTTCCTCATCGCTGACCCTGTTGAACGGGCGCCGCGCCGGGGTATCGCCGGTGGCGAATGCCCAAGCCACCATGTTTTTTGATATCAACACGCTGCCGATCAACATGATCGAGCGCGTCGAGATCCTGCGCGACGGCGCTTCCGCCACCTATGGCTCGGAGGCGGTCGCGGGTGTGGCCAACATCATCACGCGCAAGGGCTTTGAGGGATTCGAAGTCTCCGGCGGCTATCGCGATGCGGCCAACGAGAATTGGGATCTGGGCTTCGTGCTTGGCGCCGGGTTTGACCGCGGCAGCTTCAACGTTTACGGGTCTTACTTGAAGGCGGACGATCCCACCCTGCGCGGGGATTTCGATTGGCTGGTGGAGCGCGTCATCGACCCCAACGGCGACGGCAATCCAATAGACGGCTCGCTCACGTCCGCCATCGGTGCTCCCTCGACCTACCGGGCCGCAACGGTGGCGCCGGACGGCACCGTCACCCGCACCGGCAGGTTCCTCGCGGCGGACCATGACTGCGAGGCTGCCGGCGGCTACATCCGCGGACCTTTTTGCCGCTACGACTTTTCAAGTTCCCGAGGCATCATCCCCGCCGAGGAACGCTATCAACTCTTCACCGAGGCCGACTACGCCCTGACCGACAAGCTCACCCTGCTGTTCGAGTTGGGCACCTCGAACACCGTCATCAAGGACTTGATCGGCGGCCAGATTTTTGCGCAATCCAACGTGTCGAACGGCGGAGTCTGGATACCCGCCAACCACCCCTTCAACTTTTGGACCGACCCGGACGGCGACGGCCGCCTGACCTACGTGAATCCAGCCGACTGGGACCCGGCGGCACACGAAGCCGTGGACCTCGCCGCAGTGGCATTGCGGCCGCTTGGCGTTGAAGTCAACAATCACGAGGACGCGGCCCGATCGGAAGCCACGTTCAACAACTTGCGCGTCATGCTGGGGTTCGAGTACGCCGTCACCGACGACTGGACGGCAACCGGCTACTTCTCGCAATCCAACGCGAAGTTCACCAACGCAGAACCGCATTCGTGGGCTGCGCCGAATTTCTTCGCTGCCATTGCCGATGGCTCTTGGAACCCATTCGGAACCCGGCTGGCCAATCCAGGCCTCGTAACGCCGAAAACGGTTGCGGACGACGGGCTCGACCCGGCCAACGTCGGCGCGGTGGCGGCCAACGATGCGGCCACCCTGGCGCGCTTCGATGCGACGGACATCTCGACGACACGCACCGAGCAAACGGTGGCCGAGTTTGTGCTCAGCGGCGACCTGTTCGAGATGGCCGACGGTCCCGTGTCCGGCGCCTTCGGCACCCAGTACCGCAGGCTCGAGCTGACCGATCGTCCGCAGCCGCTGTTTGGCCAAAACCTCGGCGTCATTTCCGGGCGGGCGTTCAACATCGACCAGGATCAGGACGTCTGGTCGGTCTTCGGCGAAGTGATCGTCCCCCTCATGGGCATCGGCGAACTGCAACTGGCGTTGCGCCACGAGGACTATGGGGACGCCGGATCAACCACCGACCCCAAGCTCGCCACCCAAATCCGGGCGACCGACTGGCTCTCGCTGCGCGGTTCCTGGGGCACGTCGTTCCAAGCGCCGAGCATCTACCAAAGCGCCGGGAACACCACCACGGAAAGGGTGACCGATCCGTTCACGGCCGTCGGAACCTGCGCCCTTAACGCGGACGGCAGCATCGTCAACACCGGCATCAACAACACTGTGGTCGTGCAAACCGAAGGGGCGGGGCTCGGTCCGCAAAACGCCGACAACTTCAACCTGGGCGTCCTGTTGCGGCCCACCGACGCCGTGCGCATGAGCATTGATTACTGGAACTTCGACTACGAAGACGTCATCTCCCAAGGCGAGACCTTCCAAGCCATCGTGGACAACGACTGCCTCGACGACCAGAGGCCCAACGATCCGCGGGTCTCGCGCAGCCCGGCGGGTCAGATTGGGCTCGTGAGATCCGCGTTCATCAACATTGGCTCGGTGAAAACCTCTGGCTGGGACCTCAACGCCAACTATCGATTCGACACCGGCATGGGCTCGTTCAGCTTTGATGCATTGCTCACCTTGATTACGGAGTTCGACGTGAGCCTTGACGGAGAGAACTACATCGATCAGCTCGGCAGCCGCAACCACCGCAACGGCTTCTCCGCCAATCCGGAACTGCGCTACAACGTCGGCGTCACCTGGACCCATGGGAATCACCTAGCCAACGCCACGGTGCGCTACATCGATTCCTACGCCAATGACGAAGTGCTGCCGATTTCGGAGAACCCGCCCAACATCGACAGCTGGACGACCCTCGACATCTACTACGCGCTAACGTTGGCGGGCCTGTTCAACACCGATGGCGACATCACCCTGTCGGTGGGCGTCAACAACCTGACGGACGAAGACCCGCCCGGCCTGACCACCACGAGACCCAATGAGCAGATCTACAACCTGCGCCCGGGTTACGATGGACTGGTGCATGACATCCGTGGGCGGCAGCTGTACGCCCGCTTTCGGTACGCATTCTAAGGCGGTGGACTTCAGCCCGGCGAGCGCGAGGAGGGGATGCCCCTCGCCCGCCTAGCTGCTGAGATGGGCAGGCTAGGCGCCTGGGCTTGCGCCCTCATTGCGATGCTGGGGGCGCAGCCCGCCCTCGCCCACCCGCACGAGCAACTCGCCGAGTGCCTCGATTTTGACGAACCGGGGCAGCGGCTTGCATGTTTTGAGCAGGCCGTGGCAGCACCCGGAAGCGATCGTCAACAGCGGGCCGCGGCGAAGCGACCCAGCAACATCGAGCCATCCGATCCCAACACGGAATCATCAGCCGCCGATGCCCAGGGCGCTGTTTCGGCTGCGAAGCAAACGGTCATGGAGACGCATGGCGGCCTGTCGGCAGCGCTTGAGCAAAGCCCCGAAGGCCCCGATGCCGGGCCGACATCCGCCGACGTTGCCCGAGCAGCCATCGAACCCCGGCCCCATGCCCGGTCCGCATCCGGCGTTCGCGTGACCGTGGTGCGCCTGAGCGCCATGGCGGGCAAGCCAATCGTGTTTTACTTGGCGTCCGGCGAGGTCTGGCAACAAACCCGGCAACGCATGACCAGCCTGCCCGAGCCGCCGTTCGAGGCCACCGTGCGCCGCGGCGCATTCGGCAGCCACCGGCTGCGGGTCACGCAACGCTCCCCCGCCATTGGAATAAGGCGCATTCGTTAGCGAACCGGCGCTCCGCGCCCGCGAAACCTCCACAAATGAACCTTGCCCCTTGTGGCCAAGATTCGCACTGTGTGCGCTCAGAAGACATCGGAACCTGACCCACGCAAGGCGCACGGAGTTTCGCGCAAGCGAAACCCCATCCGCCTCTCGCCCTTTGGGCGAGAGGCGCGGTTGCTTTCCCCGCCACCAATCCGTAGCTTTAACAATCGCACGGCAAACGCCAATTCCACAAGGAGGCAGCCAATGGCCGCACTGGACGGCTTGCGCATTTTGGACATGACCCAGTACGAAGCAGGCACCGCCTGCACCCAGTGCTTGGCTTGGCTGGGCGCCGACGTGGTGAAGGTGGAGGCGCCCGGCACCGGCGACCCGGGCCGCAGCGTCATGGGGTTAAGCGACTACTTCATGGTCTGGAACAGCAACAAGCGCTCCATCGCCTTGGATCTGCGCAGCCCGGAAGGCCGGGACATTCTACTCAAGATGGCGCCCCACTACGACGTCTTCGTGGAGAACTACGGCCCGGGCGTGATTGAGAGGCTCGACATCGGCTACGACGCCATGCGGGCGGTCAAGCCGGACATCATCTACGCCCGCATCAAGGGCTTCGGGCTGGACGGCCCTTGGGCGGACTACAAATGCTACGACATGGTCGCCCAGGCCGCGGCCGGTGCGTTCTCCATCACCGGCGAACCCGACGGCCCGCCCATGCGGCCCGGCCCCACCACCGGCGACGCCGGCACCGGGGTGCAGATGGCCCTGGCCATCGCCGCCGCCTACGCGCAGAAGCTCAGGACCGGCGAGGGGCAGCTGATCGAGCTGTCGATGCAGGAGGCCATGACCTACTTCCTGCGCACCGCCACCGCCGGCACCAACTTCGGGGAGTGGGCGGCGGCCCGCACCGGCAGCGGCCCGACGCCGACCATGCGCCTGTACCCCTGCCAAGGCGGCGGCGCCAACGACTACGTTTACGTCATGGCGGTGACGCCGCGCATGTGGGAGGTGCTGTGCGCCACCATTGATCGGGAGGACCTGCTGGCCGACCCCCGCTTCGCCGACCAGCGGGCGCGGCAAACGCATCGGCAAGCCCTGGAGGAGGCCATTGCCGCCTGGACCGCCCAACGCAGCAAGTACGAGGCCATGCAGGCGTTGGCCGAAGCCGGCGTGCCGGCCAGCGCCGTGCTCGACACCAAGGACCTCTACCAAAACCCGCATTTGCGCAGCCGCGGCTTCATTCACGAAGTCGATCACCCGGAGAAGGGCAGGATGCGGCTGCTCGGCTGGCCGGCCCGCATGTCGCGAAGCCATGTACACATCAAGGCGGCGCCCACCTTGGGCGAGCACTCCGCCCAAGTGCTCGCCGAGGACCTGGCTCTTGACGAGGGCCGCATCGCCCAACTGATCGAGGCGGGCGTGGTCGGCGGTTAGCCGCCTTGCGCAGCAGAACCGGATCAAAACCCATCCACTAAGGAGTTCTCATGGGGACAATCGACGGCGCCACCCTGATGGCGCAGAGCTTGAAGCAGCAAAGCGTGGACATGATGTTCGGCATTGTCGGCTTCCCCGTCATCGGCGTGGCGGCGGCGGCGCAGAAGGCCGGCATCACCTACATCGGCATGCGCAACGAGCAGTCCGCCAGCTACGCCGCCCAAGCCGCAGGCTACCTGACCGGGCGTCCGCAGGCCTGCCTCACGGTGTCCGGGCCCGGGGTCATCCACGCCTTCGCGGGCCTGGCCAACGCGCAGCAGAACTGCTGGCCGATGATCCTCATCGGCGGCGCCTCGCCGGTTTACCAGAACGGCATGGGCGGCTTCCAGGAGGAGCGCCAAGTGCAGCTGGCCGCGCCCTACTGCAAGTACGCCCACGCCATCGAGCACACGGCGCGCATCCCCTACTACGTGGAGCAGGCGGTGCGCCACGCCAGGTTCGGCCGCCCCGGCCCGGCCTACCTGGACTTCCCTGACGACATCATCCGCGGCAAGGTGGAGGAGGACCAAGTGCGCCCTGCCGCCACCGTGGGCGAGCCGCCGCGCAGCCAAGCCGACCCCGGCGCCGTGGAGGCGGCGCTGTCCGCCCTGGAGTCCGCCGAGCGGCCCTTGGTCATCGTCGGCAAGGGCATGGCCTGGTCCCGGGCCGAGGACGAGGTGCGCGCCTTCATCCAGCGCACCCAGCTGCCCTTCCTCGCCTCGCCCATGGGCAAGGGCATCCTGCCCGACGACGATCCGCTGTCCGTGGGCGCCGCCCGCAGCACCGCGCTGCGCGAGGCGGACCTGGTGTTCCTGATGGGCGCCCGGCTCAACTGGATCATGCACTTCGGCCTGCCGCCGCGCTTCAAGGAGGGCGTGCGGGTGGTGCAGCTGGACGTGGCCGCCGAGGAGATCGGCACCAACGTGCCCGCCGAAGTGGCCCTGCTCGGCGACGGCAAGGCGGTGGTCGGCCAGTTGAACCAAGCCTTGGACGCACGCCAATGGTTCTACCCGGCGGATGCCGCTTGGCGCGCCCAACTCAAGGAAAAGGCCGAAGCCAACCTAACGGCGGTCAAGCCCATGATCGACGACGAATCCAGCCCCATGAACTACTACCGGGCCTATCGCGACATCGAGGCTTGGCTGCCCGAGGACGCCATCATCATCGGCGAAGGGGCCAACACCATGGACATCGGGCGCACCCAGATGGCCAACCGCAGTCCCCGCCACCGCCTGGACGCCGGCACCTACGGCACCATGGGCATCGGCTTGGGCTTCGCCATCGCCGCCGCGGTCGCCCAGCCGGACAAGCCCATCGTCTCCGTCCAGGGCGACAGCGCCTTCGGCTTCTCCGGCATGGAGATCGAGACCATGGTGCGCTACAACCTGCCGGTGAAGATGGTGGTGCTCAACAACGGCGGCATCGGCGGCGGCATCGGCCCGCTGAAGGCGGGCCAGACCGTCCCGCCGCCCATCCTCACCTACGGCGCCCGCTACGAAGGCATGCTGGAGGCGCTGGGCGGCAAGGGGCTTTACGTGGACAATCCGGCTGACCTGCGGGCCGCGCTCGACGAGGCGATGGCCTTCGATGGGCCGGCCTTGGTCAACGTGCCCATCCATCCCCAAGCCGGGCGCAAGCCCCAGCAGTTCGGCTGGCTGACCACTTAAGCCGCCCGCCCAACCAAGGAGTTTCCCAATATGCAACCACTCAGGGGCTGCGCTTGGGCCAGCCTGGTCCTAGCCGGCATGGCCGCGGCGGACGCTGCGCCGCCGGCAGCCAGCATCGCCGACCTGGCCTGGATGACGGGCGCTTGGGAGGGGCCGATGGGCGAAAGCGCCGTGCTGCAGGAGACCTGGCTGGAGCCGGCCGACGACGCCATGATGGCCGCCGTGCGGCTGCTGGAGAACGGCAAGACCAACATGGTGGAGCTGATCGTCATCGAGGAGTCCGAAGGCACCTTGGTCTTCCGCATCCAGCAATGGAGCAAGAGCTACGAGCCGCGCATGCCGGCCCCGCAAAAGCTGGTGTTGGCGGAACTCGGCGACAACTCGGTGCGCTTCGAAGCGGAGGAAGACGGCAACGCCTTCCGTTCGCTGACTTACAGCCGCCCGTCGCCGGAGGCCTTCAACATCCAGTTGGAACTGACGCAGCCCCCTACCAGCCTCGACCTCAACCTCCGCCGCCGTTAGCGAATCAGGCGGCCAACCCGGACTCCGTGTCGGGTTCGCCCTGGATCCGGGTGTGCTGCATCACCCGGGCTTGGCGATGATCGTAGGGCCGGGCTCGGTGCAGCACGCAGCGGTTGTCCCAGATCACCAGGTCGCCGACCGACCAACGATGCTGCAGGGTGCGCGGCGGCTGGCAGGCGAAGCTGACCAGATCAGTCAGCAACTGCTCCGACGCCTGCTCCGAAAGCCCGGGAATGCCGTAGGCATGGCGGCCGACATAGAGCGCCGGCTGGCCGGTCACCGGATGGGTCTTGACCAACGGCCGCAACGGCGGTTCGCCTTCGTGGAAGCCGTAGCCGACGCCCGCCTCGGCCCGATGGCCGATCTTGGCTTGGGAGTGAAACAGCGAGTGGTAGGCGGCCCGGCCCTCGATCCGCGCCCGCATCGCGTCATCCAACGCTTGGTAGGCCGCCCTCATGTCGGCCCATTCAGTCTCGCCCCCGGCGCTCGGCAGCACATGGGCGGAGAGGATCGACGCCTTGGCGGCAATCGGCATGTAGGAGCTGTCGGTGTGCCAGCCCTCGTTGCCGATGAGCACCTGCATTTGATGCTCGCTGTCCGCCAGCAGGCTGCCATCCTTGCGCTGGTTGCTGATGGGCACGATCTCCATGCCGGGCACCAGCTGCTCGACCCGCCCAAAGCGCGCCCCAAAGGCGACCTGCGCCGCAGCGCTCAGGTGCTGGGCGGGGAAGATGAGCACGGCGCGCTCATGGAACGCATCCTCCAGGGCGCGCCAAGCCGACTCACTTAGCGACGCCAGATCGATGCCAGTGATGACGGCGCCCAAGGTGGCGCCGGTTGGCGTGACCTTCACCGTCCCGCCCCTCAGGACTCGCCCATCGACGCCATGAACTGCTCGCTGGTCAGACGGGGATGGTCGCCGGCGAAGTCGTAGCCTGCGGGCTTGTCCTCAATGTAGATCTCGCCGGTCAGGCGAAAGGGCTGCTGGTCGTCGAACGTGCCCACCCACAGGTGGTAGCTGTCGGTTCCCTTCAGGCGGTAGAACAGATTGGCGCCGCACAGGCTGCAAAAGCCGCGCTCCGCCCACTCCGAGGAGTCGTAGCGCCTGATGTGCTCCGCACCGGAAAACTCAACGCTGCCAACGCCCGCCGCCATGATCGAGGCGCCGGACCAGCGCCGGCATTGGCTGCAGTGGCAGCTGTGCACGTCCGTCTCGACATCTTGCGCGACGTACGCCACCGCTCCGCATAGGCACCCGCCCTTCATGGACATGTTGGCATCCTCCAAAGCCGCTCCTGAGCCTTGAGGATACTGCGTCAACCGGCCTCTTGCCACATCGTGCGGGTTCAGAAGCCTATCGGAATCTGGCCTGCGAGACGAATGCGCGGAGTTTCGCGCGGCGAAACTCCAACGAACCGTAGGTTCGCCGCGCCCGCTTCGCGGGCGCACGAACTGGGGTAAAGTCGCCCTGCGAAATCTGGGGAGCCGCAGCGCATGGCACATCCACCGTTATTGCGCGTCATCGAAAACGGCACGGTCTTGGACGGACTCGGCTCGCCGCCCAGGCAGGCGGACGTGGTCATCGAGGGCGAACGCATCATCCAAGTCGGCGGGGCGGCGCCTGCGCACCGCTTGGGGCGCGGGAGCGAGTGCGAACGCATTGATGCCCAAGGCCTCACCGTCATGCCGGGCCTGATCGACGCCCACTGCCACATCAGCTTCGATGAGCCGAGTTCCAACGACGAACTGTTCTTCCATCGCCGGGAGGGCCTCGCCGCCATCATTGCGGCCGCCAACGTCCGCAAGCTTCTGTGCGCCGGGGTCACCGGGTTTCTGGATGCCGACAGCCTGTTTGAGGTGGGCGTTGACCTGCGCGACGCCATCGAGGCGGGCATTGTCCCCGGGCCGCGCATGGCCACCGGCGGCAACGCCCTGCTCACCGCCGCCGGCGGCACCGCAGGCCGGCTGATACCCGACGCGGGCCTGATCGGCTACGGCAAGGTGGTGCGCTCAAGCGATGAGATCACCGCCGAAGTGCGCCGCCAGATCAAGCTCGGCGTGGACTGGATCAAGGTTCACGTCACGGGTTTGACGCCGCGCCAGAAGCGGCAGGGCGAAGCCCGGGCCTGGAGCCGGGCGGAACTCGATTTGGTGGTGGACGTGGCCCACACCTTGGACACTCCAGTGGTGGGGCATTGCCGGGGCGCCGACAGCATCCGCGACGCAGCGCTGGCCGGCTTCGACCTCATTCTGCACGCCACCCACATGGACGAGGCGGCGCTCGAAGCCGTGGTGGAGGCCGGCGCGCCCATCGTCCCCACCTTCACCTTTCAGGCCAATCTGGCCGACCACGGCGACTTGGCGGCGGCCGGGCCGGAAATCCGCGCCATCTTCCAAAAGGAGATCGAATCGAGCTGCGTGATGCTCAGGCGCGCCTACGACGCCGGGGTGCCCCTGCTGTGCGGCACCGAGAGCGGCTTCTCCCTGACCCCCTACGGCGACTGGCACTACCGGGAACTGGAGGTCTTCGTCCGCGACCTCGGCCTCTCCCCGCTCCAAGCGATCCGCGCCGCCACCAGCGAAGCCGCTCGGGCCATCGGCCTCCACGGCCAAACCGGCGCCGTGGCGGAGGGGCACTTGGCCGACCTGATTCTCATCGACGGCAATCCAGCCGCGGACGTGCGCGCGCTCGGCGACCGGGAGCGCATCAAGCGGGTCATGGTCGGCGGGCGCGACCAATGCCTCGACTGGCCGGCACCGGAGCGCAGCGACCCGCCCGGATGGCGGGTGTCCGCCTACGGCAGCCGCATCCTGCGGCGCGACCTGCTGGACACGGACTCCTTGACCTGACCAAGGGTCCGAACGACAAAGGCTCCGAACGACATCATGCATCTCCAAGCATGGGAGGTATCATGGGGCCATGAACTCGTTCAAGACGGCCATCGCCCTGACGGTGCTGGCACTGCCGCTGACCCCCGCCACCGCGACCGCACACGCGATTTGGTGGGAGCCGGGGATGATCGAGCACGTGCGGTTCCGGGCCTCGTTGAGGGTCGGGGTCGGCATGTTCGAGCCTTGGGTCATGTGCGACCGCAGCGGCGAACTGATCGGCTACGAGATCGACCTCGCGCGCAAGCTGGCCGAGGACTTGGGGGTGCGCGTCGAGTTCGTGCGCATGAATTGGCAACAAATCATCCCGGCGCTGGTGGAGGGGCGGTTCGACGTCATCGTCAGCGGCATGTCCATCACGCCGGCGCGCAGCCTGCTGGTCAACTTTTCGGAGCCCTACTCGGAATTCGGCACCGCCGTCGTCGCCAACATCGGGCTCACGCCGGGGTTCGCCAGCGCCGAGGACTTCAACCGCGCCGACGTGACCTTCGCCGCCCGTCGCGGCACCACCGCGGAGGCGTTGGTCAAGCGGGAGTTTCCCGGCGCGATGCTGCTGTCCTTCGACACCGACGCCGAGGTGGTTGACGCCGTGACCAGCGGGGAGGCCCATGCGATCGCCGCAGACCAAGTGACGGCCGCGCGCTTGATCCACGAGCGCGCCAACGTTCTGCATCGCCCCTTCGACACTCTTTTCAACCAGCTTCCCCAAGCGATTGCGATGCGCAGAGGCGACGGTGAGGCCCTGAACTACCTCGACAGCTGGGTCCGGCACTACCGCGTCAACGGCTGGCTTGCGGAACGTTGGCGCCACTGGTTCGAGACCCGCGACTGGGAGGGCTTGGCGGCTTCCGGCTCGGCTCAAAGGGGGTGTGCGGCATCCTTTGGCGAAACCGCCTCGCAGTGAGGAGGTCGATTACAATTCCCGCTTGAGGCCCCAAAATCATCAGTATTGATGATTCGCTCCGTTCGCTTAACTCGTAGGGTTCCTTAAATCTTAGCGAACAGCAGTGGACCGTGGGAGTCGCAGGCATCAGAAAATGGCGGCTATGCGCCGCAACAGGTTCGATCGGTGACCGGGAAGTCCGCCACGGGAGCGCTTCGGCCTCGGCGCCGACCATTGCCGCGCTGCGGCAGGCGATGCAACGGGACGAAGCGTCCAGCGAGCAGCTCATTCTCCGCGCCCTCGATGCCGTGGAACGCCATGCCCTCCTAAACGCTTTCATCACCGTTGACCGTCAAGGCGCCCTGAGCCGGGCACGGCAACTGGACGGCCTGCGCGGCAGGGGTGAGGTCTTAGGCCCGCTTCACGGAATTCCCTTGGCCGTCAAGGACAACATCCATGTGTCCGGATTGCCCAACACGGCGGGCACACCATTGCTGAAGTCTTTTTTTCCCGGCAAGGATGCGCCGGCTGTGGCCCGGCTGAAGGCCGCGGGAGCCATCGTAATCGGCAAGGCCAACATGCACGAACTGGCCTTCGGGATCACCAGCCGCAATGCAGCCTTCGGCACGGTGGGAAACGCCTGCCATCCCGGCTTCATCGCCGGAGGCAGCAGCGGCGGCACGGCGGCGGCGGTGGCCTTGCGCATGGCGGTGGCCGGGCTGGGCACCGACACCGGAGGAAGCTGCCGCATTCCGGCGGCCCTCAACGACATCGTCGGCTTTCGACCCACCGGAGGCCGCTACCCTGCCGGGGGCATCACCAGCATCTCCAGCACGAGGGACACTATCGGCCCCATGGCGCGCAACGTGGAGGATGCCGCCCTGCTGGACGGAATCATGGCGGCGGGCAGCGGCGCGCTGCCCCACATCGACCTGCACGGACTTCGGATCGGAATTCCCAAGGAGCATTTCCACGAAAACCTGCAACCCGAAGTAGGCGCCGCAGTCGAGGACGTGCTGGTCCAACTCGGCAAAGCCGGCGTGAAGCTGGTGCGCGCGGACCTCGCTGGCATCGGCGGATTGAATGGGGACGTCGGCTTTCCGATCGTGCTGTTCGAGGCGCGACTGCTGCTGAAGCAATACTTGGATGCATATGTGCCCGGAAAGTCGCTGCGACTCCTCGCCGATTCAACAGCCAGCCCGGATGTCCGGGACTTGATGGGCAGCATCGTGCGAAAGGCGATTTCCGAGTCCGAGTACCGACGCGCCCTCCACCACTTCCGGCCGCTACTCAAGCGGCTGTATGCCGATTGCTTTGCCAAGCACAAGGTCGAAGCCATTCTCTTTCCCACAACGCCGCTCACCGCAAGGCCCATCGGGGAGGTCAACGCCAACGTGGCACTCAACGGCCAATCGGTGCCGACATTTGCGACCTACATCCGCAACACGGACCCAGGCAGCAACGCAAACGTTCCGGGGCTGAGCATTCCACTGGCAGCAGCCGAAGGGTGCTTGCCCGTGGGCATTGAGATCGACGGCCCCGAGGGCAGCGACCGGCGCCTGCTGGCCATTGGCGCCGCAATCGAGCGCCTTGTGCAAGACGGAGAGCACGCGAAATTCAACCAACGGACAAGGGGGATTTGATGAAGACCAATGACCGCCTAGATCGGCAAGGCGCGGCTGGGGCGGAAAGCGCTCCGGTTACCCGCGCATTGGCAGCCGTGTTGACGGCTATCCTGCTCCCCGCGAGCCCGCTTCAGGCCCGGGAGCTGGAGGAGATCGTCGTCACGGCCGAAAGGCGCGCGGAAAACCTGCGGGACGTGCCGAACGCGATCACGGCGCTCAGCGAAACCACCGTGGAACAGGCCCAAATTCATGACCTCACCGACATCGCGACACGCATTCCGGGCCTGACGTTCTCGCCCTTCTCGCCAGGGCAGAACATCGTTGCGCTGCGTGGCGCATCGTCCAACGATGACGGCGCGGGGACGGACAACTCGGTGTCCGTCTTCGTTGACGACGTTTACTTGGGAAGAGTCTCCAACATCAATCCCGAAATGTTCGACATCGAGCGAATCGAGGTGCTGCGCGGGCCGCAGGGCACCCTCTACGGCAAGAACACGATCGGCGGCGCCATTAATGTGGTCTCCACCCAACCAAACACCCAGGAGCTGGAAGGCAAGCTGCGGGTCAATGTCGGCAACTACGAACGACGGGAGGTGGCCGGGCTGCTGAGCGGGCCGCTCGGCGAAGGCTGGGCTGCCAAGGCATCCTTCATCCATCGGAAACGGGATGGCTGGGTGGAAAACGTCCATCTTGACAAGAAGCAGAAAGACGACGGCGTGCTGGCGCTGCGCGGTCAACTGCTGTACGCCGGAGACACCTTGGAAGCCCTGTTCAGCATGGATTTCAACCAGCTGGACATTGAGGACATGGCACGGACCCCAATCGCTACGGGAGAACCGGGCGACCCGGCGTTTTGGGCCGCCAGCGTGCCAGGCAGTTATGCGGAACTGTGCAGAAGTCGAGGCTCCGGCTGCTCGGCCGGACCCATTGACGGCTATGCGAAAAGGGAGGCTTGGGGTTTGAGCATGAAACTGAACTGGCGCACCGAGTACGGGGAGCTGGTCTCAATAACCGCCTACCGGGAGAATGAAGCGGACTGGAACATGGATTCCACCGGAACGCCCGCCTCGCCGTTGCCGGCGCTGTTCAACCAACTCAACGATGACATATTCGACAGCACCGAGCAGTTCACTCAGGAACTGCGCTGGGTCGCTGCCTCCGGAGAGACGGTGGACGCCATCGCCGGACTCTGGTTCCTCTCCGAGAAGACCGACCGCACGGAGTGCTTTGACAACGACGTGCTGCCCAGCGACTGCACGCCTACGGCCGACGGGGGCGCCACGGACTGGTACCGGCAAGTGAACGAAACCACCAGCTACGCCGGGTTCGGCCAAGTGGATTGGCGGTTCTCCGACGGCTGGGAACTGACCTTGGGCGGGCGCTACAGCCATGACAGGAAGGAGATCGACAACCAAGCCATTGCCGGCGACTTCGTCGTGATCAACCAGACCTTCTCCAATTCCGTGAGCGAGAGCTGGAGCGCCTTCACGCCGAAGGTTGCGCTAGCCTGCCAAGTCGCCGACAGCGCGACGATCTACGGCGCGGTTTCCTGGGGATTCAAGAGCGGCGGCTTTGCCGCGGCGCCCCAGGGGATCGAGTTCACCGAGCCGCTGGACCAGGAGGAGGCGCTCAACTATGAAGTTGGGATGAAGGCGGACTTCTCCGAACGCTTCCGACTGAACGCGGCGGTCTTCCACACGCAGTACGATGACCTGCAGATCCAGACATTCGGCCCATTGACGGCCGCCGCAGCCTTCGGAACCTTCCAGACGTTCAATGCGGGCGATGCCGATGTCCTGGGCGTCGAACTGGAAGCCACTTGGCTCTTGACGGACAGGCTGACCCTCTCCGGGTTCTACGCCTACCAAGACAGCGAGTTCGGCAACACCAACATCCCGGGCACGGCGTTCCCCAACCAGTCCGGCCAGAGCTTGATCCGGGCGCCCGAACACAAGTTCAACATCAATGCGGATTACGTTCAGACACTTGCGAACGGCAGTGAACTGGCGGCATCCCTGAGCTGGCGCTACACGGACGATCAGCGCGGTGAATTGGAACCTTGGGCGGTGCAGCCCCAATTCGACCTTCTGGATGCCCGGGTGGGCTGGACCCGCAGTGACGATGCCTTGGAGGTTGCGGTCTGGGGCAAGAACTTGGCGGATGAGGAGTACCTCGGCCATATCTACACCATCGCATCCAGCGTGGTGGGCGTCTATGGCGAGCCGCGCATGTACGGTGCGACGGCGACCTATCGGTTCTGATGCTCCGTCTCAACAACTGCGCGTCAAGGACGCCGGCGCGGCACGGGCACCCGACCGGTCAGGCACCCAACCAACCCCAATCCGTGCGGGGTCAGCAACACTTCGGAACCCGACTCACGCAACCGTTGCGGAGTTTCGCGCCAGCGAAACTCCTGTATGGTCCCGCGAAGCGGGTGCGCGGGCTCAGAAACATTTCGGAATCCAACCCACGCAACGGTAGCGGGCGGTGATGGCAAGGAGCAAAATGGTCTGGTGAACCTCACACAGAAGCAGTGGCGCGGACTGCTGGCTGTTATTCGGAACTTGAATGACGGCTTGGACGATTGCGCCACTCGGAAATCGGCAGGGCAGGAACTGCTCAACCTCGTCTCGGCAGACCATTTCGCCTCGTTCGTTTGGGATGGGCAGGGGGGCGTCTTTGCAAAACCCGTGTACCTGAACATGTCACCGGAAAACCTAAAGCGCTACATGCAGCACTACCAGTTCCACGATCCAATCACGTTCAAGATGCAGTCTTACCGGCGGGCAGTCTCGGTCAACGAGGTCATGGATCAGCGGGACTTGGTCAAGACCGAGTTCTTCAACGACTTTCTCTCGATAGACCGCCTCTACTACGGGATGAATATCTACATCTACGACAACGACGATCGAAACATCGGTGATTTTCGAGTGTGGCGCTCACGGGGAAAGGACAACTTCGGCCGGGTGGAACTGGATATCCTGGACATGATTGCGCCGCACTTCAAAATTGCGATGCACAACATGCTGCTCGCCAAACACAGGATTGCGGCGCGCAAATTGGACGAAATCCGAAAAACCCTCCGTGACGGCTATGGCCTGACCCGCAGGGAACTCGATGTCGCCGCCGCAATCCTTGAGGGTCTTCCCGACAAGAAGATCATCGGCAAGCTGCACATCTCGCTGCCGACGCTGCGCAGCCACGCTCAGCATGTGTTCAGCAAGCTCGGCGTGAACAGCCGGACTGAGTTCTGCAGCAAAGTCTTTCTGGGCACAGGCGCGACCTAGCGGTCGCGGCGGACCTTTGGTCCGTGGGAGTTTCGCTGCGCGAAACTCCGCGCTAGCCGTTTAGGCCAGGTTCCGAAATGTTTCTGAGCCTGCACGTGACCGCTTCCCCAATGGACTAGGGCCTGTTCACACTATCTCAGCGCCTCGACGATGAGATAGTGTGAACAGGCCCTAATGAAAATTCCGTGAGGCCACCTCCACGGGCGTTGGGCTGGCCGAGAGTCGGTCCAGCAGGCTGGTGGCGTCATGCACCCGTCCGGCGATGACGTGGGTCACTTCCCGCTCGCGCTGCACCACGCCGTCCACGCGCACCAGCTGGCCTTGGAGGATTGCCGCCCGGCAACGGTCCAGAACAGTGCTCCAAACCACGACATTGATGTTGCCGGTTTCGTCCTCCAAGGTCAGGAAGACGACGCCGGTGGCGGTGCCGGGCCGTTGCCGGCAGGTGATGAGGCCAGCCACTTGGGCGAACTGCCCGTGGCGGCAATGCGCCAGGCCCGCCGCCGTGCGGCAGCGGCGCAGGACGGGCGAAGCGCGCAGCAGGGACAGGGGGTGGGGGCCCAATGACAGGCCGAGGTAACGGTAATCCTGCTTGAGGTTTTCACCGACCCCAGGCTCCGCTAGGGCCACCTCGGTGCGGTACGGCGCCGCCGCCTTGGCGGCCCGCCAGATGGCGGCGGGCTGATCGACGCCAGCCGCATCCCAATGGGCTTGGTGGCGATGGCCCGACAGCGGGGCCAGGGCGCCGGACCGGGCCAGAAAGCCCAGCTCCCGGTTGCTCAATTCGGCCCGGGCGCGCAGATCATCCACGTCCCGGAACGGCTGGGCGGCGGCGATGCGGGCAGCCGCCTCCGCAGAGAGTCCCTTGACCTGCCGCAGGCCAATGCGCAACGCGCCTTGAACGAGCCGGGAACCAAGTTGATTCGGGGCCAGGGCGTCCTGCCCTCGATTGGGTTCAGGGCGATGGCGGGACGCCCTCAAGTCGAAGGGTTGAGCCGATTGAACAGGAGTTTCGCGCTGGCGAAACTCCCAACGCGAACCGAAGGTTCGCGCGGGCTCCAGCCGGAAATCCCAGCCGCTGGACTGCACGTCCACGGGGCGGACTTCGATGCCGTGGCGCTGGGCGTCCTGGATCAGCTGGGAGGGGGAATAGAAGCCCATGGGCAGGCTGTTCAGGAGGCCCGCGTAGAAGGCCGCCGGCTCATTGCGCTTGAGCCATGCGGATACGTAAACCAGCAGCGCGAAGCTGGCCGCATGGGATTCCGGGAAGCCATATTCGCCAAAGCCCTTGATCTGCTCGAACACCCGGCGGGCGAAGCTCTCGCTGTGGCCCCGCGCCAGCATGCCGTCAATGAGCTTGCGCTCGAACGGCTCAAGCCCGCCGCGGCGCTGCCATGCGGCCATGGCGCGGCGCAGCGCATCGGCTTCACCGGCGGTGAAGCCGGCGGCAACCATGGCCAGCTCGATCACCTGCTCCTGGAAGATGGGCACCCCCAAGGTGCGCTCAAGCACCTTGCGCACGGCCTCGTTGGGATAGGTGACGGTTTCCCTGCCATCGCGGCGGCGCAGGTAGGGATGCACCATGTCGCCCTGAATGGGGCCGGGCCGGACGATGGCCACTTCGATGACCAGGTCGTAGAAGCATTTGGGACGCAGGCGCGGCAGCATGGCCATCTGCGCCCGGGACTCCACCTGAAAGACGCCGATGCTGTCACCCTTGCGCAGCATCTCGTAGGTGCTGGCCTCCTCCGGCGGAATCCGGTCCATGGTCAGGGCCTGCGCACCCCGAAGGCGACGAAAGCCATTGACCAGATCAAGCGCCTTGCGAATGGCGGTGAGCATGCCGAGGCCGAGCACGTCCACCTTCAAAAGCCCCAGCGATTCCAAGTCGTTCTTGTCCCATTGGATCACGGTGCGCTCATCCATGGCGGCGTTCTCAATGGGCACGAGCTGGGCCAAGGGGCCAGCCGAGATCACGAAGCCGCCGACGTGCTGGGAGAGATGCCGGGGAAAGCCCAGGATTTGATCGACCAGGGCGATGTAGCGGCGCACGGACGGGCTGTCCGGATCCGCGCCCGCAGCGGCCAGGCGCTGGCCCAATTGGTCCCGCCGGTCCCACCAGGCCATGGACTTGGCCAGCAGATCGACGAAGCCGGCATCAAGGCCCAGGGCCTTGCCCACGTCGCGCAGGGCGCTGCGCGGCCGGTAGGTGATGACCGTGGCGGCCAAGGCGGCGCGATTGCGCCCGTACTTGCCGTAGATGTATTGAATGACCTCCTCCCGGCGCTCGTGCTCGAAATCCACGTCAATGTCCGGGGGCTCCTGCCGCTCCTTGGAAATGAAGCGCTCAAAAAGCACATGCTGGCGCGATGGATCAACCTCGGTGATGCCCAAGCAGTAGCAGACCGCGGAGTTGGCCGCCGAGCCGCGCCCTTGGCAGAGAATGCCTTGGCTGCGGGCGAAGCGGACAATGTCCTCAATGGTCAGGAAGTAGTATTCGTAGCCCAGCTCGGCGATGAGCGTAAGCTCGTGCTCGATCAAGGCTCTGACCGCATCGGGAACGCCCGGTTGGCCCGGCCAGCGCCGGTTCGCGCCTTCATGGGTGAGCTGGCGCAGCCAAGCGGCCGGCGCCATGGCGGGGGGCACCAGTTCCCGGGGGTATTCGTAGCGCAGCTCGTCCAGGGAGAAGTGGCAGGCGTCCGCAATCCGGGCGGCTTCGGCCAGCAGGTCCTCGGGATACAGGCCCGCCAGAGCCTCCAAGGGACGCAGATGCCGTTCGGCGTTGGGCGTCAGTTGGGTGCCGAGCTTGCCGACCGGCTGCTTGAGGCGAATGGCGGCGAGGGTGTCCAGCAGCGGCTTGCGCTCCGCCCTGTGCATGAGCACGTTGTTGGCGGCGGCGATGGGCAGGCCGAGGCGCATCGACAGGCGCAGCGCCCTGGCCATGCGGTCGAGGTCGTGGCCGTCAAGGAAAAGCCCCAGGCCAATCCAAAGGCGCGGGCAGCAGCGGCGGACTTCCCGGCCTTCGCGCAGGAGCTCCTCAATGCCGGCGTCCCGAGGCGCCCACAAGGCGAGGCAGTCGTCGGCCCGGCCCTTGAAATCGTCAACATGCAGCGCGTATTCGCCCTTCGGCGCTTGGGTTCGGCCTTGGGTGATGAGTTCGGACAGCTGTCCGTAGGCGCGTCGGCTGGGGGCCAGCAGCACGATGTCCGCCGGTGCGCCGCTGGCCGTGGCGACCCGGAAGGCGCTGCCGATGATGAGCTTGATGTCCAGGCCGCGCGCGGCGCCGTGGGCGCGCACCGCGCCGGCCACCGAGCATTCATCGGTGATGGCGATGGCGCCATAGCCCAAGGCATGGGCCTCGCGCACCAGCTCCTCGGGATGGGAGGCCCCGGTCAGGAACGAGAAGTTGCTCCTGCAGTAAAGCTCCGCAAACTCGCATGGGGCCGGTGGGGACAGCCCGTCGGCTGACGGGCGGTTCCTTCGACCTGTGCGATGCGCCGTGCCTGGGCGCACTGAAGGCTTAAGCGAAGTAGCCATGCAAGTACCAGGGTTCGGCTTCGTCTGAAGGGTTGGGGCTTCGCGGCTTGAACAGCCAACAGCGGGCGCCTTCAGCATCCGAGGCAATGAAGTAATCACGGCCTGACATTGAGGGGGCGAGGCCGTTCGGCACCGCAGCCGGGGCTTCCCACCAGCCGGTTTCGAGGCGTTCGGGGCCGCTGAGGATTCGGTAGCGCTCGGGATTTACGGGACGCGGGGATTCGAGGAGCCACATGGGCCGCGGGAACGGGCTCGCCGAATGGCTTGCCGAACGGCTTGCCAATGGCCTTGGCGAAGGCGGCTGGGTCGTTTCCGGCAGGATGGCGGGATCGAAGGCGGTGGCGCATTCCGGGCGATGGTCATCGACTTGGCGCAGGACGCGCACGGCTTCGCCGTTGAGCCGCGCCGTCACCCGATCCACGAAATCCATCGGCGCCCGGCCCGCCGGGGCGCCTTTCGTGGAATGGTTGGAGACGGCCATGGAACGGCCGGAGGCAGCGTCACAACGAGCAAGTTGCGCTTTGCGCATCAGCGGCGCACCGCACTGAGGCGGGCTTAGGGCTTCCCCCAGCAGGTCGCGATGCGTCGAGCTGGTTTGGGCAATGGGTTCCACGGTGTCGGCGACCAGGGACAGGCTCATCACCTGCGTCGGCAAATCGATTCGATCCAAGGCCAAGGCGCTGATCTCCAGCAGGATGTTGGCCCGGCTGCGGGGTTGGGCGAAGCGCACGGGCAGTGCTGCGGCACGGCACGCCGAGTGGTGCGCCGAGCGGCTCGCCAGGGGTTTGAAGAACCAGCGCAGGGCGCGCGCGCCAAGCTGCCGGGCGGTCAGCCATGCCTCAAGCTCCACCGCCAAGCGGCGCATGGGCAGGCGCAGGGCCTGCTTGCTGGAAACCGATTCAAGCAGGTGCATGGACCTGCGGAAACGCTCCCGCAACGGCTCCGGGACGCGGGGGTCGGGAACGGCGCCGGTGAGCTTTCCCAGGGTTTCGACCAAGCCGGGGCCGAAGCGCTTGCCCAGCTCGTGGCGGGGCAGCCGGATCAGCGCACCGACCTCAAAAAGGCCCATGTCCGCCAAGCGCTCGATGCTGCGGGCTTCGATTTCGATGCAGGCAATCGGTGCGCCGGCCAAGGCTTCGCAAGCCCTTTGCGTCAATTCCGCTCGATCCGGAAAATCCGGCAGGCGCGCCTGCAATCCCGCCTTGGCCAAAGCCAGGGCGGCGGCCGGCGTATGGGCAGCCGCCAGGGCCGCGCCATGCCCAAGGCGTCCAACGGCCCGGCGCAGGCGGGCCAGCAACGGCCCCAAGCCCTCAAACAAGTTGAGGCTGCCTGCCACCTCAAGCAGCAAGGCGGCCGGTGGCGCCACGCTGACCGTGGGCGTGAAGCGGTGCGCCATGGCGGCCAGGGCGCGCAGGCGCTCGGCCTCGGCGGCGGGATCGCGCTCGAAATGAGTCAATCCGGGGGCGATGCTCAAGGCCGTCGCCAAACTGGCGCCGACGGCAACACCGGCGCCCTGCGCCCGGTCATCGACCAAGCGCACCCGTCCGTCTTCCGCCAGCACCATCGGCTGCTGAACGCCGCGCGGATGGCGGCGCTGAAAAATTTCCAAGCCCAGCTGGGGCAGATGCGCAGCCACCCACAGCATGTTCAGTGCGCCCCTTCCTTGCGGCGGCGCCACAGCCGAAGCAGGGCTTGCGAGTCATCCCCGGCCGCCAATTCCAAGGGCAGCTCGTCGATGCCCCAGCCGCCGCGTCGCTTGAGGATCGAAAGCAGCAGGCGCCGCGCCCCGCCCTCCGCCGCCGGCGCGGCGCGGATGCGCAGGCGCAACTCGGCTGCAGATGGGTTGCGTGACGCAAGACCCGGACGAAACAGAGCAGCCCAAGCGCATCCGTGCTGAGCGCGCAAATGCAGGCGCCGCATATCCGAAATGCGCAGGCGGCGCTCATCGAGCCAAGCCAGCACGGCGCTGCAAGCCCCCGACTCCAAGGCCTGCTCAAGCGCCCAAAGCGCATCCTGGCCACCCGAGCCGGGCTGGCCAGTGCGAATCAGCAGCACTTTGCCCACCTCGATGCCCGCCGCCGCCAAGGCCGGCGCATGGGGCACGAAGGGCGGATTGATCCAAGTGATCCAGCGCGCCTGCTCATGGCTCAAACGGGCGAGGCCCGGTGCCACCAGGCCGAGTTCGCCAATGCCTGCGCTGTCGCAGAGAATCTCGCTTAAGGCCGCCCGCGGCCAGCCTTGGCCGGGCAGCAACCGGTCAAGCTGCTCAAACCCAGTGGGCACCCCAGCCGATTGCGCCGTGCGCGCCGAGCTGGGCAGATCTCGAGCGCGCCAGAGTTCGGCAGAGGATGGAAGCTGTCTGAGCTGTCGTGGATTGGAGGCCAAAATGCTGGTTTTGGATACAGTTCTTGCCAAGATATATGTATTCAAAGACAGTATCAAGCCCGCGCACCCGCTTGTCCGCGCACCCGCTTTGCGGGCGCGCAGGCGCAGGGTGTTGCCGTTGCCCATCCTCCCCGGTAGTCTGGCCACAGGCTCACGGCGGACGCCCATGAACGACCACGGCCCCGTTCCCCACATTGAGTACATCGGCGTGCGCAAGACCTACGATGGGTCCAGCTGGGTGGTGCGCGATCTCGACCTCAGCGTGCGGCGCGGCGAGTTCCTGACCCTGCTGGGGCCGTCCGGCTCCGGCAAGACTACCTGCCTGATGATGCTGGCCGGGTTCGAGGCGCCGAGCGCCGGCGAGATTCGCATCGACGGCGCGCCGGTCAGCGGCCTGCCGCCGGACAAACGCGGCATTGGGGTGGTGTTCCAGAACTACGCCCTGTTCCCGCACATGACGGTGGGCGGCAATCTGGCCTTTCCGCTGGAGGTGCGGGGCATGGCCGCGCCGGAGCGCCGCGAGCGGGTGGCGCGCGCCTTGGCGCTGGTGCGCATGGAGGGCTTCGAGGATCGACGGCCCGGCCAGCTTTCCGGGGGCCAGCAGCAGCGCATCGCCATCGCCCGCGCCCTGGTCTTCGAGCCGGAACTGGTGTTGATGGATGAGCCCTTGGGCGCCTTGGACCGGCGGCTTCGGGAGGAGCTTCAGTACGAAATCCGCCGCATCCAGCGGCAACTGGGCGTCACGGTGGTGTACGTCACCCACGACCAGCAGGAGGCCATGGCCCTGTCCGACCGAGTGGCCGTGTTCCAGGCCGGCCGCATTGAGCAGGCGGCGGCGCCGGAAGTGCTCTATGAGGAGCCGGAACGGGCTTTCGTCGCCAGCTTCATCGGCGAGAACAACCTGCTGCCGGGGCGCATCCGCGGCATCGAGCGCGGGATATGCACGGTGGAAGTGGCCGGCAGCGAGATCCAGGCGGCCCACGTCGGCGGCTTGGCCGTTGGCGCGGACACCGTGGTGGCCATCCGGCCGGAGCGGGTGCAGATCAATCCCGCGGCGGGCCGGCTGGCCAACATGCACGACGCCAAGGTGGAGGACCTAAGCTTCCTGGGCGACCACTTGCGGGTGCGCCTGACGGCCTGCGGCACCTCCAGCTTCATCGCCAAGATTCCCAATGTCGTCGGCCACGGCGGCATTCTGCCCGGCGATAAGGTCCGCCTGGGCTGGGCGGCGCTCGACTGCCGCGCCCTTCAATCGGAGACGCAATGAATCCAGCAAGCCAACGGGAGAACGCGTAGTGGCTCAGTTTGAATCCCGTCGTCGTCGTGATTCGGTCGAGGGCGGGACGCCCTCGCTCCGGAGATCTCGCCTGAAGCGGGCGGTTCGCCCCGGAGGGCGTCCCGCCCTCGCATTGGCGCTCGTCAGAGCGCCGACCGCTCAAGCCCAGCCCAAGTCAAAATGAGCCACTACCGGAGAACGACATGACCACCACGCCCGGTTCCTCGCCCAGCGCAAACTTCCGCCAAGGCGCGCGGCGCCTGCTGCCAATGACTGTGCTGCTGGCGCTCCTGCCCGCCGCGCTGGCGGCGGAGTCCCTGACCGTGGTGTCCTGGGGCGGCTCCTACGCCCGGGCCTGCGTCGAGGCCTACCACAAGGCCTTCACCGCCGAGACCGGCATCGAGGTGCTGCTGGAGGACTACAATGGCGGCTTGGCCCAAGTGCGGGCCCAGGTCGATGCCGGAGCCGTGCATTGGGACGTGGTGGACTTGGAGATGCCGGACGCGATGCTGGCCTGCGATGAGGGCATCATCGAGCCGATCGACTTGGACGGGCTGCCGCCGGGCGCAAACGGCTCGGCGCCGAAGGACGACTACCCGCCGGACACCGCCACCGACTGCGGACCCGGCATGCTGCTCTACTCCAACATCTACGCCTACAGCACCCGCCACCTCAAGGGGCCTGCGCCGACCGACATCGAGGACTTCTTTGACTTGGAGCGGTTTCCCGGACGGCGCGGCATGCGCCGCTCACCCTTGGCCAACCTGGAGTTCGCGCTGATGGCGGACGGCGTGCCGACGGCCCAGGTCTATGCGGTGCTGGACACGGAAGCCGGCCTCGAGCGCGCCTTCCGCAAGCTCGACAGCATCAAGGACCAAGTGGTTTGGTGGGAGGCGGGCGCCCAGCCGCCGCAAATGCTCGCCGACGGCGAGGTGCTGCTGAGCACTGCCTACCACGGCCGCATCTTCAACGCCCAAGTGCTGGAAGGGCAGCCCTTCGTCATCGTCTGGGATGGCCAGGTGCTAGACGTCGGCGGTGCCCTGTCCATCGTGGCCGGCACCCCGCGCCTTGCCGCCGCCGAGGCCTTCGTGAACTTCGCCAACCGTCCCGAGTCCGGCGCCAACGTGGCCAAGCACATCTCCTACAGCCCCACCCGGCGCTCGGCCCAGCCGCTGGTGGGCAAGCACCTGGCAACCGGCATCGACATGGCGCCGCACCTGCCGAGCGATCCGCGCAACATGCAGCGGGCCCTGATGAGCGACTGGCGGTGGTGGAGCGAGCGCCGCGACGAGATGAACGAGCGGTTCAGCGCCTGGCTGCTCCGCTGAGCGCCATGCCGGCCACGCGAACCGGGGGGCCGAGGACCACTGCGGTGGCCCTGACGCTGCCGCTGCTGGCGTTCATCGCGGTGACCTTCGCGGCGCCGCTGGGCGCCCTGCTGAGCAAGAGCGCCCACCAGCCGGAAGTGGCCAACGTCCTGCCGCGGACGCTGTCGGCCCTGGGCGGCTGGCGCGGCGACGGCCTGCCCTCCGAAGCCGCCTTCGCGGCCATCGCCGAGGAGCTGCCGAAGGCGCGGCAGGCGCGCACCCTCAGCCGAGTGTCCGGCCCGGTCAACCGGCTGAAGAGCGGCATGCGGCGGGTGCTGACGCGCACGGCCCGCCAAGCCGAGAGGGTCGAAAGCCCGGACTCCTGGCGCGCGGCGCTCATCGACATCCATCCGGCTTGGGCGGAAGCCGACACTTGGCTGGCCATCCAAGCGGCCGGCGCCCGCTTCACGTTGCGCCACTACCTCCAGGCGCTGGACTTGGAGCGGCGCCCGGATGGCGGCATCGGGATGCGGCCGGAGGACAGCCGCATCTACATGCCCCTGCTGTGGCGCACGCTGCTGGTGAGCCTGGGCGTCACCCTGCTCTGCCTGGCCATCGGCTACCCCATCGCCCAGCTCATCGCCACGGCGCCGCCGAAACGCGGCAACCTGCTGCTGCTCATGGTGCTGGTGCCCTTCTGGACCTCGCTGCTGGTGCGCACGACGGCTTGGATCGTGCTGCTGCAGCGGCAAGGCGTCATCAACAGCCTGCTGGTATCCCTGGGCATCACGCCGGACAGCGAGCGGCTGGAGATGATCTACAACATGACCGGCACCTTCACGGCCATGACTCATGTGCTGCTGCCGTTCATGGTGCTGCCGCTGTACGCCGTGATGCGCTCGATTCCGCCGACGCACATGGCCGCCGCAGCCTCCTTGGGCGCCAATCCCGCGCAAGGCTTCCTGCGCGTGTACCTGCCCCAGACCCTGCCCGGCATCGGCGCCGGCGGCCTGCTGGTGTTCATTCTCGCCATCGGCTACTACATCACCCCGGCGCTGGTCGGCGGCCGCAGCGGCCAGCTCATCTCCAACATGATTGCCTACCATGTGCAAACCTCCCTCAATTGGGGGCTG
>JAPOTD010000076.1:49630-51132 GCA_026709365.1 Gammaproteobacteria bacterium
CCTTTTATGATTAGTATGACATAAATGTTTATGTATGTCAAGCAATAACATAACATGCCTACCATGTGCAAACCTCCCTCAATTGGGGGCTGGCCGCAGCCCTCTCCAGCATCCTGCTGGTCGCCGTGATCGGCCTCTACCTCATCTACAGCCGCCTGATCGGCATTGACCGCATGAGGCCTGGCTGAGATGAGCGCGATGTTGTGGCGGCGGGCCGGGCGCTATGGCTATCTGGCGTTTTGCGCCGCCGCGTTCGTCTTTCTGGTGGCGCCGATACTGGTGATCGTGCCCTTGAGCTTCAACGCCGAGCCCTACTTCACGTTCACCGAGGGCATGCTGCGCCTGGACCCCGAAGCCTATTCCCTGCGCTGGTACCAGAACGTGGTCGAGGACCAGGCCTGGCGCCGGGCGCTGGTGAACAGCTTGGCGATCGGCGCCGCCGCCACCGTGCTGGCCACCGCCTTGGGCACCTTGGCGGCACTGGGCCTGGCCAGCCCGGCGATGCCGGGGCGGGCGCTGATCACCGGCATCCTGATCTCGCCGATGGTGACGCCCATCATCATCGTCGCCGTGGGCATGTTCTTCTTCTATTCCAGCATCGGCTTGGGACAAAGCCATTTGGGCCTGATCCTCGCCCATGCCGCCTTGGGCGCCCCCTTCGTGGTGATCACCGTGACCGCCACCCTGAGCGGCTTCGACCCGGTGCTGCTGCGCGCCGCCGCCAGCCTCGGCGCCGGACCGCTGCGGCGCTTCTTCCGGGTGCAACTGCCCCTGATCGCGCCGGGGGTGGCTTCCGGCGGGCTGTTCGCCTTTGCCGCCTCCTTCGACGAGGTGGTGGTGGTGCTGTTCATGGGCGGACTGGAGCAGCGCACCATTCCGCGCCAGATGTGGTCCGGCATCCGCGAGCAGATCAGCCCCAGCATCCTCGCCGTGGCCGTCTTCCTGATCGCCTTCGCCGTGCTGGCGCTGCTCATCGTGCAATGGCTGCGGCGGCGTTCCGCCGCAGCCTGAGCCCGACGCCACTGGCCGCGGGCCGACGCCGATTCGCGGCAGTGGCTCCGTTTGACTTTGGCTGGGCTTGAGCGGGCGGCGAAACATCCGCTTGCGGCGGGATCCCCGGAGCGAGTTTCCGTCTTGTCAACGGTTAGATGTTTTTTTTGCGCGTGTTGCAGCAAGGGGCCTCCTCGCTCCGGGAATCCGCTTGGATCGGGCAACGACCCCACGGAGCGAGTGGGCGCGCCAACCCGCTGTGTTGTCGCGCGGATTTCCAATCGAGGGCGGGACGCCCTCGCTCCGGGGGACGACGCCCAAACCGAGCGTGGCACCTTGGAGCGAGGGCGTCCCGCCCTCGAAACGAACCGAGGAGTTCCAGCCAACAAGGCTTGCTGAAGCAGGTTGAGAAGCATATGCGTCAACATGCCTGTAAACATGCTTCAGCCGACACTTAAGTGGGTGTGCAAACCCGCTGCGTTGTCCCTGCGGATTTCCAATCGAGGGCGGGA
>JAPOTD010000131.1 GCA_026709365.1 Gammaproteobacteria bacterium
AAGCTATAGTCCGTTGTGTGCCGCCAGCACCTCAAAAACCGTCGGGGCATGGCGCATGACGCCGGTTCCGGAAGTGGTACAGGTAGGCAGACGGAGATGGGTGCCTTGGCCGGAAAACCAGCAACGGCAATGCTTTTCAGGGCAACGGAAAGCTACGAGATGTCTCTGAACCCGCATAGCCCAGCGGCCGGCCGGCGCGAATCGACCCGAGCCCCTACCCACGCTGGCCAAACGCTGCTATAAGGGCACTAGCATGCAGCAACTGCTCAATCTCCTGCCGATCGCTGTTTTTGTCGGCGTTTTCTTCGCCGCCGACATCTACTTGGCCACAGCCGCGCTCATGGCTGCGGTGACGCTGCAGATTGCCCTGATGAAGGTGATGCGGCGGCCGGTGGGGCGGGAGCTTGCGCTCACCTTCTGGGCCAGCATCCTGTTTGGGGGGTTGACCCTGTTCCTGCGCGACGAGACCTTCATTCAATGGAAGCCAACGGTCGTCAACTGGCTGCTGGCCGCCTCGCTGATCGGCGCCCATTTCATGGGCCGCAATCTGATCGAAAAGCTGCTCGGCGGCCAACTCAGCCTGCCGGAGGCCGTTTGGACGCGCTTGTCCTTTGGCTGGGCGGCGGGCTTCTTCCTCGCCGGCGCCTTGAACCTCGTGGTCGCCTACGGCTTCTCCATGGAGTTTTGGGTGACTTACAAGCTGGTCGGCGGCTTTGCCCTGACGTTCGCCTACATCGCGCTGACCATCACCTACCTGTATCGGCAGGGGCTGCTGACGCCCCCGGTTGCTGAGCGGGATGCCGCGGAGGAGGATGGGTGAGCCGCATCGCTCTGCTTTGTGCGCTGCTGGCCAGCGCCGTCGCCCACTCGGAAACGCTGTACGTGAGCGATCGGCTGACCTTGAACCTGCGCGAGGGGCCTTCGAGCACGGCTGACGTTCTGCGGCCGAGCCTGAACAGCGGCGATGCCTTGGAGGTGGTGGGCCGCGACGACGGCGGCGAGTTTCTCGAAGTGGTCACCGAGGATGGGCGCCGGGGATGGGTTCACGGCCAGTACCTGATCAGCACGCCGATTGCCCGGGATCGGTTGCAGGCTGCTGAAGAGCGCATTGCGGCGCTTTTGGACACCATTGCGGCGCAGCGCGCCGAACTCGACGCGGCCGGCAGCGGGGCGGGCCATGCGCCTGTCGATGAGGCCCTGAAAGCGCAAATGGACGGCTTGGGGCGGCAAATTGAAGAACTGAAAGGCCTCCTCGCACGACCTGAACCCAAGCCAGCCGAGCAGCCGCCCGAGATGGTTCGCACCTTGCGCGACCACTGGCCAGTGCTGGGCTTCGGCTTGTTCGTCATCGGCTTGGTCCTCGGCCTGATCATCAGTGCCCGTCCCAAGCACAAGGCTTGGTCCTAACCGGGCCGGCGCCGTCAAGCCGCCAATGACCGCCCCAAGCGTCAACCTCAACGGGCCCCCTAACCTGCCCATGAGCGCCTTGAGCGTCAATCCCAGCAGGCAGCCCTCAGCCAGCCCATGACCGCTTTCAGCGTCAACTTAAACAAGGTCGCGTTGCTGCGCAACGCTAGGGGCGGCCAAGCACCGAGCGTCACCGAAGCCGCCGAAACCGTCCTCCGGGCAGGCGCGGACGGCATCACGGTGCATCCCCGCCCCGACCAGCGCCACATTCGCCCCGGCGATGTCCTCGCCCTCGCCCGCCTGCTCGAAGCCCGCTCGGACGCGGAGTTCAACATCGAGGGCAACCCCTTCGCCGGGCCTCGGGACAACGGCTATCCCGGATTCGACGCCCTAATCCAGCAGGCTCGTCCCCAGCAAGCCACCTTGGTGCCCGATGGCGACGATCAGCTCACTTCCGACCACGGCTTCGACCTGCGCGGCGACAACGAAGCGCTGATCGGCAAGATCAGGCGCTACCAAGGCCAAGGCGCGCGAGTCAGCCTGTTCATGGACCCCGACCTTGAGCAAATCGCCCTCGCCCGGGAAATTGGCGCCGACCGAATTGAGCTGTTCACCGGCCCCTTTGCGCAGGCCGTTGCCGAATTCGGCATCGACCATCCCCGCAGCCGCAGGTCCTTGGCCAGCTACCAAGCAGCGGCCCGGCGCGCCGTTGAACTCGGCCTTGGGGTCAACGCCGGACACGATCTCGACGTGGACAACCTGGCCCTGTTCCGCCGCATCGCCGAAGTGAGTGAAGTGTCGATCGGCCACGCGCTGATCGCCCGCGCCCTTGACGATGGCCTCACCGCCACGGTGCAGGCGTTCCGGCGGGCCCTCGGCGGCGAATCCCCGACAACGGAATAAGCTTTAAGGAGCAAAGTCATGCGAAACGGCTTTTTGGCCTGTCTCCTGTTTGCCAGCTTGGGCGTGGCGGCAGAGGCGCCGATGGTGCGCTTGGAGACCAGCGCCGGCAACATCGACATCGAGCTTCACTCGGACGCAGCGCCGCAAACGGCCGCGAACTTCCTCGACCTGGTGGACGGCAACTTCTACGACGGCCTGGTCTTTCACCGCGTGGTGGCCAACTTCGTCATTCAGGCGGGCGGCTACGACGCCCAGCTCAACTATCGCGAGCCGCCGCGCCAAGTGCCCAACGAATCCCGCAACGGCCTGGCCAATCGTCGCGGCACGGTGGCCATGGCGCGGCTGGCCGATCCCCATTCGGCGGATGCGCAGTTCTACATCAACGTCAACGACAATGCCCATCTGGATCCCCAAGGCGGCGGCTTCGGCTACACCGTGTTCGGCCGGGTGGCGGCTGGCATGGAGACGGTGACGGACATCGAGCTCACGGACACCGAAGTGCGCAACCGCATGGCCGGGGTGCCGGTCACGCCGGTCGTCATACACCGGGCGCGGCGGCTGACGGCCACGGACTAGGCGGCCTTCCGCGCCACGGCCAGTGGATGGGTTACAATCGTCGCGTCCGGCCCAAAGGCGGCGGCAAATCACCGCTGCGTGGTTCACGCGGGAATAGCTCAGTTGGTAGAGCTCTTGCTTCCCAAGCAAGTTGTCGCGGGTTCGAGTCCCGTTTCCCGCTCCAAAGCCGTTTTCCTCCGGGAGTCTCCCCGGAGCCTTGAGTCCACTTGGAAACGTCCGCAACCGCATGAAAACCAGACTCCGCCCACAATGGCTCATCGCTGCCGCACTGGCCCTTGGGGCGGGGCCGGCGGCCCAATCCGCCCTTCCCGCCCAACTGCCTGACGGCCAAACCCTGCCCAGCCTAGCGCCGATGCTGGCGCAGGTTAACCCGGCGGTGGTCAACATCGCCACCCGCACCACCACTGCGGTGCGCAATCCGCTGCTGGAGGACCCCTTCTTCCGCCGCTTCTTCAACGTCCCCGACCGGCAGCGCTACCGGCGCACCCGCAGCGCCGGCAGCGGCGTCATCGTCGATGGGCGCGAGGGGCACATCCTCACCAACAACCATGTGGTGGCGCGGGCCGATGAGGTTGACATCACCCTGTCGGACGGGCGGGTGCTCAATGCCGAGCTGATCGGCGCCGACCCGGAAGTGGACCTGGCCGTCCTCAAGGTGGACGCCGGGCAACTCGCGCAAATCGAATTCGGCGACTCCGACGCCCTGCGGGTGGGCGACTTCGTGGTGGCGATCGGCAATCCGTTCGGCCTCAACCAGACGGTGACCAGCGGCATCGTCAGCGCCCTCGGACGCAGCGGCCTGGGGCTGGAGGGCTTCGAGGACTTCATTCAAACCGACGCCTCGATCAACCCCGGCAACTCGGGCGGCGCCTTGGTCGATCTGAGCGGCGCGCTGGTCGGCATCAACGCCGCCCTCTACTCCCCGGCGGGCGTCAACGTCGGCATCGGCTTCGCCATACCCGCCAATCTGGTGCGCGCGGTGATGGACCAAATCATCGAGCACGGCGAAGTGCGGCGCGGCTATCTGGGCCTGGAGGTGCAGGAGATGAACCCCGACTTGGCCGAGGCCTTTGGCGTTGGCAACGAGGCGGGCGTGGTGGTGGTGGCGGTCGCGCCGAGCGGCGCCGCCGCCAAGACAATCGAAACCGGCGACGTCATCACCCGCGTCGGCAGCCGGGACATCCGCAGGGTGGGGGACTTCCACAGCCAAACCGCCTCGGTGTTCGTCGGCGACCAATTGGAGCTCGAGATTCTGCGCGCCGGCAGCCGCCGCGAAGTCCGCATCACTGTCGAGGAGGACCTGCTTGAGAAGGTGGCCGGCCAACTCATCGACCCCCGCCTGGCCAGCACCGAGCTGCAGAACTTCCGGGATCAGGAGGAAGCCAGCGCCGGAGTGCTGGTCACCGGCATCGAAAACGGCAGCCGCGCCTGGCAGGCGGGCCTGCGCCAAGGCGACGTGCTGGTGGCGGTCAACCGCAAGACGGTGCGCGAACTCAAGGACCTGCGGGAGAACGTCGGCAGCGGCGCTCAACAGATCCTGCTGCGGGTGTACCGCTCAGGACGCTTCGGGTACGTTGCGATCCGCTAGCGCAAGCGTTGGCGGAAGAGGCGCCACGCCCGATCCCGGCGGAACTCGCGGAACGGGGGCGTCCCAGCCATAGAGGCTAACGTGCTTGCCGCGTCCGCAGGCTGTATCGTCCAGCGCTCTTCGATCGGGGGGCAAGGAAATCGTCACGCGGAAGGGTGTACTTTTGGCTATGCAAGGCATCCCGCTGGTCCATCGCCGACTCGCTTCCCGTCTTCTCCAACCCACCACTCCCCGCCCGTTCCCCCCCATTTGCCGATGTGGCACTATATTGGTTGTCACCATGGAGTCGCCCATGCCCAGTCGTAGCGGCGTGCGCTCGTTCAGCATTCACTTCGACGGTGAAGGCGCTGACGCTTATGTGCTGCCAGCACCTGTGCTGACCGAGTCCATCGCTCAAATCCAGCGGATTGTCCTGCTGCTCGCGAAGATGCACCGCCGTGAGCCGTTGGGCCAACGGGCCTCCTTTTCCCGCGCACTCCGGGATGAGTTCGCCTTGCTCTGCCATCTTCCCCAAGCTGGCAGCTACGCCTTCCCCGTGGAAATCGGCCGCCAGCCCGGGAGCGACGCACCCCCGGACCTTGTCGAGGTTTGCGAACTGTTCCATCAGGTCACCAGTTCAGTCGGCGGCGATGGCGATTTCTCATCCCAGGAGATCGTTCCGGACGCACGGTACCGGACATTACTGACCGAGGCCTATCGAAAGGCCCAGCCTTCGCCCCAAAACAGCATGTCTCTTTCCATTGAGGATCATCAACACCGCAGGATCCTTGACGGACGACGGCCGTTGCATGCCCTTGACGCTCAATTGCTTTCGCCACCGGAGGGCCCGATTGAGAATACCGTCTCCGGTTTGCTAGTCGGAATGGACTTCCACAAGCGCAGCATCCGCCTTATGCGCTTGGACGGCAAGGTCATCAGCGTCAGCTACGACAACGATGCCGAGCAACCGCTGCTTGATCATCGACTTGACTGGATCACCCTCAGCGGCGAAGTTCTATACGACAACAACCGCAAGCCCCTCTCAGTAAAGCACGCCCGGGACTTCGTCCCGCTCGAAAACGGCGAAATCGAGCTCAGGGAACTTTCGCTCTGCAACGTCCCGTACCGTGCCGAACCCCCGTTGCGATTCCATGTTTTCCATGATGCCGAAGACCGGCTTTACGACCTTGAAGGAGACTTCGCAATCACGCTTTCGGCGCAGTCCCGTCATGAACTGCTCCGAGAACTGCATGAAGTCCTTTCCATGCTTTGGGTTGACTACGCCCAAGAAGAACCCAAACGACTCTCCCCAAAGGCCCGAGACCTGCGCGCCGAACTCCTAAGCAGGCTTCGGGCGGCGTAGTGGCTACGCATAAGCGGCGTGAGATCGAGAACGCCTTATTGCACAAGGGATTCCGACGCAAGGAGAGCCACCACTCCTTCTTTCACCATCACACTGAGGCTGGCGAAAAGACCCCCGTCTGGACGAAGACTTCCCACGGTCGCAGTGGCGCGGATATCGAAAAGGGACTGTTCAGGCGCATGGCACAACAGTGCGGCCTGACTGCCAAGGAGTTCAGCAACCTCGTGAATTGCCCCATGTCCCGCACCGACTACGAAGAGCGCCTACGCCAATTGGAAAAGGTATAGCCAACCGAAGCAAGGGCGAGCGCCCTGTGGACGAATGGCTGTTAGTTGCTGGGCATTGGGCTCCCAACGCCAACTCTCACTCAAACATGATCACGTTGCGGGCCACTTCGCCGGTTTCCAGTTGGGCGAAGGCGTCGTTGACGTCCTCAAGGCGGATGCGGCTGGAGATCATGTCGTCGAGGTGCAGCTTGCCCTGTAGGTAGAAGTCCACGAACCTTGGCATGTCCACCCGGAAGCGGTTGGAGCCCATGTTCGAGCCCTGCAGCTTCTTCTCCGCCAGAAACTCCGGCCCGTGGAGCTCCACCATGGTGCCGACCGGAATCATGCCGATGATGGTGGCGGTGCCGCCGCGGCCGATCATCTTGAAGGCCTGCTGGGCGGTCACGGCAAGGCCAATGGCCTCAAAGGCGTAATGCACCCCGCCGCCGGTCAGCTCACGCACTGCCTTGACCGGGTCCACGTCGCTGGCGTTGACTTGGTCGGTGGCGCCGAACTTCATCGCCAAGTCCAGCTTGGCGGGCACCCGGTCCACGGCGATGATGCGCCCGGCCCCGGCGATGGCGGCGCCGTTGATGGCGGCCAGGCCGACGCCGCCGCAGCCGATGACGGCCACCGTGGCGCCCGGCTCCACCCCGGCGGTGTGAATCACCGCGCCGACGCCGGTGGTGACGCCGCAGCCGATGAGCGCCGCCCGGTCCAAGGGCATGTCTTGGCGTATCTTGGCGATGGCGTGCTCATGCACCAGCATGTACTCCGCAAACGACGACAGGTTCAGGAACTGGGCCACCGCCTCGCCGTTCTTGGCCAAGCGGGGCGCCTCGCCAGGGCCGCGCTGCAGCTCCGGCTCCATGCAAAGCGACATGTGGCCGGTCAGGCAGTGCTCGCAGTGGCCGCAAAACGCCGACAGGCAGGTGATGACGTGATCGCCGGGCTTGACGTAGGTGACCATGCTGCCCACCGCCTCGACCACGCCGGCCGACTCATGGCCAAGCACCGCCGGCATCGGATGGGGATAGGAGCCGTTGTGAAAGTGCAGGTCCGAGTGGCACACGCCCGCCGCCACAGTGCGCACCAGCACCTCCCGAGGGCCCGGATCGCCATGCTGGATGTCTTCGATCTCCAGTGGCTTGTTGACTTCCCGAAGCACCGCTGCCTTCATGGGCTTACCCCCTTTGCAAGTTGGATCAGAACGAGAATCGCGCCCCTAGCGAGAGCTCTCCGACCTCCACCTCGAACTCGTCCTTGCCCAAGCCAGTGGGCGATGGGTCGGAGTAAACCGTGCCGTACTCAATGCGCCGGTAAAGCAGGTCGAGCGCCATGTTGGGCGCGACTTGAACCGCAACGCCGACCCCATAGCTGTAGGCGACTTCATCGTTGTCCGCACCGGGAACGAGCGCGTCTCCGAAATCCGTCGAGAAGGCCAAGCTGTCCACATCGACGACCGCATACCCCACGCCAGCCTGCACAAACGGCGAAACCCTCCCGCCGGGGTTGAAGAGATACGCGACGTTGACCATCAGGGACTGCGCGGTGACATCACCCTTAACGGTGGTCGGCAGAGTCAACGCATTGCCGCCGAACAGCGGGATGCCGGCCGGCACGTCCAAGAAGGATGAGCCGTCCACATCGGCGGTGCGGTGGGCGTACTCGACTTCCCAAAGCAGGTCGTCAAGGAACATTTCGGTGCCGACGGAAATCCCAAAGGAGGCGCTGTCCTCGGTCGCGATGTCGGCGGTGACGATGCCGACTTCGTCCTCCGTCGTCACCTTGTCGGGCATTGCATAGCCGACGAACGGGCGCACATGGAACCTGCGCTCCCCTTCAGCGCGTGATTCGACCGCGGCGCCGCCCAGCAAAAGCAAGGCCAACCCCAAGGCCAAGAGCCGACGCGCGATGGCGCTGGCGGTTGGAGGGCGCGCTGAGGGCGCACCGGCATGCGCGGGCTCAGAAACGCATAGGAACCTGATCCACGAACCAGGCCCGGAGTCTCGCGCGAGCGGAACTCCAACGCGCCCGATTCGCGGGGGCGCGTTCACGCGAGGGGATTGAGGATTGAGTTGCACGAGTAGGTTCCTCCAGATGGTTTGAAGAGGCCACGGATTTTTGGGGTTTGAGCCAATCAGGCCTGCCAAGGCAGCCATTGGTTGCGGGAACCTGATTTTGCATGGGTTAGGGTGCTCTGGCAAAGGTTTGTCGCACCGTCTGCCGCAACGTCCTCAAAGCAATTCAACAAAAAAGGCCCCCTTGCCACGTCCTTCTCGACGGCTGTACCAGCTCAAAAACACATCGAACCTGACTCAGGCAACCGGTGCGGAGTTTCGCGCAGCGAAACTCCAACGCGCCCGCTTCGCGGGCGCGCAGCAGCTTGCAATGGCTGGGCCAATGGGCAAACCTCTGCCGCAGCGTTCGATCGGTAGGACAGCGAATTGCGTTTTCTGGAGATCATCAGCGACTGGGTCAACCGTTACTTCTCCAACGAGGAGGCCATCTATCTGGTCGCCCTGTTGGTGGTGGGGTTTCTCGTGCTGTTCACCTTGGGCGGCGTGCTGGCTCCGGTGCTCACCGGCTTGGTGCTGGCCTTCCTGCTGCAGGGGCTGGTCAAGCAGCTCGTTGATTGGCGGGTGCCCGAGGCCCTTGCGGTTTGGTTGGCCTTCCTGCTGTTCATCGGCGTGCTGACCGCGCTGGCCTTGTTCGTCGCGCCGCTGGTCTGGCAGCAGCTCCGCTCCGTGGTTGAGGCGACGCCCGGCCTCGTGGGCCGCTGGCGGGAAACTGCCGGAGATTTCGCCCAAGCCTTCCCCGAACTGCTCACCGAAGCCCAGATTACCGCATGGCTGGAAGCGGCCACCAACCAAGTCGGCAGCATCGGCGCGTCCGCCTTGGAAGCGCTGGTGGCCAACCTGTCCTCCATGGTGGGCATCCTCATCTACTTGGTGCTGGTGCCCATCTCGGTGTTTTTCTTCCTCAAGGACCGGCGCCGGATCATGGGTTGGCTGCTCTCCGCGCTGCCCAGGAAGCGCTCCCTCATCCAGCGCGTTGGCGAGGAGATGAACCAGCAGCTTGCCAACTACGTGCGCGGCAAGTTCATTGAGATCCTCATCGTCGGCTTCGTCACCTTCGTCACCTTCACCCTGCTGGGCCTGAACTACGCTGCCCTGCTGGGCGTGCTCGTCGGCGTCTCGGTGCTGATTCCCTTCGTCGGCGCGGCGGTGGTCACCGTTCCGGTGGCCTTGGTGGGCATCATTCAGTTCGGCTGGTCCTGGGAGCTGGCCTACGTCATGGCCGCCTACGGCATCATCCAGGCGCTGGACGGCAACGTGCTGGTGCCGCTGCTGTTCTCCGAGGCAGTGGACCTGCACCCGATCACCATCATCGTCGCCGTGCTGGCATTCGGCGGCCTATGGGGGCTCTGGGGCGTGTTCTTCGCCATCCCCCTGGCCACGCTGGTCAAGGCCATCGTCAACGCTTGGCCGCGGGAGATGGGCGAGGCCGACGGCCCGCCCTTGGCTTGAATTGACATGGGGCGGCCGAGCCCTTGGCCGGGATCGCATGGACTTGGCGAGCGGTCAATGAAACAACCTTGGGAACACGTTGAAATGCCTTTGTTTCAGCACTAGAGTTGGGGAGTAGGGTAAGCCGTGCGTCGTTCTTGCGCGGCCTATTGGGGAAGTAACTGGTTTTCCGGCTATGGGAGGGGGAAGGACCATGTTGAAACCGCTTTTTTCCATTGTTGTTGCGGGGCTGCTGTGCGCCCCTTTGGCCGCGTTTGGCCAAGATGCGGACGAGGAGGGCGAGGGCCAGCGCACGGGACGGCAAATCGAGGAGGTTGTCGTCACCGCTGAACGGCGCGAATCCACCGTGCAGGACACCGCCATCTCCATCACCGCCTTTACCGGCGAGTTCATCGAGGACTTTGGGCTGCGCAACCAGGAGGACCTGCAGAACTACCTGCCGGCCACCACCATTCAGCCTTACGACCTCTCCGTTCGGGGCGTCGGCCGCCTGTACCGGGCGCTGGGCGGCGACCCCGGGGTTGCCACCTACTTTGACGGCGCCTACTCGGAGGACTTCGGCATCGCCTCCACCGAGGGCGGGCTGTTCGACCTGGAGCGCATTGAGGTGCTGCGCGGCCCGCAGGGCACGCTCTACGGCCGCAACGGCCTGGGCGGCGCGGTGAACTTTCACAGCAAGCGGCCGAGCGGCGAGTTCGAGGGTGAGTTCAAGGGCATCTACGGCGGCTACGACACCAGGGAGGTGTTCGGCATGCTGACCGGCCCGATCATCAAGGAAGTGCTCAACGCCCGCGTCACTGGCGTGAAGCGGACCCGCGACGGCTTCGTCAAGGAGTACGGCGATGGCCCGGACCTCAACTCCTACGGCGACGAGAACTACACCTTGGCCTTGGAATGGATGCCGACGGAAAACCTGACGGTTTACGTTCGCGGCAACGAACGCAGCTACCGGCGGGAGATGTCCGGCGCCCAAGGGGCTGGCGCGATCATCGTCAGCGAGATGGGCGGCATGCCTGACCCGGTCAACGGCGGCGAGCGCTGGACCAGCCTGCCGCAAATCGGCTGGCGCGCCGTCCAAGACCCGAACGACCCCAATTCCGCGATGTGCGCCAGCGCCACCGACCGCTCGGTGCCCGACTGCATCATGCCGGTGGGCTTGGTTCCGTACATCAACGGCACGGCGGCGGGCTCAATGCCGGGGACCGGGGTTTACAGGTTCAACTACGACGGCAACGTTCGCTATGCCCAGCCCATCGTGGCGGGCGTGGACGCCACCGGGGACACCAGCGTTTACGAGAACAGCGCCTACCAAGCCTTCGGCAATCCGGCCTTGATCAGCATTCTCAACGAAACCACCGTAGGCCCCGGCGACCGCCTGACCAAGCTCGACGGCGACGACCTCAAGACCTACACCAACGGCTTCAACGATGAGTTCTTTGACCACCAGGCCGCCTACGCCAGCGTGGAGTGGAACGTCAACGAAAACCTGAGCCTCAAGTACATCGGCGCCTACACGGACTACTTCTACGACCGCACCACGGAACACGACCGCACCGGCCTGCCCCATGACCGGCAGTTCTACGCCGCCCAGGAGAATGAGAACTCCCAGCACGAACTGCAGATGTTTCTGGACATAGGAGAGAGCGTCACGCTGACCGGCGGGGCCTTCTACTACAAGAACGACATCGACCAGCAACTCGACTTCTACTCCACCGACGGCTGGTCCAAGTACACCGACGACCAATCCACTGGCGGAAACTACTACAACGGCCTGAACCCAGACGTTTGGATGGCGGGCTTCGCGGGGGCTTTGGGCATCCCCTACCAGTCGGAGATGATCAACCATCGGTCCGCGCAGCAGTATGCGGCGCAGTTGGACGGTGGCGCGGAAAACGACTACCGGGTGGCCGACGGCCTAGTCATTTCCCCTTGGATGGGGGACAACTTTCAGAACACCGGGCGCGTTGACCACGGCCCGGTCTCCGACGGAACCACCTTTATCTGGGACACGGAAAACCGAACCACGGCCCAAGCCATCTACCTGCAGGGCGAGTGGCAGATGAATGAGCAATTTGCGCTGACCTTGGGCGTGCGCTGGGCAGAGGACGACAAAGAGGCTGAAGAGAACCTGTTTCTTTACTCGGAGGCGATAGCCGACGGGCTTGGCATGCTGCCTGCGGTCATCTGCTCAGCGGTCACGGATGACTCGGTGGCCTGCGGCGACGATCCGAACAGTCCCGACGGCGTGGTTACCCTTGCGGAGTACAACCAGAACGTCACCGGCGCCTTGGATGAGACCGGCAACCTGGTCAACTACGATTCGCTGCGGGCGGAAGGCGTGCCTTACGCTCTTGGAATCTATCGCGCCATGGAGCGCACGTTTGATGACATCACCTGGCGCGTCAACGTCGATTACACGCCCACGGAGAAGGACTTGTTGTATTTCTCGGTGACCACAGGGTACCGTGCGGGCGGCTTCAACCTCGGGTACTACTCGCCTACGCCGAACTACGACAACGAGAGCATCACCGCCTATGAGCTCGGCTACAAGGGCCAGATTCTCGACGGCACCATGCAAATCAATGCATCGGCCTACTACTACGACTACGACAACATTGCCTTGCAGTTCTATGAAAGTGGCCTTGCGGGCGCCGGCACCTCCGTGATCAATGCGCCGGCCGCCGAGACCCTGGGGTTGGAATTGGACCTTCTTTGGCTGGTTACGGACAACCTCACCTTGGGCGGCACCTACAGCTATGCGGACGCCACCTACAAAGGCGATGCGCCGGTGGATCAGCAGGTGGTGGACCGCAACAACCCCTATGCCCCGGAAGGCATTCCCGCCTCGCCGGTATATACCCTGGAGGAGTTGAAGGTGCCCATTGACGGCGAGCCGCTCCCCCGCGTTCCCAAGCACAAGGCCACCATTTGGGCGGAGTACACCCAACAACTTGGCAACGCCGGCAAGGTGATCTACCTGACCTCGGTCAATTGGACCGGGGAGTTTCCCGCCGCCGGCCGACCGTTGCGGGACGGGCCGCTGGTCACCGCGCCGGAGTTCGCCCGTTGGGATGGCCGCGTCAGCTGGACGAGCGCCAGCGAACAGTGGAACGTCTCCGGATTCGTGAACAACATCCTGGACGACGTGGGGGTGCGCAACATGTTCACCTACGGCATGTGGAACGGCTATCGCCGAGCCATCGAGCCGACCAACCCGCGCATGTGGGGCTTGGAGGTTCAGTACAAGTTCGGGGCGTTTCAGTAGGCACGGCTGAGCCATCCGCAGGATAGGGAAACAGGAAGTTAGAGGGCTGGTCGGCGGGGCAGGGGTCCGCTCAACCCGTCAGCCCCGCCCCTGGTGCCCGGCTTAGGGAGGAAGCCCGCATGGTTACCGGCACCAAGGCCGTGCTGACGGCAATCCTGCCCCTAGTGGTCGGCGCCTGCAGCCAAGCTCCCGATGAGTTCCGGAAGCTGTCCTCCAAGCCCGTGGTGGAGAGCTTCGACGCCGTGGTCGCCAACGGCCGGGTCATGGATCCGGCCAGCGGCCTAGATGCCCTGCGCCACATCGGCATTCGCGATGGCCGCATAGCGGCGATTTCGGAAACCGCACTGACCGGCAGCGTGGTCGTCGATGCCGACGGCCAGGTTGTGGCGCCGGGCTTCGTGGACCTGCATAGCCACGGCTGGACGCCGCTCTCCCAGCGCTATCAGTTGCTCGACGGCGTGACGACGGCCCTTGAACTCGAAAGCGGCGCCTACCCGGCAGTGAGCCACGGCATCCACCCGCCCATCGCCATAGCCGAGCGGTCGCTGATCAACTACGGCGCCTCCACAGGCCATGCGTGGTTGCGGTCGCGGCTTCTGGAGGCTGATCAAGCCGTCACCGGCATGGATCAACTCATGGCGGACAGCCTTAACGGCACGGGAACCGGCGGCCTGTCCATGGGACGGCCGGCGTTCCACGCCCCGTTGCCGGCCGCGCAGCTGCCGGTGATGCAGGAAATGCTGCGCCAAGACCTTGCCAGCGGCGGCTTGGGCATTGGCATGCTGCTCGACTACATGAGCGAATCCGTGGACGCTGCCGAGCTGCGCGCGGTCTTCGAAGTGGCGGCGCAGGCTGATGCGCCCGTGATCGTACACATTCGGCGCGGCGTGGCCGGCGACCCGTTCGGCCTCGACGAAGTCATCGGCTTGGCTCGGGAGACGGGGGCCGCGGTTCATGTCTGCCACCTGCAGGCGAGCGCAATGGGCGCCATCAAGGTCTTTCTTGGCAAGATTCGCGCAGCACAGCAAGCGGGCCTGCGCATCACCACCGAGTCCTTCCCCTACAACGCCGGTTCGACGGCCATCTCGGCCGCGGTGTTCAGCCGCAACTGGCGCGAAGTGTTCGCCATCGACTACGGCGACGTGGAATGGGCGGCCACCGGCGAACGCCTCACGGAGAGGACTTGGCACGAGTATCGCGAGCAGCAACCAGGCGGAACGGTCATTCACCACTACAACAAGGAGCGTTGGACCCGCATCGCCACCGAGGCTGCGGACGTGATCATCGCCAGCGATGCCCTGCCGGCAGTCAGCGAAGCGCAACTGGTCGCCCCTTGGAGCGTCGGCACCTTCGCCCGGGTGCTGGGCCACTATGCGCGCGACGAAGGCACCTTGGACCTGATGACCGCCTTGGCGAAGATGACCATCCTGCCCGCCCGCCTGCTGGAGCATCTGAGCGACGACTTGGCGCGCAAGGGCAGGATTGCCGTGGGCGCGGATGCCGACTTGACGATCTTCGATCCAGCGACCATCGAGGATCACGCAACCTACCGGCAGCCCTTCCAACCGTCGGCCGGCATCACGCACGTGCTCGTCAACGGCATTCCGGTGGTCCGCAACGGCGAAGTCGTGCCCAACCGATTCCCCGGCAGACGCCTGCTCGGAAGGGTTTCCGATTCATAGCCCCTCCAAGTAAACACCTTTGCCAAGAGAAGACGCCTCGTCTCCCTTGAGCACAGCTTCCCGCTACTTTCAGCAGCCGATGTGCTCCTGAGCATCGTTGCGGTAAGCAGATACGAAAGTGTTGACCTTAGCTAGGATCATTCTCCCCCTTCATCAGGTCAAGCAGTGCGGCAGAGTCGCACAAGTCTAATCCTGGCATGACGCCGGTTCCACGAAACAAGGGTAGCTCGACCTTGGGCCGATCGGTGACGTGACCCTTGTGCAGCGGCTCCCGACGCGCATCCTGAATGGTGGCGGTCAGCGTCGTTCCCGTGTCCGCGGTAGCCTTCTTCAACTCAAGGAACAGGTGGTCCTTCGTGTGAACTGGTGTTTGCATGCAGAAAAACATATTGAGAGGTCGTATCCATGTCAAATAAGGTCTTGGAATTCGAGAAGCACCCCTCCGACAATGCTCCCGAAACGCCGTGAAGGGTGCCGCAAACCATATAGGACAGCCAATGGCCATAATCGACTTCTACTGGGACGTCGGCAGCACGAACACATACTTCGCGCAGCACCTCATCCGGCCCATCGCCGAGAGGCATGCGGAGCTCGTGATGCGTCCCTTCCAATGGCCCTGATTGACGAGACCCAAGCCGCACTCGACGGGGGCGTGTTCGGCGCACCCTCGTTCCAGATCGGTGACGAGCTCTTCTGGGGCAAGGACCGCATGACGTTCATTGACGATGAGTTGATGCGGTTGGGCCGGGATTGACTGCCAAGTTCAGCCTGGATTCAACGCTGGGCACGACCTAAAGCTCTCCCCATCCAAGGACCTGTCACGAAAGGTCAATGTCTCACAACGCCTTGGGAGATTGGCCGCATACACCGCACGTCAACCCCGATAGAGTGCTCCCAATATCGCCGTTTGAACTGCATTGGAGGAGCGAGCGTGTGGTTTCAAGACCAACATTCGGGCGGTGCCGAGTTTGGCGACGACCGTCGCCTGTGCCAAACTGGCAAGCTCCCAAGGCAGGAATGCCGAGGAACCAGACATGAGGGCGAGCATGGAGCGTCTGCCGCTCGCAACGAACCCGGTGACCGAGCGGAATTTGCCAAGTCAGGGCCGATGGCGAGACGAGGACTACCTCGGCTTCACCGACCATGCGCGGCGGCTAGTCGAATTCACGGACGGCTGCATTGAGAAGCTGCCCGTGCCCACTGACCGCCACCATAGGGTCTTGGGCGAACTGTACCGCCTTTTCTTCGCTTGGCTTGGGGATTCGGGCGTCGTCCATTTCGCTGGTGTGCGCTTGCGCATTCGCGAAGGCAAGTACCGTGAACCCGACCTGCTCTTGCTTTGCGACCGAACTGATGGACGCCGTCAGAACCGCTTTTGGCTGGGGGCGGACTTGGTGATGGAAGTCGTCAGCCCGGACGATCCCAATCGCGACTGGATTACCAAGCGCGCCGACTATGCGGAAGCTGGCATTCCCGAATACTGGATCGTCGATCCGATTGCAGAAGCCATCACCGTGCTTGAACTGGACGGCCCCGCCTACGCTGAGCACGGCGCCTTCGGCCTAAACGCCAGGGCCACCTCGCCCTTGCTGCCCGGCTTTGCGGTGGATGTGGCAGCCCTGTTCCAGTCGGATTGAAGTCCTCGCCGACCGGCAGTTGGGCCGCGCCAATGGCTTGCAACGCCCCACGGAGTCAATTGAAGCGACTTGGTCAGGTCGGACCGCCGCGAGCCCGATGCGCGAGGGCCCGTTCAATGTCGTCGAGCACCGCGGCCAGGCGGGTGCCGAGGTCCTGGGCGAGGAATCGAAGCACCAGATAGCCGTTCTGCTGCAGCAGAGCATCCTTGCGCCGGTCGCGGCGGTAGGCGTCCACATCGGCTAGGTGCTGTGGCCCATCCAACTCAATCACGAGCCGGACGTCGGCAGCGAGGAAGTCCACTTCCATATGGCCGAGTTCGCAAAACGGGATCGCCAACCGAGCGTTGAGCTCGAACCGACCGCGAGTGTCCCGCCGGTCCTGTAGGCGCCTGAACAGGAAGGCCTCGCTGGCGCTGTGCACCCGGTGCGGATCCGAGCGCTCCGCGCTCAGCTCATCGGCGAGTTGAAGGAATAGGCCTGCGGCCTGCGCATCGACGCCATCGCGAGCCAGCCTTGACACGCTGGGTTCGAATCGCCGCTTCCAATCGGCGCGCGCTGGCAACTCAATGTCAGCTGGCCAGCCCGGCAGGGCGCTGGCGGGCCGTTCGACGGCGTAGCCTTGGGCTTCGTAGGCGCGGCGGCGCTTCTCGAACATGCGGGCGAGCATCGGCTCGTCCAGGTCAGCGTAGTCGTAAACGCGCACCTCACGCTTGCGCTCGTGCCGGCGGTGCAGGCGTCCAACGTACTGGGCGATGGTGCCTCGCCACGATACCGGCATGGTCAGGAACAGGGTGTCGAGGCGGGCTTGGTCGAAGCCCTCGCCGATGAACCGGCCAGTGGCCAGCACCACTTGCGACTCCGCGTTCTCCGCCATTCGCGCCAGCGACAGGGACAAAGCTCGCGGGCTCATTCCGCCGCGCAGCGAAACCACGTCCAGCCCAAGTTCGACTAGGCGGTTGGCCAGCCTGTCGAGGTGCTCCACCCGCTCCGTCAGCACCAAGGGCGCCCGCCCGGCCTGGACGCTCTCCGCCACGTCTTGGCAAATCGCTGCATTGCGGTCGTCATCGGCCATCATCTGGCCACACAGGCGAGCGAATTCGGTGCGCGGGTCGGCTTCCGAGTCCCCCGCCGCCCGAAACCCGGTGGGCCGCACCAGCACACGGCGGGAAAACGGCTGCGGGCTGGCCGAGTTGCGGCGGTCGGCTCGATGCCGCACGGGACCGCAGTGCAGGCAAACGATCGGGTGATGGCCGTCCTTGCGCACCACCGTTGCCGTCAGTCCCGCGACGTACCGCGCCTTGGCGCGGCTCACCAACAGCTCGAAGCTGCGCGCCGGAACATGGTGGCACTCGTCCACAATCAGGAAACCGTAGTCGGCCACGCGGTCGTCCACCTCGCCCTTCCTCGCCATGCTCTGCATCAGAACGACATCCACGGCCCCCGTGAGTTGCTTGCGTCGCCCGCTCAAGCGGCCGATGCCATCGTTGCCGATGTCCAGAAACTCCCCCAGCCGATCGATCCACTGCTGAAGCAATTGCTCGCGATGCACCACAACCAGCGTGTTGACGCCGCGTTGGGCGATCAGCCATGCCGCCACCACTGTCTTGCCAAACGCCGTGGCGGCAGCCAGAACGCCGGTGTCGTGGGACAGCATGGCCCGCGCAGCGGCCTCCTGATCCGGGCGCAGTTCGCCTTGGAATGACGCCTTGAGCGGTTTGCCGACGAATCGACGATCCTCGATCACCGGCTCCACCCCCAAGCCCCCAAGCAAGCTCTCCACCTCCTCAAGACAGCCGCGCGGCAAGCCGAGATGCATGGGCCCGTTCTCCACGCAGTCGATGATCCGCGGCTTTCCGTAGGTCGGCAGGCGCATGGCTTGGGCCCGGTGGAACTCCGGGTTCTGAAACGCGGCCAAGCGCATCAGCCTGGTGGCCAGCCCGGGCGGAAGGTCCGCCTTGGGGATGTAGATCCGGTCGGCCAGGACTAGCTCCAACGTCTCCGGCAGCGGCCCTGTCACCGGCGGGATCGACGGTCTGCGGGAGGGTGGCGCCAACCAAGGCGTCAGGGCGAATTCCTCGTCCTCGGCGACGCAGCGCACGCCCAGCACCCGCCCCTGCCTCTCCGCGCTGCTGACGAGGGCTTCCATTTTGCGGACTGGCATCCGTTCAAGCGACGACAGGAATGCCCACTGATCTGGATGGGGCTTGAGATCGTTGTCCACGAAGACACTGTTGCCATCGCGGCGGGGGCCGCCCTGCAGCGGCAGGGCGATCAGGTTGCCAAAGCCGCCGCGGGGCAGCGTGTCCTGGCTGGGAAAGAATCGATCATAGGAGCCGAATCCAAGATCGGGGCGTTGATCCATGGCGTCGGTCAGCAGCATCGCGCCCAAACGACGCGCAAGGCCGGCGGAAGCCGCTTCGGTGAAGAAGATCCAAACATGGCCGCCCGCTCCCGAACGGGAGCGTTCCAGCGCAGCCGGGACCTGCCGATGGCCAGCCGCATTCAGGTAGGCCCTCGCGTCGGCGGTCCAAGTGTCCCCATCGAAGTCCACCGCCAGAAAGTGGCAGGTTTCGTCAAGCAACATCGGATACACGCCCATCACGAAAGGCTTGCCGCCATCGTCCGCGCCGGACAGGTGCCAACGAATCACGTCGTCGCGTACCGCCAGAAAGCGACGATTGGGGCACTCGGCGCATTTGATCCGGGGCTTGCCGCAAACTCCCGGCACCCACTCATTCCCGCAAGCGGGCGCGTAGCCTGACCGCCCGGCCCGGCTCTCGAAGCGTCGCGGATAGACGTCCTCCCGGCCGCGGAACAGGCTGCGGAAGAGGGCAATTTTGAGGCTGGGGGCCGACTGGCGATCAACGCCGCCGAATGTCGGCGTCATAGCTGGCTGCCGAGGCAGCGCACCTCCCAAGGGGTTATCCATTCCCGGAAGTCCTCAAGCTCGCTCCGCTTCACGTCAACGTACGCATTGATGAACGCTGTGGAGAGCAGTTCCGCTAGGCGGCGGTTGGCGGCCAATGCGCGCAGCGCTTGGCTGAGGTCGCCGGGCAGGGTGGTGGGGGCTTCGTAGGCGTCGCCGCCGTGGGGCTGGGTGGGCTCCACGCGGTCCTGCATGCCCAGCCATCCGCAGGCCAGCGTGGTGGCCGTGAGCAGGTACGGATTGACGTCCGCGCCCGCCACCCGGTTCTCCACGCGCCCTCCGGCCAGCGGGCTTTGCGGCACCCGCAGGCCCGCAGTGCGGTTGTCATAGCCCCATTCCAGGTTGATCGGGGCGGACAGGTCCGGCACGAAGCGCTTGAAGCTGTTGACGTTTGGAGCGATCAGCGCGAAGGCTTCCGGCAGCCAAGTCTGCAGCCCGCCGATGAAGTGGCGCAGGGCGGCCGGCGCCCGCCCGTCCTCCAAGGCGAAGATGTTGGCCCCCTCGCCGTTGGCGACGCTGCAATGGAGGTGGGCGCCGCTGCCCGGCACCCGCTCCAAGGGCTTGGCCATGAAGCTTGCCAGATGGCCGTGCCGCAGGGCGCAGGCCTTGACCAGGCGCTTCAACAGAAACAGCTGGTCGGCCCGGCGCAAGGGGTCTCCGTGGTCCAGGTTGAGTTCAATCTGCGCCGGGCCCACTTCATGCACGAAGGCGCTGAGCGGCAGGCCGACTGCCTTGCCCTGCGCCTTCACGTCATCCAGAAAGGGTTGGTACTTGTCCAGGGCGTCGATGCTGAACGCCTCGCCGCCGAACTCGGCGTGGCCGTGGAGACCCGGCGCGCAGGCAAGCGCCAAGGCATCCCGCTGCGGCGGATCGAGCAGGTAGAACTCCAGTTCCGGCGCCACGACGGGATGCAGGTGGGCATCCGCGTAAACTGCCAAAACCCGCTTTAGGACCGTGCGGCTGTCGTAGGGAACGGCAGCGCCCGATTTGTCCAAGGCATCACAGATCACCTGGCCGTGGTCGCCCGGCTTCCAAGGGCAGGCGCTGTAGCTTGACCAATCGGGACGCAGGATCAGGTCCTCGTCCCTGGGGTTGTACCGCTCCATGGATCCCTTGGAGTAATGGCCGGTGATGGTTTGGAAGAACACCGCGGCGGCGAATTGCGCTGGGTCGCCGCCTTCCAAGGCGCTCGCTTGCACCGTCTTGCCGCGGGGCACGCCGTTGACGTCGGCGAGCAGCAGATCCAAGGTGGATGCCGGTTCAGCGGGTTTATCGCTCATCCTTCCACCGCCTCTTAGGGCTGCAGTGGGCGCGGATGGACAATCCGGCCGTCGAACAGCGTCATGGTCACCTCCACCTCGCCAATCTCCCGCGCCGCGATGCTGAACAGGTCCTTCTCCAGAACCACTAGGTCCGCCGCCATGCCCGGCTTGATGACGCCGGTTTCGTCCTCCTGATGCATCAGCCAGGCGCCGTTGGCCGTGTAGGCCCGCAGCATGGTGTCCAGGCTCACCGCCTCGCTGGCGTTGAGCGCGCCTTGGATCTTTCCGGACGGATCCTGCCGGGTCAGGGCCGTCTCGATGGCCACCAAGGGGTTCAGCGAGGACACCGGCCAGTCGCTGCCCGCGGCAATCCGGGCGCCTGACCGCTCCAAGGAGCCGATGGGGTACATCCCCTCGACCCGCTCGGGGCCTAGCGCCGGCAGGTTGATGTCAGTGATGTAGGCATCCGGATAAGCCCACAGCGCCTGAAAGTTGGCCGTGACGCCCAATGCCGCAAAGCGGGGATAGTCGGCGGGATCGACCAGCTGCAGGTGGGAGATGTGATGGCGATTGTCCGAGGGGCCGTTTCGGTCGATGGCCCGCTCAATGGCGTCCAAGGCCACCCGAACCGCGCGGTCGCCAATGGCGTGAAAGTGGGCCTGTGCGCCGCGGGCGTCCAGCGCCACTACCCGCGCCGCCAGCTCATCCGCCGGAATGACCAGCATGCCGGTGCCGCCGCCCTCGCCGAGATACGGCTGCAGCAGGGCGGCGGTTTCGCCTTCGAGCACGCCGTCAACGAAGAGCTTGGCGGCGTCCCGGCGCAGGCGCTGGCCGCTGCCCCGATCCTCCGTGCGAATCAGCGACTCGTCCGGCGCCCACTTCAAGGCGCTCGATACGGGCGCCGACAGCACCACGCGCGCGCTCAGCCCACCCGCCGCCTCAAGCCCTTGCCAAGCCGCCCACTCATCGGCGGTGGTGGCCGCGTCAATCATGGAAGTGATGCCGAACTCATTGGCCAAGGCAACCGCTCGACGGGTGGCTTCCAAGCGGTCGTCAGCCGTAAGCGGCGGGACAATCGCTTCGACCAAGCCTTGGGCGGACTCCCGCAGCGTGCCCGAGGGCGCACCGTTCCGGTCCCGCTCGATGACGCCTTGGGGCGGATTTGGCGTCTGCGCATCAATGCCCGCCATCGCCAGCGCCTTGGAGTTCGCCCAGGACGAGTGGCCGTCCGCGCCGCGCAGGAACATGGGACGATCGGCATTGACCTCATCAAGCAGTGCCTTGGACGGATTGGCATCGGCGAACAGCGACAGCTCCCAGCCGCCGCCCACCAGCCAACCATCCTCCGGCAGTGCCGCGTCGCATGCCGCCACCAAGGCGGTCAAGGCCGCCGCGCTGTCCGCGCCGCTGAGGTCGCACTGCATGAGCTGGATGCCCCCGTACATCGGATGCACGTGTACGTCGTGAAAGCCGGGCAGCACCATGCGCCCGCCGAGTTCGAAGACCTGGCCCCGAAAGTGGCTGAGCACTTCGTCGTCGTTGCCAACGGCAACGATGCGGCCATCCCGTATCGCCACGGTCTCGGCCCAAGGCTTGGACTCATCCAAGGTGTACACCCGGCCCGCGCTGAGAATCAGGTCGGCTGGCTGCGGCGCCTGACCGCAACCCGACAGCCAAGCGGCGACGGCCAGAAAAACGAGTGGACTGCGCATGATGGGCCATTGTGAAGGCCGGGCACGGCTTGTCAATGCGCCTCCCGCCCAGAGGGCGAGAGGCGGTTGGAGTTTCGCTGCGCGAAACTCCGCGCTTGTCCCTTGGATCAGTCTCCGAACTGTTTTTGAGACCGCACATGCGCGCCCGCAGAGCGGGCGCGGATGGAGTTTCGCTGACGCGAAACTCCGCGCTCATCGCTTAAGTCAGTTTCCCCAACTGCTTTTGAGTCCGCAAACTGCAGCGTCTTGCCTCGCGCAGCGGATCGCGTTCGCTGAAATTGAGCGCAGGGTGCGATGCTGGCATAGTGTGCCGCTCAGTTCCTGCCCGGCACGGATTGAAGACAACATGGGACTTAGCAGATGAAGCAGACCATCGCCAACGTTCTCGACGAATCCGACCGCGCCGCGCTGCTGCACCCCTTCACCGACTTCGCCGCCCACAAGCGCACCGGCGGGCGGGCCTTCGTGGCCGCTGAGCACATCTACCTGACCGATGCCCAGGGCAAGCGGTACCTGGACGGCATGTCGGGCCTGTGGTGCGTGAACCTTGGCTACAGCCAGCCTAGGATCGTGCGCGCCGTCACCGAGCAACTTGAGCGGCTGCCCTACTACAACAGTTTCTTCAACTGCACCACCGACACCACCATCGAGATGGCGTCGCGCCTGACGGCGGTGCTGCCGGAAGGGTTCAACCACGTCTTCTTCACCAATTCAGGCTCCGAGGCCAACGACACCAACATCCGCTTGGTCCACCGCTACTTCGACCTCATCGGCCAGCCGCACCGAAAGCTCGTCATCAGCCGCAAGAACGCCTACCACGGCAGCACAATCGCCGCCGCCAGCCTCGGCGGCATGAGCAGCATGCACAAGCAGTTCACCGGCCTGCCCTACGTCCATCACATCGAGCAGCCCTATGCCTTCGAGAATGCCGGCGAACTCGACGAGGAGGCCTACGGCAAGGCGGCGGCGCGGCTTCTGTCGGACAAGATCGACGAACTCGGCGAGGCCAACGTCGCCGCCTTCATCGCCGAGCCCGTGCAAGGCGCCGGCGGTGTGATCATCCCGCCGCCCAACTACTTGGCCGAAATAGGCCGCATCTGCGCCGAGCGCGGAGTGCTGCTGATCAGCGATGAAGTCATCTGCGGCTTCGGCCGCACCGGCGAGTGGTTCGGCTGCCAGACCTATGGCGTGCAGCCGGACCTGATCACCTTCGCCAAGGCCGTCACCAATGGCTTTCAGGCCCTGGGCGGCGTGGCGGTTGCCGACAAGGTGGCGGACGTGATCACCGCCGAGGGTGGCGAATTCGCCCACGGCTTCACCTATTCTGGACATCCAGTGGCCTGCGCGGCGGGCGTTGCCACCTTGGACATCTACCGCGAAACCGCCATCGTGGAACAGGTGCGGCAGGACACTGCCCACCACTGGCGCAAGCGCTGGAGCGCGCTCATCGACCATCCCATCGTCGGCGAGGCCCGCACCCAAGGCCTGTTCGGCGCCTTGGAACTGGTGCGGGACAAGGCCAGCCGACAGCGCCTCGATGCGGACCACCGCGCCGCCATCCACTGCCGCAACGCCGCCATCGACAACGGCCTGATGGTCCGGCAAGTGGGCGACACCATCATCAGCGCCCCGCCGCTGATCATCAGCCGCGAAGAGATCGACCTGCTGATCGAGCGCTTGAGCATCGCCTTGGACGCCACCGCTAGGCACTATGGGCTGAACACATAGTCGGGCGTCGAGAGTTGGGTTTGCTATCAAAAAAGGAGCGCCCAGTGAGTTGCTGAGTGACTGTCCCGGAGCCGGTGGCCAACCGGCGGGTTGTTGACGTTGTTGTTGTGGGCGTCATATAGTCCCTACGACCCTGATGATTCGGGAGAGTGGCCATGGCGATTCACATCGACACGGCAGAAGCCATCAATGACTTGCGTGCAGCGAACTTGTCGGAACAGCAGGCCACGGCCATCGTGCGCGTGGTCGTCAAAGCCCAAGATGGGTTGGTGACCAAGGACTACCTTGATGCTCGGCTCGCCACCCAGACCACGCAACTGGTAGTAACTGCCGTTTCCGTTGCGGCGGTCGCGATAGCGGTTGCGAAATGGGTTCTTTAGCCACCACTCCTTAGAAATCACTCGTAGCGCCGCCCCCGCGTAACCACTGGTCGCCCCTCCACGCTTGCTTTGCGGCCGAGCTACCCCCAAGCCCCGCCCAGGCGCTGCAAATCCCAACTGAACCCAACCAAAAGACACGGGGTTCACGCTCCGAAGCAATTTGCGACAATTGCGCTTATCGTGACTCCGAAGGTCGAGAAATGACCGCCCGATCCCGGCGCTTCTCCCGCCGTTGGCAGCGGACTTCGCGGGCGGGAACGTCCGCGACCGGCGGCACCTCCGCGCCAAGCGCGGCGAACAGGCTGGCCTGGTCCGCTTCGCCCACGAACCAGCTCCCGTCCAACGGGGCCGCGACCAGCGCGTTTGCGGACCTTGCGGCGCAGCGCCCCGATGGCTCTACCCGGGCGGTGGCTTCGGGGGCAAGGTCGGCGGCGGCACGCGACGGAACTCGAAGCTTGGCCGCAAGCCGTCGTCGCCCGAGGGATATGCCGAACCGCCGGCACTCTCGTCCTGGCCGGCAGTGTCTTCGTCGGCGGCAATCGCGCCTCGGGAGATGAATCCGTTCAGGGGTTCGCCCTCGTTGAGCGCGGCAAGTGCGTCCTCGGCGGCTTGGGCGGTGGCCTCGTCCCAAGGCAGGCGGTAGGCGCGCGGTGCGCTGGCCACCAAGCCCGCCACATCAAGCTCGCTGATCCAGAAGAAGATGCTGCCCGGCGAGCGGCTGGCCTTGTCCGGCTCCTCGATGGTGATCCAATGCAGGCGAAACTGCTCCGGCATCTCAGCGGATGTTGCCCAGCCCATGAGCTGCTTGTGGCCCTCGAAGGCGGCGATGTAGAAGCCGCTGGCCACGACGATGGCGCCCAGCTTCACCGCCAGCCCCCAACGGCTGGCCAACCCCAAGTTCAGCAGCAACGCCACGATGACGGCGTAGGCTAGGGACAGCGCGACGGTCATGCCTTGGCGGCGACGGCGCGGGTCAGCAGCCGCTTGCCCAGCGTGTTGGTGTTCACCACTTGGCCGTCGGCATTGATGGAAAAGCGCACGGCGGTGCGCTCATCGCCCGCGCCCTCAAGCTCCAACGTGTCGTAAAACACCACCACGGCGCTTGGGTTGAGCTTCTCGACCTTCACGGAGACCGGCAGCGGGAGGCTGTAGTTGGCTTGGTAGTGCAACAGGTTGACCACGTACTCACCGGCCTGCAAGGCCCGGATGGTCACCGTTTCCTGATTGATCGGATTCGCGGTCTCGACGTTGTTCACCACCATGCGGTCCTGAAGCAGTCCCCGGTCGTCCCGGTCAAGGTGCATCAGGCCGGCGTCCCGGTTGTGGTACCAGACCAGGTTGCCTTGGGGATCCTCCACCAGCGCATCGACGTCGTCCGGGTGGCGGTCCGCCCAGCGCACGGTGATCAGTATCTCCGCCTTGGAGTCCACGTCGCCCGCTTTGGTGGGGTCGGCCATGAGGCTGAACGCGGCCACGAACATGAAGGCGAAGCTGAGCAGCGCGTTGAACAGCAGATCGGTGAAGGCGTCCTGGGCGTCCCGCTGGCGGTAGATCCTATGGCGCATGATCCGCCGCCACCACCGAAAGACGAGTGGCCAGCTCCGCTGCCGAGGCGTCGAGAACATGGTACTGCAGCTTGAGCAGGGTGCTGGTCACCAGTCCCGCCAGGGTGGTGTAGAGGGCCACGGCCATGCCGCCGCTCATCTCCATGAGCAGCCGCTGCATGAGGCTCGGATCGAACTCCTTGATCTCGCCGATGGGCATCAACATCAGGATGAAGCCGACCACCGTGCCGAGCAGGCCGAGCTTGAGCAGCGCATCGCTGACGAAGTGGCCCAAGGCGTGCCGGTTGGCCAGATCATCCGCGAAGGCGGTGAGCAGCGCCGCCGAGTCGCCGATCCCGGCGTTCTTGCGGTTGGCTGCGAAGCGGCCGATCAGGCTGCCATCCGCGACCGCCTCCGTCGCTTCGCCCGCACCCGCGTCGCCCCAATGCCGCTCCAGGGCGGCAAACTCCCGCCTCTCTCGGTTCAAGGCGTGGGCCAGCACGAGCCAATGGCCGCTGGCCAGCGCGTAGATGGCCAAGATCAGATAGGAGATGTAGCTCTTGTCCGAGGTCAACGCCAAGGTCAGCGCCCCGCGATCGGCGGCCACGTAGAAGCCGAACAGGACCAGCCCCAGAATGATGAGGGCCCGAGCGGTTAGGTTGGCGTCGGCAAGCGGATGCATGGGCGCAAATTATGGCATAAGGGATACAATCGGGACGGTGGACGAGGAGAGTGAAATGACCGGCATCGCAGTGATTGGCCTCGGCAACTTTGGCACCGCTCTGGCCCGCAACTGGGCCGTCCACGGCAAGGCGGTGCGGGGCTGGACGGTGGAGGCCGAGGTTTTCGCCAGCATCGAGAGCGTTGGTGTCAACGAGAAGTACCTGCCCGGCATTGAACTGCCGGGCCTCAAGGCGACCTTGGACTTGGGGGAGGCCGTGCAAGGAGCCGACATACTGGCCTTGGCGCTGCCCTCCCATGTCGTGCTCAGCGTCGTCGATCAGTTGCTCGAAAGGCTGCGGGACGGCCAAGTCCTGATTGACTTGGCGAAGGGCTTGGCACCCAACGAGGAGCTGGTGTCCGAAGCCATCGCCGCCAAGCTGGCCGCCGCCGGCCGCAGCAATCCGCTGGCGGTGATGACCGGTCCGACCATTGCCCCGGAACTGGCGTCGGGGGTGCTGACCACAGCCTTGGTGGCATCGGCTGATGAAGCGGTTGCCCAAGGCTTGGCGACCGAACTGTCAACGCCCACGTTCATCGTCGCACCTGCCGCGGATCCCTTGGGCGTTGAGCTCTGGGGCGCGTTCAAGAACGTCATCGCGTTGGCTTGCGGCCTGTCGGATGGCCTTAAGCTGACCGGCGGCCTGGGCGGCGACAACCTCAAGGCGGCTCTCTTCACCGTCGGCTTCAATGAAGGACGCCGAATCCTGGCCGCGCTCGGCGCCCAGCCGGAGACGGCTTTCAGCGCCGCCGGCCTCGGCGATCTGTTCGTCACCGCCACTTCGCCCCACGGCCGCAATCGGCGCACGGGTGAACTGCTCGGCTGCGGGCAGGCCCTCGACGAGGCCCTCGGCAGCACGGTCATGGTCTCCGAAGGCGTGCGGGCCACCCGCATGTTCGCCGCCCGCACCGCCGCCGCAGGCATCTCCGCCCCCTTTGTCGCCCAACTGGCCGAACTGCTGGACGGCAAGACCGATGCCGAGGACTGCGTTCGGCGCATGCTCTCGGCCTAGGGCTTAACCCAGCAGCTCTTCGAGAGACGACGCCTGCCTTCGGGCCATGCCAGTCGATCGTTGACGCTAAGCGAGGCTTCCGATGGTAGCACTGTTCACCAGCCAACCGGCAATTCTCAGTTTGGATCAACTCTACCCTCCGTTATCCGATCGAGGGCAAGATGCCCTCGCTCCGCCCCTCTGATAGACTGGCTCGCCCTGCTCATGAAGTTCAGCAGTCCCATGGACACAACGCCCCTCCGATCCCGGTTGCGAATCCGGACGTCCATCGGCGTTTTTGCCGCCGCGGCGCTCCCGTTGCTGGCAGCACCTGCGTTGGCGGTCGATATCGCCGACGCCTACGCCCATGCCCAGCGGAACGATCCGGTTTTGAGCGCCGCCCAAGCGGGCTACCGGGCCAACCGGGAGATGGTTCCCCAAGCCCGGTCCGGGCTGATGCCAAGGCTCAACCTAGGCGGCACCCTCAGCCGCAACGAGCGCTCCTTCCCGGGCGCGGCGGTGCAGGATCTCGACCCCGCCAGCCCAACCTTCGGGCAGCTGCGCCAACTGCCCTCGCAAAACTACACCGACCGGGCTTGGCAGGCGCAACTGAACCAACCGGTCGTCAACGTCAGCGCTTGGTTCGATCTCAGGAGCGCCAAGTCCCGCGTTCAAGCGGCCCGGGCGGCGCTGAACGCCGCTTCCCAGAATTTAATCCTGCGGGTGGTGCAAGCCTACCTGAACGTGTTGCGCGCCCAGGATCGCGTGGAGGCGGCGCAGGCTCAGGAAACGGCCGTCGGCAGGCAGCTTGAGCAGGTGCAGCAACGCTTTGAGGTGGGCTTGGTGGCCATCACCGACGTCCTGGAAGCCCAAGCAGCCTTCGACAATGCCGCGGTGGCCCGCATTCAAGCGGAGGGCGACCTGCACGTGTTCTTCAACGCGCTGACCACGCTCACCGGCGAGGACTACCAAGCGCTGGACCGGCTCGCCGAGGCGCTGCCCATCATCAATCCGGCACCGGCCGACGAGCAAGCCTGGGTGGATGCGGCGTTGGACGCCAACCTCAACGTGCTTGCCGCGCAGGCCCAGTTGGACGCCGCCAACCGCAACTTGGCGGCCCGGCGCGCCGCCCACCTGCCGACGCTCGACGGCTCCGTCTCGCACAGCTACTTCCAAACCGGCGGGATCGCTTTTCTCGGCGACAAGACCGAGACCACGACCTATGCGCTGACCATGAACCTGCCCATCTACCAAGGCGGCTTCACCCACTCCCGGCGCAAGGAGGCGCGGGCTTTGGCCGACCAGGCCCGCGATGAGCTCCTGAACCAGCAACTCACCGTCACCCGGGATGCGCGCAGCCTGTTCCAGAACGTCGCCACGGACGTGGTTCGGGTCGGCGCCCGCCTCAAGGCGATCGCCTCCAGCCAATCAGCGCTCGAAGCCACCGAAACCGGCTATGAAGTGGGCACCCGCAACATCGTCGATGTGCTGCAGGCGCAGCAGCGGCTTTACGCCTCCCAGTTCGACTACGCCGATTCACGTTACAACTACGTGATCGACCTCATGGCGCTCAAGCAGGTGGCCGGCGCCTTGGCGGAGGAGGACGTGATGGAGTTGAATCAATTCGCCGACGCCGCCAATCCCGTGTTGAGGAGCGCTCCCTAGACTACTTGGATGTGCTCGCGCAGCAGGGCCTTGGTTTTGGCCAGCGCGCCGCCGTTGCGCCGCACCACGTCCAAGGCCCGCTGGCCGGCCTGATGGCGGGCGGACGCATCACCCAGCAGTTCGATCACCGCCCCCGCCAGCTCACCCGCGTTGCCCACCCGCGTCAGGCAACGGTCTTTCCCGAAGGCAGCGGCCACTTCGGTGAAGTTGAAGTCCGAAGGCCCCATCAGCAGCGGCTGGCCGCAAATCGCCGCCTCAATGGGGTTGTGGCCGCCCCTCGGCACCAGGCTGCCGCCGATGAGCGCCACTTGCGACAGCCCATAGAGGGTTTGCAGCGCACCCATCCGGTCGCAGACCACCACCTCGACGGGCTTGCTGGGCGGCCGGCTTAGGTTGGCCGTCGAAAAGCCCCGGTTTGTCGCCATCTCAAGCACCTCGCCGCTGCGCACGGGATGGCGCGGCGCGAGCACCAAGCACGCGCTCGGCAGGCGTTCGCGCACTTGCCGGTGGGCCTGCAGCACGATGGCCTCCTCGCCGGCATGGGTGCTGGCGGCGATCCAGACCGGCCGGTCGGCCAAGCGCAGCGCGGTGCGCAACGCCGCCACTGCCCCGGCATGGTTCGCTGGCAGGGTAATGTCGAACTTGACGCTGCCCGTGGTGACCACCTTGTTCGGCTCTGCGCCCAAGGCTTGGAAGCGCCGGGCATGGTCTGGGTATTGGCAGCCGATCACGCGCAACTGGCCGAGCACCGTTTTGGCCAGCTTCGGGATGCGCCCGTATCCCCGCGCGGATCGCTCGGACAGCCGGGCGTTGACCAGCAGCGTCGGCACGCCGCGCCGATGCGCCTCACCGATCAGGTTGGGCCAGAGTTCGGTTTCGATCAGGATCAGCAGCCTAGGCCGCGCGGCGTCGAAGAAAGCGCGTACCGCAAAGGGGAAGTCGTAGGGCGCGTAGCAATGGGCCACCTTGTCGCCGAGCCGTCGGATGACCTGCTCCGAACCCGTCGGGGTCATGGCCGTCACCAGAAAGGGCAGTGTGGGGAACTCGTCGGCCAAGGCCTCTATGAGCGGCGCTGCGGCAATGGCCTCCCCCGCCGAGACGGCATGAAACCACACCCCGCCCTTGGGGATGGCCGTCGCAGGGCGTCCGAACCGTTCGCCAATGCGCTCGCCGTAGCCCGGCTCCCGCCGCGAGCGCCACCACAGGCGCAGCGGCACGATGGGCAGGGCCAGCCAGAGCAGGATGCGATACAGCGCGTGTGCCATGACGTGTAGTGTGGGCTCGGATCGCTCCCTTGTTGGGCGGCGGCAGTCCGCCGTCCACCCTGTTAGCGCTCAAACAAGGCGGCGCCGGCTCGGCGAGCGGCGATTAGCATCCGTTGATCGTTGGTGGCCAAGGCGCCGCCCAACCGCAGGACGAGTTCCAGATAGGCGGCATCGTACGCGGACAATCCGAATTGGATGCTTAGGGCAAAGGTTGCGGCTGCGGCCCGTCCATGGCTGGACGCATCGGTGCTGATCGGCAGCAGCGCGAGCTGCTCGAGGTATCGCGTCACGTTGGCTTGCGACACTTGGTCCCTCCGCACTAGGGTGGCCGCCACATGCGCCGCCTCGTAGTGCCAAATCGTGGGCACGTGGAATCGGCATCCATTCGCCGCTTGGCGAATCACCGAAAGCGCATACTGGTTGTTTGCGGGGTTTTCGGCGTCCGGCCAAAGCAGGCGCGTGTTGATGCTGTTGTCCAGCACGATGACTTCCGCGGCCACTAGCCGCGCCCCGCTTCCTGCATCCGGCGCAGCTCCTCTTGGGTGCCGCCCGCGTCGGCTGCCAACTGCGTTTTCTGCAAGGTGGCAAGTCCTTGGATGGCCTTGCTTATGCGTTCATCGTCGGCTGGCGCCTTGCGGATCTCCACCTGCGGCACACCATTGTTGGTGACGATGACCGTCTCCCCAGCAGCCGCTCGCCGGAAGATCTCCGCTTGCTTGGCCTTGCATTCGTACGCTGTGACATGGAGTGACTTGTTCATGTTGCCTGCTCGACCTAAATGCCAGACTAGTCATTAGGATAGACTAGGTTAGTCACGTCATCAACGCCATCTTTGGCGGAGCCCGGTCGGATCAGTGCAGTGGCTTGGCAGATCGACAACCCCCCAGCGTGGTGTAGTGCGTTGAGGTAGCGCATCGGCTGATTCAGTTCGAGCTGATCCCAAGCCCAAACCTGAGCCAAACCGATAAACTATCCGCACGGACAAAGCCGTCAACGAGGCGATCATGGCCAAAAGAACAATCCACACCGATGCCGTCATCATCGGCGGCGGCATCGCCGGGCTTTGGCTGCTGAACGCACTGCGCCGTGCCGGGTACGGCGCGGTGCTGCTCGAGTCCCGCCGCCTCGGCAGCCATCAGACGTTGGCCTCCCAAGGCGTGATTCACGGCGGGCTGAAGTACGCGCTCGATGGCGTGCCGAACCGGGCCAGCGAGACCATCTCCGGCATGCCGGCGCGCTGGCGGGCCTGCTTGGCGGGCAATGGCGAAATGGACTTGGCTGGTCTGGAGCCGTTGAGCGAGCACGCCTATCTCTTTGCCGAGCCAAGCAGCTCCGAGCCGCTCCCGGCATTCTTCGCCAGCGAGGCGCTGAACAGCGCAGCGCAGCGTTTGCCGGCCGAGGAGTATCCTGAATTCCTGCGCTCGAACGCCTTCAAGGGCCTTGTCTATCGGCTCAACGACTTGGTCCTCGATCCGGTGCGCCTCACCGAGCGCTTGGCCAGCCTCGGCGCACCGCATGTTTACACGGCACCTAGGATAGATCGAATCCATGACGGCGCTGACGCGGCGCGCATCGAAGTCGGCAACCTGCGCATCGCCTGCCGACGCTTGATCCTGGCGGCTGGGGCCGGCAACGAAGCGCTGCTGAAGCGCTTGGGCCTGCCGGTGGCCATGCAGCGCCGCTCCCTGCACCAAGTCGTGGTTCGGCATCCCGATGCGGCCCCGTTCTTCGGCCACTGCCTGACGGACAACCGGGGCGTGGAGCCCCGTCTGACCATCACCAGCCATCGCGCCGGCAGCGCCGGCAGCTGGCTGTGGTGCGTCGGCGGGCGGCTCGCCACCAGCGGCTCTGATCGGAGCGCGGCGGACCAGCGCCAGTTCGCCCGCAGCGAACTCGCCGCCTGCGTGCCCTGGATCGATTGGCGGGATGCGGAGATCGAATGCTTCCGCTTGGACCGGGCCGAGCCTCGGCAAGCCGAGGGCCAACGTCCGGATGAGGCCTTCGCCGAGGTGCAAAGCAGTTGCATCGTGTGCTGGCCCACCAAGCTCACCCTGACGCCGGATCTCGGCCAGAAGGTGTTGGCGTTCATGCCCGCTCCCGAACGCCCCGCGCACCCAACGTTGGACCTGCCTCCGGCCAAGTTGGGCGCGCCCCCTTGGGCGAACTGATGACCCCTTCGGGTGACCAGATGGCCCCTTTGGGTGACTGATGGCCCCTTTGGGTGACTGATGGAAAAACGCCCCCTTGGCCGAACCGGCATCGAAACCTCGCTGCTGGGCCTTGGCACGGTGAAGTTCGGACGCACCCGAGGCCTCAAGTATCCGCAATCCTTTCGCCTGCCCTCCGACGCCGAGGCGCGCCGCCTGCTCGACGCCGCCCGCCGCCTCGGCGTCAACTTGGTCGATACGGCGCCAGCCTATGGCGCCAGCGAAGAGCGTTTGGGGGCATTGCTGGCCGGACAGCGCGACGAGTGGGTGGTCGCCACCAAGGTGGGGGAGGAGTTCGATGGCATGGGCTCCAACTTCAACTTCACCCCGGAGCACATCGCCATGAGCGTGCGGCGTTCGTTGCGGCGGCTGCGCACCGACCGCTTGGACTTGGTGCTCATCCACTCCAACGGCGACGATGCGCGAATCATCAACGGCTTGGGTGCCCTGGACTGCCTGGCGGACCTCAAGGCCCAAGGGCTGATCCGTGCCGTCGGCCTATCCCACAAGAGCGTTGCCGGTGGCCAAGCGGCGCTAGCCGCCGGCGCCGACGTCATCATGGCGACGGTCAACGCCGCCTATTTGGATGAAGTGGAGCTCGTTGCCGAGGCGGACGCCCTCGGCTGCGGGGTGCTGGTCAAGAAAGCCCTCAACAGCGGCCGCGCCCAGCCCGCCAGCCTGAGCCGCGTGGCGGACCACCCCGGCGTCAGCAGCATCGTGGTCGGCACCTTGAACCCTGAGCACCTCGCCGAAAACGCCCGCGCCCTTTGCGGCTGAGCGCGGATGGCTGCAAGGGCGGAACGCCCCCAGACCGGCGGGCATTCGAGGTGAACCCGAACCACGATGGATTCCGTCCCCATGACGGGTTTGGTCCTCCCTGCAACGCATGGCCTGGCCGCAGCCAGCATTGCGCCGTCGCCACTGGGCGGCCTCTGATCAAGTCGCGTTCGCTCAGCCCTCAAGCCCGCCACTCGGCGGCCTGAGCTGAATAGGGCAGGTACAGCGGATGCTTGGGATGCCCCCTAAGCGTCAGGCCGAGATGGAAGAGCCGGCGGGCGGTGCGGCGCAGGAGTCTCTCGACCTCGATGCCGCGGTGGCCGAACTCACCATGGTTGCCCCAAGCGCAGATGACTTGGTCCGCCCAGCAACAGGCTTCAGCCAGCACGTCGTCGTTGTCTGGCCCCACCGGCGCCGCCGCCCGAAGCAACTGATCAGGACGGGTGGCCCGCCAGGCAAAGAGGTTGCAGACCCGGTAGGCCCCGAAGCCCATGCGCCGCGCCCGTCGTTCCACCCTTGCGATCGTCGGGTCGTTCGCCAGTTCGGTTGCGGTTGAGGGATTGAGCATGACGAACAGCGCCTTCGGGCCGGACGGCTCCCAAGTGCACGTGAGATCATAGCGATACCGCTCGCAGTCGGAGTACCGCGCTGCGGAGGCGCAGCCATCGCCCTCATGGTGGCGGACGATCATCCGCGCCCTCCTGCATGTCGCAGCCCCGCTGGTTGCGCATCAAGCAGGGGACGGCTCGACGGTTGGGGTTGCGGCTCGCGTGGCACGATCTGTCCCATCGGTTCAAGCGAAATGCCGCCCGGATTGATGGTGTGGACCATGCCGCCCTTCTCATCCCGACCCTCGCGGTTGCGGCGGGAGCCAGTCTCCGAAAGAGCGCCCAAGTCCGGTCAGCCGCGCCCCAGTCGGGCAACGGCACGCACCAAGGAAGGGCCCCGATAGATCAGGCCCGTGTAGATTTGCACGAGATCGGCCCCGGCATCGAGCAAGGCTTGGGCATCGGCGGCCGAAAGAATGCCGCCCACGCCGATGATCGCAACGCGCCCCTGCAGTCGTTCCCGCAGCCGGGCGACCAGTTGGCGGGACAGGGGGGCCAGGGGCGCGCCGCTCAGGCCGCCAGCCTCGTCGGCGTGGCGGACGGTCGCCACTTGGGGACGGGTGACGGTGGTGTTGCCCGCGATCACGCCTTCGACCTCAAACTCGATCAGCGCTTCGGCCACCGTCGCTGCGTCGTCCTCGGCCAAGTCCGGGGCGAGCTTGACGCACAGCGGAACATGGCGGCCGCTGCGGGACTGAAGCTCGGCTTGACGGGCCTTCAAGGCGCCCAGCAAGGCCTTGAGCGGCTCGCCGTACTGCAAGTCGCGCAGCCCCGGCGTGTTCGGCGATGAGAGGTTCACCGCAAAGTAGTCGGCGCTGTCGTGGAGCGCGTCCATGCAGGCCAGATAGTCGTCCACCGCCCGCTCGATGGGGGTATCCTTGTTCTTGCCGATGTTGACGCCGAGCGGCGCGGCCAGACGGCTGCCGCGGTCCTTGAGCCGCTGGAGCCGGGCGGCGACGGCGCGGGCGCCGTCGTTGTTGAAGCCCATGCGATTGATCAGTGCTGAAGCCTCCGGCAGCCGAAAGAGACGCGGCTGCGGGTTGCCGGGCTGCGGCCTTGGCGTCACGGTGCCCACCTCAACATGGCCAAAGCCGAGCCGTGCCAACCCCTCAACAGCGATGGCGTCCTTGTCGAGGCCCGCCGCCACGCCGACCACGTTGGGAAAACGAATGCCCATCACCGTTCGCGACGGGCCGGGCGCTGGCTGCAGCGGCCCGGGCAGGCCCCCCAGCGCAGCGAGCGCGTTCAGGCCCAAAACGTGTGAGCGCTCCGCATCGAGCGCGAAGAGCCAAGGGCGCATCAGCTCGTACATGGTTGCATTGCCGGTTAGAAACGATCCGCCCGAATCACCTCCGCATCACTGACGGAGACCACGCCGATGTGACGCTCGACCACCGAGAACGCAGCCTCAATCAGGCTGTCCAGCCGGTCGGGCCGGGTCAGGCAAACGACGGCAACCATGCCGCCCCCCGGCGAAATCTGGCCGGACCGGCTCCAGCGCCTTGACCGCCCCGAGCCGCCGGAGACCGGCAGCACGGTGTAGCCGGTCACGCCTGCCTGGGTCAGCGCGTCCGTCAGGCGGCGTTCAAGCGGCGCCTCGATGATGATTTCCACGCGCTTTGCCTGATGCGTTCTCAAGACTGCCCCCCTGCAATCATGGTTGCCGCAGCGGTGTAGATCGGGATGCCCACGGCCAAGTTGAACGGGAAGGTGACGCCCAGCGACAGCGTCAGATAGACGGAGGGGCGCGCTTCAGGGAGGGCGACGCGCATGGCTGCGGGCACGGCGATGTAGGACGCCGACGCCGCGAGCGTCATCAGCAATGCGGTCCCGCCCGAGGACAACCCGACCAGTTGCGCCGCCAATAGCCCGAATGCGCTTCCAAGGAGAGGCATCAGCAGCCCGAAGAGTATCCCGCCAGCACCCAAGACCGCCGGATTGTCCCTTAGGCTTCGGCCAGCCACAAGACCCATGTCGAGGAGGAAAAGGCACAGCACGCCCTGGAAGGGCGACACGATGAAGGCGGCAACGGTTTCCATCCCCTTTTCGCCGGTGATCATGCCAATCAGGAACGAACCGACCAGCAGGACGATCGATCCGTTCAGCAGGACCTCGCGATACAGCCCGGTGGCGGCGGCACTGCCGCTGCCGGAGCGGGCGATGATCCAGAGCGCGGACATGATGGCCGGCGCCTCCATTGCCGCTGCGGCCGCCACCATGTAGCCCTCGTAAGCCAGACCCCGGCCTTCCAGAACCGATGTTGCGGCGACGAACGTCACGATCGAGATCGAACCGTAGTGCGCGGCAACGGCTGCCTTTTCGACCGTGTTGAACCGCGTGAGGGCGCCAAGCAGCGCATAGGCGATGAACGGCAGGCCGAAGGACAGAACAATTGCCGCGCCCAGCGTTGCGACCAGCCCCAAGTCAATGCCGTGCTCCGCCACCCCGGCGCCGCCCTTGAAGCCGATGGCAAACAGAAGGTAGATCGACAGTCCCCTGGCCACCGCCTCGGGGAACGACAGTTGGGAACGCAGAAATGCGGCCGACAATCCCAGCACGAATGACAGGATTATCGGCGAAATCAGGTTATCGACCGCGAGCGAGAGTACTTCCGCCATCCATCACCACCAAGCGCGGGGCCAGTGGCCTCGCGGCAAAAGAGCCAGTTCAACCCCACGGTTGGCCGGGGCCTGGATTGGCTGGAGCCAGCTTGGCGTCAGGGTGCGCCAAAGCCCGTAAGCAGGGCTTCGCCCCCACCCCGTGCTGGTTTTGCATGCTGTGGTCACCAAGGCAGCGTTGTCTGCAAATTCTGGCACAGATTGGCCTTGCCCGCCACGGCAAGGCGCAGCTATTCTGCAATGAACGCCGGAGCCTGCCCATGAACCAGAAAATCGCCGATCGCGTCAGCAGCGCCTTGCCGGGCTGCGAAGTCGAAGTCACCGTCGAGGGGAACCGCGCCCTGATTGAGGTGGTCAGCCAGGCCTTCGCGGGGTTGAGCCGGGTGCAGCGTCATCAGGCGGTCTATCGTTGCGTTGAGGATCTCATTGCCGACGGGGCGCTGCACGCAGTGACCATCAGGGCGAACGTTCCTCCGCAGCGTTCCTGAGCGTCCTTTCCGGTTGACTTATGGGTTTGAGGCACAACCTCCTTAACCTCATCAATGGACAAACTGCTCATCAACGGCGGTCGGCGCCTCGAAGGATCGCTTAGGGTTTCGGGGGCCAAGAACGCCGCCCTGCCCATTCTCGCAGCCACCCTGCTGGCCGGCGAGACGGTCACCGTCGCCAACGCGCCGCGCTTGAATGACGTGACGACCATGATCAGGCTGCTCGGTCGCCTTGGAGCCGATGTGGCCGTTGGCGGGAATACGGAGGTCTCGGTCACCGCCGCCGACCTGCGCAGCCTGAAGGCGCCCTACGAACTGGTGAAGACCATGCGCGCCTCCTTTTTGGTCATGGGGCCGTTGCTGGCCCGCTTCGGCGAGGCCGAAGTGTCGCTGCCCGGCGGCTGCGCCATCGGCGCACGGCCCGTGGATCAGCACCTTAAGGGCTTTGCCGCGCTTGGCGCGGACATTCGGGTCGCGGAGGGCTATGTGCAGGCGAAAGCCCCGCACGGGCTCAAGGGCGCGCGCATCAGCCTGGACCTGGCCACCGTCGGCGGCACCGAAAACCTGATGATGGCCGCCACCCTCGCCGAAGGCGAAACCCTCATTGAGGGTGCTGCCCGCGAGCCGGAAATCGTTGATCTGGGCAATTGCCTGAACGCCATGGGCGCAAGGGTGTCCGGCCATGGCACCGGTACGTTGCGCGTTGTCGGCGTGCCGACGCTGCATGGCGCGAGGCACGCCGTGATGGCTGACCGGGTGGAGGCGGGCACTTACCTCATCGCCGCCGCCGCCACCCGAGGCCAGGTCCGGCTGCGGGACATCGACCCCGGGGCGCTCAGCGCGGTGCTGGAGCGCCTGCGGGCAGCGGGCGCCGAAGTCGAGGCGGGCGAGGACTGGATTGCGTTGAACATGCCCGGAAGGCCCCGGGCCGTGGACATCGAAACCCGCCCCTATCCCGGCTTTCCGACTGACATGCAGGCCCAGTTCATGGCCATGAACGCCGTCGCCGAAGGCAGTTGCCGCATCACCGAGACCATCTTCGAGAACCGCTTCATGCACGCTCAGGAAATCAACCGCCTCGGTGCGGACATCCGGCTGCTGGGTCCGTCCCAAGCCGTGGTCAACGGCGTTGAGTCGTTGCAGGCGGCGCGGGTGATGGCCACCGACCTGCGCGCCTCCTCCAGCTTGGTGGTGGCGGGCCTGGTGGCGGAAGGCCGCACGCTGATCGACCGCATCTACCACATCGACCGCGGCTACGAGATGATCGAGGAGAAGCTCTCGGCGTTGGGCGCGGACGTACAGCGCGACTCCTCGTGAACTCGCCCGGAGGCGCCATCGACCGGCCCCGGGCCATCCGCCGCCTGGACACGCGCTCGCCTGAATTTAAGGCGGAGTTCGCTGCCCTGTCCGCAGGCAGCATGGCGAGCTTGCCGGAAGTTGAGCGCGGCGTTCGGGAGATCATCGAGGCTGTCCGGCAACGCGGCGATGATGCGCTAGTGGAGTTCGCCGCCCGCTTCGACGGCGTGGACTGCGCCGCAGTGGCGGATCTGGCCCTTGGCCGGAGCGCGCTCCGGGACGCTTGGCGCTCGCTTGCAGGCGCCCAACGCCAAGCCCTTGAGGAGGCGGCGCAGCGCATCGAGCGGTACCATCGGGCCCAGCTTCGGGCTCCTTGGTCCTACACCGACGATCTCGGCAATGAACTGGGCCAGCGAGTGACGCCCTTGGATCGGGTCGGCGTCTATGTGCCGGGTGGCCAAGCCGCCTATCCATCGACCGTGCTGATGACCATGCTGCCCGCTGCCGTTGCCGGCGTGACCGACATCGTCGCCGTGATGCCCTGCGCCGACGCGCCCAACCCGCTGGCATTGGCCGCGCTGCACCGGGCCGACGCGGGGGAGGTGTATGCGCTGGGCGGCGCCCATGCGGTGGCGGCGCTCGCCTTCGGCACCGAGAGCATCCGTCCCGTGGACAAGATCGTCGGCCCCGGCGGCGCCTGGGTGACGGAGGCCAAGCGCCAAGTGTTCGGCCAGACGGGCATCGACCTGATCGCCGGGCCCAGCGAGATCCTCATCGTCGCCGACGGCACGGCACCGGTGGACTGGATGGTGTACGACCTCTTCTCCCAAGCCGAGCACGACGTCCTGGCGCAAAGCCTCCTGCTGTGTCCGGACGGAGACTATTTGGATCGCATCGCCCAACGGCTCGAAGCGCTGCTGCCGGACATGGCCCGCCGGGACATCATCGCCCGCTCACTTGCGGACCGAGGCGCCCTCATCCGCACCCGGTCCTTGGCTGAGGCGGTGGACTTGGCGAACGCCGCAGCCCCGGAGCACCTCGAACTGGCGGTGGCCGACCCGCAGCCGCTGCTTGACCAAGTGCGCCACGCCGGCGCGATCTTCCTGGGCCATCACGTCCCGGAAGTGATGGGCGACTACGTGGCCGGGCCGAGCCATGTGCTGCCCACCTACGGCACCGCCCGCTTTTCCTCGCCATTGGGGGTGGACGACTTCCAGAAGCGCAGTTCGGTCATTGCCCTGTCCAGTGAAGGCGCATCGGCGCTGGCGCAAACCGCCTCGGTGCTGGCCCGCGGCGAAGGGTTGGAGGCGCATGCGTTGGCCGCCGAAGCGCGGCGCTGAGAAGTCGGCAGTGGCCCAGTTTGACTTTTTTCCGTTTCACGGAAGGGCTTGCCGAGGTCAAACTGGAAGATGACGCCCGGACCGCGATGGACCGGCTCGAACAGACCCTGCAAAGCACCCAGGAGCGGGAGAACGTGGACTACTACGAACGGCTCACCAAGAGCGGCACGGGTTAGCGGGAGGTAATCGAGTGGCCATGGACCTTTCCTGCTTGGCCAGTGGCCAGCGCATCTTCGTGGCAGGCTCGAGCAACGAACCCACCGGGTTGCTCGAAGCGTTGCGCGCGGCGGCACTGCCCGAGGGCCTGCACTTCGTTCAGTTTCCGTTGGCGGGCTTCAACCGGACGGACTTCACCGCCTGGCATCCCACCTACCAGATGACCACCCCGTTCATGGCCCCCCATCTGCGCAACGCGGACCCTGAGCGCCTGCACTTCCTGCCGATGGCCATGCGCGCGTTGCACGACTACCTTGAACGGGGCATCGACGTGGCGCTCATCCAAGTGGCCCGGGACCGCCAGGGACGGCTGCGCTTGGGCCCCAACGTCGATTTCGCCGCCGCGGCGCTGGCCAGCGCGCGATTCGTTCTTGCCGAGTGCAACGCCGCGTTTGCCGCTCCCGCAGGCTGTCCGCCGGTTGATGAGACCCGTCTGGACGTCGTGCTCGACACGCACCGCCCGCTGTTCGAGATGCCCGCCCCGCGCATTGACGAAACAGCCGCCGCCATCGGCCGGCAGGTGGTAGCGCTGATTCAGGACGGCGATTGCGTTCAGACGGGCATTGGCGCCATTCCGGCGGCGATACTGGCGAGCCTTGGGGACAAGAACGACCTTGGGCTGCATGGCGGCCTGATCGATGACGGCGGCATGGCCCTCATCCGCCAAGGCATCGTCACCGGCGCCAACAAGCCCATCGACCGCCACCGCCACGTCACTGGCATGGCGTTGGGCTCCTCAGCGCTGCTCGACTGGCTGGCCGACACGCCGGAAGTGGTTCTCAGAAGCGCCAACCACACCCACGAGGCGAGCGTGATCCGCCAATTGCCGGGCTTCGTCTCCATCAACTCGGCGTTGGAGGTGGATCTCATGGGGCAGGTCAACGCGGAGATGGTGGGCGGACGGCAGATTTCCGGCACCGGCGGCTCCGTTGATTTCATGCGCGCCGCCAAGTTCAGCCCTGGCGGTCGATCCATCATCGCCATGACGGCGACCGCCCGCGGGGGCGCGGCCTCGCGCATCGTGCCGCGGGTGGAGCTGGTGACCGCGCTGCGCACGGATGTGGACATCGTCGTGACCGAGCACGGCACGGCGCGGCTCAAGGACCTGCCGCTCGCCGCCCGCGCTGAAGCGCTCATCGCCATCGCTGCGCCCGGGTTCCGGGACGAGTTGCGGCAGGCAGCGGCATCCTGACCCGACGGCGCAGCCGAACCCGTGGGCCTCGACCGATTTTCCGTCCGGCTTCCTTGATCGAATCGACACGGCACCTCACTGCGGAGTTTGCCGGGAGCCGCGCTCAGCATCTGGTGCCGGGAATTCCTCCTCACGGGCGCCGATGCGCTCGACTGATGTCGTTGCTGGCATCAAGCCATCCGCCTTGAGCCCGGCTGGGAAAGGGCTGCGGGATTGGGTGAAGCAGGTTTCGCGGTTGCAAAACCAGGACCGTTGGGAAACAGTGCGCACACATCGTCCGCCTTTTTGGGAGAGATTCCATGAGCCACGTCAACCCGCGTCCACCCAGTGAGGCGCCGGGCTTGCAGCCGGTCTTTCAAGCCGCCGAAGCCGCCATGGGCTTCGTGCCCAATAGCATGCGGATCATGGCTCACATGCCGCAGCTACCGTTCGCGTTTGCCAGCCTCGCCAACGTGGTCTTCGGCGGCGACTTGAAGGCGCTCATGGCCGGATTGGCGAACCGGATGCCCGGGCAGGAAGACGCGGCGCAAAACCTGCCGCCGGGCTTGGTGCAGCTCATCGCCTTTGCCGCCAGCCTCGCCGCTGGCTGCCGGTACTGCCAGGCGCACACCTCGCACAGTGCCCATCGGGCCGGTGCGGACACCGCCAAGCTTGACGCCATCCTCAACTTTGAGGAAAGCCTTTTGTTCAGCGAAGCCGAGCGAGCCGCGCTGGCCTTGGCCTTCGCAGCGGGGTCGGTGCCCAACGAGAGCACCCCGGGGCACTTCAAGCGGCTGCGCGAACACTTCACGGATCGGCAAATCGTGCAGATCGTCGGTGTCATCGCGCTGTTCGGTTTCCTCAACCGCTGGAACGACACCCTCGCCACCGAGCTCGAAGAGACGCCGAGGGACTTTGCCGCCAAGGGCCTCAGCGGCTTGGAGTGGCAGGTGGGGAAGCATGCTTCCTAGCAGCCTGCGTTGATGTTGCTGAAGGCTGGGCAATGGTTGGGGCGCGGCAGCCTCCTGGTGGAGGGCGCCAGTCTCGGCGAGCCCCTCGTGTGCGACTTGACCGTAGAGCAGGACAGCACTGGCCTGACCGTGACCGGCGCCTTGGAGCTGCAGCGGACGCCCTCGAGCTCGGTCTCTGTCCGCGTGGCGCCGAATGAGGTGGGCACCTACATCATCGACGCCCGGATTGGCGGCGTCCGGCTGGACGGCGTCGCCAAGTTGGAAAGCGTCCCCAATCTAGGCCTCCTGTGGCAGGCCGACGGCGCCTTGCACGCCACCTTTGCGCTGTTCCAAGTCGCCGAGGGCTACGGGTTTCGAGGCTTCCTGCGCGAGCGGGATCGAACGCTCACCTGGGAGGTGGCCTTCGCGCTTAAGCAGGACGCAATCAAGGCCAGCAATGTGGTGACCCTGCGGCGCAGGCGCTGACGCGTTGCCAGCCGCCTGCGCCACGAACAGCCTGCCAAACTGGGCCGAAGGCGGCTTTGCCTGGGCGCAAGCGTTCCAAGGCTTCAATCGGGTCGATCAGCGGCGGGGTCTTCGTTTTCCGGCTTTCGATTCATCGCCCGAATGCGCTCTCTCGCCTCAAGCGCGCGCTGCTCGGCGTTTGCAATGCCCATCAGGTAGTCCCTCACCAAGCCGCCGATGGTGGTGTTGCGGCGGGCGGCGTATCTCTTGAGGACATCGTGGGCCTGCCCGTCGATGGTGATCATAATGCGCCGGCTGGCCATGAGCCGCTACCCCTGCGGTCCCCGCATCGATCCGAGCGTTGCTTTCGACTGCCCCAAGAGCGATTTCATGGGGCGAGTCTAGGCAGCGCGCCATGCTGGTCCTAGTGGATATCTCCGCAATGCGTGTGGGAAATCGGCCCGGCAAAACCGCAAATGTTGGGGGCGGGCGACCGGTTCGGAAAGCTCGTTGATGATGCCCAGGCGGTCGCGGGCCGTGGCGGAAGTCGCCGCCCGCCGTCCCGCGGGGGCGCGGGATGACGATCAGCCTTCGGCAAGCGCTCCGCGCATGTGGGACTCCAGTGCCTGAACGGGTACCCGGACTTGGGCCATGCTGTCGCGGTCGCGCACCGTCACGGTGTCGTCCCCCTCCAGGGTCTGGAAGTCCACGGTGACGCACATCGGGGTGCCGACCTCGTCGTGGCGGCGGTAGCCCTTGCCAATGTTGCCGGTGTGTTCATAGAGGATGCGCCCCAGTCCCAAGCCCTGCAGCTGGCGCTTGATGGCCCGGGCCTTGGCCACAATGCCCTCGTGGTTGCGCTTCAAAGGCAGCACGGCGGCCTTGATGGGCGCCAAGTGCGGCTTCAAGCGCAGCACCGTGCGCTGGCTGCCGTTGGGCAGCTGCTCCTGTTCGAACGCTTCGTTGATGATCGCCAGCAAGCCTCGGTCCACCCCCGCCGAGGGCTCGATGACGAACGGCACCCGCCACTCGCCGGTGGCCGTGTCCTGAATGGCCAATCGGGCGGTTGACTCGGTGTTTTCGGTCACTTCGGCGGTGAGGTTCAAATCGGCGGCGTTTTTGGAGTGGGCGCCCAAATCGAAGTCGGTGCGGTTGGCGATGCCCTCCAACTCCTCGACCCCGTGGGGATAGCGGTACATCAAGTCGAAGGTGGCCTTGGCGTAATGCGCCAGCTCGTCGGCGGGCACCTCATAAACCGACAGGGCCGAACGCGGCACCCCTTGGGCCTCCCACCAATCGAGCCGCGCTTCGAGCCAGCGCCGATGCCATGCCTCGTCCTCGCCCGGCGCCACGAAGAACTCCAGTTCCATCTGCTCGAACTCCCGGGTGCGGAAGACGAAGTTGCGCGGCGTGATTTCGTTGCGGAACGCCTTGCCGATCTGGGCGATGCCGAACGGCGGTCGGCGCGCAGTGGCGTCCACCACGTTCTTGAAGTTGGTGAAGATGCCTTGGGCGGTTTCCGGGCGCAGGTAGGCGAAGGCCGACCCGTCATCAACCGGTCCGACATTGGTTCTGAACATCAGGTTGAACGGGCGTGGCTCGGTCAGGTCCTTGGCCCCGCAGGCCGGGCAGGCATCGCCGATTTGGTCCGCCCGCCAGCGGCTTTTGCACTGGCGGCAGTCAACCAGCGGATCGGTGAACGTCTGCTCGTGGCCGGAGTGGCGCAGCACCTGGCGATGGGTGAGCAGTGCCGCGTCCAGGCCCTCAACGTCATCGCGGTCATGGACCATCGCCCGCCACCAAGCGGCCTTGAGGTTGTTCTTCAACTCGACGCCCAGCGGCCCATAGTCGTAAAGCCCCTGCAAGCCGCCGTAGATGTCGCTCGACGGGAACACGAACCCGCGGCGCTTGCAGAGCGAGACCAGTTCGTCCATGGACTTTGCGGGCACGGGGCATCTCCTTGGGGGCCAAGCGCGCAAGCGGGTATGCAGCGCCATGCGACAGGCCGCGCACTATAACCGATGCGCAAGGCGATCGCTGCGGCACCGCGCCGACCAACGAGCAAGCGCAGGCGCAAGACCGCGACTGTGCGGGCTTAAGAAAACTTCGGAACCTGACCCATGCGACGGTGGCGGCTCCGAAACCTGAATGTGCCACATGTGCTATAAGTCGCCCCGGTTTGCCGCGCAAAGCGGTTAGGGAGAAGTCAATGACAAATTGGTGGTCTAGAGCGGCTTTGCTCGGCGCTTCAGGAGCGGTTGCCCTGCTGATCATTGGCCCCTTGGGCACGCGATTCGATCTGTGGGAGATGGGCCTCGGCTTTCAATTGCTGATGGTCGGCAGCGGCGTGGCCGCTGTGGTGGCCTTGGTCGCCATCGTCGCGGTCACGCTAGCTTGGCGGCGGCGTCTTTGGGGGGACCTGGGCGCTGCCGCCCTTGGGTTGTTGATCTGCTTGGCGACTGTCGCCCACGTGAGCCTGCTGCGCCATGCCGCCATGACGATGCCGCGGATTCACAACATTTCCACCAACACCGACGACCCGCCGCAGTTCGTTGAGATCGTCGCCCTGCGCGGCGCCGGCTCCAATCCCTTGGAACTGGACGCCGAGACCGTCGCGCTCCTGCAAGCGGAGGTCTATCCTCACGTGATGCCGCTGGTGACGCAAGCGGCACCCGAGGCGGCATTCGCCGAGGCGCGCGCCGCGCTCAAGGACATGGGGATCGAAATCGTGGCCGAGCATCCCGAGCAAGGCTTGATAGAAGCCACCGACACCACGTTTTGGTTCGGCTTCAAGGACGACGTCGCAATCCGTGTGCGGCCGCATGCCGAAGGGGCCTTGGTCGATGTGCGCAGCGTATCCCGAGTCGGGATAGGGGATCTCGGCGCCAACGCTGAGCGCATTGGCGAGATTTTGCGGCGCCTGTCGGGGGGCGGTCGGTGAGTCGGCTGACCGCGCGGCCGAAATGACCGTCAGCGCCGGTCTCGGCATCGCCAACTTCCCGTTCGAGGACGCCAAGGGCTTCTGGCGTTGGGTGGATCTGTGCGACAGCGGCGGGGTGGACTCCATCTGGCAGAGCGACCGCCTGATCGGGCCGGACCCGAACCTTGAGTGCATGAGCGTCATGGCGGCCCTGGCCGGCGCCACCCAGCGGCTCAAGTTCGGGATGAACGTGGCCAGCCTGGGCCTGCGCGACCCGGTGCTGACCGCCAAGGCCTGCGCCACCATCGACGTGCTGAGCGAAGGACGGCTGCTGCCCGCCTTCGGCGTCGGCAGCAGCCGCTCCCGGGACTACGCCGCCACCGGCACTCCCACCCGTGGACGGGGCCAGCGCAGCGCCGAGGGCTTGGAAATTCTCTCGCGTCTTTGGCGCCAGGATTCGGTCACTTTCGCGGGCAAGCACTTCCAACTCTCCGAAGCGAGCATCGCGCCCAAGCCCGTGCAGCGGCCGCTGCCGCTCTGGGTCGGCGGCTCAGCGCCCCAAGCCATTGAGCGCACCGCCCGATGGGGCACGGGCTGGCAGGCGGGCATCGAATCGCCGGCGGAAGTCGAGCCAGTGATCGCGGCCATTAAGGCGCGCGCCGCCGAACTCGGCCGCCGGATCGACGAGGACCACTACGGCGCGGCCTTCGCCTTCCGCTTCGGGAGCGCCGACGAACCCATCGTCGTCCGCTACTTGGAATTCCTGACCCAAAGGCTCGGCAAGCCCGCCGACGGCTTCCTGGCTGTCGGCGACCGTGAGGAGATCATGACGCTGCTGCAGCGCTTTCGCGACACAGGCGTCCACAAGTTCATCCTGCGGCCCATCGCCCACGGCACCGAGGACTTCATCGACCAAACCCGCTTGCTGATTGAGCGGGTGCTGCCGGAGGTGGCGGGATTGGGCTAGTTCGCTTTTTTCTGCCGGCTGATCTCCGCCTGATCGATGCCATTTGGGATTTCGACTTCCCGACCAACGACTTCAGCAAGCGCTACGCCAAAAGGCACACGCCCTTCCAGTTCATCATGCGGTGCAGTGATAAACGGGCTGCGGCATCGCCGTCTTCAAATGCGGACAACGCCAACGCGTAGAGGCAAGCCAGCCGTTCGGTTGTCTCACTGGCTTGCAGATTGAGCCGCTGCGTTCGCTGGTAGGTGGCGCGTGGGATGATCTATGGCCAAAGGGCCACAGAGCAGGTCAACTGCTCAGGTTTCGATTAGCCTGCCGGCGTCAGCGCGAACGCGTTTTTCCGGATAGCAGGCGTAGAAGCCGGCGGCAATCAGGCACAGGCCGCCCGCAACCGGTCCGATCAGCAGCACCCCGAGCGGCTCCCCCGCGCTTCTGCCGTGGGCCGCCAGCAGGTAGCTCATCAGGGCCGCCGAGGCCGCGTGGACCCACTTGGTCATCAGGCCTTGGACGCCGTAGTACATGGCTGACCGCCCAGCCCCCGTGCGCGCTTGGTCGAGATCGATCAACTGGCCGAGGATGACCGTCGGCAGAATCATGACGCCGGCAATCGCCAGCCCCTTGAGCGCGGACAGACCCACCACGACGGTCAGGTTCAAGACGTCATGGGCATCGCCGGGGGCGCTCGGCGTGAGCAGCCCGTAGGGCAAATGGGCCAACCCCAGGATCAGGATGGACAGCACCAAGGCCATCTTGGTGCCGATGCGGTCCACGACGCGCTGAATGAACGCGAAGCTGATCAGGATGCCGGGCAGCATGCTCAGGGAAAGCACCGCCGCGAATCCCTCGTCCCGGCCCAGGAGCACTCGGGCGAAGTAGGGTATGGCCGGCCCGATCAGGTGGATGCCCAGAGCGAAGATCACCTGTGCGAACAGGTAGGTGAGAAAGGGCGGGTTGTTGAGCGTGGCGCCCAGCGCCCGGCGCAGGTTCATGGCGCTTGGCTGGTGGCGCAGCTCCCGTTCGCGCACCACCAACAGGGGACACAGGCAGAAAGCCAAGGAAACCACGCAGGAAATGACCACAACCCACTGCACCGCCGTGTTCGCATCCATGCCCAGCTCCCGGAACGCCTTGATGCCGGCCAGCCACAGGATCCCGTAGGCCATCGCGATGGAGCCGCCGACCACCGAGCGCAGCCGCATCAGCTCGACCCGCTCCGCCTCGGTGCTGGCCAGTTCCGGCAGCAAGGCATTGTAGGGCGCGACGTAAACCGTGAAAAAGACGTAGTAGAGGCAGAGCAGCACCGTCAGGTAGATGAAAACCTCATGGGTGCCGGGCTCTCCGGGCGGAAAGAACAGCAGTGCCGGGGTCACGGCCATCGGCACAACGCCAAAGGCCAGGAAAATCCGGCGGCGGCCGAACTTGGAGCGCGAACGATCCGAGTAGTGGCCCACCAGCGGGTCGGCGAGCGAGTCGATCGCGCCGCCGATCAGCCGCGCCAGCCCGTAGGCGGTCAGCACGCCGAGGAAAATCTCCTCGGGAACCTGAACTTGAAGCCCTGCCCCGTCCGGCGGCAGGTAGTAGTAAATGCCGATGGAAACGACAATGGTTGAGGTGATCTGCCATCCGGGCGCGCCGAGCACGAACAACAGGCTGTCCCGAAGGTTCAAGTGCCCGGTCGGGTATCGTTTCAGCGGCTTTCCTCCAGTTGTGCGGGCTCAGTTTCAAATTTCCTGCCCGGCGAACTATCATAGCCGCAATTGCCCTTGAGCCTTGGATCCGCTTTGGCCCGGGCTGGGCGCCAGAAGATTGGGAGATTCCAGCGATGGCGGAAGTGATTGAGGACACGCCGATCCACCTGCGCGGCAATGGCCGCCCGATTAGCGAGGAGCGCACGCTTCGGCACCTGAAGGTGACCGGAACCATTCCCGCGGAACTCGATGGCCGTTTCGTGCGCAACGGGGCCAACCCCTTTACCGGGACGAGCAGCCACCCATTCCTCGGCGACGGCATGCTGCACGGAATCAGGATTCGCGACGGCCGCGCTGAGTGGTATCGCAACCGGTACGTGCAAACTCCGTTCATCGACAATCCCGCAACCGATATTCTCGACCCCGCCGTGTTGATGGACATGAAGTCGTCAAAGGCGAACACCCATGTCATCGGCCATGCCGGCAAGATCCTCGCGCTTGAGGAAGGCCACTTTCCCTATGTGATCGACGGCGAACTCAGCACCTTGGGCCCAACCGACTTCAACGGCGTCCTGAACGGCTCATTCACCGCGCATCCGAAGGTCTGTCCGGTCACCGGCGAGCTGCTCGCCTTCGGCTACTCGGCCATGCCGCCCTACCTGCGCTACCTGCGCGTATCCGCGGATGGCCAATTGGTTCAGGTCGAGAACATCACGGTCGGCGGGCCGACCATGATGCACGACTTCAACATCACCCGGAACCACGTCGTGTTCATGGACCTGCCGGCGGTGTTCAACATGGAATTGGCGATGAGCGGCGAATTGCCCATTCGCTGGGACGACGGCTACCCCGCCCGGTTGGGCGTAATGCCGCGCAACGGCGACGACGGTCAGGTGACTTGGTACGACATCAACCCCTGCTACGTCTTCCACCCCATGAATGCCTATGAGGACGGCGACGCCATCGTGCTCGACTTGGCCCGTTTCAGCCATATGTGGCGGGAATCCGCCATGGACTTTCCGCCGCCGGAACTGTGGCGGTTCACCATCGACACGGCCACCGGCAAGGTGCGCGAGGAGCAGGTGGATGACCGCAGCGCCGAATTCCCCCGCGTCGCCGACAGCGTCATCGGCCTCAAGCACCGCTACGGCTACATGATGAGCATGTCGGAATCGGGCATCCCCGCAGACCCGATGCACGCCTCGGGCGCCATTTTGAAGTACGACCGGGAGACCGGGGCGCGTTCATCGGTGGAGTTCGGCCGGGGCCGCATCGGCGGCGAGGCGGTGTTCGCGCCCGCTGCCGACCCCAAGAGCGAGGACGACGGCTACCTGATGACGTTCGTTTACGATGCCCACCAGGACAGCAGCCGCTTCGTCATCATGGATGCCGCGACCATGGACAACGAGCCGATCGCGTCGGTCGAGCTGCCCCGCATTCCGGATGGCTTCCACGGCAGCTGGATTCCGGCATCCGTCGCCGACTGAGGCTCATCCCTTCAGGCTCCCCAGGAACTCCAAGGTCCGCTGGT
>JAPOTD010000093.1 GCA_026709365.1 Gammaproteobacteria bacterium
CCTCTTGGGCGAGGCGGAGATCGATGACGAGGACCGCCTGCGGGCTCGCCTTGGGGAGCGCGGCCTTCCGGTCGAGGACCACTGGGGCTTGGGTAAGCTGCAGATGGCGCTGTTCGAGGCTGAAATCGAGGGCCGCCTGGCCGAACCCACCTTCATCACCGAGCACCCGGCGGAGGTTTCGCCCCTGTCGCGCCGCAACGACCGCAACCCGTTGGTGGCCGACCGCTTCGAGCTGTTCATCTGCGGACGCGAGATCGCCAATGGCTTCAGCGAGCTCAACGACCCGGACGACCAGGCTGAGCGCTTTCGCAGCCAAGCCGAGCGAAAAAGCGCCGGCGACGCCGAGGCCATGCACTTCGACGCTGACTACGTCACGGCCTTGGAGTACGGCCTGCCGCCGACCGCGGGGGAGGGCATCGGCGTGGACCGGCTGGTGATGCTGCTTACCGATTCGCCCTCCATTCGCGATGTGCTGCTGTTTCCGTTGATGCGTCCGAGCGAGCGGAGCGGCTGACGTTGAGCGGCGCCGCGGATCGGGTTCGCCTTGAGGCCTCCTGGAAGGCGGCGCTCGCCGAGGAGTTCGAGAAGGGCTATATGCAGCGCCTGCGGGGGTTTCTGCAAGCTGAGCGGGAAGCGCGCAAGACTCTTCACCCGCGCGGCGGCAACATCTTTCACGCCTTGGACCTGACACCGCTGCCCGAGGTCAAGGCGGTGATCATCGGCCAGGATCCCTACCACGGCGCGGGCCAGGCCCACGGCCTTTGCTTCTCCGTGCGTCCCGGCGTCGCGCTGCCCCCCTCGCTGATCAACATCTTTCGTGAAATCAATGAGGATCTCGGTACGCCGGACAAGCAGCTGTATGACGACAAGGGCTGCCTCATCCCTTGGGCGAAGCAGGGGGTGCTGCTGTTGAACTCGGTGCTGACCGTGGAGCAGGGACGGGCCGGCTCCCATCAGGGGCGCGGCTGGGAGCCCTTTACCGACCGCATTGTCGAGGTGCTCAACAGCGAGCGCGAGGGGCTGGTGTTCCTGCTGTGGGGCAGCTACGCGCAAAGGAAGGGGGCCATCGTCGATGCCGCCCGGCATTGCGTTCTGTCCGCGCCGCACCCGTCGCCCCTGTCGGCGCACCGGGGGTTCTTCGGCTGCCGGCACTTTTCCGCTGCCAACGCCCATCTCGAAGCCCGGGGCACGGCGCCCATCGACTGGTTCGACGTGGCTTGATGCGGATAGAATTTGCCGATGGAATTTGAACTCAGCGATGAGCAGCTCGCCTATCAGGACGCCGCCCGACAGTTTGCGGCGGGCGAGTTGGCGCCGTTTGCGGCGCAGTGGGATGAGCAAGAGGAGTTTCCCAAGTCGGTGCTCGCCAAGGCCGGGGAGTTGGGGTTCTGCAGCCTCTACACGCCCGAGTCGGCCGGCGGCTTGAGCCTGTCCCGGCTGGATGCCAGCATTGTCTTCGAGGAGCTGGCCCGGGGCTGCACCTCCACCACCGCGTTCCTGACCATCCACAACATGGCGTTGTGGATGATTGCCGCATTCGGCACCGAAAGCGTCCGTGAGACGTTCTGTCCGAAGCTCGCCACCGGCGAGGCGCTGGCGTCCTACTGCCTGACCGAGCCCGGTGCCGGCAGCGATGCGGCGGCCCTCAAGAGCACGGCCCGTCGAGTCGATGGCGGCTATCGGCTCACCGGCACCAAGGCGTTCATCTCGGGCGCCGGAGACACCGACGTGCTGGTGGTCATGGCCCGCTTGGTCAACGGCGAGGGCACGCAGCCCGGCGCCAAGGGCATTTGCGCCTTCGCCGTGGACGCCGGTTCCGAGGGCGTCGGCTTTGGGCGCAAGGAGTCCAAGATGGGCTGGAACAGCCAGCCCACCCGGCAGATCAACTTCGAGGATGTCTTTGTGCCGGAAGGCCATCGCTTGGGCGCCGAGGGCGAAGGCTTCAAGATCGCCATGCGGGGCTTGGACGGTGGCCGCATCAACATCGCCACCTGCTCCGTGGGCACCGCCCAGGCCGCCATCGACCAGACCTGCGCCTATCTCGGCGAGCGCAAGGCGTTTGGCCGAACCATCGGCAGCTTCCAGGCCCTGCAGTTCAAGCTGGCGGACATGGCCACCCACTTGGTGGCCTCGCGGCAGATGGTGCGTTTGGCGGCCTTCAAGCTCGACCGCGGACATGCGGACGCCACCACCTACTGCGCCATGGCCAAGCGGCTGGCCACGGACCTTTGCTTCGACGTCTGCAACGACGCCCTGCAGCTGCACGGCGGCTACGGCTACATCAAGGAATTCCCCTTGGAGCGCCATGTGCGCGACACGCGGGTACACCAGATTCTGGAGGGCACCAACGAGATCATGCGCATGATCATCGGCCGTCGCCTGCTGGTCGAGGGCGCGAGCGCCCTGCTGTAGCCTTGATCGGGTCACCCATTTGCCTCTTCACCAAAAATCGAAACGCAACCAAGGAGTCATCGACGTGATTCAATCCCCATCCGAAAAGCTGCTCGTGGAACGGCGCGGCCACACCCTGCTCATCACCGTCAACAATCCGCCAGCCAACACTTGGGATGCGGACAACCTGGGCGCTCTTAAGTCGGTGGTCGAGCAGGCCAACGACGATGCGGCCGTTTACGCCATCGTGGTCACCGGCGCTGGGGAGAAGTTCTTCTCCGCCGGCGCGGACCTCAAGCTGTTCGCGGACGGCGACAAGGGGGTGGCCCGGGGCATGGCGGAGAGCTTCGGCGGCGGCTTCGAGGCCTTGTCCGCGTTCCGGGGCGTCAGCGTTGCCGCCATCAACGGCTACGCCATGGGCGGTGGGCTGGAGTTCGCCCTGGCCTGCGACATCCGCATCGGCGAGGCCCATGCGCAAATGGCCCTGCCGGAGGCCAGCGTCGGCCTGCTGCCTTGCGGCGGTGGCACCCAGAACCTGGCGTGGACGGTGGGCGAGGGCTGGGCCAAGCGCATCATCCTCTGCGGCGAACGCATCGGCGCGGACTTGGCGCTCAACATCGGCCTGATCGAGGAGGTGGTGGAGAAGGGAGCGGCCTCGGACCGGGCCTTGGCCTTGGCGGAGCGCGTCGGCAAGCAGAGCCCGCCGGCGGTAAGCGCCTGCAAGGGACTGATCCAGCAGGCCCGCTCGGGGCACATCGCCACGGCCTACACGGCCGAGCGGGACGCCTTCGTGGGACTGTTCGACACCGCCGATCAGCAGGAGGGCGTCAACGCCTTCCTGGAGAAGCGCCAACCCCAGTGGATCAACGGTTGACCCATGCGCGCGCTCAATGACGAAAGCGCCAGCGTCGTGCTGCGCGAACACGAGGCCGTCGGCGGACGCGTCGTCGCCGAAGCCCACCTGAACGTTCAGAAGACCCTCAATTCCCTGAGTGTCGAGATGACGCAAATCATCACTCCCGCGCTCAAGGCTTGGGGAGCGGATGACCGGGTTGCGGCCATCGTCTTCACCGGCGCGGGCGATCGGGCCTTCTGCGCCGGCGGCGACATTCAGGCGCTCTATCACGCCATGGTGCGAAACCATGCTGCAGGCCATGTGGTGGACAGCTATCCGTTTGATTTCTTTGAAAATGAATACCGTATGGACTACCTGATCCATACCTGCCCGAAGCCCGTGGTGAGCATCGGCCACGGCGTGGTGATGGGTGGCGGCTTGGGCATCTTCTCCGCCTCGCGCTTCCGGGTGGTGACCGAGACCTCGCGCATCGCCTACCCGGAAGTGACCATCGGCCTGTTCCCGGACGCCGGCGGCACGGCGATGCTGCGCAGCATCGAACCGCACGTTGCCCTGTTCCTCGGCTGCACCGGCGCCCACTTCAATGGCGCGGACGCCTGCGCCATCGGCGTTGGCACCCACCAAGTCGCCACCGCCGAACGGGGCCGCGCGCTGGAATCGCTGCTCGCGTTGGACTACGCGGGCGATGCCAGCGACGCGATGCGCATCGATGCGGCGCTTGCCGCCCTGCCCGCTCCGCCGATGCCGGAGGCGCAGGTCGGCGCCATTCCCGAGACGCTGCGCTTGGGCGACGGCTTTGCGGACGTCATCGGCCAAATCCGGGCGCTGGGCGGCGACGGCTGGCTCGGCAAGGGCGTCGCCGCCATGGAGCGGGGCTGCCCCACCACGGTCGGCGTGGTCATAGAGCAGTTGCGCCGCGCCCCTGGCATGAGCCTGGCGGACTGCTTCCGCATGGAGATGGTCATCGGCGCCCGCTGCGCCATGAACGAGGACTTCGCCGAAGGCGTGCGGGCCCTGCTGATCGACAAGGACAACGCCCCGAAATGGAAGTTCGGCGGCTTGGACGGGCTCGACCCGGCCCATGTGCTGACGCACTTCGACCCGCCGTGGCCGAACAACCCCCTCGACGACTTGGATTGACGGGGGAGTGTGCGGCATCCATCCGGAGCGGGCAGAGTTTCGCGCTAGCGAAACTCCAACGCGAGCCGAAGGTTCGCGCAGCGTCCCGCCCTCGATTGATGCCGGATGGTTGGGCGGGCCAGGCCGAGCCGCTACCCTAGCTTGAAAGCCATGACCCGCAACCAGGAGAAACCAAACCCATGAGCACAATAGGATTCGTCGGCCTCGGCAACATGGGCGGTCCCATGGCCACCAACTTGGCCGCCGCCGGCCACGAGCTGAAGGTCTTTGATCTGGTGCCGGAGCTGATGGCCGGCGTGGCAGGCGGCACAGCCCAGGCGTCGGCCTTGGATGCGGCAACCCAGGTCGATGTCTTCATCAGCATGCTGCCGGCTGGCAAGCATGTGGCTGGGCTTTACTTGGAGGAGGGTGTGCTGGCCCGGCTGCCCAAGGGAGCGCTCGCCATCGACTGCAGCACCATAGATCCCGAAACCGCCCGGCGGGTCGCAACCGCCGCTGCCGAACAGGGCATCGCCATGCTGGATGCCCCGGTCTCCGGCGGCACGGCGGGCGCCCAAAACGGCACCCTCACCTTCATCGTCGGCGGCGAAGCGGACGCCTTGGAGCGCGGCAGGCCCCTGTTCGAGGCGATGGGCGCCAACGTCTTCCATGCCGGCGGCAACGGCGCCGGCCAGATCGCCAAGATCTGCAACAACATGCTGCTGGCCATCCAGATGGCCGGCACCGCCGAAGCCCTGTCCCTAGGCGTGGACAACGGCTTGGACCCCAAGGCGCTGTCCGAAATCATGAAGCAGTCATCCGGTGGCAACTGGGCGCTGAACGTCTATAACCCTTATCCAGGCGTCATGGACGGCGCCCCTGCCAGCCACGGCTACCAAGGCGGCTTCCTGGTCGATCTGATGGCCAAGGACTTGGCGCTCGCCATGACCACGGCCGAGCAGTCCCGCAGCGCCGTGCCGCTGGGCGGCCTCGCCAGGAACCTCTACCAGGTGCATGAGCAGATCCACGGTGCGGGACGGCTCGATTTCTCCAGCATCCAGTGGCTGTACAGACCGGAGTTGGCGGGTGGGGACTAGGTTGCTCCTTGGGATCGGGTCGAGTTGCCCTGACTGAACTTTGAAGAAGGGCGTATGCAGGTGTACCTTGTGGGCACACTTGATTCCGCGAGAAGTCAAATCGAGAGGTGAATCATGGAGTGGACGGCTGTTGTCAAACGTACCGATGAGTGGTGGATCGGCTGGATTGAGGAAGTCCTAGGCGTAAACTGCCAAGAGCACACACGCGAGGAACTTCTCCGAAGCCTCAGGGAAGCGTTGTCCGAAGCGCTGGAATTCAATCGCCAAGAAGCCATTGACGCTGCGGGAGACGACTACGGGGAGGAAAAAGTCGTTGTCGCATGAAGCGCGGTGACTTGCTGAGGCACCTTAGGCGGCAGGGATGCGCTTTGTTGCGCGAAGGCAGCCGTCATTCATGGTGGACAAATGATGTTGGCGATCGTCGTTCAGCCATTCCACGGCCTACCGAAGTGGACAACGTTTTGGCCAGAATGATATGCAAGGACTTGGGTGTTGAGCCCACCCGATAGGCTGCTCCCATTCATGCCTGTAAACCTGCTTCAGCCGATGCTGAGTGGGTGTGCAAACCTGCTGCGTTGTCCCCGTGGATTTCCAATCGAGGGCGGGACGCTGCGCGAACCTTCGGTTCGCGTTGGAGTTTCGCTAGCGCGAAACTCTGCCCGCTCCGGGAATCCGTTGGGTTCGGGCGACGACCCACGGAGTGAGGGCGTCCCGCCCTCGAAATGAACCAGGGAACACCGCCCAACTTCGTTGGTGTGCGGGCTTAGAGGCATGTTCCCATTCTGGCCGACCAGCGGCCTCACGCACCGGACTCGGCAAGCCGCCGCTCCAGTTCCGCAATCCGGGCTTCAGCGGTGCGCCTTGCGGCCTCCGCTTCATCACGCTCCGCTTCCAAAGCCCCGATGCTTTGTGCCTGCTTCCCGATAATCCGGCTCTTCTCCCCGGATGTGGGCAGGAACTCCCCAAGCGCCGGGTCGAACAGGCGCAGCGCATGGCCCTGGGGGCGAAGTTCCAAGCCAAGCACCTCCGACCAGCCCAACAGCGCGCCGTCCCGCCGCTCCAGCGGAATGGCCTCGTAGGCGCCCTCCGGCCCCAGGCGGCGGCCCTTGAGGTTGGGATGCAGGTAGTCCTCCGTGGGGTCGAACTGCCAATACTCCGTGACCCCCAGCCGCTGGTACAGTTGCACCTTGAATCCCTCGTCCCTGCGCCGCGTGCCCCTCGACGTCACCTCCAGCACGAAGTCCGCCGCCATGCCCTCCGCCCAAACCAGCCAGACGCGCCGTTCCGGCTCCTTGTCCGGGCCGAAAGCCACGAACACGTCAGGCGACATCCGCTTGTCCTTGTTGCCCTCCTCCCAGTACATGAGCATGTCGCTGCCCACGTAGGCGTCCCGGCGGGCGGCGCCCGCCGGACAAGTCGGCGGACTGGGGTGGGTTGGGTTTTTGGCATGTGGCACTCCTTGGGCGGCATGTTGCCTCGCCGCACTCACCATAGCACAGCGCCAACACGGCCAATCGCCAAAGGTTGACGCCGAACCATAATGCGGTAGTGTAGGGCAATTCCCATTCCATTGCCGAAGGAGGACAGACCAATGAAGCGTCGGAAGCCCAACGTGAATCCCCAAGGGGGGGGGGGGGGGGGGGGGGGGGGGGGGGGGGGGGGGGGGGGGGGGGGG
>JAPOTD010000075.1 GCA_026709365.1 Gammaproteobacteria bacterium
ACTCAAACCGCTTTTGCGCCAAAGTTTGCGGAGGCGTACTTTGGCGAGGGCAAGCAGAGGGGGTTATGCTCAGCAGTTTGCCCTTAGCAGACAGGGCGTTGGTCGAATTGGCGCTGCCAAGATCCGGAATCTCACGGGGAAATACCGCTGACGTCACTTTCGTTTTGAACGGTGCGCAGTTCATGGGCGACGTGTCGCTTCACAGTCTTACGGCCCGCACCAGTTGTAGTGCGTCAGCAGTTCTAAATTACCTCAGTGTCTCCAGAAAAGCCGGAGGAATTGATGGACAGAACTTTGTAACTTTTGGAGTGAGCATATTGGATCCTGGCACTGGTTCCGGAGGGGAAGCCATCTGCTTCCATCTTCCCGACATTCTGGCCAATCCGATTCGCCTTGAGAACGAAAGGAAAGGCGTGACCGTGTCTGTTTCGATTGATGTAGGGACGTCTGCGGGTCCGAACTACTTCCCCACCCGAATTCAGGATAGGGTCAGTAGTCAAGATATCCGGCTTGCCGACAGACTTATCCTTGACACGGCGCCAGCAATTGCTGTTAGCGTAGGTACCGGCTCAACCGCCATAGTATCGCTTGATGACCGAACGGTTATCTCAGGCGGCGGTACTGATGACTGCAACCCGCCTGATCCGACCAATGTTCGAACGGGTGTCCAGGTTGGCGCTCTCACAATAGGGCCACCGGTATCATACGAGAGGACACTGCGCACATTGACGGGAGATTATGTTTACCTCCCGAGTTCTTCGGGACGACTACCGCCGTTGTTGTCCGGCTCAGTAACTGGTTTTCACACATCTCTAGATGGAACGGTTGAGATCAAGGTCCGCAGCAGTAGGGGCTTCAAGTCTGGCGACAAGGTGGAATATTGTGATAGCGGCATGACCGTTGTGCCAGGAGGCAGAGATTCTTTCGAACAACCAATAGAGCCAATCCGAAGCGGCATGCCCATCGTCTATGTGCCAGCGGAAGGTCGGATGCTTAGTTTGGACACAATCACAGCAGAGGCAACCGTTAAGCTCAATGATCCCCTCAACGACAAACAAATTGCAATCGCGTCCAGCACGGGCGAGATTGAGTATGATGGCGTTACGGTGGATGGCTATGCGCAAGGCATAGTTAAGCAGGGAGGTATAGATAGATCGTTTCTTCGGGTTCACTGCGAAAGCATACCTGCTGGAGGCACTGGCATTTGCACTGTATTCGCTCTATGCCGGGCCTCTAACGATGGGAAGCAAGTACAGAAGCCCAACGGGGACTCTGAAATTGCGAATGATCCCGAGCAACCGCCAAATGAATTTTTCGGGAGGCTGGGGGATATCGCCCTCGGCAACACTAGTGTTTTCAGTAGCCAACATATCGGTGATGCGCTTGGTGGCGGCTGGGAAAACGGCCGCGGCGTCTGCGACCTACTCTCCAATGGAAAGCTTAATGTCCAGCATATGGTTAGGGCTGGCAATGTGTTGGTGAACAACTCCTATGTGGTTGGCAAGCCTTAACCGAACTGTAGTCCTCGGAACGGTATGCTGAACGAATGCGGTTTCGAAGCTGACCTGCCCAAAGGGGGAGTCCGGCAGGTCAGCAGCGGTGAAAGTCACCCAGCTTTCTGCGACAGGTAGTCGAAAGCCAAGTTCACCATCGCCCGCACTGCGGGCTGAAACGCGGCTTCATCCACGTGGAAGAAGGGTGAGTGGTTGGGAATGGACTTTTCCGCCGGGATGTCGGCGGGCCGTCCGCCGATGAAGAAGAACAGGCCGGGCACCTGCTCCTGATACACGGAGAAGTCCTCGGCGCCGGTGATCCGGTCGGCTATCGTTACGTTTTCCTTGCCGTAAACCCGCTCCAAGGTCGGTGCCATGGTCGCCGCCAACTCCGGGTCGTTGTAGGTGACCGGTACCCCTTCGTCGATGTACACCTCCACGTCCGCGCCCATGCTGGCGGCGATGTTGGCGGCGATGACGCGGATCTTCCGATGGATGTCGCTGCGCATGTCGGCGTCGTAGGTGCGGATGGTGCCGGTGAGGTGCGCGGTGTCCGGGATGATGTTGTTGCGCACCCCGCCGTGGAAGGTGGCCAGCGTGACCACCGCTGGCGCCTTGGTGATGTCAACCTGGCGGCTGACGATGGTTTGCAGCGCATTGACGATGGCCGCTCCGGTCATGATGGGATCGACCCCAGCCCAAGGCCGAGCCCCGTGGGTTTGGCTGCCCTTGACGGTGATCTCCAGCCGCTGGGCGCTGGCCATGGCGCCCTTGGGCCGGTAGTTGGCCGTGCCGGCCAGGCCGGCTTGGGAGATGTGCAGGCCGAAGATGGCGTCCACGTCCGGATTCTTGAGCACCCCTTCCTGAACCATCATCCTGGCCCCGCCGTTCTCGCCCTTCGGCGGGCCTTCCTCAGCCGGCTGAAAGATGAACTTGACGGTGCCGGGCAGCTGGTCGCGCAGGTCGGTCAGCACGGTGGCTGCGCCCATGAGAATGGCGACGTGGGTGTCGTGGCCGCAGGCGTGCATCACCCCGACCTCCTGGCCGTTGTAGGTGCTCGTCACCTTGGAGGCGTAGGGCAGCCCGGTGTGCTCGACCACCGGCAAGGCGTCCATGTCGGCGCGCAGGGCCACCACCGGGCCGTCCTCGGGGCCGCGCAGCAGGCCGACGACGCCCGTGTGGGCGATGCCCGTTTCCACTTCCAAGCCGAGGCTCTTCAAATGGTCGGCGACCAGTTCGGCGGTCTTGTACTCGCGGTTGGAGAGTTCGGGATATTCGTGGATGTGCCGCCGCCAAGCGATGACCTGATCGGCCACCGCAGCGGCGCCTTGATCAATGGCGCCGCGCAGATCGGCTTGGGCGCTGGCCGACCCCAAAACCAAGCCGAGACCGCAAGCCGAGATCCAAGCGAACCGGAGTGTTCCTTGCATGGCGTCCTCTCCCAATGCCGAGCGCTTTAGTCGTCGCTGATAGGATACACTGCTTCCTCCCACTGCATCGCCCCGAAGGAGCCCGGATGAAATTCGACGTCACCATGACCGATGAACTGCTGGCTACCACTCGCGCCGTGCGCAAGCGGCTCGACTTCGCCCGCGCCGTTCCCCGGGAAGTCATCAACGAATGCCTGGAACTGGCGGTGCAGGCGCCCACCGGCTCCAACTCGCAGACTTGGCGCTGGATGGTGGTCGATGATGCCGACCAGCGGGCCGCGTTGGCGGCCCTGTACCGCAAGGGGGCGGAAGGCTACCTGAGCACCGCTGCCGAGCAGTCGCCGACCGGCCAGACCAAGCGGGTGTTCGACTCCGCCCTGTACCTGATGGACAATCTTGAGAAGGTGCCCGTGCATGTGGTCCCCTGCGTCAAGGGTCGCCCCCCGGAGGGTTCGCCGACGATTGCCTTGGGCGGCCTGTTCGGCTCCATCTTCCCCGCCGTCTGGAGCTTCCAACTGGCGCTGCGATCCCGGGGCTTGGGGTCAACGCTCACCACGCTGCACCTGATCCACGAACGGGAGGCGGCCGACCTGCTGGGAATCCCGGATGACGTGATGCAGGTGGCGCTGCTGCCGGTGGCCTACACCTTGGGCACGGACTTCAAGCGCGCCAACCGTCCGCCAGTGGCGAACATCACCCACTGGAACGAGTGGTGAGCGGCTGGCGTCCTGTCCCGCAAACTGTCCCGCAAAGCAAGTCGGCTCAGGACACTAATAGCCCTCGTAACGCTCCGCAGCGCCGACTTCAAAACGCAGGGTGCTAACCACTCCGGACACGGCCCTCGGCGCCCCATCGATGACCGGGGCCCGGTAGCGCCACTGCGCCACGGCCGCCAAGGCGGCGGCCTCAAACACCCCCGGCGGCGAGAATTCGAGCACTTGGAGGTTCCGCACCCGCCCGTCGCGGCCGATGTCGTAGCGCAGCCGCACCCAACCCTCGGTGCCTTGCGCCTTGGCTACTTCGGGATACACCGGCCCGGCGTCCCGGATGAGCTGCATCGGTTGGTTGGGGCCGCTGGCGCAGCCAGCGAGCAGGGCGGCAGTGAGTGCGAGGCATGGCCAGCGATGGTGAGTAGATTTCGATTGCCCTGTCAAGCAGTTCACTTGCTTCGCCTAGCCGTTCGATGGTCTTGCCCATATGGAGCTTACCGTCAACACACTTCACGGGCCACGCGTCGTCACAAACCGTTTGCCATGGGGACCAGTTTAGATGTCGCTGTCTCAAAACCAACGCTTGTCGGGAGGTGATCGGCGTGGCTGACGCTGCCTTCGGGCGCTCGCGTGGTCGGGGCGCCTGAACAGGTGGATGAGGGCGAGGCCGGCGACGAAGCCGCCGATGTGCGCCCAGAAGGCAACACCGCCTTCGCTGGAGCCCAAGGCCGGCAGGCCGCCGAGTACCTGCAGCAGGAACCAGTAGCCGAGCATGACGAAGGCGGGCACGCCGATGGTGGTGACGTAGAAGCCGAGGATCAGCAGGGTCTGCACCCGGGCGCGGGGAAAGAGCAGCGCGTAGGCGCCCATCACGCCGCCGATGGCGCCCGACGCGCCGACCATGGGAATGGCGCTGCCGGGGTCTGAGAGGATCTGCGCGAACGCCGCCGCCAACCCGCAAAGCAAGTAGAAGACGATGAACCGAACCGGTCCCATGACGTCCTCGATGTTGTCGCCGAACACCCAGAGGAACCAGAGGTTGCCGAGAATGTGGAACCAGCCGCCGTGCAGGAACATGGAGGTGAGCAGGGTGGCGGGATTGGATCGGCCGTCGAGGGTGCAGACCAGGTTCCGACCCATCGGCAGTTGCCGGCCCATGTCGATCAGGCCCAGCAGCTCGCCGGGGATGAGGCCATGCAGGCACAGCGACTCCGCCAGCGGGTAGTCCCCTCCGAAGCCCTGGACGAACCCCCAAGCCCAGGCATTCAGAGCGATGATCGCGATGACGGCGACCGGCTTGCGGGCCGTCGGGTTTTCATCGCGCAGCGGGAACATCGCCAAGCAAGTCGTCGATCGCGGCCAGCAGGCGCCGGTTTTGCGCCGGGGTCCCGATGCTGATCCTCAAGGCGTCGCCGAGGCGCGGCGTGTCGAAGTGACGCACCAGAATGCCTTGTGCCTTGAGCGCTTCGTGGAGGGCCCTAGCCGACAGCCTGGCGTTGGGGGGCACTTGGGCGAGCAGGAAGTTGGCCTGCGACGGCGGACAGGCCAAGCCGCGCCGGGCCAGTTCATCTTTGAGCTGCGACCGTTGGGCGCGCACCCGCCGCCAAGTGTCCCTGGCGTGGCCTTGGTCGTCCAGCGCGGCAAGGCCGAGCCTTTGGCTGATGGCGTCGATGTTGTAGCTGTCCCGAGTCTTGGTGAGCATGGGCCCAATCAGGCCCTCGTGGCCGATCAGGTAGCCAAGGCGCAGCCCGGCCAAACTGTATCCCTTGGAAAAGGAGCGCAGGATGAGCAGGTTGTCATGCGCCCGGAGCAGCGGTGCGCTGTCGTAGCCGAGCGCGGGATCGATGAAATCCGCATAGGCCTCGTCGAGCAGCAGCACCCCGTCCAATTCGGTGGCTAGCCGCGCGCAGTCATCTGCGCCCATCAGTCGCCCGGAGGGCGCGTGGGGGTTGACCAAGCAGGTCAGCCGGGCTCCCGCAGCGTTGGCCCGCTGGGCGAAATCAACCGGCAGGGTCCAGTCCTCGCCGTATTCGGCCGCCAGCACGGGGGCGTTTTGAATGGCCGCCAGCACCGGGTAGAGCGAATAGCTCGGATTGGCGCAGCCGAGCGGTGATCCGGGCTCGACAAAGGTGGTGATGGCCAAGCGCAGCGCCTCGTCGCCGCCATGGGTGACTATTGCGTTCTCCTTGGCCAAACTGTGGCGCTCGGCGATTTTCGCTCGCAAGGGCGCAGCGGTTGGTTGCGGATAGACCCGCAAGTCGGCCACGTCGATTCCCGCAAGCGCTGCCGCGACGCCGGGGGCGGGCGGGTAAGGGTTTTCGTTGGTGTTCAGCTTGCAGGCGCCGGGCTCCTCCGGCTGCTCCCCCCAGGTGTAGCCCGCCATGCGGCGAATGTTGCTGCGTTCGTAGGCCACGGCGCCGGTGCGTGTCAGGTTTGCGCCGCTGGGTCTGGCTGCTCGGCATCCGCCTTCGCCAAGCCTGTCGCCGGGCCGAGCAGCCGGGCCAGCCACTCGGTGGCGGGGTTGGCCTCCAGGGCGATCTTGGCGGTCATGGTCAATGGCACCGACAGCAGCATGCCGACCGGCCCGAAGACCCAGCCCCAGAGCACCAGCGACAGGAAGACGACCAGCGTGGACAGCCCCAGTCCGCGCCCCATGAAGCGCGGCTCGATGAAGTTGCCGAAGAGGATGTTGAGCGCCACGTAGCCCGAACCGGCCAGCAGCGCGGGCAGCGGGCCGAGCTCCACCAGCGCCAGCAGCACCGCCGGCACCGCGGCGATGATGGAGCCGATGGTGGGCACGAAGTTGAGCATGAAGGCGAGAATGCCCCAGAGCAGAGGAAAGTCGATGCCCAGCGCAGCCAGCATCAGGGCGACGACGAGTCCGGTGGCCATGCTGACCGTGGTCTTGATGGCCATGTAGCGGTTGACGTTCTCAGCGAAGCGGACGAAGTGGGGCATGGATTGCTCAGGCTGGCTCAGCACGTCCCTGAGCTTGCGCGGGAAGCTGTTCGCCTCGGCCAGCATGAAGATCACCGTGAGCAGGATCAGGAAGCTGTTCGACAGCGCCGCGCCAAGCCCGGCCAACGCGTTCCCCGCCAAGGTGAAGGCGGTGCCGGGATTGAAGTTCTCGATCAGCAGGTCCCGCGACAGCACAACGCCCAAGGACTCCAGCCAAGCCAGGGCGGCGCTGAACATCAGCGTGAGCCGTTCCTGGTAGAACGGC
>JAPOTD010000127.1 GCA_026709365.1 Gammaproteobacteria bacterium
AAACGCCCCGGCCAATCGGCCGGCCACCGTGCTGCGGCCAGCGTCGAGCAGCGGCGCCAAAATGTCGGCCGCATCGCGAACTTGGGACAGGGCAATGCGCGCATCCGTGGGATTGCGCTTGTAGAACGGGGGCGGGACGGCGAGCAAAGCCGCGGGCAGGCTGTAAACGCGCAGACCGGTATCCAATTCGGTGTGTTCCGAAGGCGTCAATTCAGTGCGCAGTTCCATGATCGATGCCCCTTGCGCCAATGGAGTGGGCTTGTTGCGGCCCTTGGACGCCCGCACCAGCAGCTGGGCGGGCACACTGGCATTGCCGGCATGGAGGCTTAAGGACTGCTCCGGCGACAAGCTCCACCGTTCGCCGAATCGGGCGTTGAGATAGTCTATGCAGAATGGCCAGAAGGCTGTGTGCCAATCTTCTCTTCCGATGTGCGCCTCCGGGCGGGAAGCGATGTACCAACCTCTCATCACCCGCCGCAGGAATCCTTGGGCGAGCAGGAGCCGGAGTTGGGCGGACCGGAGCTGGCTCGCACGGATGGCAGTGACGCCGCCGGACTGGAGTGCCCTAAGGGCTTCCAAGGCGTCAGCCAGCTTTTCCTGAGGTGTGGCCATGGCGGCTGTGACCTCCCACTTCCAACGAGATCGATCGCGATATTAGCTTTTGCGGCTTACCCATTTCTAGCTTTTAATAATTATCGATATCTAGCTTTTATTGGTTTTCCACTTACAGCTTTTACGCCTTCCATTTGTGTGGAATCAAGCCTCCGCCTCCTGACGGAGAGCGCATGCCAACGGCTCAATCTAGGGCGGGGTCCCGCGCGATTGAGCGAAGTTCGGAGCGGGCGTCTCGCCCTCGATTGGGGTCCGATGTTCCGAAGCGGGGTTATCCGAGGCTTTGACGCGCTCCCGCCGCTGGGAAACAATGGCGCTTTCCCACGCACCGCCATTTCACCGCCATGCATCATCCCAAGGGCCTATGGGTTCTGTTCATCGCCGAGATGTGGGAGCGCTTCAGCTACTACGGCATGCGCGCCCTGCTGGTGCTCTACCTGATCAGCTCCACCAGCAAGGAGCTGGCCGGCGGGGCGGCCAACCTGAACCCGGGCTTTGGCTGGTCGGAGGAGTCGGCCTACCTGCTCTACGGCATCTACACTTGGGCCGTTTACCTGACGCCGATCGTCGGCGGCTGGCTGGCGGACCGCTTCCTGGGCACCCACCGCTCCATGATCGTCGGCGGCTGGATCATCGCCGCCGGGCACGTCCTGCTGGCGGGGACGGAGCTGTTCGGCATCACCGCCGGCGCCGCGGTGACGCTGCAAACCGGCCCCGGCGCCCTGCTCTGCTTCATCGGCGGGCTGGCGCTGATCGTCATCGGCACCGGCTTCTTCAAGCCCTGCGTCAGCGTCATGGTCGGCCAGCTTTACGGCCCCAATGACGAGCGGCGCGACGGCGGGTTCACCATCTTCTACATGGGCATCAACGTCGGCGGCCTGCTGGCGCCGCTCATCGCCGGCACCCTGGGGGAGACCGTCGGCTGGCACTGGGGGTTTGGGTCGGCCGCCATCGGCATGGTTCTGGGCATCACCCTCTACCAGGGGTTCCGCTCACGCTATCTGCAAGGCATCGGGCTGCCGCCGAAGCCTGAACCCAAGCCCGCTGCGGAGGCTGCGCCGAGGCCGACGCTGAGCCGCGTGGAGTGGCAGCGCATCGGCGTCATCCTAGTGCTCGCCTTCGTCGCCAACATCGCCTTCTGGGCGGCCTTCGAGCAAGCGGGCAGCTCCATGAACGTCTTCGCGGCCCAGAACACCGACCGAACCCTCTGGGGGCTGCTCGATGCGCCCTTCCCCGCCACTTGGTACCAGTCGGTCAATCCCGCCGCCATCATCCTCTTCGCGCCGGTGTTCGCCTGGCTTTGGACGTTCCTGGGCCATCGCGGGCTGAACCCCTCAACGCCCACCAAGTTCGCCCTGGGTCTTTGGCTGCTGGGCCTGGCCTTCCTCGCCATGGTGTTCGGGGCGATGGACGCCCAGGACGGCCTGGCCGCGCCCCATTGGCTGCTGATCACCTTCGTGGTTTACACTTGGGGCGAGCTTTGCCTCTCGCCAGTGGGGCTGTCCATGGTGACCAAGCTCGCGCCCATGCGCCTGCAATCGCTGATGATGGGGCTTTGGTTCTTCTCCTTCTCACTGTCCAATCTGCTGGCGGGCTTGGTGGCCCGCTACTCCGTCAAGCTGGAATCCGGCGAGGCCACCTTCCTGATCGAGGGCCTGCGGGGCTTCTACCTGCTGCTGGTGGTCGCTCCCATTGCCACCGGCTTCCTCATCTGGTTCATCTCGCCGACGCTGCGCCGTTGGATGCATGGGGTTGAGTAGTGGCTCAGTTTGACTCGCGTCATTGTCGTGATTCGATCGAGGGCGGAAACCCGCTCCGGGGGTCTCACCTGAAGCGGGCATTTCGCCGCGCAGCGGCGCTCGTCAAAGCGCCAGCCTCCCAAGCCCAGCCAAAGTCAAACTGACCCAACACCCGGCGCCGCATCCAGTCCGGGCTGATTTCCAAATTGCGATTCCCCAAGCCAAGGAGCCACCATGGACACACCCACGACCCTGAAGAACGGCATTTGCGGCGAAGTGCTGCGCATTCCCACCGCCAACCCAACCGGCTTCCACCAAGCGATTTCGGAGACCGAGGCCATGCCCTCGGCGCAGATCTTCGGCAACCTCTTTCTGCCTCAGGGCGACGGGCCCTGGCCGACGGTGATCGTCGTGCCCGGAAGCCTCGGCGTTGCCCCGTCGCACGTCGCCAAGGCCGTGCATCTGACGGATGCGCAGATCGCCGCCTGCGTCATCGACCCTTTCGGCGCCCGAGGCGTCACCTCCACCGTGGCCAACCAAGCCCAATACTCATTCGCCGCCAGCGCCTGGGACGTCTTGGCGACGGCGGACCTGTTGGCGGCGCACTCCGACATCGATGAGCTGCGCATCGGCGCACAGGGCCACAGCCGTGGCGGCTCCGCCATCCTGTCCGCGGCCTGCATGGCGCAGCTGGTCAAGGGCGATGGCGCGCAACCCCTGGTCGGGTTGTACGCCGCCTATCCTTGGAGCGGCCAGCAATTCAAGCGCCCGGAGGTGGGCCGCGCCATCGTCCGCTCGGTGATCGGCGACCGCGACGAGTGGTGCCTGCCGCAGCAGGTCCAGGGCCACATGCAGGCCATTCGGCTGTGCGGCGGCGAGGCCAGTTGCCGCATCTTCGCCGGCGCCCACCACAGCTTCGACCGGGACACGCCCATCGAGCGGGTCGCCGACGCCTCGGTGGCTCCGGACGCGCCAACCACCTACATCGCCGAAGACGGCGCGCTCATCGACCCTTGGACCGGCCAAGCCGACCCGGCCCTGAGCGAACGCGACCTGATGCTCCGCAGCTTCCGGGCCGGCTACGGCCGTCGCGGCGCCCGCATCGGCAGCGCCGACGACCAAGCCAAGCTCTTCCATGAGGACATGATGCGCTTCTGGACTGCGGTGATGTCCGGCCCGCAAACCCCTTAATCCAATCGAGGGCGGAAGGCCTTGGCTCCCGGCACTGCGCCAAAGCCCGACAGCACGCCTTGGACTGAAAGCGCAACGAACCGCCACGCGCCGAGGACACAGTCTCACGCGCCCAGGACACAGTCTGTGCGAGCTCAGAAACATGTCGGAATCTGGCCTAAGCGACTAGCGCGGAGTTTCGCGCCAGCGAAACTCCAACGCGCCCGCTTCGCGGGCGCGCAGTCTCACGCTCTTCGTTCCATCATCTATACTGAGGCGGTGGCCCCGAACCGGGGCCGCTTATGCAAATTCACTGGGGAAGGAAGATGAAGCAAACAGCTTGGCTGCCGGTTTGGGCGGCGTTGACGGTCGCCGCCGGGGCGCTCCATGCGGCGGAGCAGGACACGTCCGGCCTGATTGAGGAGATCCTGGTCACCACCAAGCGGGGCGACGCGCAGAACGTCCAAAGCATCGCGGAGGCGGTGACCGCCTTCTCCGGCCCGAGCCTGGAACGGGAGTTCGCCGTCACCTTGGAGGACTTCAACCACGCCATTCCCAACGTTCAGCTGGAGCACGTGGGCCTGTTCCAAGCGGCCGCCTCGTTCAACATGCGCGGCATCGGCACGGCGGGCATCGAGAGCTTTGCCGACCCCGTGGTGGCGGTGTTCGTCGATGACGCCTACTACTCCCGCAACGCCGTGGCGCTGCTGGACCTGTTCGACATCGAATCCGTCACCGCCTACCGCGGACCCCAAGGCACGCTCTATGGACGCAACGCCTTCGCCGGCGCCATCGCCGTGCGCACCAAGCGGCCGAGGCTCGGCGCCCGGGAGTTCGAGGCCCACATCGACGTGGGCAACGCCGGGCGGCGCAACTTGGGCGCCGTGGGCAATCTTCCCTTGGGGGAGCAGACCGCGCTCCGAATCGCAGCCCACTACCACGAGTTGGCGGGCTTCTTCAGGAACGACGGGGTGGTGGTGGACCGCTACGTCCCGGCTTCCCCCACCGCCGGCGCCGCCCTGACCACCCGGATCGATGGGGACAGGAAGGGCGACCGGGAGAACGGCGAACGCTCGCTGCTGGTCCGGCCGAGCCTGAGGATCGAGCCCAATGACGCTTGGCGCATCGACCTGATCGGCGAGTACTGGGAGGACAAGGGCGACGGCACCGCCAACTGGACCCAATGCTACCAGCCCGTCAGCCTGCCGCCGCCCTTGGGCAACGGGCCGAGCGGGACGCCAAGCGTCCACAGCCTTTTCGACTTCCCCTGCAAGGATCCGTTCGGCGACAAGCGCTTCGGCATCGACGGCGACGGCAGCGATCCCTTCGAGGTGGGCTTCAACCTGCACCCCAACCAGACATTGCAGGACATCTGGGGCATCACCTTGGACAGCCAGTACGAAACCGACCTAGGCACCTTCACCTTCATCCTCAACCACCGGGACGTGGAGGAGGACATCACCACCGACACCGACGGCTACAACTGGGACGTCTTCTCCAGCACCCGCCTGCAGGCGTTCGACTCCACCCAAGTTGAAGCGCGCCTAGCAACCACCTTCAACGACAACGTCGATGTGCTCCTCGGCGCGTTCTACCTGCAGGACAGCTACCAAGTGCAGCAGTACCTATGGATCTTCCTCGACAGTGCGCTGTTCGGCGGCGGCGGGTTCAGCCGGGACAATCCGGCGGTGAGCTACGGCACCAACGAGCAGGAGCGCTACTCCGTGGCCGGCTACGCCCAGTTCGACTGGCACCTGAACGAGCGCTGGACCCTGAACGCCGGCGGCCGCCTCACCTACGAGAAGAAGCACGACGTGCTCGGCATGGCCATCAACGACAGCGCCTGCCCGCCGGGCGCCACGCCGCAGACGGCAGCCTGCAACGGCGTGCCCTACGCCGGCAGCGACCCAACCGACCCGACGGACTTCGACCCCGCCGTGCGCTTCGGGCCCGTGGGCGAGAGTTGGACCACCTTCTCCCCGCGCCTGGGCGTTGAGTACCAAGCGAGCGATGCGGTCATGCTGTTCGCCTTCTGGCAACGGGCCTTCAAGTCCGGCGGCTTCGTCAACAACGCCGGCACCCTGCCGGTGTTCTCCTCGCCCTATGACGATGAGCAGGTGGACAACTTCGAGGTGGGCGTGCGCAGCGATCTGCTCGATGACCGGCTGCGCCTGAACGCCAACGTATTCTACGGCGAATACAAGGATCTGCAGCGCGGCGTGATCCGGGCGGCTCCGACCTCCACCGGCCAGGAGACCTTCACCGACAACGCCGCCGGCGCCGAGTCGTTCGGGGCGGAGGCCTCGTTCAGCGTGGTGCCCGCGCCGGGATTCAGCATCAGCGGCAACGTCGGCTACCTGGACATCGAGTACAAGGGCTTCGTGGCCGACCTCACCGGCGATGGCATCGAGACCGACAACAGCCAACTCGACTTGGTGCGCGCCCCCAAGTGGGACCTGAGCATCGGCGCCTCCTATGAGATCGATCTCGCCGAGCTGGGGTCGCTGACCTTGGGCGGACGCTTCAGCCACACCGACGAGATGGCCCTGACCACGCCCAATGACGTGGGCTTCGTGCGCGATGAACTCACCACCCTGGACGCCCAAGCGGTTTGGGAGTCCGCCGACGGCCGCTACCGCGTCGCACTTTGGGGCAAGAACCTGTCCAACAACGTGGAGCGCCTCGGCGGCACCCCGGTGGCCACCCTGTTCGCTTTCGCAGCGCCCACCCAGCCGCGGCAGTACGGCGCGACCTTGGTGATGACGATGGGCGAGTAGCGCCGTGGACCCAAGCAACGGGCGGATTGGGAGCTTCCAGGGAACAAATCCCAACTCTGCCAGCGGAGAGGGCGCTCCATGCGCCCAATCGAGGGCAAGATGCCCTCGCTCCGGGAGTCCGCTGGGTTCGGGCGGCGGCCCACGGAGCGAGGGCGTCCCGCCCTCGGACGGCGTCAAGCGCCGTCGCCCCAAACCGTTGCGGCGCCTTGCCGCCGCAGCGACGCTGCTCTGGTCAGCCGCCCCTTCCTTGGCGGCTGCGGATGCGGTTCCCGGCGG
>JAPOTD010000106.1 GCA_026709365.1 Gammaproteobacteria bacterium
CCCTCCTGGTCCAGGGCGGGCAGCAGCACCTCGTTGAGCACCCGGTACTGTTCGTCAATGAGGGCGCGGGCCTTGGGCGCGATGCGGCGCAGCTGCTCGGCGGGAGACAGGTTGTCCGCGCCCCGCTGCACCACGCCGTAGGCCGCCTGCTGCTTGAGGCCCGCCACGCGAATCTCAAAAAACTCATCAAGGATCGAACTGGAAATGCACAGGAAGCGCAGCCGCTCAAGCAGCGGCAGGGTCGCGTCCCGAGCCTGGGCCAGCACCCGCAAATGGAACTCCAGCAGCGACAGTTCCCGATTGATGTACAGGTCTGGATTGTCGAGCGCTTCGGCGTCCATGGCTGCGGCTAAAATGCGTGTCGATCAGCCTTGCAGTCTAACATCGCCGAGCGCCCGCAGATGACCCGTAACGACCAGCTCTTTCGCAGCAAGCGCCCGCAGATCGTGGACTTCGCCTTTGACGAAGCGGTGGCCGAGGTGTTCCCTGACATGATCCGGCGCAGCGTTCCCGGCTTTGAGACAGTCGTTCCCATCACTGGGCTGATTGCCGCCGAAAGCCTCGCGGACGGGGGCTTGGCCTTCGATCTCGGCTGCTCGCAGGGCGCCACCACCCTGGCCCTGCTGCGCGCCTTGGGCAGCAGGCCCTGCCGCATTGTCGCCGTGGACTCCTCCGCGCCGATGCTGGACCGGGCGAAGGCGGGCATCAGGGATCCGCGGGTGACCTTCCGCTTGGAGGACATCCGGCAAACCGACGTGGCCGGCGCCGGCGTTCTGCTCCTGAACTACGTCCTGCAGTTCATTCCGCCCGCCGACCGGCAAGCCTTGCTGGACCGCTGCTGCCAAGCCCTGCTGCCGGGTGGCTTGCTGGTGCTTTCCGAGAAGGTCCGCTTCAGCAGCCAGGCGCGCCAAGCATGGTCCGAGTCGCTGCACATCGCCTACAAGAAGGCCAACGGCTACAGCGACCTCGAAGTCAGCCAGAAGCGTGAGGCGCTGGAGCGGGTGATGATCGTCGATACCGAGGCCGAGCACCGCCAACGGCTTGCAGCCGCCGGATTCGGAACCGTGCGCACCTGGTTCCGCTGCCTCAACTGGTGCTCCATCGTGGCCATCAAGGACTGATCCCGATTTTGAACGAAAATCCGCGCCTGAACGCCGATTCAAGACCAAGGCGCTCGACGCAGCCCCCTGGCGCGCAAGCCTAGCCGAACGGACCGCCAGCCCTCGAACAGCCATGCCGACGCCACCCTCAAAGCCGCCGCCCCGCTTCGCGGCGCTCTACGAAGCGTTGCCGGATTGGGCCGAGCTGGACGCCGCGCTGTTCGCCAACCTCAACCGGCATGGCGACAGCCGCCGCTGGCAGGACGCGCTGGACCGCCTGCCCCAAGCCCAGGGCGTTCGCGCCGAGTACGGCGATGTGGTTGCGGTGGCCGGCCGCTTGGCGCCCGACGGCGAGGCTCAGTTGCGGGAGGCCCTGCAAGCCCTGCATCCCTGGCGCAAGGGGCCGTTCGACCTGTTTGGCGTACGCATTGATGCGGAATGGCGCTCCGACCTGAAGTGGCGCCGAGCGGTGCGGGCGGCGGACTTGGCGGGCGCGATGGTGCTCGACGTCGGCTGCGGCAACGGCTACTTCGGCTGGCGGATGCTGCAGGCCGGGGCTCGGCGAGTGGTCGGCATTGACGCCACCCCCCTGTTCCACATGCAGCATCAAGCCATCAACCGCTACGCGGGCGATTCGCGCAACGCCGTGCTGCCCATGCGCTTCGAGCAGCTGCCGCAGCGGCTCACCGAGGCCCGCTTCGATGCGGCGTTCAGCATGGGGGTGCTTTACCACCAGCGCAGCCCAGGCGAGCATCTCAGGCGCCTGCGCCGCAGCCTTAGGACGGGTGGCCAAGCCATCGTCGAAACCCTCATCGTCGAGAGCGCGGAGCCGTTGCGCCCGGTGGGACGCTACGCCCGAATGCGCAACGTCTTTGAGATTCCCACCCCGGGGAGCTTGCTTGACGCCTTGGCCGCGGCCGGATTCGAGGGGGGGCGCATCCTCGACATCGCCCCCACCACCCCTTCGGAGCAGCGCTCGACGCCTTGGATGCGCTTCGAATCCCTCGCCGAGGCCCTGAGCCCGGACGATTCCGGGCGGACCATTGAAGGGCATCCCGCGCCCAGACGTTGCGTTGCGGTCGCGAGGAACCTAAATTGACGCCCCATGTTCGGCTTGATTCCCTTCAACTTCAGGTTTCGCGGTAGGATTCGGCGGCTGTTTGACCTGTACCAGTGCCTTTTGAGCCATCCAGGGAAAGGCTTGCACCCCACGCAGCTGTCCCGCCACACGGGCATTGCCTTCGCGGATGTGGTGCGCATGCTCGACCGCACCCCGGAACTGTTCGTGCGGCTGCCGAAGCGCGACGGCATCACCCGCTACCGCCTGACCAGCGCCATGACCGCCCGCGAGCCGGAAGCGGTGGAGCAGTTCCTCAAGGCGTCGGCGCGCCGGGAGAGCCTGATCTTCTACGCCTTCGCGGCGATGGTGCTGAGCCTGTTGCTGATTGTCGCGATTCTGGTCGCGCCGGCGCTGTGACTTCCGCCTCATTGGGAAGCCCCGGTGCCCGAATCCCTTGACGCCGAACTTGAGGCTTTGCGCCGGCGCGCCAAGCGCTTCGCGGAATCGACCCTGCTGCCCCTGGCGGGCCAGGCCGAGGCGCGGGCCAAGGTGGTCGCAGCCGCCCAGGCGGAGGGGTTTCACGGCATGACCCAACCTCGCGAATACGGCGGCACGGCGGCGGGGCCGCTGGCGCTGACCGTCGTGCGCGAGGAGCTGGCGGCCCACAATCCCCCTTGGCTGGAGGCGGTCTTCGGCCCCGGCCCCGGGGTGTTGGCCGACTGCGGGGAGCCGTTGGCGAGCGGCTTCCTCGAACCCATGCTGCGCGGCGAGAAGCGGGCGGCCTTCGGCTTCACGGAGCCGGAGGACAGGCCGGTGACGGGCCGTTTCGACGGCGGGACCTTGATCGTCAACGGCTGCAAGTCCTACGTCACCGGCGGCGCCGATGCTGACTTCATCAACACCTTGGTGCGCATCGACGAGGCCGGGCCGGCGCTGGCGGTGGTCGAGACCGCGAGCCCCGGCCTTGAGATGACGCAGCGTTTCGAATCCTTGGACGGCAGCCACCACGCCGCCTTTGAATTCAATGCCGTCCGGGTGCCCAGGGCGCACATCATCGGCCAACCCGGCGAAGGGCTGCCCCGGGCGCTGGGCCAAATCGGCGACACCCGGCTGCTGATTGCCGCCCAGTGCGTAGGTCTCGCCCGCTGGGTGATCGACGCCGTCACCGCCCATTTGGGCCAACCGGACCGCAGGGGAACGCCGCGCGGCGCCAAGGAGGGCGTGCGGCTGCGCTACGCGGACATGCGCATCAAGGCGTTTGCCGCCCGCAGCATGCTCTACCGCACCGCCCGCCTAGCGGAAAGCGGGGCCAACACGGTCAACGAAGGCATCATGTGCAAGGTGTTCGCCACCGAAGCCATCGCTGAGATCGTCGATGCCGGCATCCAGTTGGTCGGCGGCGGCGCGTTGGTCGTGGGCCACCCCTTGGAGGGCCTCTACCGCCGGGTGCGCGCCTGGCGGCTGGCGGAGGGCGCATCCGACGTGCTGCGGCTCAACCTCGCCCGCGGCAAGCTGGATTTGGGGAAGGGGGTGATTTAGGGGGGCTGGAGGCGCGGGTGTGTATATAATTGCGCATGCTTCGCAACAGCCGCGACATCGTCAGGCGTCTTAAGGATGAGGGCTTCGAACGGGTGAGCACAAGAGGGTCGCACCACAAATTCAGCAACGGCACGATCACTGTGGTCGTGCCCCACCCGAAGAAGGATCTCCCACTCGGCACGGCCCGTGGCATCGCGAAGCAGGTCGGCTGGACTTGAGGAGGAACCATGCACTACGTTGCCGTCATCGATAAGGACGCCGACAGCGCCTACGGGGTTCGGTTTCCCGAAGTTCCCGGATGCTTTTCGGCCGCCGGCACCTTCGCGGAAATCCTACCCAACTCGATCGAGGCGTTGAGCTTGTTCTTCGAGGGCACCCAGCCCGCACCTCCGCAAGGCATTGAATCCGTGCGCAAGCAGGTCGCGGACGACATGGCCAGCGGCGCAGTCCTCATGATGATCCCCTACGTTCGCGACCGGAAAAGAATCGTGCGTGTCAACTTGAGCTTGGAGAAAGGCTTCGTCGATACACTCGACGAAGCCGCCCGCATGCGCGGCATGACGCGTTCCGCATTCGTCAAAAAGGCTGCAACTCGGGAGATTCTCGACCCAGCTTGAAAGGGGAAACACCCGTAGCCAGCACCTAATCCAGCGGCAGGCCTGGATAGCGGTCGGAACGCGTGTTGGGTATCGGCCGGTTGTCCGCCGCATGGTAGGTGAACACGCAGGACAGCTTGATCCGGTCGCTGCGGTTGACGCCGGCGGCGTGCATGGCCCGGCAGTGGAAGAACAGCACGTCGCCGGGCGCCAGGGCTACCTCCCGGGAACGGCGGATGAGCGCTTTGTTCTCCTCGAGGTCAGGACGCAGGAACAGGTCTCGATCGAAGCGCCCCCGGTCGAGATGCAGCTGGTGGCTGCCGGGAATGACGCTGAGTGCGCCATTGCGGCTGTTCTCCTCGCCCAGCGCCAGCCAGACGGACACCAGTTCGGGGCGGTCGAAGGACCAGTAGCGAATGTCCTGGTGCCACAGGGTGGCACTGCTGTAGCCGGGGTGCTTGGTCATCACGCAGTTGTGGTGGCATTGGGACAGCAGCGCCGCCGCGCCCAGCCAGGGCTTGAGCAGGTTGGCCACCGCGGCGCTGCGCGCCCAGTCGCCAAGCGCTGGAAATCTGGAGGCGGCGTGCAGCAGTCGGCGCGGCGTGCGGCCGCCCTGGGACTCAAGGCGGGCAGGGGCGCCGGGGTAGCCCACCTCCGCCTCGAACTCGACTGGCCCCATCAGCGGATGCAATGCCGTCCCAACCGCTGCGCGAACCTCCTCAATCCAGGCCGCATCAACCAGCCCCCTCGCCACGAAGTAGCCGTCGCGCTCCAAAGCGGCAGGCGCTGATGATGCTGAGGGGTGGGTTTCGGCGCCTGTTGCCGCAGCCTCAGTTGCCGCAGATCGGCTCGACAGTTTGACCATCCGCGAAGTATAGCAACGCCCCTTCTCGCCAAAACCTCGCGATGCCGGTGGTTGGGAAGCTTGAAGCGTTGGCCATCCCTTGCCAGGAGCGTGTTCGCAGACGCGCTGACCTTCCACCGGCTCGACGCCCACGGGAACGGCGTTTCGCGGCAAGAACGGGGCGCAGTGCCGCTCCGCCGTTCAGTCCCGATGGCGGTGCGCGTTCTTGCGGGCCGCGCGTTGCCGCGCAATTTCATCGACCATCGCCCCAACGTCGATTTCGACCGCACCGTCGCCAAGAACGCGCCGCACCCGTCCGAAGTTCAAGTAGTACCTTGATCCGTCCGCAGTCCGCTTGAGGAAGCCCAGATCCACCATCCGTCGGCGCAGCGTCACGTGGTCCACCTTGGCGCGCGCGGACTCCAGCCACGCCAACAGGGTCTCGTTGACCTCCCGCTCCGCGTAAGGGCGCTGTCGGGCGAGTCCGCCCGAGGCCACGGCGAGCAGGGTGTCCAAGACCTGGGGATGGGTGGGCAGCCCTTGGAGGGCGCCGGTGCGCAGCAAGTTGCGCAGCACTGCTTCGGGACTCCCCGAGCCGGTTTCCCTGTCCTGCACCGGAGACCTCCGTTGCTTCAATTTGGCGATCCTATCGACTTTTAGGGCGCGCAGTCCGTGCCGACAGCCGCAAAAGGCGCGTTGACTGAGCAGTTGAGGCTGGAAGGCCCTGCGGTGGCAGCGGAAGGAGTGAGCAATAGGGTTGGTGTGTTGGGCGTCAACCGATTAGCATCACAAGCATCAACCAATGGAGCTGGCCATGAGGACCACGGTTACGCTAGATAACGACATTGCCGACAAGCTGCACGATCGCATGCGTCTATCCGGCAAAAATTTCAAGGAGACGCTGAACGACTGCCTGCGGCTTGGCCTTGATCAGCCCATCGACCCAGCGCTTGCCGCCCCGTTCGTCGTCGATGCCAGATCGATGAAGCTTCGCGCCGGCATCGACCTGGACGACATCGGTGGCATCCTCGACTTTCTTGATGGGCCTGCGCAGTCATGAGTGTGCTCGTGGATGCCAACCTCCTGCTCTACGCGTATGACTCTGACAGCCCCCACCATCCGGCCGCGCGCCGCTGGCTTGAAGCCGAAATCTCCTCAGGCACACCGATTCGATTGGCCCTCGTGACGCTGCTCGCCTTCGTCCGCATCGCTTCGGATCGGCGTGTTTTTGTGCATCCGCGCTCACCAGCAGACGCTTGCGCCATCATCGAGACATGGCTGGCTGCTTCCAATGTGCGCCTGCTCAACCCCGGTCCGCGCACTTGGGCGCACCTCGCCAGGATTTGCGACGATGCCCAAGCGCATGGCCCGCTGGTGATGGACGCCCACTTGGCCGCGCTCGCCTTGGAGCATGGCGCGACCGTCGCAACCTCGGACAAGGACTTCCGCCGCTTCAATGGCATCTGATTCATCAATCCACTCGAATCCAGCGAGCCCTCCTGATTGCTGGTCGACAGCTTAGTCGATGGAGCGAGGTTTGAGTGGAAGGGGCGGCTCTATACACTCGTTCGGCCAGCTGCGACAACTGAGCATTGATACGCCTATTGGGCGGCGCACGAAGCTGCAGTGGAGAAAGATCAGCTATGGAAAGTCGGGTGGCCAGAGTTCCCAGAATTTGTTTTCATGACTGGCATGGATAGCGCGTTTAGAGTGAAGAAGGAGAGTTATGTCTGTAGTTCTCGAAAGCCTACCCCCAATCGGCTTGGCGAAGGTTTTGCCCATTGGCTTGGGATTCCGCCCAAAAGTCAGCCTGCAGTTTCAATATCAAAACAACTCGGTGCAGTCTGGCGCTAGAGCTGCCGCGCAAGCAGATCCAAAGGTCGCTGTTACGGCTTACATAGCTTATGTTGTTAGATACGTCAGAGGGTGGCTTCGGTCTAGCCGCAGAGAGTTGTTTCGTCGGCGTAAGCCAATTTGGTTTCTGAATCTGGGAATGCCTGCCGCGAGTTACGACGATATCGAACGCGCTGAACTCTATCGACGCATCGGCTCCGCTGGTCTTCTACTCTCTGATTTTGAGGCCCCTGCAAGTGTGAAGGCTGCTAACAAATTTCTTGAAGATAGGCATGTCGTAGATGCTGGAGCTTCAAAGGAAGCTGCTGAGGCAACACGCTCACAACGAGGGAAATCGCGTTTTGGAGATTCCGCTGCCTTCCACAGTCGAGCTTCCTGAACCGCTTGATAGCTTTGGTCGAATGGTCGTTGCTTGGGGGCTGAGCTATCCGCCCACCGAGATTGGCCAAATCAACTCAATGCGCGATATCGAAGATATCCCACCTCCCGCCAAGGTCGATCGGGGCGGTCTATCCCCATCCAAAGAGGAAGTGTGAATGCGCATGAGTCACTATGGAATCGACGCACTAACCTGCCCTATCAGATGCGCCATCGTGCAGAGTCCGGCCGTTGGCCGTAATGCGCAGCCGCCCGCTGGCGGCCCAGTACCGCGCTTCGATGTAGTGGTGCTCCTCCCACTCCAACTCCACGTTGGTCCATAGGTACTGAGGCTCGCGGTCGGAAGGCGGACAGGTCTTGCGCACCACCTTGCCGAGCATCAAGGCCAACCCGCCCTCTGCGGTCTGGCGAACGGCGAAGTCCCGGCCGCGGTAAGTGAAGGGGTGCGCAAGCATCGGCGCATGGTAGCACCGACCGGCGCAGGCATTGGCTATGCGGATTCACCAGTGGCAAGGACTGCTCGATGCCTCAATGGGCGCGGAATTGCGCGGCAGCAAAACCGCGGACGAACCCCCTTTTCCCAAATGCCGAGGTTGGCGAAAGCGCGCGTGTGCGGACTCACAAACCTATCGGAACCTGGCCCACGCAACGGCAGCGGAGTTTCGCGCAGCGAAACTCCAACCGCCTCTCGCCCTCTGGGCGAGAGGCGCGTGTTTACAACGCCGCCATTCCCGCCTACCCTTGGTCCAGGCTTCGATGCCCATGCGGGCACGGAGACCGCAGGCGCAGCCTCGGGCGGCGTCGGCAACGCCTAGCAAGCGACAGGACTTGATCCGCCTTGGAGGACAGGTACCCATGCAAATCGATGGCAACAGCCACTCGCCAAAACGCCTCTGGAGGTCTGGGCGCATCCGGTGCGCCGCCCTTGGCTCCCGGTCTTGGACCCTTGCTGCAGACACATCCGGGAGGACACCTTGAACACCCTTGACTTCGGGCGGCGCAAAGCCGCTCGAGAGCCCATTGCCATGGTCACCTGCTACGACTTCTGGTCGGCCCAGGTGCTGAATCGAACCGATGTCGATTGCCTGCTGGTGGGCGACAGCCTCGCCATGGTCATGCACGGCTTCGACAGCACCGTGCAGGCTACGGTGGAGATGATGGCGCTGCATGCCGCCGCGGTGCGGCGGGGCGCGCCGGACAAGTACATCGTCGGTGACATGCCGTTCCTGTCCATGCGCCGGGGCAGGGGCTTTGCCATGGACTCGGTGCACGCGCTCATGCAGACCGGCGTCAACGCGATTAAGGTGGAGGGCGAGGCGGGCCAGGCGGAGTTGACGGCCCACATCGTGGAGTCCGGTGTGCCGGTGATGGGGCATCTGGGCTTGACGCCCCAATCCGTGCAAGCCTTTGGCGGGCACAAGGTCCAAGGCCGCAACGAAGGCCAAGCCGGGCGGATACTCGACTCCGCCCGCAGGCTGGAGGCAGCTGGCTGCTTCGCGCTGGTGCTTGAGTGCGTGCCCCGGCAACTGGCGCGGCGCATCACGGAGCAGCTGTCCATCCCCACCATCGGCATCGGCGCCGGGCCCGACACCGACGGCCAAGTGCTGGTGCTGCAGGACATGTTGGGCATGAACCCGGAATTCAAGCCGCGCTTCTTGCGCCACTACGCCGAGGGGCGCGGGCTGATTCGCGATGCCGTTGACCGTTTTGCGGAGGACACCCGCAGCGGCGGCTTCCCGGCGGTGGCGGAGTGTTACGGGTGAGAGCCTTCAGCTTGGGCTGGGGATTGAGAGCCTTCAGCTTGGGCTGGGGATTGAGAGCCTTCAGCTTGATCTGGAGACAAATAGCCCTCAGCTTGGCCCGGAACGGTGCGCCGTGGGCGCTCAGGGAACAACCCGTCCGCCACAGGACCGTCTCCACATTCCCATGAAAGTGCTGCGCGGCATCGACGAATGGCGGCGGTTCCGGGCCACGTCCACCGGCAGCCTCGGCTTCGTGCCCACCTTGGGCGGGTTGCATGAAGGCCATGCTGCGCTGATTCAGCGGGCCGCTGCCGAAAACGACCTGGCTGTGGTGAGTCTGTTCCTGAACCCCACCCAGTTCGATGATCCGGGCGATCTGGCCAGCTATCCGGCCAGCCTTGGGGATGACTTGGCCTATGCCGAAGCGCAGGGCGCAGGCGCCGTGCTGGCCCCGAACCGGGAGGCGATCTACGCCGATGGCTTTCGCTTCAAGGTGGAGGAGTCGCCGCTCAGCCGCGAACTCTGCGGCGCCCACCGGCCCGGCCACTTCAGCGGCGTCCTGACGGTGGTGCTGAAGCTCCTGAACCTCGTCAAGCCAGACCGAGCCTACTTTGGCGAAAAGGACTACCAGCAGCTTGAACTCATCCGCGGCATGGCGCAGGCTTTCTTCATCGAGGCGGAGATCGTGGCCTGCCCAACGGTTCGCGATGCCGACGGCCTGGCTTTGAGCTCGCGCAACGCCCGGCTCGACGCCGCGGGCCGGGCGCTGGCGCCGCGCCTGCGCGAGGCGTTGTCGGTTCCCGCCTCCGATGGCCGCGTGGCCGATACCCTTGCCGGCTTGGGCTTCGAAGTGGACTACGTGGCCACCCGCTTCGGCCGTCGGCTGGCCGCGGCGAGCATCGGCAACGGCGAGGCTAGGGTGCGCCTGATCGACAACATCCCGCTGGCGCAGGTCCGCGCCTCCGGCGGCGAAAGTGGAGAAGTCCCAGCATGATTCTGGCCCTCGACGTCGGCAACAGCCAGATTTACTGCGGCGTCTTTGACGACGGCAAATTGGTGGTTCAGTTTCGCCGCACCTCGACCGTGCGGGGTTCGTCGGACGAACTCGGCGTCTTCCTGCGGGCGGCGTTGCGGGAGAACGGCATCGACCCCAACAACGTCGCCCAGATCACCGCCTGCTCGGTGGTGCCGGACATCAACTACTCCCTGCGCGCCTGCTGCCAGAAGTACTTCGGCATCGAGCCCCTGATCCTGCGCCCCGGCATCAAAACCGGCCTCAAGATCGGCTACAAGGATGCCAAGGAGGTCGGCGCCGACCGCATTGCCGACGCCATGGGCGCGATCAAGCTGTTTCCGGACCGCAACCTGATCGTCATCGACTTCGGCACCGCCACCACCGTGTGCGCCGTCACCCGCAGCCGGGAATTCCTCGGCGGCAACATCGTCCCCGGCCTGCGGCTGGCCATGGATGCCCTGGAATCCAAGACCGCGCAATTGCCGTCGGTGGAGATCAAGCCGGTGCGCTCATCAATCGGACGCACCACCGTGGAGAGCATTCAAAGCGGCCTGTACTGGAGCAACGTGGGCATGGTGAAGGAGCTGGTGCAGCGGATCAGCGACGAGATGTTCAGCGACGCCCCGCCCTTGGTGGTCGCCACCGGCGGCTTTTGCCAACTGTTCAATCGCGAAAAGCTGTTCGATCGGGTGGTGCCCGATCTCATCCTGATCGGCCTGCTCGAAGCGTTGCGGCTGAACGCCTGAGGTTGGGCGTTGCAGGACCGGACGGATTGCCGCGGCGCCTTGGCCCGTTGGCGCCAAGGGGCATGAAATTCCGCATCGGAGCGCCGACCAATCATCGGTACAATTTGTTGGGCCAATGGACTAGCATCGGCACCGTTTCGCGGCCTGCGCCGCCCCATTTCACAAGCATTGCCGGAGGCACTGGTGCCGGAAGGGTCGCGACGGAGGTTTTCCCTCCGCCAAGACAAGTTGATGGCCCGCAGCGAAAGCGGCCACGGCCTGAGCGCGCCGCCCGCCCGCGGCTGCATTGGCCTGCCCACGCTCAAGAAGCCTTGGGCGTCGAAGCCCGGCACTGCATCCAGAGCGGACGTTCCGGCGAACTGATCCCATGCACCTTGGTTTGACGCCCTGGAACTTCAATGACCGATCGGCCCAGTCCCTGGCCCGGCAGGCGCAAATCGGCGAGTCCTTGGGCTACGAATCGTTCTGGCTGCCGGAGAGCCACTTCACGGCGGGCGCCCTGCCGGATCCGCTCATGCTGCTGGCGGCGGTCGCGGCAGGCACCCGGACCATTCAACTCGCCACCACCTCCTACCTGCTGCCGATGCGCAATCCGCTACTGGCCGCCGAGCAGGTGGCGGTGCTCGACCAGCTCTCCGCAGGGCGCGTGCTGCTCGGCGTCGGGCGCGGCTATGCACCCGCCATGCTGCGCGCCTTCGACGTGGCGCCGCGGGAGAAGCGGGCGCGTTTCGAGGCCAACCTCGACGTCATGATGCGGGCGTGGGCCGGGGAGCCCATCGCCGCGGAGGGCGCCGACGAGCCGCTGCGGCTCGACCCGCTGCCCGTCCAACAGCCGCATCCCGCGGTCTGGGTGGCCGCCTTCGGGCCGAAGGCCCTGGCTCAGGCGGGACGCTTGGGCCTGCCCTACTTGGCATCGCCGATGGAAACGCTCAGCAGCCTGCAGGCCAACTACCGGGCCCACGGACGGGCGGCGGCCGAGGCGGGCCATGGCGACTTGGCCGTTCGGCCCATCATGCGCACGGTGTTCATCGGCCGCAGCCGCCGGGAGGTGGAGGCGGTCAGGCAAGGCCTCGCCGACGCGGATTGGCCGCGGCGCGACGACGGCGCTGACGTGGAGGACTGGGCTTTGGTGGGCGACCGGGGCCAGGTGGCGGCAAAACTCGATGAGTATCGGGAAGGGCTCGGCGCCAGCCACATCGTCGTCACCCGCTTGCGCATCGGCGGCCTTGCGGAGCAGCGTCTGATGGCGTCCATCGCCGATGTCGCGGAACTGTTTTGATGAGGGCGGCCCCATCCGGCGATCAGGAGAATCCGCCGGCCGCACCGTTGATGGCTGAGCCCAACTTCGAAAAGCGGCGCCAGCGGGTCTATTTGATCCTCTCCGGCGTGTTTCTCGGCACCTTGGCGCTGCTCAACGTGCTCGGCATCAGCCGCTTCCTCGACCTGTCCTTCGACCTGTTCGGCATCAACGTTCCGGTGGTGGTGGCCATCGGCGTTCTGCCCTACCCCATCACCTTTTTGTGTACGGACCTGATCAGCGAGCTGTTCGGCGAAAAGAGGGCGCGCGACATGGTCTGGGTGGGCCTGCTGCTCAATGGCTGGGTGGTATTCCTGCTTTGGCTGGGCGGCGCGCTGCCCGGCTTCGAGCCGATCGACCCCGCCACGGGGCTGCCGCAAACCGACGCCGCCGGACGTCTGCCGGTGTTCTTTGAAGTGCGCCAGCTCGCCTTCGGCGCGGTGGCGGCCTCCATGATCGCCTACCTCGCCGCCCAATTCTGCGACGTGCGCCTGTTTCACTTCTGGAAGAAGCTCACCGGCGGCCGCCACCTATGGCTGCGCAACAACGCCTCCACGATGACCAGCCAGATGCTGGACACCACCGCGGTGATCCTCATCACCCACTTCTACGCCCATGCGCTGCCCATTGATGCGGCGGCGCCCTTGGCCCCGCAGCTACTGACGTTCATCCTCTCCGGATACGTCTTCAAGCTGCTGGTGGCGGCGGTCGATACCGGCCCGGTGTACTTGCTGGTTCGTTGGCTGCGGCCGTACTTGGGCCTGAAGGGCACCGAGGAGGCGACTGGCTAGCGCTCCACTTGGCCGAGGTTGGCGTGCAGCACCGCGCCGTTGACGACCGGGCTTTGCGCCGCCCATAGCAGGGTGTCGGCAATCTCGGAGGGATCGATCAGCCGACCGTAGGCGGACAGGCCGCGCACCGCGTCCATGGCCTCCTCCGGCACATGGGCGCGCAGCATTTCCGTGTCGGTGAAGCCTGGGCAGATGCAGGCGGTATGGATGCCCCGACCGGCCAAGTCCTGGCAGGTGGCCCGCATCATGCCGACCAGCGCGTGCTTGGTGACCACGTAGGAAAAGCTGTTCGGCACCGCTTTCTCGGCCAGCGTCGAGCCGACGTAAAGTATCGAGGAGCCGGGCGGCAGGCGGGGAATGACGAAGCGGTTCAACGTGTTGGGCGCCGCCAGGTTGACCTCCATCACGGCGCGCAACTGATCGCTTGGCGTATCGGCGGCGCTGTCGTTCAGCAGCCGTGCGGCGTTGTGGATGACCGACACCGCATCGGCGCCGGCCAAGGCTTCGTCGAGCCGTTCGCTGAGCGCATCGAGAAAGTTCGCCTCCGACAGGTCGCCCGGCAGGTGATTGACCGACGGCAGGGCACAGGGACGGCGGGAGATGTTGGTCACGGCGTAGCCGGCGGCAGCGAAGCGCCGCGCCGTGGCAAGGCCGATGCCGACGCTTGCGCCGGTGATGAGCAGTGTTTTCATGGGTGCCTAACATACCGCGAAACTGCCCGAAATTAGCGGTTGCGGGACGCCGAGCGGCTCTGTATAGTGCGCCGTCCCGATTTCGGGGGTTCTTTAACAGGAGAGGTGCTCTGGCCAGCACTAGTGCGGGCTGGGGCGTTTTTGTCGCGTTTTGGAGGTCGTTCGGTGCCCAACCAACGCATCCGCATTCGTCTTCGGGCGTTTGACCACAAGCTGATCGACGTATCGACCCAGGAGATTGTCGATACGGCGAAGCGCACCGGTGCGCAGGTTCGCGGGCCCATACCCTTGCCCACGCGGAAGGAACGATTCACCGTGCTGATATCGCCGCATGTCAACAAGGATGCCCGCGACCAGTACGAAATCCGAACGCACAAGCGTCTCCTGGACATCATTGAACCCACCGAGAAGACCGTCGATGCGTTGATGAGGCTTGATTTGGCGGCTGGGGTTGAGGTGCAGATCAGTTTGAATTGACGAAAACGCCGCGCCGCCACTGGCCGGCGTTTTTTTACGCGCCGGGGTTTCCCCCTGGCGCGATGCCCCTCCGGGGGCTTTGCGCGCCCCCTTGGGCGACTGGGGCCCCGATTTGAGGGCCGGTGAGCAGTGCGCCTTCCGCTCAACGAAGCAAGAGGAGCGGCAGGGCGTTTTGGGCTTGTAAAGACGCCCACCCCCAACCGGATTGGGGTGGGTCGGAACTAGGATCGACGCATGGCCATTGGCTTGATCGGCAGGAAGTGCGGCATGACTCGGGTGTTCACCGACGAGGGCGCGTCCGTGCCCGTCACGGTTATTGAAGTCGAACCCAATCGGGTCATCCAGGTTAAAACGCCCGAAGCCGATGGCTACGCCGCCGTTCAGGTCACCGCCGGCGACGGCCGGCGCAATCGCGTCACCCGCCCCATGGCCGGGCATTTTGCCAAGGCCGGCGCCGGGCTCGGCCGGGGGCTGTGGGAATTCCGCTTGGATGGCACTGACGAAGCGCTGGTTCCCGGCGCCGAGTTCGGCGTCGAGGTCTTTGAGGCCGGGCAACGGGTGGACGTGCGCGGCACTTCCAAGGGCAAGGGGTTCGCCGGCACCATCAAGCGATGGAACTTCCGCGGCCAGGACGCCAGCCACGGCAACTCCATCTCCCACCGGGCGCCGGGCTCCATCGGCCAGTGCCAGACGCCAGGCCGCGTGTTCAAGGGCAAGAAGATGGCCGGTCAGCTCGGCAACGTCCGCATGACCACCCAAAACCTCGAGGTTGTGCGCGTTGACAAGGAGCGCAACCTGCTGTTGGTCAAGGGCTCGGTGCCGGGGCCTGCGGGGGGCGATGTGCAGATTCGCCCTGCCATCAAGTCGGCGGGCGCGTCATGAAGGTCGCCCTGCAAGCCGGGGGCAGCGTGGAGCTGTCCGAAGCGGCCTTTGGCCGTGAATTCAATGAGGCCTTGGTGCATCAGGTGGTCAACGCCTACCAAGCCGCTGGCCGTCAGGGTTCGAGAGCGCACAAGTCCCGTTCACAAAGGCGCGGCGGCGGTCGCAAGCCCTGGCGGCAGAAAGGCACGGGGCGAGCGCGGGCCGGCAGCATCCGCAGCCCCATTTGGCGTGGCGGCGGCGTCACCTTTGCGGCCAAGCCGCAGGACCACTCGCAAAAGGTCAATCGCAAGATGTACCAGGGCGCGGTGCGCTGCATTGTGTCCGAACTGATTCGCCAAGACCGCCTCATCGCCCTCGACGCCTTTTCCGTTGACGCTCCCAAGACCCGCGCCCTGCTCGACAAACTCGCTTCCCTCGACCCCAAGCCGGATGGAAAGCTGCTCATCGTTGCCGATGACGTGGACCGCAACCTCGAACTCGCCGCCCGCAACCTGCGCGACGTTGCCGTTCGCGACGTTGCCGCCATCGACCCGTTGAGCCTGGTGAGCTTTGATCAGGTGCTGATGACCGTCGGCGCGCTGAGGAAGCTTGAGGAGGCGCTGGCGTGAACGAGGAGCGCATCTACATCGTGCTCGATGAGCCGCATATATCGGAAAAGGTCACCAATCTCGGCGACTCGAGCAACCAGTACGCCTTCAAGGTGGCCAAGGACGCCACCAAGGCGGAGGTCAAGGAGGCGGTGGAGCAGTTGTTCGGCGTCGAGGTGCTCAACGTGACCACCCTCAACGTGCGCGGCAAGGTAAAGCGCAATCGGCACGGCACGGTTCGCAGGAAGAACTGGAAGAAGGCCTACGTTCGCGTCGCGGCCGGTCAGGAACTCGACACGATGGCAGCGGAGTAGGGCGGTGGCGGTCGTCAAGGCAAAACCAACCTCCCCCGGCCGGCGCTTCGTCGTCACCGTGGTCAATCCGGACCTGCACAAGGGCGCGCCGCACAAGCCCCTGCTTAAGGGATTGAGCAAATCCGGGGGCCGCAACAACCACGGTCGCATCACCACCAGGCACCGGGGCGGCGGACACAAGCGGCACTATCGAATCATTGACTTCAAGCGCAGCAAGGACGGCGTGCCCGCCCGCGTCGAGCGCCTTGAGTACGACCCCAACCGCACTGCCAACCTTGCGCTGCTCAAGTACGCGGACGGTGAGCGGCGCTACATCATCGCGCCCAAGGGACTGCGGGCCGACGATCCGGTCATGAGCGGCTCAAGCGCCCCCATTCGCCCCGGCAACGCGATGGCCCTGCGCAGCATCCCGGTCGGCAGCGTGGTGCATTGCATCGAACTCAAGCCCGGCAAGGGCGCGCAACTCGCGCGCAGCGCCGGCGCCTCCGCGCAGCTCGTCGCCCGGGAAGGCAGCTACGCCACCCTGCGCCTGCGCTCGGGGGAGATGCGCCGCGTGCTGGCCGAATGCCGCGCCACGATTGGCGAGGTGGGCAACAGCGAACACAACCTGCGCTCCCTCGGCAAGGCCGGGGCCAAGCGCTGGCGAGGGGTTCGGCCCACCGTGCGCGGCGTGGCCATGAACCCGGTGGATCATCCCCACGGCGGCGGCGAGGGCAAGTCGTCGGGCGGCCGGCATCCGGTCTCGCCCTGGGGCGTGCCCACCAAGGGCCACAAAACGCGCAGCAACAAGCGCACTGACGGACTTATCGTGCGCCGAAGGACGAGGAGGTAGGGTCATGCCGAGATCGGTGCGCAAGGGTCCATTCGTCGATCTTCACCTGATGAGGAAGGTGGATCAGGCTGTGCAGAGCGGCAGCAAGCGGCCCATCAAGACCTGGTCGCGCCGGTCCATGATACTGCCGGACATGGTGGGGCTGACCATCGCCGTACACAACGGGCGCCAACATGTGCCGATCTTCGTCAGCGAGGAGATGGTCGGCCACAAGCTGGGTGAATTTGCGCCGACGCGAACCTACCGCGGCCATGCCGCGGACCGCAAGGCGCGCCGGTAGCGGCTCCCTCGGAGCTGGGCAACCATGAAACGCAGTCAGCAAGCACGCGCCCCCGAAATCGGACGGCCAAGAGCAAGCGGACCGGAAGGGAGGGATAGGTGCTCATGATGGTTTCCGCGACCGCCAGACGGCTTGCCATATCACCGCAGAAGGCCCGCTTGGTCGCTGACCAGGTGCGCGGGCGACCCTTGGACCAGGCGCTCGGCTTCCTGGGCTTCAGCCCGACGAAGGCGGCGGTGCTGGTGCGCAAGGTGGTGGAATCGGCGATCGCCAATGCGGAAAACAACGAGGGTGCGGATGTGGATGAACTTCGGGTTGCGGAGATTCAAGTCAACGAAGGCACCACCCTGAAGCGCATCAAGCCGCGCGCCAAGGGTCGCGCGGACCGCATCTTCAAGCGCACCAGCCACATTACCGTGACCCTGTCGGACGAATAGCAAGATGGGCCAGAAAGTACATCCCACCGGAATCCGACTTGGCGTGGTCAAGTCGCACAAGTCCATCTGGTATGCCGACAAGCAGCAGTACTCGGAGTATCTGCTCAAGGATCTGGAGGTGCGCGACTACCTGCGCAAGCGCCTGTCCCAAGCGTCGGTCAGCGGCATCGAGATCAAGCGTTCGGCGCAGACCGCGCGCATCACCATCCGCACCGCCCGCCCCGGCATCGTCATCGGCAAGAAGGGCGAGGACGTTGAACGCCTGCGGGTGGACCTGACGGCGATGATGGGGCTGCAGTCCGTACACGTCATCATCGAGGAGATTCGCAAACCCGAGATCGACGCCTTGCTGGTGGCGCAGAACGTGGCGCAGCAGTTGGAACGACGGGTGCAATTTCGGCGCGCCATGCGCCGGGTCATCCAAAACGCCATGCGGCTGGGGGCCCAAGGCATCAAGGTGCGCGTCGCCGGCCGCTTGGGCGGCGCTGAGATTGCCCGCTCGGAGGTTTACCACGAAGGCCGCGTGCCGCTGCACACCCTGCGCGCCGACATCGACTATGCCACTTGGGAGGCGCAGACCACCTACGGGGTGCTCGGCATCAAGGTGTGGGTGTTCAAGGGCGAGATTCTGGGTGCGGAGGATGCGGAGGCGACCGCTGGCTAGAGCCGCAGCCGCAGTCCCAAAGGGCGGAAGACGGCGGTGGGCAAAGTTGGCAGGAAGAGTTGAACAGGCATGCTACAACCGAAACGAACGAAATTCAGAAAGCAGCACAAAGGCCGCAACCGGGGCCTGTCGCATCGCGGCAGTTCGGTCAGCTTTGGCGAATTCGGCCTCAAGGCCACCAGCCGGGGGCGATTGACCGCGCGCCAAATCGAAGCCGCGCGGCGCGCCATGACCCGGCACGTGCGCCGTGGCGGCAAGATTTGGATTCGCGCCTTCCCGGACAAGCCCATCACCAAGAAGCCGCTTGAAGTGCGCCAGGGCAAGGGCAAGGGCAGCGTCGAGTACTGGGTTGCCCAAGTGCAGCCGGGACGAATCCTCTACGAGATTGAAGGCGTGCCGGAGGATGTGGCGCGGCGAGCCTTTGAATTGGCTGGCGCCAAGCTGCCGTTCTCCACGGCCTTCGCAAAACGCTCCGTCGCCGCCTAGCGCGACCTTACTAAGCGGAAGGATGGATCGAGGTCAGTTAAGGCAATGGACGCAACGCAGTTAAGGGAAATGGCCCAGGATGAGCTCAAAAGCGAGCTGCTGCGGCTGCGCAAGGAGCACTTCAACCTGCGCATGCAGCGGGCCAGCGGCCAGTTGGGTCAAACCCATCTGGTGCAGGAGACCCGGCGTGACATCGCCCGGGTCAAGACCATCATGCAAGAGAACGCGTGCGGGGCCGCCGCGCACCGGGGAGCTAACGGGGGAGAAGGCGCATGACGGAGCCAATCAAGGCGGGCCGGCGCACGGTTTCCGGGGTCGTCGCCAGCGACCGCATGGACAAGACCATCACTGTTTTGGTGGAACGCAAGGTGCAGCACCCCGTGTACAGCAAGATCATCCGCCGCTCAACGCGGCTGCATGCCCATGACGAGAGGAATGAGGGCCGCGTCGGCGATACGGTCACCGTGGAGGAGTGCCGCCCGATATCCAAGACCAAGTCATGGCGGCTGAAATCCGTCGATCAGCGCGCCGCAGTGGCCTGACGGACATACACGCTCATGATTCAAGCCCAAACCATGTTGGCCATAGCCGACAACAGCGGCGCGCGGCGGGTGCAGTGCATCAAGGTGCTGGGCGGCTCCCATCGCCGCTACGCCGGCATCGGCGACATCATCAAGGTGGCGGTGAAGGAGGCCATTCCCCGCGGCCGGGTGCGCAAGGGGCAGGTGATGAACGCGGTGGTGGTGCGCACCCGCAAGGGCGTTCGGCGGACGGACGGCTCGCTGATCCGTTTCGATGAGAACGCCGCGGTGCTGCTCAACCAGCAGAACCAGCCGGTGGGAACGCGCATCTTCGGCCCCGTGACCCGGGAGCTGCGCACCGAGCACTTCATGCGCATCGTCTCGCTGGCCCCGGAGGTGCTGTAGGCGCGGTGCCTTTGGATCGACAAGGAGCGCCTGCGCCTAGATGAAGTCGATTGGCGCCTGCGGCTAGATTTAAGTGGACTGATGAACAAGATAAGAAAAGACGACGAAGTCATCGTGATTGCCGGGCGCGACCGCGGACGGCGCGGCGAGGTGCTCGAAGTGCGCCGCGACGGGCGCCTCGTCGTGGCGGGCGTCAATCTGCTCAAGAAGCATCAACGAGGCGACCCGAATCGCGGCCAGCAGGGCGGCATCGTCGAGCGCGAAGGCCCGATCGACGCTTCCAACGTCGCCATCTGGAATGATGCCGAGCAGCGCGCCGACCGGGTGGGCTTTCGCATTGCGAGCGATGGCGGGAGCGCCGAGAAGGTCCGCTACTTCAAGTCAACGGGCGAAGTTTTGGATAGCTGACATGAGCGGTTTTCTGGAGGACTACCGGGATCGGATCCGCCCCGCCCTCAAGGAGGAGCTGGGGCTGGCCAGCATCATGCAGGTGCCACGGCTTGAGAAGGTGACCCTGAACATGGGGGTCGGCGAGGCCGTGGGCGACCGCAAGATCATGGAGGCGGCCGTGGCCGACCTGACGGCCATTTCCGGCCAAAAGCCCATCATCACCAAGGCGCGCAAGTCCGAGGCGGGCTTCAAGATTCGGGACGGCTATCCGGTGGGCTGCAAGGTGACGTTGCGTCGCCGGCGCATGTACGAGTTCCTGGAGCGGCTGGTGGGCGTGGCCATTCCGCGCATTCGCGACTTCCGCGGCTTGAATCCCAAGTCGTTCGACGGGCGGGGCAACTTCTCCATGGGCATCGTTGAGCAAATCGTGTTTGCTGAAATCGACTACGACAAGATCGACAAGATTCGCGGCCTTGACATCACCGTGACCACCACCGCCGCCACCGATGCCGAGGCCTTGGCCTTGCTGCGGCAGTTCAATTTCCCATTCCGGCAGCCGGCGGCCTAAGGCCAAGCGGCGTCGCCATCAACCCAGCATCAGCACAGCGGATCAAGATCATGGCAAAGGCATCGATGATTGAGCGGGAGAGGAAGCGAGCCAAGGTGGCCGCCCGCTACCAGGCCAAGCGCGCCCAGCTCAAGGCCGTCATCAACAATCGCAACCTATCCGATGACGAGCATTGGGAGGCTCAGCTGAAGCTTCAGAAGCTGCCGCGCAACGCCTCGCCCGTCCGTCGGCAGCGCCGCTGCGGGCTGACTGGCCGGCCCCACGGCGTGTATCGAAAGTTTGGCCTGGGCCGCAACAAGCTGCGCGAGGCGGCCATGCGCGGCGACGTGCCGGGCTTGGTCAAGGCGAGTTGGTAGGAGCATTCCATGACCATGCAGGATCCCATCGCCGACCTCCTCACTCGGGTGCGCAACGCCCAGAGCGTCGGCCACCCGGAAGTGGCCATGCCGCACTCCAAGGCCAAGGCCGCCATCTGCGAGGTGCTTGAGCAGGAAGGCTACATCCAAGGCTTCAGCGTCAGCGGGGAAGGCAAGCGGGAGCTTAAGGTGCAACTCAAGTATCACGCCGGGGAGCCGGTCATTGCGGAAATTCACCGGGTCAGCCGACCCGGGCTGCGAATCTACAAGGGCAAGGCGGAACTGCCCAAGGTGCGCGGCGGATTGGGCGTCGCCATCGTCAGCACCAGCAAGGGCTTGATGACCGACCGCCGCGCGCGCCGGCTCGGCGTCGGCGGCGAAGTCCTGTGTACGGTGTTTTAGCGGATGTCACGGATAGCCGACAATCCAGTTGCCGTGCCGGAAGGCGTGGAGGCGGCCATCAGCGGCGCCAACATCCGGGTGTCCGGCGCCAAGGGCACCTTGGAGGCGACGGTGCATCCGTCCGTCGAGGTCGCTCAGGACAACGGCGTTCTGCGCTTCAAGGCCCGCTCGAAGTCCAAGAGCGCCAAGGCCTTGGCGGGCACCACCCGCTCCTTGGTCAACAACATGGTGCTGGGCGTCAGTGCCGGCTTCGAGAAGCGGCTGCAGCTGCAAGGGGTGGGCTATCGCGCGGCGGTCAAGGGGGGGACGCTGACCCTGCAGCTGGGCTTCTCCCACCCGGTGGAGTACCCGTTGCCCGAAGGGGTTAGCGCGCAGACGCCCAGCCAAACGGAAATCGTCATTTCGGGTGCTGACAAGCAGCTGGTCGGCCAGGTGAGCGCGGAGATTCGCAGCTTCCGGCCGCCGGAGCCCTACAAGGGCAAGGGCGTGCGCTATCTGGGCGAGCAGGTGCGGCGCAAGGAAGCCAAGAAGAAGTAGTGGCAGGGCTTGGACGGCAGAAAAGCGGAGAGCAGAGGCATGATCAGCAAGAAACAGGCAAGGCTGCGCCGGGCGCGTCGAGGGCGCATGAAGATGCGCGAGCTCGGCGTCAGTCGCTTGACCGTCAACCGCTCGCCGCGCCACATTTACGCCCAAGTGCTGTCGGCCGATGGCGCCAACGTCCTGGCGCAAGCCTCCACCCTTGATGGGAACCTGCGCGCGGGGGCCACCGGCAACGTGGACGCAGCCGCCAAGGTGGGGGCGCTGGTTGCCGAACGAGCCCGGGCGGCGGGCATCAGCCGGGTCGCCTTCGACCGTTCCGGGTACAAGTTCCACGGGCGCGTGAAGGCGCTTGCCGAAGCGGCCCGGGCTGGGGGATTGGAGTTCTAACGTGGCTTATACAGAGGAAATTCGCGAAGAGGGCCTGCTGGAGAAGACGGTTCGCGTGAACCGGGTGGCGAAGGCCGTCAAGGGCGGCCGGCTGTTCGGCTTCACTGCCCTGACCGTGGTGGGTGACGGCAAGGGCAAGGTCGGGTTCGGGCGCGGCAAGGCCCGGGAGGTGCCGGTCGCCATTCAAAAGGCCATGGAAGTCGCCCGCCGCAACATGGTGGACATCGAACTCAACGGCTCCACCATCTGGTATGCGCTCACGGAACGCCATGGCGCGTCGAAGGTCTATATGCAACCCGCCTCCGAAGGCACCGGCATCATTGCCGGCGGCGCCATGCGCGCCGTTCTGGAAGCGGCGGGGGTGCATAACGTGTTGGCCAAGTGCTACGGCTCCACCAACCCGGACAACGTGGTGCGGGCGACCTTCAATGCCCTGACGAACATGCGCTCCCCAGCGGTCATTGCGGAAAAGCGGGGCAAGAGCGTCGAGGAAATCACCGTCTAGCGCACGGGCGCCAGCACGGCAGGCACGGCAGCAACCATGGCAGAAGACAACGCCAACGCGACCAGCGGCAAGCGGATGATCCGGGTGACCCAAGTCAAGAGCGCCGCCGGACGCCTCAAGCGGCACAAGGCCTGCGTGGCGGGCTTGGGGCTGCGCCGAATCGGCCACACCGTGGAGGTGGAGGACACCCCGGCGGTGCGCGGCATGATCAACCGGGTCAGCTACATGGTCCGAGTGTCCGAGTAGTTGGGGATGAACGCGGCGATGCCTTTAGAGCAACGGCAGGACGGCGGACGGGCGCGAAGCCGGCTGATTCGGCAACCGTTTCCCGCCAATTGGAGGTATGGGAGTCATGCGCATCAATGACCTACATCCAGCTCCGGGCAGCAGGCGCGCCAAGCGGCGCGTCGGACGGGGCCCCGGCTCCGGCCGCGGCAAGACCTCGGGCCGAGGCCAAAAAGGCCAAAAGGCCCGCTCCGGAGGCGGTGTGCCGCCCGGCTTTGAAGGCGGGCAGCTACCCTTGCAGATGCGGGTGCCCAAGTTCGGCTTCCGCTCCCGGGTCGGCGCGTCCACCGCCGAGGTTCGGCTGGGTGAATTGGCCCGCATCGAGGGCGATGTGGTGGACTTGGCGCAGCTTAAGGCCGCCAACCTCGTGCGCCGCGACATGAAGCGGGCGCGCATCATGCTCTCCGGGCGAATTGAGCGGCCCCTCACCGTGCGCGGCAAGGACGTTCACGTCACCCGAGGCGCGGCGGCGGCCATTGCGGCGGCGGGAGGCACTGTCGAGCCCTGAGCGCGTCCCTTGGCGGGGAATGCAATCGACTAGAGCAGGAACATGGCGATCAATCCAGGACAATTGGGCGGTACGCAGGCGGGGCTGATCGAGCTCCGCAACCGGCTGCTGTTCGTCTTGTTTGCGCTGCTGGTCTATCGCATCGGCACCCACATTCCGCTGCCCGGAATCAACCCGGAGCGCCTGCGGGCGTTGTTCGAGCAAAATCAGGGCGGCATCCTTGAGCTGTTCAACATGTTCTCCGGCGGCGCTTTGGAGCGCATGAGCATCCTGGCCCTGAACGTGATGCCCTACATCACCTCCAGCATCATCATGAACCTGATGAGCGCGATGTACCCCAGCCTGCAGCAGCTGCGCAAGGAAGGGGAGTCGGGACGACGCAAGATCACGCAGTACACGCGCTACGGCACCCTGCTGATCGCCTTGGTGCAGGGCGTGTCGCTCTCGGTCACGCTAGCCAATCAGGGGCTGGCGTTCTCAACCGGCTTCGCCTTCTACTTTGTGGCCACCGTGACCTTGGTGACCGGGGCGCTGTTCATGATGTGGCTAGGGGAGCAGATCACCGAACGGGGCGTCGGCAACGGCATCTCGCTGATCATCTTTGCGGGGATCGTTTCCGGCTTCCCGGGCGCCATCGGGCAGTCCTTTGAGGCGGCCCGCCAAGGCGACATCAACATCATCGCCCTCTTGGCCATCGCCCTGCTCGCCATTCTGGTGGTCGCCTTCGTGGTCTTCATCGAACGCGGCCAGCGGCGCATCACCGTCAACTACGCCAAGCGCCAGCAAGGCCGGCGCGTCTTCCAGGGCCAAGCCAGCCATTTGCCGCTGAAGATCAACATGGCCGGGGTCATACCCGCCATCTTCGCTTCCAGCCTGCTGCTCGCGCCGGCTTCGGTGGCCCAATGGTTCGGCCAAGGGCCGGGCTTGGGCTGGCTGCAGCAGGTGGCCTTGGTGCTCTCGCCTGGGCAGCCGCTATACATTCTGGTGTTTGCCGCCGGCATCATCTTCTTCAGCTTTTTCTACACGGCGCTTCAATTCGACCCGAAGGACATGGCGGACAACCTCAAGCGCCAGGGGGCCTATGTGCCCGGCATCCGCCCCGGCCAGCAGACGGCGCGCTACATCGATGACGTGGTCACCCGCCTCACCGTGTTCGGCTCCCTGTACGTTACACTGGTCTGCCTGCTGCCGGAGTTCATGGTGGTGGCCTCCGACGTCACTTTTCAACTCGGCGGCACCGCTCTGCTGATCGTCGTGGTTGTGGCGATGGATTTCATGTCCCAGGTGCAGGCGCACCTGATGTCGAGCCAGTATGCCAAGCTCATGGAAAAGTCCAATCTCAAGGGCTACGGTCGTCGGCGTTAGCCGACGGCGATGGTCGATTAACCGTGGATGAATGCAAGGAAGCGTGAAAATGAAAGTCCGGGCATCAGTCAAGAGAATCTGCCGCAACTGCAAGATCGTGCGGCGCAAGGGCGTGGTGCGGGTGATTTGCAGCGCGGAGCCGCGGCACAAGCAAAGGCAGGGATGAGGTTGGAACGAGGTTACCAAGACGCAATGGGTCGCCAAGACGCAATGGTTCACGAAGACGCAAGGGAAGGAACATCATGGCCCGGATAGCTGGGGTCAACATCCCCGACAACAAACACGCCGGCGTATCGCTCACCTACATCTTTGGCGTGGGGCGCACGTCCGCCGCCCGCCTTTGCGATGCCGCCGGGGTCAACCCGGAGCAGCGGATTCAGGAGCTGTCCGAAGCGGACCTTGATGCGCTGCGCTCCGAAGTGGCCAAGATGTCCGTGGAGGGCGATCTGCGGCGCGAGGTGAACATGAACATCAAGCGCCTGATGGATCTGGGCTGCTATCGGGGCATGCGGCATCGACGGGGGCTGCCGGTGAGCGGACAGCGCACCCGCACCAACGCCCGCACCCGCAAAGGCCCCCGGCGGCCCATCCGCAAGTAACCGAAGCAGGCAGCGACATGGCTGAGCGAAAGAAAACCAAGCGCATCGTGACCGACGGCGTGGCCCACGTCCACGCGTCGTTCAACAATACCATCATCACCATCGCCGATCGTCAGGGCAACGCCCTGTGCTGGACCACGGCTGGTGGTTCGGGGTTCCGGGGTTCGCGCAAGAGCACCCCGTTCGCCGCCCAAGTGGCCGCCGAGCGCGTCAGCGCCATGGCCACGGACATGGGCATGAAGAGCGTCGATGTGCTGGTCAAGGGCCCGGGGCCGGGGCGGGAGTCCGCGGTGCGGGCGATGAACGCCGCGGGGCTGCGCATCAACAGCATCGCCGACGTCACCCCGATTCCGCACAACGGCTGCCGGCCGCGCAAGCGGCGGCGCGGCTGATGCCGCCAAGGCAGGCGCGGCTGATGCCGCCAGGCAGGCTAGGCTGACGGCAGCGGCAGAGAACGCTTAAGAGGAAAGCATGGCTCGATACACAGGACCGAAACTAAAGCTGTCCCGCCGGGAGGGCACCGATCTCTTTCTGAAGAGCGGCGTGCGGCCGATCGATTCCAAGGCCAAGATCGACCAGCCGCCGGGCGAACACGGCGTCCGCCGCGGGCGGCCCTCCGACTACGCGGTGCAGCTGCGCGAAAAGCAAAAGGTGCGCCGCCTCTATGGGGTGCTCGAGAAGCAGTTCCGCAACTACTACAAGCGGGCCGATCGGCAGCGCGGGGCCACCGGCGAAAACCTCCTGCGCCTGCTCGAAGGCCGCCTCGACAATGTGGTGTACCGCATGGGCTTCGGCTCCACTCGGGCCGAAGCGCGGCAACTGGTTTCGCACAAGGGCATCACGGTCAACGGCAAGGGCGTCAACATTCCGTCCTATCAGGTCAGCGCCGGGGACGTGATCGGACTCACCGGCAAGGCCGGCCAGCAACTCAGGGTTCAAGCCGCGCTGCAAATCGCCGCCCAACGGGCGCCCGTCGATTGGGTGGACACCGACGCGGACGTCGAGGGCGGCAAGGTCGAGGGCGTGTATCGGCGTCCCCCCGACCGCAACGAGTTGCCAAGCGAAATCAATGAGAACCTCATCGTGGAGTTGTACTCCAAGTAACGGGAAGCCGTGCCAAGCGCCCCAAGGAATGGGCGCTCAGCCGAATCAAGCCGTCGCAGGAAACCGGAGAAAATCATGGCATCATCATCGACACACTCACTGCTGGAGTTGCCCACCGCCAAGAAGATGGAGATCCAGCAGCTCAGCCCCACTCGAGCGAAGATCAGCATCGAACCCTACGAGCGCGGGTTTGGCCACACCATCGGCAACACCTATCGCCGCATTCTGCTTTCATCCATGCCCGGTGCCGCCGTCACCGAGGTGGAGATCGACAACGTCCAGCACGAGTACGAGACCTTGGAAGGGGTGCGTGAGGACGTGATCAACATCCTGTTGAACCTCAAGGGCGTTGCCATCGTGCTGCACGATTCGGATCAAGCGACGATCACCCTGTCACGCAGCGGCGAGGGCGAGACCACGGAGGTTCGGGCTGCCGACTTCACCCTCAGCCAAGATGTCGAGATCATCAATCAGGACCACCTGATCTGCACCCTGAACGACAAGGGCGCCATTCGCATGGAGGCCAAGGTCACTCGGGGCCGGGGCTACGTGCCCGCCGACAGCCGCGAGGAGGACAATGAGGAGGAAGAGGAGTCGCGTCCCATCGGCGCGCTGCGCCTGGACGCCACCTACAGCCCCATACGCCGCGTGGCCTACAGCGTGGAGAGCGCCCGGGTCGAGCAGCGCACCGACCTCGACAAGCTGATCCTGGACATCGAGACCAACGGCACCATCGGCCCGGAGGAGTGCATGCGGGAAGCGGAGCGCATCCTCCATGAACAAGCCGTGTTCGGCCACAGCCTTGCCGCTGAGCCGGCCACGGCGGCCCCCAACCGGCAGATCGACGCGGTTCTGCTGCGCCCGGTGGATGACCTTGAGCTCACCGTGCGCTCGGCCAATTGCCTTAAGGCGGAAAACATCAACTACATTGGCGACCTCGTGCAGCGCACCGAGGTTGAACTGCTTAAGACGCCGAATTTGGGCAAGAAGTCGCTTACGGAGATCAAAGGCGTTCTGCAAGCGCGCGACCTCACCTTGGGCATGCGCTTGGAAAACTGGACGGTGCCCCACGGCGAGGACAAAGTCGCTTAAGGCAACCCCTTGAACGCGAGGAATGGACTATGCGTCACCGAAAAAGCGGGCGGCACCTGAACCGGACCAGCGCCCACCGCCAAGCGATGTTCCGCAACATGGTGGCCTCGTTGGTCGAGCACGAGCTGATCAGGACCACTGCCGCCAAGGCTAAGGCGCTGCGCCCGGTCATTGAGCCCTTGATCACCTTGGCCAAGCGGGATACGGTCGCCAATCGGCGCTTGGCCTTCGCCCGCATTCGCAGCGATGAGGCCGTGGCCAAGCTGTTCGTGGAGCTCGGGCCGCGCTACCAAGACCGCCCCGGCGGCTACACGCGGATTCTCAAGTGCGGCCGAAGGCCCGGCGACGCGGCACCCATGGCCTACATTGAATTGGTTGGCCAGGATGAATTGGTCGGCCAGGATGAATTGGTCAGCCAGGACCAGGAAGGCGCTGACGATGGCGAACAGGCCGTCGAAGAGACGCCTGCCGCCACCGAAGCGGAGGCGGAGCGGGAGGGATCGGCTTAGACGGCATTAAGGCCACTGACACCATTTGCACGGCAACGAGAACATGGCAGCGGCAGCGCCGCAACAGCAGCGCCGCAGCAAGAGCACGGGAACGGGAGGATTGGAAACATGCGCAACAGGTTCTGGATAGGCTTTACCGCTGCGGCCATCGTGGTGGGCGCCACTGGCTGCGATGCGCCGCAAACGGCGGCGCCCGCGGAGGAGGCGGAGGCCCAAAGCGTCCAAGCGCGGGCCGCTGCGGCGGGCTTGATCGACGATGAGCGCATCAACAACGCCGACCGCGACGAGCCGGGCGCCTGGCTGGCCCACGGGCGCACCTACGAGGAGCAGCGCTTCTCGCCGCTGACGGCCATCAACCGCGGGAACGTCGCCGAGCTGGGTTTGGCTTGGTACCGTGACATGAACACCAACCGCGCCCAGGAATCCACGCCCATCGTCGTTGACGGCGTGATGTACTTCACCAGCGCCTGGAGCCGGGTGTACGCCATGGATGCGGCCACTGGCGAGCAGTTGTGGTTCTTCGATCCCAAAGTGCCCGGCGAAACCGCGCGCTGGGCCTGCTGCGATGTGGTCAACCGGGGCGTCGCCGTCTATCAGGGCAAGGTTTACGTCGGCAGCCTCGACGGGCGGCTGATCGCCTTGGACGCCGCCACGGGCGAGTTGGCTTGGGAGGTGGACACCATCATCGACCGTGCCCGCCGCTACACGATCACCGGCGCCCCGCGCGCCGCCAAGGGCAAGGTGTTCATCGGCAACGGCGGCGCGGAGTACGGGGTGCGCGGCTACGTCACCGCCTACGACGCCGAAACCGGGGACCAGGCTTGGCGCTTCTTCACCGTGCCCGGCGACCCCTCCCTGCCCTTCGAGCATGAGGAAATGGAAATGGCCGCCAAGACCTGGAAGGGCGGCGAGTGGTGGGAGTTCGGCGGCGGCGGCACCGTGTGGAACTCCATCGTTTACGACCCGGACTTCGATCAGGTCTATCTCGGCGTCGGCAACGGCGCGCCCTGGACTCGGGTGATCCGCTCCCCCGGCGGCGGCGACAACCTGTTCCTCTCTTCCATCGTCGCCGTCGATGCGGACACCGGCAGGATGAACTGGCATTACCAAACCACGCCGGGCGACAACTGGGACTACACCGCCGTGCAGGACATGGCCCTGGCCGAGATGATGATCGACGGCGAGGCGCGCAAGGTGCTGCTGCAGGCGCCGAAGAACGGCTTCTTCTACGTCATCGACCGCGCCGACGGCACCCTGCTGCGCGCCCACCCCTTCGCGACCGTGACCTGGGCCTCCCATGTGGACCTGGAGACCGGACGGCCGGTCGAGAACCCCGACATGGACTACGGGGAGGACGGCCTCTGGGTGCTGCCCGGTCCGTTGGGGGCCCACAACTGGCAGGCGATGTCGGTGGATGTGGAGGCGGGCGTGGTTTACATTCCCGCCAAGGACAACCCGTTCTTTTTCAACGTTTCCGATGAACATCAGGACACTGGCCTCTACAAGCGCAACCCAAACGCTTGGAACCTCGGCGTCGAAATCGCTCGTGTTTCGCAGTTGGTGGTGACCAACCTGGAGTCCCAACCCAAGCCGGTTGGCTACCTGAAGGCGTTCGATCCGCTCACTGGCGAGGACAAGTGGGTGGTGGAGCACCCGCACTACTGGAACGGCGGCGTCCTCGCCAGCGCCGGTGGCTTGGTGTTCCAAGGCGATGCGCTGGGCATGCTCACCGCCTACGACAAGGACACCGGGGACGCCCTGTGGCAATTCGACACCCACACCTCCATGCTGGCCCCGCCCATCACCTACGAGATTGACGGCGTCCAGTACCTCACCATTCTCACCGGCAGCGGCGGCGGCGACCTGTTCGGCGGCGAGACCTTGCCGGCGCCGGCCTCCCTGACCTACGGCAACGCGGGCCGCTTGCTGGCCTTCACCCTGGGCGGAAGTGCCAAGCTGCCGCCGCCGACCGCGGTGGATCGCAGCATCCCCGAACAGACGCTGCCGGAAATCAGCAACGAGGACCTTGCCCGGGGCGAGCGCCTGTACAACACCTACTGCTCCGTTTGCCACGGCATCTTCGCCCGTTCCGGCGGCGCCATCACCGACCTGCGCCTGCTTGGCGAAGGCTCCCACGCCAGCTTCAACCAAGTCGTGCTCGAAGGCCTGCTGGCAGCCAATGGCATGGCCTCGTTTGCCGATTCGCTGACCGACGAGGACGTGACCCGAATCCATGCCTACGTTCGCCACCGCGCCCACGAGGACCGGCAGGTCGCCATGGGCGAACAGGATGCGCCGCGCCTAAGCTGGGTGCGTTGAGCGCAACGGCCGGGAGTGGCTTCGAGGCGGCTTCCGCAATGGAGCTGCGAAACTCAACAGGAGAACGAAAACATGAAACTGGCGCTCTCGCTATTGGTTTGGACGCTCATCGCCTTGGGCGCCCTTTACGCGCTCGGTCCTGACACCAGCCGGGAACTCCCGAAGCCCAAGCCGCCGCCCACGCACCACTGATCCGTTTTGGCGTGACAGGGGCCCAGTTCCGCCGGCAGGATCAGGCCGGAATTTCCAGCGGCTCCAAGGCATCCTCGAGACCGTCGATGCGATTGGGAAACGGGCCAACGCCAACCATGACCAGCGAGCTTGGCTTGATCATCAGTTTCCCAATCCACTCACGAATCTGTTGATTCCGGCAAGCAGGGAGACTACTGGACCTCACCGCGCACGTAGTGCTCCAGTTGCTCGATGGTGTCGGCCTGCTCCTCGATAATCGCCGAAAACAGGTCGCGCAGGCTCAGCATGCCCGTGACGACGCCGTTCTCGGAAACCGGCAGATGGCGGATGTGGTGCTTCCTCATCAACGCCACGCAATCATCGACGTGCATCTCCGGCGTCACGCAGACGACGTCCCTGGTCATGATCTCCTGAACCTGCGCCAGCTTCGATGACTTGTCCTTCAAAATGACTTTGCGCGTGTAGTCGCGCTCGGAGATGATGCCGGCGGTGCGGCCCGCATCCAACACCAGCAAAGCGCCAACCTCCTTCTCCGCCATCATGGCGATGGCGTCGTAAACCGTATCGCTGGGGGCGACGCTGAAAACGCCACCGGTCTTCTGCTTAAGGATGTTTTGTACCAACTGCATCCCGTCCTCCTTTTCCCATGCCTCAATTTATGCCAGTATCCGTGCCTTAACCGCCGGAGCTGCCGACACCCCCAATCTGCCACGGTGTGGCGGGAATTGAAAGCGTGCGCGACCTGACTGCGCGACCTGACGGTCGTGGCGAACCAAAGGTTCGTGGGAGTTTCGCTTGCGCGAAACTCCGCACCGGTTGCTTGAGCCAAGTTCGATATGTTTTGAGTTCGCACACACTCAGCCAGCCGCCGCCGATGCTTGCGAAACCCCAACGCTTGCTCGATGAATGAACGGCTTGGGGCAACGGGGCATTCATTGGTCCCCTGATTGAGGCCAACCCCCCGCACTGTGCGGGTTCAGAAGCACATCGAACCTGACCTGCGCGACGGTAGCCATCCGCCAAGTGGTTTGGCAATAATCGCTGCCCGATGTTCCCGCGAGCGCCTTGATGAGTTTGCCGCGCCAAATCCGAAGCTCCCTGCCACGCAGATTGTCAGCCTCGGCGCACCGTCGCCCGATGGCTCGCTTGGCGGTCGGCAGCTTCCTGGCCTTGGCGCTGGCATCAGGCGTTGCCGCCTACGAATCCCCCATTCACCAGAAGCTCACCTTCTTGGCGGCCAAGCAACTCAACCGCTGCTTGGCGGACGGCGCCATCCCGCCGGTCAACGCCCTGCAAGTGCGCATGATCGCCCGGGCCAACGCCCGACAGGCGGAGACCAACCTCTTCGTGCGCATGCTGCGCTGGAACTACTATGATCGCAGCGGCGCCGACGACCGCGACATCCTTTGGTTGATCGACACCCGCTTCCACCAACACTTCACGGCGCAAGTGCGGGCGCTGGCCGGCACCGATGGCGGTGCCGAAGCCTTCCAACGCCTCGGGCGCATCGTGAACTACGCACAGGACGTCACCTCCCCCGCGCACGCGGTGCCGGTTTACACCGCCCGCTGGTGGCGGTTGAGCCTCAAGGACCGATTCGGCGGCTTTCCCATCGACGAAGACCAAGTGGCAGCCGCCGTGCAGGGCAGTTGCGCCCAGGTGCTGGCCGACACCGCTGACTACGACGGCGTGCTCCGGGAAACCGCCGAGGACACCGTGAGCGCAATCAAAGCGCCGATGTTCGGCTTGCCGGCCTCTTGGGAGGCCTTTTGGACCCTGAACGAGGATCCGGGCAAGTTCGGCGAATACGGCCCCGCCGGCAACAACTTCGGCCGCAACACCCGCTTTCGCTGCGGCGCGCAAAACCAGTGCGTGCTATTGAGCGAAGATCCGCTGTACAAGGATTTCGCCCTGCAACGGCACGTCAGCGCAGTGGTGGCCAGCATGAGGATCATGCTCATCCTGCAGCGGGAACGCATGAAGCCGCAGGAGGCAGTCGTGAACGCCCGAACGCCAACCCCCAATCAAAACCCTGAGTAGAGCCCCACTGAACCCCAGGTCCGCATTCCGTGTTCGGGAACAGGCGTTCCGCGCCCGCGCAATCCCACCTAGAACCTGTCCAAGTTCATCACCTTGGCCCAAGCCGCGACAAAGTCGTCCGCGAACTGCGCGGCGCCGTCGTCCGACGCATAGACTTCCGCGACGGCCCGCAGTTCGGAATGCGAGCCGAACAGCAGATCGACCGGGGTGGCTGTCCATTTGCGATCGCCCGAACTGCGGTCGCGGCCCTCGTAAAGCCCCTCCTGCCCCTCGGACTTCGTCCAAACCGTGGACATGTCGAGCAGGTTCACGAAGAAGTCGTTGCTCAACGTGCCGGGCCGGTCGGTGAACACGCCATGCTCCGCGCCACCGGCGTTGGCGTTCAACACCCGCAGGCCGCCAACCAGAACCGTCATTTCCGGGACCGTCAGCGTCAGCATGCCGGCACGGTCCACCAGCGACTCCGCAGGCGATCGCGCGTTGTCTGCCGAGAAGTAGTTGCGGAAGCCGTCCGCCTTGGGTTCCAGGACGGCGAAGGAGGCCTCATCCGTCTGCGCTTGGTCCGCATCGGCGCGCCCCGGCGTGAACGGCACCGCGGCTGCGTGCCCAGCGGTCTCCGCCGCTTGCTCAATGGCGGCGCCGCCGGCCAGCACGATCAGGTCGGCAAGCGACACCCGCTTGTCCCCGGGCTGCCCGGCGTTGAAGCGCTGTTGCACGCTCTCCAGCTGGGCCAGCACCCGGCCGAGTTCAGCCGGCGTGTTCGCCGCCCAGTCCTTCTGCGGCGCCAAGCGAACCCGCGCACCGTTGGCCCCGCCGCGCATGTCGGTGCCGCGATAGCTGGCGGCGGACGCCCAGGCGGTGCGCACCAGTTCGGAAACCGACAAGCCAGTGCCCAGAATTTCCGCCTTCAGCGCTGCGGCGTCGGCGGCATCGATCAGGGCATGGTCCACCGCCGGCACGGGATCCTGCCAAAGCAACTCATCGCTCGGCACGTCCGATCCCAAGTAGCGGCTGCGCGGCCCCATGTCGCGATGCGTCAGCTTGTACCAAGCCTTGGCGAACGCCAGCGCAAACTCCTCCGGGTCTTGCTGGAAGCGCTGGGCAATCTCCCGGTAGGCCGGATCGAACTTCAGCGACAGGTCAGTGGTGAACATCACCGGCGCGTGGCGCTTGGCGGGGTCGTGGGCATCGGGCACCAGGTTGGCGGCCAAGCCATCGGCGGGAACCCATTGGGTGACCCCCGACGGGCTCTTGGACTGCACCCACTCGAAGGCGAACAGGTTGTCCAGGTATTGGTTGGTCCAATTGATGGGGCTGGCCGACCAAGCGCCCTCAAAGCCACTGGTGTTGGCATCCGCGCCGCCGCTGGCGCCACAGCGGTTGGTCCAGCCAAAGCCCTGCTCCTCAACGCCCGCGGCAGCGGGTTCCGGTCCGGCGCAGCCTTCCGCCCTGGCCGCGCCGTGCGCCTTGCCGAAGGTGTGGCCGCCGGCGATCAGGGCCACCGTTTCCTCATCGTTCATCGCCATGCGGCCAAAGGTTTCGCGAATGTCACGCGCCGCCAGCAGGGGATCGGGCACGCCGTTCGGGCCTTCCGGGTTGACGTAGATGAGGCCCATCTGCACGGCGGCAAGGGGCTGGTCGAGCTCGCGGTCGCCGCGGTAGCGCTCATCGGCCAGCATTTCCGTCTCCGGCCCCCAGTACATGAGATCGGCTTCCCAGTCGTCCTGGCGCCCGCCGGCGAAGCCAAAGGTCTCAAAGCCCATGGATTCGAGCGCCACATTGCCGGTCAAGACCATCAGGTCAGCCCAGGAAAGCTTGCGCCCGTACTTTTGCTTGATGGGCCACAGCAAGCGCCGAGCCTTGTCCAGATTGGCGTTGTCCGGCCAACTGTTGAGCGGTTCAAAACGTTGTTGGCCGCCTGCGGCGCCGCCCCGCCCGTCATGGATGCGGTACACGCCGGCGCTGTGCCAAGCCATGCGGATGAAGAAGGGCCCGTAGTGGCCAAAGTCCGCTGGCCACCAGTCCTGCGAGTCGGTCATGAGCGCTTCGAGGTCCGCCTTGACCGCGTTGACATCCAGGGTATTGAACGCCTCCGCATAGTCGAACGCCTCCCCATACGGGTTGGACTCGGCGGCATGCTGGCGCAGCGGGCTGAGATCGACCTGGTCCGGCCACCAAAACTGATTGGACTTGGCCCGGCCATCCGCCAAGGCGCCAATCGGCAGCGGCAGGAACAGGAAAGCCGCCAACGCGGCAGGCAGGCATTTGGAGGCAGACAGCCATTTGGCGGAAAGAAGGAACATTGCGAATCTCCCGAAAGTCAAAGCGAACATTAGCGGAAGCTACCGGGAGCGGCGTCGATACGTCAAGCGAATGTTTCGGAGCGAAATGTTTCGGAGAGTGGTGGCTCAGTTTGACTCACGTCGTCGTGACTCGGTCGAGGGCGGGACGCCCTCGCTCCGGGGCCCTCACCTGAAGGCGGCGTTTCGCCCCGGAGGGCATCCCCTGCCCTCGCAGTGACGCTCGTCAGAGCGCCAGCCGTTCAAGCCCAGCCAAAGTCAAACTGAGCCACTATCTTTCGGAGCCCAGCGGTCTCCAAGCCCAAGGCCTCATGTTAGACTCTCCTGCCTGTAAACATGCTTCAGCCGACCCTGAGTGGGCGTGCAAACCCGCTGCGTTGTCCCTGCGGATTGCCAATCGAGGGCGGAAACTCGCTCAGGGAATCCGCTTGGTTCGGGCAACGACCCACGGAGCGGAGGGCGTCCCGCCCTCGAAATGAACCGGGGAAGCCGCCAAAATTCGTCGGCTGAAGCTCGTTTATGGGCATGTAAACTTTTTTCGCTTTGCCAATGCCTTCACGGGGCTTTCACCAACAACCTAGGGAACCGAGTCATGCGCACCTACATCATTGTCACGGCCAGTGCCCTAGTGCTGGCGGCAGTCGTTACCGAGACCCACTCCCGGCTGTTTGCGGGCGACTACTTCGCACTGCTGCTGGTCACCTTTCTTGCCTTGGCGGTCAATGGGCTGTTCAACGCCCGCCTAGCCGATCGGAACGCCGCCTCCGCACCCGCCCACGCCAAGCCGAAGCGGCAGCCGGCCAAGCCCAAAAGAGCGCCGCGCGAGACCCGCACCCGCCTGATCGACGGCGGCAAGCGGGAGGAGGGCACGATCAAGTGGTTCGACGAGACCAAGGGCTTCGGCTTCATCATCCGCGCTGACCGCAGCGAGATCTTCGTCCACAAGCGGGCCATCCGCGCCGATCGGGGAGAGCGTCCGCAACTCCATGACGGGCGCTCGGTGAGCTTCCAAGTGGGCGAAAACGAAAAAGGACTGTGCGCCGAGAACGTGACGGCGCTTTGACGCGCCCCGCAGTCCTGCAATGGGCTCCCTGAACGTCAAGCGGCTGCTGTCCGCCCGCATTGAGGCCGCCCTCAAGGACTGCGGCGTCGAGGCGCCGGCCCTTGTCCGGATCGCCTCAAGGCCGGAGTACGGCCACTACCAGGCCAATGGCGTGATGGCGGCGGCCAAGTCGGCGCAAGCCAAACCCCGGCAGCTCGCCGGCCAAGTGATCGACCGCTTGGACGCCGATGACCTCATCGATGCCGTGGAAGTGGCCGGCCCAGGGTTCCTGAACATCCGGCTGCGCGATCAATTCCTGGGGGACCGGCTGAATCTGGAGTCGCCGGTGATCGGCAAGGCCGACCGACCGCAGACCGTCGTGGTGGACTACTCGTGCCCCAACCTGGCCAAGGAGATGCACGTCGGACATCTGCGCAGCACCATCATCGGCGATGCGGTGGCGCGCATTCTCGAGGCGCTCGGCCATCAGGTGATTCGACAGAACCATGTGGGTGATTGGGGCACCCAGTTCGGCATGCTGCTCGCGCACTTTGGCCACAGCGACGCGGATTCCGAGACGTTGAGCGACTTGGAGGCGTACTACCGCACGGCCAAGGCGCGGTTCGATGCACAGCCGGACTTTCAAGCGGCCAGCCGAGCCATGGTGGTTGCCCTGCAAGCCGGCGAGGCGGGCGCCCGGGCCCGCTGGCAGCGGTTCATCAAAATCTCCCTGGATCACTGCCAAACGCTCTACGACCGGCTTGGCGCGAGCCTGGGGCCCGAAGACGTCATGGCCGAAAGCGCCTACAACGACGCCTTGCCCGACGTGCTCAAGGCGCTCGGGCAACAGGGCCTGCTCACCGAGTCCGACGGCGCGCGCTGCGTCTTCCTGCCCGAGTTCAGGCGCAAGGACGGCGGCATAACGCCCTTGATCGCGCAAAAGTCCGATGGCGCCTACCTGTACGCCACCACCGACCTAGCGGCGATTCGGCATCGTGCCCAAGCGCTCGGGGCCGACCGCGCCCTGTACTTCACCGACAGCCGCCAAGCCTTTCACTTCAAGCAAGTGTTCGCGGTGGCCCGCCAAGCCGGCTTTGCGGGCGCGGCCTTAAGCCTTGAGCACATGCCCTTCGGCGCCATGCTCGGCAAGGATGGGAAGCCGTTCAAGACCCGAGAGGGCGGGGTGATCAAGCTCACCGCCCTGCTGGACGAGGCCGAAGCCCGCGCGATGCGCCTGGTGCGGGAGAAGAACCCGCAGCTGGGTGCCGAGGAGCAGGCCGAGGTGGCGCGGGCGGTGGGCATCGGCGCGGTCAAGTACGCGGACCTGTCCAAGAATCGGACCAGCGACTATCTGTTCGACTGGGAGCAGATGCTGGCCTTCGAGGGCAACACCGCGCCCTATCTGCTGTACGCCTACGCCCGCATCCAAAGCCTGTTCCGACGTGGCGACGTCGATCCGGAGTCCTTGGGCGGCAAGGCCCAGCCGAGCGCCGCTGCGGAGCGTGACTTGGCCTTCGTCCTCGCCCGCTTGCAGGAAGTGGTCGAGCAGGTCGCCGAGGACGGCTATCCGCACGCGCTGTGCGCCTACCTCCACGATCTCGCCACCACGTTCACCCGCTTCTACGAGCAATGCCCCATTCTGGCGGCAGAGGGAGGCGAGCGCAGCAACCGGTTGCGGTTCGCCCAGCAAACGGCCCGCACCCTGCGCACGGGCCTGGGCCTGCTGGGCATCGCGACGGTCGTCAGAATGTAGGCAGTCGCCGGGCGCAAGGTTGATTGACGGATATCGGGAGGCCGCCGCCGGTCTTAAGCCGCGCCGGCTTCAGCCTTCGGAGCGTTGCTGCCGCTCCAGCTCACGAATGCGGGCTTCGGCCACCCGCAGGGCGCGGCGCTGCTCGTCAATCACTTCCTGCTGCCCGTCAATCAGGTCCCGTTGCCCGTCAATCACGCCCCGTTGCCCGTCGATGACTTCCCGCTGCTCACTGATCTCGTCGCGCTGCTCGCCAACCACAATGTAACGCTCCAGCCCCGACAGCAGGTACTCGCCCCGCGCCGGATCATGGAAGCGCAGCCGATCGCCCACGAGGCGAAGGTCCAAGCCGAGAGCCTCCGAACGATGGCACAGCCCCCCGTCGCGCTCCTCAAGACCGAACTCAACGTAACTGCCGTCGGGCCCCAGCGCGCGGCCCTTGAGAATCGGGTCCAGGCACTCGCCGGTCGGGTCGTACTGCCAGTACTCCCGCACCCCAAGCCGCTCGTACAGGCACCGCTTGGGGCCTTCGTCCTCGCGCCAAGTGGTCTTCGAGGTCACCTCCAAGACCCAGTCGGGGGTCACGCCCTCCTCCCAGACCTTGAAGACCCGGCGGCCGGTGCGCTGCCCCACCCCGTGGGCCACGAACACATCCGGCGTCACCACCGCACGGGGGTTGCCCTCCTCGTAGTAAACGAAGTTGTTGCATCCCACGCAGACCTCCTCCGAGCGGTCGGCGTAACGCGCCAGCAGGAGGCCGAACACGTCGAACGACAGTTCGATGTGCAGGAAGCTCTCCCCCATCGGCTCATCGTCCGATTCGGGGTAGTGGACGGGGGGCGGCGGCGCGTCTTTGGCACGTTGCGGTTTCACCGACGAGAAACCCCGCGCCTGCTTCGGGTGAACGGTCAGCGGTTCGGCTTGGGGCATGGCGAGCTCCTTGGTGAGGCCGTTGCTCAACGGTGCTGGCGTTAGCATAGCGCCGTGCGAGACAGTGCGCGAACCTTAGCCTTTGGTTCGCGTTGTGGTTTCGCTGCCGCAAAACTCCGCGCCAGTCGCGTAGGTCAGATTCCGATAGGTTCCTGAGCCCGCACAGACGCAGGGGTTTCGGCGCAACTGTCAGGTCGCGCATTGGGCGTTGGCGAAAGCGGTGCGGCATCGGCCCGTTCCATTGGCTTCAGGGCCGGTGATGTTGGCAAGGAAGTCAGGGAACATCTGTAGGCCAGCGCCGCACGACTCGTGCGAAATCTCTCAGACCAAGCAGCTTGGCGCCGTGGCCCGTTTCGGCTGTCCGTCGAGGTACAGCGCGCACCGGGGAACGCCCTAAAAGTCAGCGACTTCATTCTCGGCCACCGCCACCGCGACCGTAGCCGGGGGTTTGCCGTCACCCCGGAAGCCATCCCGCCAGCCTCGCAGGAAAAATCCGCAACCACCTGACGGAAAGCGCACTCCGGCAACGCAATCGGGAGCGGGAAGCCCTCGTCCCGAAATGGCGTCGAACAAAGCCGGACAGGGCTATCCAGCCCCGTGCGTCCGGCCTTGGACGCCCCAAAACCCCGGCAAAACTCGCATGGGGTTTTCGATGGCCCCTCCCCCGGCAGGCTCCAAAAATCCGCCCCGGATGCCGCCTCCGGTTGACCTCGCCGGAGGCCCGGAGGCGGCGGGAGCCAACCAGCCGGACACACGCACATGAACCGAACAAAGCGCCTCATCGCCCTCCGCTTGCTGCCGGGCCGATTCCCTTGCCCATCGACGACCATCCCGCCCGGGGATCACGCAAGACATGCCGGCAGTCCCTCTGTCGAACTGGGGCCAAACCGTGCCGCCAAGCACTCCGGACGCCGGTTCCGACGCTGGCGGGCGCTGGCGCTGACGGTCGGCCTGGTCGTCGGCTCGGCGGCCCACGCGGGGCTGTCCGCCAGCCCCAACCCGTCCGCCAACGGGTCGTACACGGTCTCCTGGACCAAAGTGGCCGACGCACTGAGCTACCAGCTCCAGGAAGGCGATGCGATCGTCTTCAACGGCACGGGGCTTTCCAAGGCGTTTTCCGGCAAGGCGGCTGGCAGCTACACCTACAGGCTGCTGTACTGTGAGAATCTCGGTCATCCGATCGGCATCGCCTGCCTCCCCTCAGCCTATGATGCCCTGACGGTAACCGTCTCCGGCACCGCGCCCACCCCGCCTCCCGCTGCGCCGACGCTGACCGTCCCGGCAAATTCGAACACGGGCAGCTACACCGTGTCCTGGACCAAGCCCTCCGGCGCCACCCGCTTCGAACTTCAGGAAAAAGCGGGCACCGCCGGCTGGAAGGCGGCCTACGCGGGCGGCGCCACCTCAAGCGCGTTCGCCAACAAGGGCGCCGGCACCTACGCCTACCGGGTGCGCGCCTGCAAGGGAGCGGGCAACTGCGGCGGCTGGTCCGCCAGCCGCAGCGTCCAGGTGATTCGCTTCTCAGCGACGATCACGGCCAGCCCCAACCCAGCGCCCGGCGGCAACTACAAGGTCAGTTGGACCTCGCCTGTGTCCGGCGGCGGCTACCGACTGCACGAGCGCTTCAACAACGGCCAAGCCACCATCCACACGGTCGTCGGCCGCAGCAAGACCTTCGCCAACAAGGCGCCGGGCCGCTACGCCTACAGCTTGGATGCCTGCCTCGCCATACTCGGCCAGAGCACCTGCTACTCGACCAACGCCTCAGTGACGGTGACGGTGCCCGCTCCAACGCCCACCGGAAACATCTCGGCCAACCCGTCGCCCTGCACCATCCCTGCTGGCGAAACGCGCTGCTCGACGACGGTGACCTGGTCCACGCAGAACGCGGGGTCGCCCTGCGTGTACCTCAAGGGATCCCAAGCCAAGTTCGCCTGCGGCAGGAGCGGCTCCAAGGTCGCGCCTTGGATCTCGGCAAACGGGGGAACCTTTGAGCTCAAGAACGGCGGCACCTACGCAGCCGCCACCCTAGCCAGCGTCTTCGTCAAGGGCGTTCCCGCGCCGACGCCCGCGCCGACGGTCTCCGCCTCCTTCAACGTGCGTGAGGTCAAGCTGGGCGGCAGCGCCAAATTGTCCTGGTCGTCAAGCAACGCGGCTAGCTGCTCCGGCTCGCGCAGCCTCGGCTCCACCAGCCCGTCCGGGTCCGCCAGCTTCACGCCGAGCGCCGTGGGCAACTTCAGCGTCGCCGTGACCTGCACGGGGGACGGCGGCAGCGGCAGCGCCACGGCGAGGGTGCATGTCGTGAACGTCCCGGATGCGCCCGCGGCACCCACGGTGACCGCATCGGGAACCACGACGCTGAAAGTCTCCTGGACGGCGCCCCGCAACAACGGCTCGGCAATCAGCGGCTATGAGGTCCGCCACCGCCTCGACGCAGGCAACACGAACTGGGGCGGCCCCTCAAGCGCGGGAACCGGCACGGCCACAACGCTGTCCGGACTGACGGCCGACACGAGCTACCAAGTGCAGGTTCGTGCCAAGAATCGATTGGGCACGGGAAACTGGTCGGCGTCCGGCCAGGGCAAGACGTCGCGGAAAGCCGCCGCACCGACGGTCTCCGCCTCCTTCAAAGTGCGTGAAGTCAAGCTGGGCGGCAGCGCCACCTTGTACTGGTCGTCACGCAACGCGACCAGCTGCTACGGCTCGCGCACCCTCGGCTCCACCAGCCCGTCCGGGTCCGCCACCCTCAAGCCGAGCGCCGTAGGCAACTACAGCGTCACCGTGACCTGCACCGGGCCGGGCGGCAGCGGCAGCGCCACCGCGACGGCCAAGGTCGTGGATGTGCCCGCAAAGCCAGCCAAGCCCACCGTGACGGCAGCCGGACACACCAGCCTGAAGGTGACTTGGAACGCACCGGCCGACAACGGCTCGGCCATCACCGACTACGACGTCCAGTACCGCGTGAACGTCGTCCGCGCCCGCTGGCAAGACCACGCCTTCTCGGGAACGGGCACCAGCACGGTGATTTCCGGGCTGTCGAGGAACCCGGCCTACGAAGTGCGCGTCCGCGCCACGAACAGCGCAGGCATAAGCCAGTGGTCGGATTCGGTAGAGGGGAGGACCGGAATGCCCGTTCAACCGCCTCCGCCCACCCCTGCCAACTTCAACGCGCCGCAGCGCGACTCCGACGGCACCTACCAAATCTCCTGGCAATCATCGACGGGTGCGGTGCGCTACCAACTCCAGGAGCGCATCCTCAACGGCTCATGGGCCGATGCCTACAAGGGCGATGCCACCTCGGTGGAACTCAAGAGTCGGCTCGTCACCACCTACGGCTATCGGGTGCGCGCTTGCGCGGGCGACGCCGAAAGCTCCTGCAGCGATTGGACCGGCGAACGGAAGGTCACCGTGAGCGGCGAGTTCATCGCCAACCCCAATCCGTCCTCGAACGGCAGCTACACGGTCACCTGGACGCCAGCGCCGTTCGCGGGACGGTACGACCTGCAGGAAAGCGCCGACGGCGGCGCCACCTGGCCAAGCACAAACACCCTCACTGCAACCCAGAAATCGTTTTCCGGCAAGGCCGACGGCACTTACGTCTATCAGGTGCAAAGCTGCATCAACCTCGGCTCGCTGGGCGGCTGGGTCTGCACCCCGCTGTTTTCCTCGCCGCTCACCGTGACCGTGGCCCGATCGCTGGCGCCGCCAACCTTGAGCATTGCGCCGGACCCCGCGCCCGGCGGCACCTACCGGGTGTCTTGGACGGAATCAAAGAACGCTACGAGCTACAGGCTTCAGGAACACGCGAACAACGGCGACTGGTCGGACGTGCCGGGCATCACTGGCCGGCTCAAGGACTTCTCCAACCCAAGCCCCGCAGTCTATGGCTATCAGGTCAGGGCCTGCGATGCTGACGACAAGTGCAGCTCCTGGAGCGTGGAGGCCACCGTGCGGGTTCCCCCGGCAGCGCCGACCGTCTCCGGGGAATGCAGCAACGGCAGCTACGAACTGTCCTGGACCACGGCAGCCGGCGCGGCCACCTACGTCGTCGAGCAGCGCGCGGGCCTCGGCCCATGGGCCGAGGCCCACAACGGCCCCGGCAACAGCAAGGCGCTCACCCTCGCCGTCGGCACCAGCCAATCGTTCCGCGCCAAGGCCTGCGCGACGGCGGCCAACTGCAGCGATTGGGGCGCGACCCTTGCGGTGACCGCGCCGAACTGCGCCAAACCGAACGTGCCCGGAAACCTGCGGCTCAACGCCACGGGCTCGGACGACTACAGCATTCGCTGGGACGCCGTGATCGGCACGGGAATGCGCTACGAACTCGAGCAGCGCTTCAAAGCCAATTCATGGAACGTCTCCCACCGGGGCGCAAACCCTGCCAAGTCCTTCACGAACAGGCCCGCAGGCACCTACCGCTACCGGGTGCGGGCACTCTCGGCGGCGGACGTGGTCGGCGACTACTCCACCGAACTGCTTGTGACGGTGCCAATCCCCCCGCCCGCGCCAGCCAATCTAACGATCTCCGCGCCGAACGCGAACCGCGGCTTCAAGGTGTCCTGGGATGAGGTGCCCTGGACGGGCGCGAGCTACCGGCTGCGGGAGTTCCACGCCGGGCAAGTACAGGTGGAGCCCCTGTCGGGCACGTCCAGGACCTTCACCAAAAAGCCGCCTGGCACCTACCAATACCGGGCCAGCACCTGTGCCCCGGCCAGCAACTGCGGCAGCTACGGCGCCGTCCAGTCGGTGACGGTGCCCCCCGATGCGCCCGCAACGCCGACGCTGGCGTGCAACGGCACCGCCCACCGCCTCTCCTGGCCCGAGGTGCTTGGCGCGACCAGCTACAGGGTTCAGCAACGCCAGGGCCAAGGCAGCTGGAACCCCGCCTACAGCGTCCAGAACAACTCGGACGCACCCGCCCTTGCCGTCGGCAGCCAGTACGGCTTCCAAGTCAAGGCCTGCGCGGACAACGGCAACTGCGGCAATTGGAGCGCCATCGCCACGGCAACGGCACCCCGGTGCAGCGGTCCAGTCGTTCCGGAGAACTTGCGGCTTGACGCCACGGGCTCGGACGACTACAGCATTCGCTGGGATGCCGTCACTGGGAGCGGCATCAGCTACGTGCTTGAGCAGAAGCAAGGCTCGGGCGATTGGCAGGCCGAGCCTGCCACCACCGGACTCTCCAAGCCATACTCAAACCAAGCCGCCGGCACCTATCGATACCGCCTGCGGGCACGCTCCGGCTCGAACCTGTGGAGCGGCTACACGGACCAGTTGTCCATCACCGTGCCAATCCCCCCGCCCGCGCCGGCCAACCTGACAATCTCCGCGCCGAACGCGAACCGCGGCTTCAAGGTGTCTTGGGATGAAGTGCCCTGGACGGACGCAAGCTACCGGCTGCGCGAGTTCCACGCCGGGCAAGTAAGCGTGGCCCCCCTGTCGAGCCCGTCCAGGACCTTCACCAACAAGCCGCCCGGCACCTACCAATACCGGGTCAGCACCTGCGCCCCCGCCAGCAACTGCGGCAGCTACGGCAGCGCCCAGTCAGTGACGGTGCGGCCAGATGCGCCGGCAGCGCCCTCGCTGGCATGCAGCGGCACCGCCCACCGCCTGTCCTGGCCCGAGGTGCTTGGCGCGACCAGCTACAGGGTTCAGCAACGCCAAGGCCAAGGCGGTTGGAACGCCGCCTACAGCGTGCCGAACAACTCGGACACGCCCAACCTCACTGTCGGCAGCCAGTACGGCTTCCAAGTCAAGGCCTGCGCGGACAACGGCAACTGCGGCAATTGGAGCGCCACCGCCACGGCAACGGCGCCCAACTGCGCCAAGCTCGGCGTGCCGGGTGGCCTCGCCATCACCCCCACCGGCCCGGGCAGCTACAAGGTGGCTTGGAACGCAGCCTCCGGAACGGTGCGCGCCTACCAGCTCCAAGAGCGCATCGGCGCCGGGAGTTGGCGGGACGTCCACAGCGGCGCCAGCCGGGAAAGGGCCTTCACGGGCAAGTCCAACGGCACCTACAGCTACCAAGCGCGCGCCTGCCCGCAGTCGGGGGCGTGCAGCGACTACAGCGCGCCGCGGTCCGTCGCCGTGCCCATCCCCCCGCCCGTCCCCTCCGGGCTGGCGGCCACGGCCCCCGACGGAGGCGGCGGCTACAGAGTCTTCTGGAACGCCGTAACCTGGGGCCCAACGGTGACCCATGCGCTTGAGGAGCGGCCCGTCGGCGGCAGCTGGACGGAAATCCACAACGGCGCCGCGGCCACCTTCACAGTGGCCAGCAACGCCAACGGCAGCTACGCCTACCGGGTGCGCGCCTGCGCAGGCGGCGTCTGCGGCGGCTGGAACGACTCGCTAAGCGTGACCGTCGCCAACGTCGCGGTGGCCACCGTGGAGACCCCGCCCGCCCCATACATAGCCCCGGACTCGCTGGTGACGGCGGCGGAGATCAAGGCCACGGATTCCACCGGCACCATCGCCGGCGCCTTCCGGGTCACCGAGTCCGGCGCGGCCAGCTACCGCATCCCCATCTACGCCACGCCCGGCACCGCCGGGGTGACGCCGGAGCTGGCACTGGCCTACAACTCCCAAGGCGGCAACGGCATCGCCGGCCTCGGCTGGGCCTTGGAGGGCGGCTCCGCCATAACCCGCTGCCGCGCCACCCGCCACCAGGACGGTGCGGCCAAGCCGATCCAGTGGAACGCGGAAGACAAATTCTGCTTGGACGGCCAGCGTCTGGTGCTGGAGAGCGGCACCTACGCCGCCCCCGGCTCCAGCTACCGCACCGAGATCGACAGCTTCGCCACTGTCAAGGCGGTGGGCGGCACGGCGGGCCACCCGGACCACTTCGAGGTGCGCCGCAAGGACGGCTCGGTGAGCCACTACGGCAACCTGCCCGGCGGCTCATACACCGACGCCAAGCGCCGCAACAGCCGGAACCAGACGCTGACCTGGGCGCTCAAGCGCTTCACCGACAGCGTCGGCAACCCGGTTTGGCACATCTACGCCGACGGCGCCGACAGCCACCGGCTTTCGGAAGTGCGCTACGCCTACGGGTCCAAGCGCAAGATCGACGACCACCACGCGGCCATCAAGCTCATCTACCAGGACCGCAGCGACGGCATGAACGGCTACGTGGCCGGGCACAAGTTCGACAACCGCAAGCGGCTCGCCAAGGTGCAGACCCTCGGCCACGACGGCACCGCGCTCAAGGGGGTGCGGGAGCTGCGGCTGGCCTATGGCAGCATGACCGGCAACAAGACCTCCCTCCTGAACTCGATCACCGAGTGCGCGGGCGACGCCGCAACGGCGGCCTGCAAGCCGGCGACGACGTTCACGCGGCCGGGCAACGCGGCTGGGGTCAAGCTCGCCGCGAGCGGCTCAGCGGACCTGGCCCCGCGCAAGGACCGGGGCCTGCTCAGCCACCACCCGGCGGACATCAACGGCGACGGCATGATGGACCTCGTGTGGGTGGAGTGGGACGTGGACAAGACCGACACCGACCACCACATCAAGTACGCGCTCTCGATGGGCGGCACGCTGCGGCCTGCCACGTTCGATGGCGGCGGCACTTCCATCGAGCACATGGAGGACGTGAACAACGGCCTGCCCAACGTGCTGGCCCGGCCCATCGACTACAACGGCGACGGACGAACCGACGTGGCGGTCTGGCGCATCCGCGACGCGGTCTGGCGCGTCCACCTGTCGGTGCCGAAGCTAAACGGCGGCTGGGGCCTCGCCGCCTCTACGGTCGCGACCCCCGTCACTGACCGCCGCGCCGAGTTCACTGACCTGAACGGCGACGGGCTGGCGGACGCCGTTTACGCTCGCGGCGCAACGATTCGCGCACGGTATCTGGAGCGGAACCCGTCTCAGCCGGACACATCCAGCACACCCTACCGGTTCGGGGCTGAGACTACGCTGCACACCGTATCCGGTGGAGCGTTCGGGACGTCAGCCACCAGCGTTAACACGACCCTGAAGGTGGGCAGCCACGACTTCAACGGCGACGGCTTGGCGGACTTTATCGCCAGCACCTATTTCGAGCGTCAGCTGCCGGAGCCGAGGGGATCAGTCTCTCGAACCGTCAACGGACCGTACATCCAAGGCCCCAATGGCTGGAAACTTTACGCGGACTTCCGCGGGAGCAAGCTGCATGCGGCCGACTTCAACGGTGACGGTCTAACCGACCTGCTGCGCGAGGGGCGCTCCGGGAGCTTCCTGATCCCCTATCTTGAGATCAACACTGGTGCCGGGTTCATCAACCAACCTGCCGCCGTCCCACTGGATCCCGACAAAGTGGACATGCTGCCGCCCACGGATGTCAACGGCGACGGCCACTCGGACCTGGTCTGGCACGACCGCAGGGACAAGCGCATCAAGGCGCTGCCCTTCGACCCCAGCACCGGCTGGCTGGCCGACAGCTCGAACATCCTCTGGGTCGGGCCCAGAACCGACGGCAAGAAAACCTCCGCCCACCTGTTCCTGGACGCCGACGGCGACGGGGCTGTGGACTACCTGCGCATCTCCGACACAAGCAGCAAGGGCAAGCTGGAGACCTTCCCGTCCAAGAACGCGGGCCGCTTCCCAAGGCAGGTGTCGAGCATCAGGAACGGCCTGGGCGCGGTGACCGCCATCACCCACGAGAGCCTGGCCCGCACGGACCACTACGAGCGCCTCGACGTGCGGCGCACCGTCTTCAAGCCCCGGTTCTGCTACAGCTTCGCCGGCGGCTCCGGCTGCGTGCCCTACGCCAACCCCATCGACCCGGAGCTCAAGGACAAGGACGAGCACGGCAACCCGCTGAGCGACGCCCAGAAGCTGGCCAACGCCAAGGCGCTGCTCGCCAAGCGGACCGACGAC